>CABVDH010000003.1 GCA_902497065.1 uncultured Collinsella sp. | reverse complement strand
AGGCGCTCCAGGTCCGCATCCTCGCGAAGGGCTCGGCGGCACCGGGCCCCACGGAGGGCGCGTACAGAGACGTTGCTGATGAGAAAGTGATTGGCGTTCCGCGGATCAGACTCGTTACTTGGCTTACCCAACATCAATATGACGGCTACTACGTCGGGACTCCATATTCCACTGGATTCTCTATTCCTACCTGCACCTATCCCAATGGTGAGAGGCGTTGGGATGGATACTCTGGTATGAATTGCACCGGTTTTGTCGCCCACGCATGGTCGAAATGCGGCGGCAATCTTGCAGCGGTAGCCGCAAATAATAACCATTCTCCTTGGGCTGGAGGCCCCGGTGGCGGTAGCTATATCAATGCTTGGCGTTTTTACGGTTATGCGATTGATTCCGGCTCAAAGGTTTATGAGTTCAACAAGGTGCAGGATCTGCTGAATAGCGGGTTGGCAAGAAAGGGCGACGTCATATTCTTTAAGACTGCTCCTAACGTCGATTGCCATATCGGGTTTTTCTGGGGCGACAATCCCCGTGATAATAAGATGTGGCACTCCTCATCGCCCGCCAATCAGATTTCGTCTATCTACAACTATTCAAATCCGGCCGAGATCAATCAGCATGTTTGTCTGATTAAATAGCTGATGGTTAATTACCTTTATCGGCTTGGCCCCCGTCCCCCCAATCTAGTAGACTCTAAACCGTTGCTAGATTAGGGGGATTTTCCATGAAACGCTCCATGAAACGAGTTTCCGGGGCCGCCGCCGTCCTCGCGGTCGCTGCCGCCCTGGCCCTGTGCGGGCCCGCGGCCTACGCCGCCCCCGCCGCGGCGGGGGACACGCAGCCGCTCCCCGGCGAGGCGCAGCCCGCCGGCGGGGAGTCCGGCGCCCAGGACGAGGCCGCCCAGGCCGAAACCGCCCAGGCCGACGGGGGCCAGGCGGAGGCCGCGCAGTCCGATGGGGCCACTGCCGTCTCGCTGTCTTATTCCGCCCACGTCTCCAATATCGGCTGGATGGGCGCCGTCGCCGGCGGCGAGACCGCCGGCACGACCGGCAGGGGGCTCCCCCTCGAGGCGCTGCGCCTCGTCCTGTCCGACGCCTCGACCGGCGAGCCCCTCGGCTCTGACGCCATATCCGTCGAGGCCCACGTCTCCAACGTCGGCTGGCAGGCCACCGCCGGCACCACCGGCCAGTCCCGCGCCGTCGAGGCCCTGAGGGTCAGGCTGTCCGCGGACCTGTCGGCCCGCTACACCGTCTGGTACCGCGTCCACTCCGCCGAGTTCGGGTGGCTCGGCTGGGCGTGCGACGGCGCCGACGCCGGCTCGGCGGGCTACGGCCGCGCCGTCCAGGCCGTCCAGGTCGCGGTCCTGCCCAAGGGCGACCCCGCCCCGGGCGACACTACCCGTCCTTTTAAGAACCGTAGCGATGATCCCGCTTCGATTGCCATCCGTTCGCATACATCGAATATTGGCTGGATGTCTCCCGTAGGTGGCGGATCTGTTGCTGGGACAACTGGCAGGGGCCTTCCCATGGAGGCCCTCGAAGCCCAGCTTGGCTGGTATGGCCACTCGGGTTCTATTGAGCTTCGTGGTCATGTCTCGAATGTTGGCTGGCAGCAGTGGTCTAAGGGGCACTGCGGCACGACCGGAAAGTCTCAGCGCCTCGAGGCCGTCCAGATTCGCTTGACCGGCGAGGCGGCAGATAAATATGACATCTGGTATTGCGCTCATGTGTCAGGCATTGGCTGGCTCGATTGGGCCTGCAATGGTGCTGCCGCTGGTTCTGCCGGTAAGGGCAGGGCTATCGAAGCGGTCAAAGTGGTTCTCGTGGAGAAAGGCGGAGCGGCGCCCGGTTCCTCGGCCAAGGTCTTTATCGGCGATCCAGATGCTGTTACGGTTTCCGGATCGGCCGTTTCTGGGGAGAGTCTTGGCTCCTCTTCTGGTCAAAAGGCCACGATCGGAGGCAAGGGTGCTAAACTGCTGAACTCTATTGCCCTGAGCGTTGCCGGTCAAACTGATAACGGGTCTATTTCTTATTCCGTTATGGATGGGTATTCAGGCTGGGGCGCTTCTTCATCGGATGGTGGCGCTGCCAAGGCGGTATCCGGCGCACCCATAAAAGCGATAAAAATGTCGTTGAGCGGTCAACTCGCTGCCAATTATGACATCTGGTATCGAGTATGCGATTCCGGTAATGGCTGGACTGGCTGGGCGTCAAATGGTCAGGCATGTGGCGTTTCTGGTGGTTCTTCCGGTTTGTGCGGCATCGATGTTGCACTTGTAAATAAGGGTCAGTCTTCGCCTGGCTCCTCTGCCAATGCATTTATCGAAACGCCTGGAATCGGTCTTGTATCTCAGGCGCACGTTGCTTCTGCGGGCTGGCTGGCTCCCGTTGGCAACGGTGAAACCGCTGGCCAGACGGGCAAGTCCCGCTCCCTGCAGGCTTTGTATGTTGCAACTCAGGGCATCGATGCCTCAGTTGAAGTGTCGGCACATGTTGCGAATATCGGCTGGCGGCCATACGTCTCGGGTGCTTCCTATGCTGGCACTGTTGGCAAGGGCCTCGCAATTCAGGCGGTCAAATTAAGGCTGACCGGGAACGACGCTTCAAAATACGATATTTACTACCGTATTCATGCTGCAGACTATGGCTGGCTTGGCTGGGCTAAAAATGAAGCTGCGGCTGGCACCGTTGGGCTGTCTAAGCAGGCCGAGGCAATTCAAATTAAGTTGGTTGCCAAGGGTTCGTCCGACGCTCCCATTCAAGACCATGCTGCGTTGATCCAGCTTCCCGAGCTATCTGCAAAGGCGAATTGCTCCGGTCTTGGCTGGCAAGCGCCTGTCGGCAATGGCGGTGTTGCCGGAACAGTTGGGCAGAACCGTGCGATGGAGGCCATGCAGTTTTCGCTTTCCGAAATCTCCACGAACGGTGGCATTTCGTATTCCGCCCACGTATCCAATATCGGCTGGCAATCTGCTGTCTCAGATGGGGCCACAGCGGGAACCGTTGGACAGGGACAACAAATCCAAGCCGTGAAGATTAACTTGACTGGCGACGTTTCGAATTACTTTGATGTCTGGTATCGCGTCCATGTGTCAAATTACGGATGGCTTGGCTGGACTAAAAATGGATCACCGGCGGGCACCACGAAGCTTGGCATTCCTGTTCAGGCTTTACAAGTAAAGATTGTCCCCAAGGGCGCTTCTGCACCAGGCTCTACGTCTGATTCGTATTTTGAGACCTATCGTTATATGGGGTATCAGACTCCGGGATCTTATCCAAAGGTTAGTTACAATAGCGTACAGCTTCCTTCGTATTGCACCGGTTATTTCACGTATGTCTCGCCTTCTCGAATTCCTTATAACGCTTCAAGACAGGATTGCATCAATGCGTTCGTCCAGCGTGCTCGGGAATATATTGGGACGCGTTATATTGAGCCTTGGTCTTCTTGGCCGGGGGATGCGGTTGATTGCTCGGGCTTGGTACTGCAATGTCTGTATGCGACAGGCATGGATATGGGTTGGTATAACCCCTATAACCATCGTTGGCTGCCCGAGCAGACCTATAACTCCATGAACTGGTATCGCAACAACACGTTTATGCCGGTTAGCACCTCTGCTATGCAGAGGGGAGATGTGGTCTACTACCGGGGTCATATTGGAATCTACATTGGAAACGGTCGAATCATTGATTCGTGGCCGGGGATCGGTGTGACCGAGCGCTCGGTCAATGCTCCAGGTCGTGTAATCGGCGCAGCTAGGCCTTTTGCATAGAGTCTGTTGAGGCGCTCCGTTGCAGGAGCGCCTCTTTTTGACTGTATGGTAAACGTTGCTTTTCTAAGCTTTAAATGCCTGTATGGAAGTGCGGTAATATAGCAGCTATTCGGTCTTTACATGTGGTCAATGTCCGGGGGGATATACATGAAACATCTCAAAGCGTCTGCGGCTTTGGTTTGTACGCTATTGATGGGCTGGTCGCAAATCATTCAGCCTTACAGCGCGTATGCGCTGTCGGTTCAGGCCGCCGCTGCCTCGCAGTCGGTCTTGCAAACATCAATCGAGCACGAATCTCAAGGTGTAAGTTCTCAGGGGGTGCAGGACGATGCCTCGGGTTCTCGGGGTGTGACCGAATGGTATGGTGACGATGCAAATGCTGCTCGTCCTGATGGGGAAACAGATTCGGATTCCGGCGAACAGCCTGGAATTGGCGTCGAAGAATCTGGTGTTGACGAGTCAAACGGTGAAGCCCCAACCGATGATTCCGCTGAGATGAATTCCTGCGAAGCAGACTCTTTGGAACCGAACTCTTGGCGTTTCGAAAACGGCGTGCTTATCGATTCTGGCAATGGCGACATCGATGCGCAGTCTTTAACTGACGATTCTTTGCCCAATGGCGTTGTCGCTCGCGGCATCGATGTCAGCAATCATCAAGGAACTGTTGATTGGAATAAGGTTAAGGCCGCGGGGATTGATTTTGCCATTCTCAAGGTCGGTCCGGTTTACGGAAAACCTGACGATTCTTTTGAAAGGAACGCTGCTGAATGTGAACGCCTCGGCATTCCTTATGGCGTGTATTACTACTCCTACGCCCGTTCTGTAGAGGATGCCAATAAAGAGGCCGACAGGACACTTGCTTGGCTCGGTGGCCATCATCCGTCGCTTCCCGTCTATTATGATCTTGAGGATAGCTATATCTTGCAAGATCCGGATTTCAGCAAGGATAAGCTCACTCAGATTGCGCAGACTTTTTGCAACCGTATGGAGGCCGTTGGCTTTAAGTCGGGTATCTATGCGAACCTTAACTGGCTTAACAACTACCTGAATTCTCCGTCGTTGAACGGTTATGACCATTGGGTCGCTCAATATAATTGGCGTTGCGATTATGCTGGCAGCTACAGTTTCTGGCAGTATTCAAGCAGCGGTAATGTCCCGGGCGTTAACGGACGCTGTGACATGAACTACTGCTTCAACGGTTCTCTTCTGAACGTAGACGACAGCAAGATGCATATTCAGTATGAGGCACATGTCTCGAATATTGGCTGGATGAGCAGCAAGCGCGACGGATCTACAGCTGGCACAACGGGGCAGTCTAAATCAGTGGAGGATCTTAAGGTCGGCATCTTGAATCCTGTTGAAGATGGCTCTGTGCAAATTAACGCCAATGTAAGTGGCATCGGCTGGCAGGGCTGGGACACCCCCTCGGCCTCCGAGGGCGGCACCACCGGCCAGGGCCGCGCCGTCGAGGCCGTGCGCCTGAGGCTCACGGGCTCCCTCGCCAAGGACTACGACGTCTACTACCGCGTCCACGCCTCCAACATCGGCTGGATGGCCTGGGCCAAGGACGGCGAGGAGGCCGGCACCACCGGCTTCGGCAGGAGCGTCGAGGCCGTCCAGATCAGGCTCGTCAAGAAGGGCGACGCCGCCCCCTCGTCTGACGGGGCCAACGTCGACTACGCCTTCAAGAAGAAGCCCATGTCCCTGACCTACCGCGCCCACGTCTCCAACGTTGGCTGGCAGGGCGCCGTGTCCGACGGGGCGACCGCCGGCACCACCGGCCGCGGCCTCGCCCTCGAGGACCTCAAGCTCTCCCTCGACAGCTCCGATTACTCAGACGGCTCGTCCGTCCAGATCGACGCCCACGTCTCGGGCATCGGCTGGCAGGGCTGGGACACCCCCTCGGCCTCCGAGGGCGGCACCACCGGCCAGGGCCGCGCCGTCGAGGCCGTGCGCCTGAGGCTCACGGGCTCCCTCGCCAAGGACTACGACGTCTACTACCGCGTCCACGCCTCCAACATCGGCTGGATGGCCTGGGCCAAGGACGGCGAGGAGGCCGGCACCACCGGTATGTCGTGCTCTCTCGAGGCTGTTCAGATTAAGCTCATTAAGAAGGGTGCTTCCCATCCTGATACATCGGGATATTCCCATCTTGAAATACCTTCGGTGACATATTCCTCTCAGGTGAAAGGCGCTTGGCAGAATTCCGTCTCGGCCGGTGAGGTGTCCGGTACAACTGGTCAGGGAATTCCCATCACCGGGTTTTCGGCTAAAACTACTTCATCTGTTGCCGGCGGGATTAATTATCAACTGCATCTTTCGAATGTGGGCTGGACGTCTGGTAAGTCAAATGGAGTGCAGCTTTCGTCTACCGCTGAATCCAATTCGGTTGAGGCTTTTAAAATTTCTCTTTCTGGTGACTTGGCAACCTATTTTGATGTTTGGTACAGGGTTCATGTCGATAACGTCGGCTGGCTTGGTTGGACTAAAAATGGCTCCGTTGCCGGTAGTACTGGCTATGGGGCGCATGTCCAAGCTATCCAAGTTCGACTTACGAGGAAGGGCGCCAATGCCCCCGGGAGCACCGTTTCGCCGTGTTTGCTTGGGCAACCAACCGCGTTTGCAAATCCCATGCAGAAGAAAATTGTAGATCTTGCCCGACAGGTGCCGTCTCCTGGCCCGGGATTGTGCTCCGAGTGGATTGCAGATATCTATGAGCGTGCCGGATTTAGGAATGTCCATACAGATGCCTGCGATTACTACTGGGATTACTGTAAATACACCGATTATTCTCATTTGAAAGTCGGAATGGTCATTGCCGTTCCTTCGCATACGCATACACGCATGGGCAGCATTTACGGTCACGTATGTCTCTACATCGGTAATAACCAGGTTATGGATAATGTCGGTCGGATCAGGACGCTCGATATGGCGTACTGGTTGGATTATTATTCCACCTCATACAAGCCAAAATGGGGCTGGTATGACAACGTGCCGCTTGCATAGCAGGTCGAAATTCGTGTTTTCACACAGGTTCTAGCAAATATTCTGATTAAAACGAACGGGTCGTTTTGTAACGGTCCGTTCGTTTCTATTTAAGTGCCATTCGCGTTTTCGGTATTTAAGCAATTGCCGAAACGATAAATAATGATGCTAAAGATGGTCGATTGATGGGGGAGTCGAATGAAAAAGACGCAACGACTGCTAGCAACGGCAATGATGCCATTACTGATCCTTCAGTGTCTTCTGACGCCCCTTTCCGTCTGGGCTGATTCTTTACCTGTGCAACCGGAATCCACTGATTATATCGATAGTCCTGCCAGCAGCTCGGAAGACGAGAGCTTTGTCTTAAATGACGATCAGCAGGGGATTGAAGTCGAGCAGCCGACTGTGTCAGACAATGATTCTCCCTCATCCGTTTGTAGCGAGCCTGCCTCCAATGCAACTGATTCGGCGAAACCCGAAAATGATGTATCCACTGTGTTTGGCTCTGTTTCATACCAGACTCATGTACAGGATATTGGCTGGCAAGCTCCCGTTTCAAATGGAATGACGGCGGGCACTACAGGCCGTGCTAAGCGCGTCGAAGCCCTCAAGATAAATTTGCTTTCACAGGATGGCACCCCGCTGGGGAATGACAGCATTTCGGTCCAATCTCACATTACCGGGATCGGCTGGGAGTCTCAGTCGGTGGGTAACGGGCAGGCATCTGGAACAGTTGGACAGTCGCGAGCCATCGAGGCGATCAAGCTATCTTTGTCGGGCGGTCTTTCTGATTCGTATGACATTTGGTATCGCGTTCATTCTGCAAATGTTGGTTGGCTTGGCTGGGCCTCAAATGGTGAGCCTGCTGGAACGCAGGGCTATGCTTATCAGATCGAAGCTATTCAGATTAAGGTGCTTCCAAAAAATGCTCAAGATGCGCCAGCGCGAGGCGATGCCTTTAGGGATCATTCTCAGGAACCGCCTACCGTTTCCTATCGATCTCATGTCTCCAATGTTGGATGGATGGGCGCTGTCGCGGACGGAAAAACATCGGGGGTCATTGACTCAAGAAATGCAATCGAGGCACTGTAGCTTGGTGTTAATTGGTATGGTCACAGAGGCTCTATTTCCTCTCGCGCGCACGTCTCTGGCATTGGTTGGCAAGACTGGTCTTCAGGCGTCATTGGCACGACGGGGCAATCTCGATCCATTGAGGCCGTTCAGTTTAAGCTGAACGGCGAGCTATCTGCTGCATATGACATTTGGTACCGTGTGTATGCTTCCAAATTGGGCGGATGGCTGGGCTGGACGTCTAACGGGTCTCCTGCGGGCTCGGTGGGGAAGGGTGCCGCCATTCAGGGTGTTCAGATTTTATTGGTCGAGAAAAGCGGCCCTGCTCCCGGCGATACGTTGAACCATTTCATTGGAGCTACGGATGTTCTAAACGGGAGCTCGCTCGGTCTCAACGGTAAAAGCCTGGGCTCTGAACAAGGCAAATCAATCTTATTGGGCTCCGAGAACGGCTCTGAACCTTTAACCTCGCTCTCTATTTCGTTTGATAATCAAGAGATTTTAGGCTCAATTGATTATTCCGGCTTCTTTGAATTTGGCGGATGGAGCGGTGCTGTTTCTGACGGTGCTGCGCTTAACTCAAAAAACGATGGGCTTGTTTTAAAGGCGGTGAGATTGGCCCTTACTGGAGATTTGTCTAAAGCCTATGACGTTTGGTATCGCTGTTTTGACTCAAAAAAAGGATGGCTTGGTTGGGCGTGTAATGGCTCGGATGCGGGGGCAACGATATCGGGTTCATTCCTTAAGGCTGTCGAAGTAAGGATTATCAGTAAAGGCAGCGGCGCGCCCGGAGTGACGGACGGAGCATTTGCTTCTGATACTTCCGCCGATTGCGCTCATGTTGTTTACCAGGCCCATTCCGCTAACCGTGGCTGGTCTCCATCTGTTTTAGATGGGCAGGATGCCGGCACAACGGGACAATCGCTTTCTCTTCAAGCTTTGAATGTGTCGTTGTCCGGTGTGGATGACGATTCTCAAATTGAGGCAAGAGCACATGTTGCCAATATTGGTTGGCAGGAATGGCAATCTGCCGGTTATGTTGGGACCGTTGGACAAGGATTGGCCATTCAGGCTCTTGAGCTGCGCTTAAATGGTTCCCTCGCGAATCAGTATGACATTTACTATCGAGTTCATTCGGCGGGCTATGGTTGGTTGGGTTGGGCAAAAAACGGCGATTCCGCTGGAACTACCGGGCTTAATATACAGATAGAAGCTGTCCAAATTAAGCTTGTGGCGAAGGGCGGGGATCCTGGTGCGTCGTCTGTGCCCGCATTTATCTCGGTACCAGCCCTAACGCTCCAGGCGCATGTTGCCACGCTTGGTTGGATGAATCCCGTTGGCAACGGCGGTGTTGCGGGTACGACTGGCAGGTCACTTGCGATTGAGGCTCTGAAGCTAAATATCTCCAGTAGCGTATCGGGCGGTATAGAGTACTCCGCCCATGTGCAGGATGTTGGTTGGCAAAGCTGGGCTTCCAACGGGGATATCGCTGGAACAGTAGGCCGCGCAAAGCGTATCGAGGCTATTAAGATTAGGCTGACCGGTGACTTATCGAACTACTTTGATGTTTGGTATCGAGCGTATTGCCAAGACTTTGGGTGGCTCGACTGGACCTCAAATGGGCAGCCTGCGGGCACGTCGAGGATAGGTTGCAGAGTCGAGTCTGTTCAAGTGAAGATTGTTCCCAAGGGCGCTGGTGCTCCCGGTGCTACCGGACGCCCGTTTACCGATCAGCCCTTGTTGCCTGCCGACATGATGGCCATGCTTAATCTGGCTAATAGATATTCGAGCAATACAAGCTGGCTAATTGCAGTTGACAGGCAAACATGCCGCCTGGGAGTTCTTCGCGGACAGCGCGGTTCGTGGAGCTACGCCCAGTACTGGACCTGCTCTACGGGCGCTCCTAGTACTCCGACGCCTACAGGCGAGTATTCCGTCACCGGCAAGGGTTACTCGTTTGGGCATGGCTATACCTGTTACTACTACACGCAGTTTTACGGGGACTATCTGTTCCATTCGATACCGTACTACCAGGGAACTATTAACCCCATGGACAGCCGAATAGGAATGCATATTTCACAAGGCTGCGTGCGTTTGCCCATCGATCGCGCTAAATGGATTTGGGATAACGTGCCCCTTGCTACCAAGGTGGTAATTTACTAGCTATTCCGTAAACGGCGAGAGCTTGTTAGAGGGCCCTTTCCTGTTGTCGTAGTCTTGGCAACGGGAAAGGGCCCTTACCTTTGGATGAGGCTCCTTTTTCTTCGTTCACCTAATTTGTAGCAATAATGAAGCCTACTCCCGATAGTATGGTTATTGACGACTGTCTATCTAGGAGGCGATTCTCTTGAAAAGGCAATTTAGAACATTTGTTGTTCTGATTTCCTGCTTCATGTCGATGCTGCTTTTGAGCCCTTTGGCTTGTTGGGCGGATCAAAATATTGGTGCCAACGAATATGAATCCGTTCCAGAGACACAATCCGACTCCTCGGATCAAACTGCTGCTGCAGCCGATGAAACGGCGCCTTCGATTGATGTTGCCGTGGAGCCCAAAGAAGCGGCCCCGGACGTCAGCTATAAATCTCACATTTCAGGCATTGGCTGGGAGTCGACGTTTACATCGAATGGTTCGACCTCTGGTACAACGGGCCAGTCTCGTAGGCTTGAGGCGCTCAGGGTTACTCTCCCTAATTCAGAAGACCTTGGTATCGAATACCGCTCTCATGTTCAAAATGAAGGCTGGCAGGATTGGGTTTCTAATGGAGCCGTCTCCGGCACAACGGGAAAGGGCCTTCAGATTGAAGCCGTCGAGCTCAAGCTGACGGGTGAAAGAGCAACTTCTTATGACCTGTATTATCGCGTTCATGCTTCTAATTTCGGTTGGCTTGGATGGGCCTCAAATGGGTCGACTGCGGGAACCACCGGTTGGTCTTATGCCGTTGAAGCAATACAGATCGTCATTGTAAAGAAGGGCGAAGCGGCGCCCGGCGATACTGCTGGAGCCTATGTCCCGTATGTCTTTAATTGCTCTCTTTCTCAGGTTGGGGAGACGACTAAAGTAACCCTGAATATTCCGCAGGTCGAGGATATAAAACGACTCGGTATTGCCGATTCGGTAAAGGTGTCTGGCTTCATGTCGTATGGAGGGAAGGTTACCCGATCTGTTTCCAGCACGATTGCATTCGGAGACCTGGGCTCTAGCTCCAGTGAAATTGACTTTAGCGATTATGGTCCGTTTGACGTTACGTTGCAGTATTTGAAGAACGGAAACATCGTTCATGAGGACCATCAGTCAATTGGCATTTCTGCGAGCGAGTACAACCTTGCCCCTTTGAGTGCTTCTTTCCCCGTTGTTCTCTATTCGCTATCTTTCTGGGATATCAGCACCTCTTCTGCTGGAACGACCATTCCGTCGATCGTAATGCTCGATCGTCCAGGTGCCTATAACTGGAACTCGCTTCCATCCGGGATGTATGGTCTTCCGTATCTGACTCATGAGGAAAATGCTTCTAGTTCGAGCTATCAGGCGTTCGCGGATTATGTCGCTGCTCTCTATAAAATCAACCCCAAGGCAAAGTTCAATCTGTATATCAATGACATCACCTGTTCGTTGATTCATAGGATGATTTACGCCAATAAGATTCCCACTGGCCAATACTCCATTCGGCTGTTGTCGGATGGATCTGCCACGTATGTTTTTACCAACGAGGCTTTCGATGTTAAGGATCCAGATTCTAAGCAAGCGGAGCTGATTGCTTTATGGAACGCTGCCAAGAATAAGGAATACGAAACCGGTGAAGTCTCAATGTCGTATAGCGATTATCACGATCACTGGGATTCTATGTATGCCGTGCTGAGTATTGAGCCCGGCACTCAGTGGTGGATGACTCGAACGAATCTGTTTACGAGCGGTGACGATAATGCCTTTGCGAATAAGATCGCATCCGATCCTAACGTTAAGAAGATGAACGTTTCGAGCATGCTTACGAGCCTGCAGAATAGGGGAGAGGATACAGTCCAAGCGTTTAAGGCCCTGTACAACTTTAACGATGGCTATTTTGATGCGGCGACTCAACAGGGCAAAAAGGTAATGATGCTGCTTGGAACGTATGTTACTTACGAGCAGAATTTCGATGACTATGCCAACTTGACCGAGGTTATCTATGGCGATGACTATTTGTATTATTACAAGGGACATCCAAACACGCCGACGGGCATGTATCCCCAAAAGCAGGAGCAGCTTGACCGTCTGGGCATTACCGATGTCGATTCTTCCGTTGCTGCAGAGCTGATTCTCTTCTTTAATCCGGAGATCGGTCTGTCTGGATATGGGTCTAGTACGTATAACTCGGCCAGCGCCGATGCTGCTGGTGGACTTTGGAATTCAACGAAGGCCGAGGCCTTGAAGCCGGGTGCCGTTATCGATTATTCGATTATGGATTGGTTTGCTTCTCCGGTTACCGAAGACACGGATGCTGCAATCAGATCCCTTTGCAAGCAGGGTGACTCTTGCTATCTCGTAGAATTTTCGGATTCCATCCTTGCTTCGGCAAATTACGACTTTGCTATTTATTCGCACAATAGCGGCGCTCTGACTTATTTCAAGAAGGACGAGTCGGGCTACGACGTCGTCAAGGTGTCACGAGGCTCGCTTGATGTTTTGGCAACTTCGCATGTTTCGAATGACGGTTGGCAGTCGGCTTCCAAGGGCGGAAATGTTTCTGGCACCGTTGGTCAGTCCAAAGCTGTCGAGGCTATAACTCTCAATCTGCAGAATGCTCCCTACGATGGCAGCTTGGAGTACAGGACGCATGTTTCCGATTACGGTTGGCAAGACTATGTGAAAGAGGGAGAAGTCTCCGGTACTACTGGTCAGAGCAAGTCTGTCCAGGCTATCCAAATTCGACTTACTGGTGAGATGGCCAATCGTTATGACGTTTACTATCGCGCTCATGTTCAGGACAAGGGCTGGCTTGGCTGGGCCTGCAATGATCAAGTTGCCGGAACGACTGGGTTTGGCTTGAGGCTCGAGGCATACCAGGTCGTTTTGGTTGAAAAGGGTTCGCCTGCACCAGGGGATACGAGTCAGCCCTCTATTCAGAAAACTTTTTCAATAAAGGCTCATGTTTCAAATCTTGGTTGGCAGGAACCTGTTTATGAGGGCATGACGGCGGGCACAACTGGTCGAAATCTTGCTGTTGAGGCGTTGGCTATTAGCAAGCCCGAACTCGGGTATTCCGGTAACATCGAATATCGAGCTCATGTTCAGAATATCGGCTGGCAAAAGTGGGTCAAGAACGGCAAGCTGGCCGGCACCACGGGCAAGTCTCTTTCTATTGAAGCTGTAGAAATTAAGCTTACGGGTGATCTCGCCAAGCATTATGACGTTGTCTATAGGGCGCATGTGCAGGGTAAGGGTTGGCTCGATTGGGTTAAATCGGGCGAGTGCGCAGGTACAACTGGAGAGGCCCTACATATGGAAGCGATTGAGGTTAAGTTGGTTGATAAATAGTAAGTGATGCAAGTCTATCATCTATCCGCTATTGCAGTAATTCAGTGGTTTAGTCCAACTGTATTAGTTTAATCTTGAAGGAGTTTATGATTTTTCGTAAACTCCTTTAGTTTAGCTACTAATTAATTATAGGGACTCGTTTATGAATTCATGTGCAAAACGATGCAAGTTTTATGGCGTTTTATTTGCTGTAATGTTTGTGGCTGCGCTATTAGTCGCAATTTATTATTGCAATTTGAAAACAGGGTTTCATGTTGACGAGCTGTGGACTTTCGGTCTCTCGAATAGTTTTTATTTTCCACATATTTTTTGGGAAAACAATATGGATGCCAACTGGATGGATCCTACGTTCATTCAGTCTTATTTGACAGTTGATACAGGGCATGTGTTTCGGTTTGATTCGGTTTTATATAATCTGAGTAATGACGCACATCCTCCTCTCTATTTTTTCATTATTCATACCGTTTGCTCACTGTTTCCGAATGAATTTAGCAAATGGTTTGGCTTGGTTCCTAATCTATGTTTCTATTCACTCAGCTTAGTATTTTTATTTAAGCTTTCTTACAAAGTGTTTCAGAGTAAGCCAGTCGCCCTAATTTTAATGGCTCTTTGGGCTTTCTGTCCCATAGCGTTAAATCTAGTGACCTACATTCGAATGTATCTGTTATTGGTGACACTTGCCCTAGCATTTCTTGATGCGTTATTCGATATGTTTAATGCTTCCTTCGCCAATCGATCGGTTTATTTCCGCCTATTTGTTATTTCTTTATTGGGGTTTTTAACTCATTTCTATTTCTATATTTATCTCTTTTTTGTTTCCTGTTTTTTTACTATTTATTTTTGGGCAAGAAAAGGGTGGAGGTTCTCCTTTAAATATGGAGTCACGATTGTCTTATCGGTTTGTCTGTCATTTATCATATTTCCTCCAGCATTAAGCAACATGTTTGGGAATCACTATGTCGAATCGGCCTCATCGCAATCAGGGGTAATGGTATTGCTTAGACGAATTTGGCAATTTCTAGGGTCGTCGTCCGTTGATTTGTTCTTCGGATCAAGGCTTCTTTTGATTGCCTGCTTCTGTTTGTCAATTGCCCTTTGTTTCTACTTGCTATGGAATAAAAAAATTAATCGTGAGCATCCTGAGTCGATTTATATAGTTTTATTATTTAATTCATCCCTTGTTTTTTACGTCACAGCTTGCTATGTATCTCCTTTTACTTCGTCAAGATACATATGCTTGGCATATCCAGGATTACTGTTATTTGGATTTGGAATGTTCTTGTATCTATTTAGATATTTGCAAATTCGCTATAGAAATAATACTGATTTCAATTTTCGGGGCACTATTTTAGTTTCTGTTGTATTTGTTTGCGCAATTATTGCTGCAGATTCTGTTTTCTTTTCTTCCAATGCTTTGTATTTATATCCGAAATCTGCTGACAATGAAGCCGCAGTAGAGAAGTACGCGGGTTCAACGGGACTCTTTGTCTCTTATGATTACTATCAGCTCACTGCGAAGCTACTAGAAGTTGCCAAATTGTCTCGCATTCATGCGCTGATTCCTGATCAGAAAGCTATTAGCAGTTTTTGCGATAGAAATTATATTGATTCTGATGATCTGGTTGTTTACATGAATAATCACGACTGCGAAGAAGAGGTTCTTTCTCAACTGAAAGATGAACTAGGATATAGTGGTTTTAAAAAACTGCCTGGATATACTCAAATCGATGATGGAACCTCTTGTTTTGTTTATGTCCTTTATAGATAACAGTAGGAAAAGGGTCTTTAATGAAACGAGATTCGGTGATTCAATTTCTGAAGTTTTCGATTGTTGGACTTTCAAATACAATCGTTTCTTACTTAGTCTACGCGGCACTCCTTTTTATTGGAGTGAACTATATTGTCGCCAATATAGTTTCATATTTTGCTGGTGTCATCAATTCCTTCTATTGGAACAATAAATATGTTTTTGATAATGAGAGATCTGATTTGAGTTCACTTATTTCAAGTTTTTCCAAGCTACTTGCTTCGAGTGCTTTTACTGGATTGATTATCAACAACATCCTTTTGTACTTTTGGGTTAGTGTGCTTGGAATTTCTTCTATTCTTGGTCCACTGCTTAACTTGTTTGTAACTTATCCTCTTAATTATATTTTAAGTAAGTATTGGGCATTTAAGTGATAGGTGCTTGCATGACAAAGATGGACATATTGCCGATTCTCTATCTCGTGGTTCCTTGTTATAACGAGGAGAGCGTTTTGCGGGAAACCTCTAAAAGGCTTTTTGAGAAGTTTTCCACTTTAGTAAAATTGTCTCAGATTAATGCGAACAGTAAGGTTTTGTTAGTTGACGATGGGTCATCCGATAAGACTTGGGAGATCATCGAAAGTCTTCATCAGTCTAATTCCTTATTCTGTGGACTTAAGCTCTCTAGGAATTGTGGCCATCAGAAGGCTTTACTTTCTGGGTTACACAAGGCAGCGGAGTTTGCTGATTTAATAGCATCGATGGACGCTGATTTACAAGATGATATCAATGCGCTTGATGAAATGGTTTCAAGAGCTCGCGAAGGCTATGAAGTTGTATATGGTGTACGAAATGATCGTTCTAGCGATTCCTTTCTAAAACGTTTTACCGCACAGTCTTTTTATCGCTTACAGTCTTCGTTGGGTGTCGATGCTGTTTATAACCATGCTGACTATAGATTGATGTCCAAGCGTGCTGTTCTTGCATTGTCTCAATTCCGTGAGGTTAATCTATTTCTTCGTGGTTTGGTTCCTTTAGTTGGTTTCAAATCTTGCTGCGTGTATTATTCGCGAGGGAAACGGTTTGCCGGCGAATCTAAATACACGCTCGGTAAAATGCTGTCATTTGCTTTTGAAGGTATAACGTCTTTTAGTACTAAACCGATTAGGATAATTACTCTCACCGGTTTAATCATTTCTATTTTTAGTTTATTTGCACTTGTATATCTTTTAATTGGTCATTTTATTGGCGATGTACAAGTTGGCTGGACAAGCATTATTATGTCAATTTGGTGTCTTGGCGGACTTCAACTTTTGGCTTTGGGTGTCATCGGCGAGTACGTTGGAAAGACTTATATGGAGACGAAGCATCGTCCTCGCTATTTTATTGAGGAATTTTTGTCCGATAAGGAGGACAAGGATGCCTAAAGTTAGTGTGTTGATGCCTTGTTTTAATGGTGTTAAGTACATTTTGAAGGCAATTGATTCGGTGTTAAGCCAGTCTTTCCGCGATTTCGAATTATTAATTTTCGATGATCAGTCAACTGATGGAACATTTGAGATTGTTTCCAAGCTTACGGATTCTCGAATTAAGGTATTTAGAAACGCCAGTAATCTCGGTCTTGTTGGAAACTGGAATAATGCCATTGAGAAATCTTCTGGCGAGTATATTCATTTCCTCTTTCAGGATGATATTTTGTTACCCGGGGCTCTTGAGTCTGAGGTTGCAGCACTGGATGCTAATCCAAAGTGCTCCCTCTGCTTCAGCGCTTCATGTGTTATTGACTCGAATGGTGCCATTACAATGAAGAGGAGACCTTTTAAGCGGGATATGGTTTTAAAAGGCTCTGATTTTGCCCGCAAGACATTTCGAACTCATAATATCTATGGAGAGCCTTCTAATGTCATGTTTCGTAGAGATTGCTGGCAAAAGGTTGGACCCTTTAATGATTCTTTGTGTTACTCCCCTGATTGGGAGTATTGGATTCGTCTATCACTTAATAGTGATGTCTGCTATCTAGACTCAATTTATTCCTATTTTAGAGTGTGCAACGAATCTACTACGAACTCACTTTTTAAGGAAAAAAAAGAGCAATTGAAACGCGATGAGTTTGATTTTGTGCGAGCAATCTGTTCACTCGATGGTATCAATATATCGTCGGTTGATTTAACCGCTCGTAAATTGTCGCTCTCAATCAGGAACATTGCTAAACGGATTTATTTTTCCGTTCACTGACTTTGGAAGTGATTGAATGAAAGGCATCATCCTCGCCGGCGGGTCCGGCACGCGCCTGTACCCGCTCACGCTCGTGACCTCCAAGCAGCTGCTGCCGGTCTACGACAAGCCCATGATCTACTACCCGCTGTCCACCCTCATGCTGGCGGGCATCCGGGACATCCTGGTCATCTCCACGCCGACCGACCTGCCCAACTTCGAGCGCCTGCTCGGGGACGGCTCGCGCTACGGCGTGAACCTCTCCTACGCAGAGCAGCCGAGTCCGGACGGCCTGGCGCAGGCCTTCACCATCGGCGAGGAGTTCATCGCCGGCGAGCCGTGCGCGCTGGTGCTGGGCGACAACATCTTCTACGGCAACGGCCTGTCGCGCCACCTGACGCGCGCCGTGCAGAACGCCGAGTCGGGCCGCGCCACGGTCTTCGGCTACCACGTGGACGACCCCGAGCGCTTCGGCGTCGTGGAGTTCGACGGGGAGGGCAGGGCCGTCTCCATCGAGGAGAAGCCCGAGCGCCCCAAGAGCTCCTACGCCGTCACCGGACTCTACTTCTACCCGGGCGACGTGGCCGCCAAGGCCCATGGGGTGGAGCCCTCCGCCCGAGGCGAGCTGGAGATCACCGACCTCAACCGGATGTACCTGGAGGAGGGGACGCTGTCCGTGGTCACCCTCGGCCGCGGCTACGCGTGGCTGGACACCGGCACCATGGAGAGCCTGCACGAGGCCGCGGAGTTCGTCCGCGCCGTGGAGCACTCCCAGGACCTGCCGGTCTCGGTCCCCGAGGAGATCGCCTGGGAGAACGGCTGGATCACGACCGCCGAGCTGGAGGGGGCCGCGAAGGCCTACGGCAAGTCGGTCTACGGCCGGCACCTGAAGAAGGTCGCCGCCGGCGAGATCGTCAACAGCCCGCGCGAGTACTAATCCGATCCAATGGGAGATACAAATATGTCTGAAGAGCTCTTCGAGCCCAGGAACATCATCGTCACGGGCGGCTGCGGCTTCATCGGCAGCAACTTCGTGCACTACGTGGTCAACAACCACCCCGGCGTGCACGTGACCGTCCTGGACAAGCTTACCTACGCCGGCAACCCCGAGAACATCGCGGGGCTGCCCTCCGACCGCGTGGAGCTCGTCGTGGGCGACATCTGCGACGCCGGGCTGCTGGACCGCATCGTCCCGGGCCACGACGCGATCGTGCACTACGCGGCCGAGAGCCACAACGACAACTCCATCGCCGACCCGGAGCCCTTCCTGCGCACCAACGTGGAGGGCACCTTCCGCCTGCTGGAGGCCGTCCGCAAATACGGCATCCGCTACCACCACGTCTCCACCGACGAGGTCTACGGCGACCTGGCGCTCGACGACCCGGCGAAGTTCACCGAGGAGACGCCGTACCACCCGAGCAGCCCGTACTCGAGCACCAAGGCGTCCTCCGACATGCTGGTCCGCGCCTGGACCCGCACCTACGGCCTGCGCACCACGATCTCCAACTGCTCCAACAACTACGGCCCCTACCAGCACGTGGAGAAGTTCATCCCGCGCCAGATCACGAACATCGTCGACGGCGTGCGCCCCAAGCTCTACGGTCGCGGCGAGAACGTCCGCGACTGGATCCACACCGAGGACCACTCCTCGGCCGTCTGGGACATCCTCACCAAGGGCCGCATGGGGGAGACCTACCTCATCGGAGCCGACGGCGAGAAGAACAACATCACGGTCCTGCGCATGATCCTGGAGGCGATGGGGCGCGACCCCGAGGACTTCGACTGGGTCGCCGACCGCCCCGGCCACGACCGCCGCTACGCCATCGACTCGTCCAAGCTCCAGCGCGAGCTCGGCTGGAGGCCGGCCCACACCGACTTCGCCGAGGGGCTCAAGCAGACGATCGACTGGTACGTCGCCAACGAGTCCTGGTGGCGCCCGGCCAAGGAGGCCACCGAGGCGCGCTACCGCGCGCAGGGCCAGTAAGACCGCATCCCGGTGAACCGCACCGCGGGGCGACCCCGGTTTCCCAACCTCTTCGATAGGAGCTTTTCCCACATGGCAGACATCGCATTCGAGAAGGACCTCTCCGTCGCCGAGACCGGCATCGAGGGCCTCAAGGTCGTCGACCTCGCCGTCCACGGCGACTCGCGCGGCTGGTTCAAGGAGAACTGGCAGCGCGCCAAGATGACCGCCCTGGGCATCCCGGACCTCCGCGTCGTCCAGAACAACGTCTCCTACAACGAGAAGAGGGGCGTCACCCGCGGCATCCACGCGGAGCCCTGGGATAAGTTCATCTCGGTGGCCCGCGGCTCGGTCTTCGGCGCCTGGGTGGACCTGCGCGAGGGCAGCGAGACCTTCGGCAAGGTGTTCACCTGCACGCTCGACCCGTCCAAGGCCATCTACGTCCCGCGCGGCGTGGGCAACTCCTTCCAGGCCCTGGAGGACGGCACCGCCTACACCTACCTGGTGGACGCCCACTGGTCGCTGGAGCTCAAGAGGACCTACACCTTCGTGAACCTCGCCGACCCCGAGCTCGCCATCGAGTGGCCCATCCCGCTGGAGGAGGCCACCGTCTCCGAGGCCGACCTCAACCACCCGATGCTGAGGGACGTCGTCCCCATGGCGCCCAAGAGGACGCTCGTCACCGGCTGCAACGGCCAGCTGGGCCGCGCGGTGCGCGCGCTCGCCGAGGAGCGCGGCGTGGCCAAGGACTTCGACTTCTGCGACATCGACACCTTCGACATGTCCGACCCGGCGGCCTACTCCAAGTACGACTGGTCGCTCTACGGCACCGTGATCAACTGCGGCGCCTACACCGCCGTGGATAAAGCCGAGACCCCCGAGGGCCGCGCCATCGCCTGGAAGGCCAACGCGACCGGGCCGGCCTTGCTCGCCCGCACCTGCGCCGGGCACGGGATCACGCTCGTCCACGTGTCCTCCGACTACGTCTTCGACGGCACCGCCGAGGTCCACACGGAGGACGAGCCGTTCTCCCCGCTGTCCGTCTACGGCCAGACCAAGGCCGCCGGCGACATCGCCGTGGCCGGCTGCCCGCGCCACTACATCATGCGCTCCAGCTGGGTCATCGGCGAGGGCCACAACTTCGTGAAGACCATGAAGGGGCTGTCCGACCGCGTAGCCGACCCGGAGGACAAGTTGGAGCAGGTCACCGTCGTGGACGACCAGCTGGGCCGCCTGACCTTCACGCGCGACATGGCGGAGGCCATCTTCCACGTGCTGGGGACGCACGCCCCCTACGGCACCTACGACTGCACCGGCTCCGGCGCCGTGAAGAGCTGGGCGGACATCGCCCGCGCCGTCTTCGAGGTCGCCAACGGCAACGGCGACAGGGTCGTGCCGGTATCGACCGCCGACTACTACGCGAGCGCCGCGGGCCCCATCGCCCCGCGCCCGACCCACTCCGCGCTCGACCTTTCCAGGCTCGAGTCGGTTGGGTTCCATATGCCCGACTGGGAGGAAGAGCTAAAACTTCATTTTGATTAGATGCCTTTAGTACATTGTTTGCATTCTTAAAATCAGTGAGAATGCAAACAATGCCATGGGCATTTATGCCATTTTGCCAAGTTGCACCAGGAATTTTTTGGATGGTTTTCAATGCATTTTAAACTTGCAAATTTGATTTTTAACGGATCTGATGCGATGTTGCAGTATCCATTGCTTTGCTATAGGGCAACGGAGGGTCTTGTTATTCCAACTTCGAATGACGCTATTGAAATCATGAAATCGACCAATGTTGATTTCACAACATATTTTAATGCGCTATCCATTTATAAGTGGCGAAAATACACTACTGCAAAGGCGTTTTATCTTCATATCGAGTATTGCGGCTCCGCCTTAACGCTTCAGCAGACGTATGCAAATAATTATTCTTGGATTCCTTCTACAATTGATGGCTCTGCGGTTAGTTTGCAACGATCCGATGAATGGAGTACGGCTGAAATCGAACTCTCCCTTTGTGAGGGAGAGATTCTGCACGCTTTTAATATCAGTACTGAAGGCCCTGTTAATATTCGGAATGCGTATTATTATTGCGATTGTGAAGAACTGGATATTCATCCAGTTGAGCTAGCGCTTGCAACTACTACGTTTAAAAAAGAAGACTATATTGTCCGTAACGTATCTCTTTTACAAAAGAACATTATTGATTCTGATGAAGAGATTGCTGATCATTTCCACGTACACATTATTGATAATGGCCGTTCGCTGAATAGTGCAAACCTGGATTCATCGCGTGTTACTGTTCATCCAAATCCTAATGTCGGCGGGTCTGGTGGTTTTGCTCGGGGGATGATTGAGTCACTTGAGCAGAATCCTAAAGCGACTCATGTTCTCCTGATGGACGATGATGTCGAGGTTCTTCCCGAGAGTTTTATCCGCACTTTCAACCTGCTCTCTCTTCTCAAAGAAGAATATGCTGAGGCCTTTTTATCGGGTGCTATGATGAGCTTGGAAGAGCCCAATTTGCGTACCGAGGATTTAGGGTTCTTTACTGCTAAGGGAACTTTTTCTCCCCTTAAGCCTGCAGGCTATATGACCTCACTTCATGATGTCGTTGAGACCGAGATATATAAGGCCCCAACTGGCCTTTATGAGGACACTGCCCAACAGTATGCTGGCTGGTGGTATTGCGTTATACCTACCGCAACGATTGAACGTGAGGGGTTGCCCTTGCCCTTATTTGTTCGTTCTGATGATGCTGAGTATGCGCTTCGTTGCAAACCCAAGTTCATGTCCATGAATGGTATTTGCGTTTGGCATAATTCCTTTAAGTTTAAGTATAGTGCTGCCGTGGAGCGTTATCAGGTAAGCCGAAATACGCTAATCAGTCAGGCGACAACTGGCGCTGCGCCTCTCTCTGATTTTCTTTATGAGATTCGTCGTGAAGTTGAGCTCGACTTGAAGAAATTTAATTACGATGAAGCTGCTCTTGCCGTAAAAGGTCTTGAAGATTTTTTGAGAGGTCCGGAGTGGATTTCTCATCCTGTCGCTGAATCCCGTTTTATGGCGGCAAATCGTGAAAGGGAACAATTGATTCCCATCGAGCAGCTCATCCCTCAGGCACAAGAATTGGGTGTCGACTTGACGCAACTGACTTTTGGCAATTTGAGCCTTGGGGGCGACAGGTCTAGGCTGCAGGCATTTAAGGATTATCTGACCATTAATGGCCACCGTTTTGTTAACGACTCCGTTAAACGTAACGGTAGGGTTGCTGTTATTGATGCTGCGGGATGGGTTTATCCCGCAGGTAAAATCAGGGATGTTGACACGCTTATTGTGGTAGATATGCCTAATAAAAAGGGTGCCATTAGACATATGGATAAGAAGCGATTCAAAGAGGTTTGGAGTCGTTTTCGTAAAGCCGAGAAGGAATTCAAGCGTAACAAAGATAAGATTTATACCGAATACGCTTCGTATAGAGATGTCTTTACTTCGATCGATTTCTGGAAACAGTATTTGAAAGAGGCGTCGGAGTAGTCTTCATGTGAGTGGGTTTCAAGGTGGGACCCACTCATTCTTTTGTATCATATGAGTAATTGTGCTTCGTTCATTGTTTGTCGTTGCGAAGGTTAAGCCATGTCCTTGCTTTCTACTATTAAAAGATCCTCCCTGGCTCATCCCGATCGTTGCATGCTATGCATGAGGATATGGACCGTCGTTTTGACGAGGTTTTCGCCCGTATTGAGCAGGCCGATAACGGTATCAATATGAATATCAATTACAAATTCGATACTCGGCTATTTCCAGAAATTGAATTGCTCAAGCAACGCCAACAAAGTCTGTCAGAACAAATGAGGCTTCGCTTTGAATTGTTAGCGCGACGTGCGTACCCCGATCTCACCCCTTTTGAGCTCCGTTGCAAAATCTTTGATGCATTACCCGACGCCGAGGGTGATATTCGATTGATGCAGCAGGCAAACGCGGCCTTGATGAGTAAGCTAGACGCGATTTGTGTTGCCAATAATATTCAATACTGGCTTTCTTATGGTTCTCTTGTTGGCACCTTGTCTCGATCGGGTTTTATTCCTTGGGACGACGATATTGATATCTGCATGCTTAGGTCCGATGTGGATAAGCTCACTGCCGCTTTAATAGACGACCCTGAATATCAAATCACCCTCGTATATGACTGGTTTGTAAAGTGTCGTCAAGTTCGCTTTTGTTCAACTAATTCGCTTATACCTTGTTTTGTGGACATTTCGATTTACGACCGGGCGGCCGAGAATTCCAAGCGCGCGAACGATCAACTTAGGCAACTCAGAATTGAGCTTATGGATTTCTTTGACAAAAATGAACGTGAGTTTAGTTTTTGGAAAGATAATCCTTGGATGGTTCATCCACACAGTGGGCTTAGCGTGCAGTGCGGAGATGTTGACTTGGAAGCTCAGAGAACAGTTGTTTCTTCTGCGGAGATTGATCTTGTCCAGAGCGTATTCGATTCGTTTAATGAAAAGGCTCATGATCTAGGTTTGTTAACCGATGAGTCTCGTGGTGATTTTGCATACGCGATTGATAACGTTTTTGATGCCCCTAAACGTAAAATAATTTGGGACCGCAACGATATCCTTCCCGTAAGAAAGCATCCGTTTGACAGCTTCTCTTTTTTGGTTCCCGCGAAAGCGGAAAAGGTCGCTGATGATTGCTATCCTGGATGGCCTTACATGCCAATGGACATCTGTGGGCATGATCATTTTGCAAAGGATGTTTTGTCTGATCCCGATGTTCGCTCCGCGATGGCAAAGTTTGTCGACGAATGTAATTAGTAGTTACAACGGCTTTGATTAAGGTATTTAAAATGCAGTTTAAACTTGCGAATGTTGTACTTAAAGTTGAAAAGCATGCAAAGGATTTTCCCGAACTCTACTATCGCGTGCTCTCCGGTGGTGCTTCGTATGATGACGATATACATTCACTTCATGTCAATGGACACGTTGACTTTCTGACGTATGTGAATGGCCTATCTGCTGGCAAATGGCATCAGTATGCGTCTGTTGGCGGCGTTGTCTTGCATATGGCTTTATTTGGCAGGGGCCGGGTTGTCGTTCATGGAGTGAGATCTAGCGAGCTGAATCCTGTCGAGCTTAAATCGAATCCTTTTGATGGCAATGAAATTGATCCTTGCGTTCTCGATATTGATATCGATACAACCGGCTACGACTTGATCGGTTTTAGGATTGAGAGTGATGAGGGCTATTCCGTAGACCTCTTGAACGCCTCTTATCTGACTGATGTTCCTGAGGACTCAATTAACCAGATCAATCTTGCTCTTTCTACTACTACATTTAAGAATGAGCAGTACATTCTTCCGAATATTGAACTCGTTAAAGCGGGCATCTCCAAAGAGGACGGTCCGATTCGCGACCACTTCCACATGTTTGTCGTCGACAATGGACAGACGCTCGATTCTGCATCACTTTCCGATGAGCTAGTCACCGTGCTCCCGAATCCCAATACGGGCGGTTCGGGAGGATTCGCACGTGGAATGATGGCGGCTACTGAAACTCCTGATCAGTACACTCACATCATTTTGATGGATGACGATGTCTCTATTATGCCCGAGAGTTTGATCCGCACGTTCAATCTCCTCTCTCTTGCTAAAGGCAAGTATAAGGATGCCTTTATTAACGGCGCCATGCTCTCAATGGAGGACCCTACTCGTCAGTTCGAGGATGTCTCGTATGTGGCGACCACTGGTGCCTATCGTCGCGTAAAAGAGGACTTGAATGTTGGCAAGCTGTCCGACATCCTCGAAAATGAACGCACGAACGTTGAAGTTGATCAGGCCTATGGGGCTTGGTGGTATAGCTGCATTCCGGTGAAGGCTATCGAAAAGAACGGCCTTCCCATGCCTTTCTTTATCCGCTGCGACGACGTTGAGTTTGGCATGCGCAATAAGCCTGTCTACATGACCATGAATTGCATTTGCGTGTGGCATGCAAGCTTTGAGGGGCGTTTCCGCGCTTCGGTTGACTGCTACCAGTACTTCCGCAACTTCTTTGCCATGATTTCACTCGATGATTGTGCTGATGAGAAAATGTTTGTCCTTCGTATTCAGCGAGGGGTACGTCAGAACTTGCGCGATATGGATTATCAGGCTGCTGAGTTTATCCTTGATGGCTTTGAGGACTATCTGCGCGGCCCTGAGTATCTCCAGAAGCTTGATGGCGCCGCGACGATGATTGGTAAGGGTAAGTTAAACGAAAAGCTGATTCCTGTTTCCGAAATGGATCCAGAGCTTCTTCGCAAGGCTGGGGTTACGGAGCAAGTGCTCGCTAATGTTAATCTGGAATTCCATCCTTCGAAATTTATGAAGTATTGGAGATCTATTCCTTACGACAAACACTATCTTCCCGATGCGCTGTTGCGCGGAAAGCCCGGCTATGCAGTTAAGAATGGCAGCTGTACGCTTGAAGGCAATTCGACGCGTTGCAAGACGCTGGTATTTCTTGATCCGACCCGCGAGAAGGGGTCGGTCCGCACGATGGATCGGGCGCGGTTCAAGAGTATTCGCCGCCGAGAGCACGAACTGATGGCGCGCTATCGTAAAGAGGGCAAGAGCGTCAGGGGGGCATGGAAAGATGCCATGCCGTACATGACTTCGCGAGAGTTTTGGGAACAGTATTTAGGTCTGAAATAAGAAGAGGTCCGGATTAAGTCCGGACCTCTTCTTATTTTGAATAGGTTTTATAGGCTTGTAACTCCCATTGTTTTCTTTCGACTTTTGCAACTGAGTCGAGGATTAGTCCCGTTGCTAGGCTCAACCCACACAGGAACATGAATGAGGCCGCAAGTATGGCCGTGGGGAAGCGGGGGACTAAGCCGGTTTGGAAGTACTCCACAACAATTGGAATTCCGAGGGCAAGGCCTATGATGGCGAAGATGAGCGCTATAAGAGTAAAGAACTTGAGCGGACGATAGTCTTTAAAGAGCGTTCCAATCATTGCGATGACCTTAATGCCATCGCTCACTGTGTTGAGTTTGGATTCTGAACCCTCAGGTCGATCTCGATATTCCACCGGCACGTCTTTAATGCGCCAACGGTGATCGACGGCATGGATGGAGAGCTCGGTTTCGATCTGGAAGCCCTCACTCAAGACGGGGAAGGTCTTGACGAAGGGTTTGCTCATGGCTCGGTAGCCGGTCATAACGTCGTCAAAGCTGTAGCCGTAAATCCACTTAATCATAGCGCGAACAAGGTTGTTGCCAAACCCGTGAAAGGCTCGTTTATTCTCTTCGGCATAGGTGCCGTTTGACAGGCGATCGCCAACGGTCATATCCGCTTCGCCGTTAAGGATGGGCTCACAGAGTGGCTTGGCGGCCTCAGCAGGGTAGGTATCGTCGCCGTCGACCATCAAGTAGCATTCGGCGTCGATATCGCGGAACATTTGGCGACATACGTTACCTTTGCCCTGCCTGGACTCATGGCGCACCGTAGCCCCGTGCTGTTTGGCGATTTGCGAAGTGTCATCGGACGAGTTGTTGTCGTAAACATAGACAACTGCACCGGGTAGCTCTCGATGAAAATCGTCGACAACTTTGCCAATCGTCAGCGCTTCGTTGTAACAGGGAATTATGACGGCGGTATTCGAATAGTCCATGTAGGACCTCCTTTAATGACTCATCTGGTCGAAAGTATACCTATCGCTTGCCCCTTTGCTTAGATATGGGTTAGTTCTCCAGATTTGTTGCGGTGAGTTATCGTCATCGTGGGAGGGCTATACTTTCTACTGTTATGTTTTACGAGACAAGGAGATGGTCCGTGGCTGACAACGTAGAGAGTCAGAAAGCGGTGGCTAAACCGGCCTCTCACGCTAAAAATGATTTTGAAAAGGACAAGTTCATTCTTAAGCAGCTTGTCACCAAAGATTTTAAAATCAAATATCGTCGCAGTGTTCTGGGTGTGGCATGGTCCGTGCTTAATCCGCTGTTGATGATGGTTGTTATGTCGATCGTGTTCTCGACAATCTTCGCGCAAGGTCGCAATGGTTCTATTACGCCCGAAATGTATCCGCTTTACTTGATCGTCGGTAACGTGACTTTCTCTGTCATGTCCGAGTCGACGAACCAAGCGCTTATGTCCATCATTTGGGCTTCCTCGCTGCTTAAGAAGGTCAAGGTGCACCGTTGGGTCTTTCCGGTGCAGAAGGTGCTGTTCTCGCTCGTTAACTTCGCCTTCTCTTTGGTTGCCGTCGCCTTGGTTATGCTTTGGTTCCACGTGCTTCCCACCTGGCATTTAATTCTGCTGCCGGTTTGCTTGCTCCTGCTTATGTGTTTCTGCATGGGCTTGGGCATGATGCTGTCGGCGCTGGCGGTCTTTTTCCGGGACGTTATGCATCTGTGGACTGTTGTTATCACGGCCTGGATGTATCTGACGCCTATTTTCTGGACGACCGACTTCATTAGCCAGATGGCACATTGGATTCAGGTGCTCGTGGTTGTCAATCCCATGTACAACTATCTCCAGTTTATGCGTGATATTTTCCTGTTTAACACCATGCCCTCTGCGCTTACCTTTGGGCTGTGTGTTGTTTGGGCTGTTATTGCTCTTGCTATTGGCTACACCGTGTTTCATAAGACTGAGCACAAGTTTATTCTCTACATCTAAGGAGCGCTGTTCATGACTGAATCTGCTATTGATTACAGCAAGCAGCCCCTTGCTGTTGAGGTCAAAGACGTCACCATGATCTTTAACATGGCGTCCGAGTCGCTTACGAACCTCAAGGAGTACTTTATTAAGCTCGCCAAGCACGAGCTGTTCTTTGAGGAGTTCCGTGCGCTTAAGCACATTTCGTTTAATGTGCATCGCGGCGAGGTCGTTGGCCTTGTTGGTACTAACGGCTCCGGTAAGTCTACGATGCTCAAGATTATTGCTGGCGTTTTGGAGCCCAGTGAGGGCGAGGTTAAGGTCCATGGCAATATTGCACCTCTGATTGAGCTCGGCGCTGGTTTCGATCCTGAGCTTACCGCGCGTGAGAATATCTATCTGAACGGTGCGCTGCTTGGATACACGAAGGAGTTTATTGACGCTAGCTTTGACGAGATTATTGAGTTCGCCGAGCTTAAAGACTTCGTTGACATGCCACTGAAGAACTTCTCTTCGGGTATGGTTGCACGCATTGCCTTTGCTATCGCTACGATTACCGAGCCCGACATCCTGATCGTCGATGAGACGCTTTCTGTTGGCGATGTCTTTTTCCAGCAGAAGTGCGAGCGCCGCATCCAGCACTTTATCGAGAGTGGCGACGTCACGGTCTTGTTCGTTTCTCACTCCATGGAGCAGGTTGAGCGTATTTGCCAGCGTGCCGTATGGATCGAGAAGGGTGACCTGCGTATGGATGGCCCCGTGGACGAGGTCTGCAAGGCGTACCACGACCAGTTCAAGTAGGTTATAATTTATTAGTCGTGTGAACTTGTACCCGCTTGGACGCGCGGCCTTATGCTCCATTAGCTCAGTTGGATAGAGCAGGGGACTTCTAATCCCAAGGTCGACGGTTCGAATCCGCCATGGAGCACCAGAGAGTTTTTGAAGACCCGGTTATTGTGCCGGGTCTTTGCTTTTTGGGACGAGCGCGCGTGCAGTGCTCCCTCAACAATAAGTCCGATGCAGCGATGCTGCACCGGACTTTCTACATCCCAGAATGGCTATCAGCCTTTGGCTGTTGGGCTCTTACGCCTCCGTGGGCTCCACGCCCAGCTCGTTGCGGACGAGCTCGAAGGCGGCCGCGATGGCCTTGTCCATGTCGTAGTACTTGTAGCCGCCCAGGCGACCGGCGAAGACCACGTCGCCCTCCTGCGCCGCCAACTTCTCGTACTGCCTGTACAGGGCCTCGTTCTTGGCGTCGTTGATGGGGTAGTAGGGCTCGTCGCCGGGCTTCCAATCCGCCGGGTACTCGCGCGTGATGACGGTCTTCTCCTGCGTGCCGAACTCAAAGTGCTTGTGCTCGATGATGCGGGTGTAGGGGACCTCGCGCTCGGTGTAGTTGACCACGGCCACGCCCTGGTGGTCCTGCTCGTCGAGCGTCTCGGTCTCAAAGCGCAGGCTGCGGTACTCGAGCGTGCCCAGCTTAAAGTCGTAGAACGCGTCGATGGGGCCGCAGTAGATCGTCTTGGCGGCGATATTGGGCTCGGCGGCGATCAGCTCCTTGTACTCCACGCCGCAGCGCACCTCGACGCCCTCGAGCATGTTGGCGACCATCTTGGTGTAGCCGCCCATGGGGATGCCCTGGTAGCGGTCGTTGAAGTAGTTGTTGTCGTAGGTAAAACGGCAGGGGAGGCGCTTGATGATGCTGGCGGGCAGGTCCTTGCAGTCGCGGCCCCACTGCTTCTCGGTGTAACCCTTCACGAGCGTCTCGAAGATGTCACGGCCGACGAGCGACAGCGCCTGCTCCTCGAGGTTCTGCGGCTCGCCGATGTTCTCGGCGGCCACCTGCTCGGCGATCTTGGCCTTGGCGTCGGCCGGCGTGACGACGCCCGGCCACATCTTGGCGAAGGTATTCATGTTGAAGGGCATGTTGTACATGTTGCCGTGGAAGTTGGCGACCGGCGAGTTGACGTAGTTGTTGAACTCGGCGAAGCGGTTTACGTAGTCCCAGACGTCCTTCATGGAGGTGTGGAAGATATGCGCACCGTAGCGGTGGACCTGGATGCCCTCGACGTCCTCGGTATAGATGTTGCCGGCGATGTGATCGCGGCGATCGATGACCAGGACCGACTTGCCGGCGCGCTTGGCGGCGTTGGCGAAGACGGCGCCAGAGAGGCCGGCGCCGACGACTAGGTAATCGTACTGGGACATGGATATGCTCCTTTGTATGTCAATTGGACAGCTACTTAAGCTTTGGGACAAACAAACCTGATTATTTAGTCCCAAGGATTAGTGTAGCAGATGCTCCCTCAGCAGCTCCAGCGCGTGGGCGTAACCCTGCAGGCCTTCGCCGGTGATGGTAGCGAAGCAAGCTAGGCGTGCATAGCTCACCTGGCGGAAGTCTTCGCGCGTCTCTACGGCGCTGATGTGCACCTCGACGGCAGGGATGGCAACGGCCTTGAGGGCGTCGAGGATCGCCACGCTCGTATGCGTGTAGGCAGCCGGGTTGATGACGATGCCGTCGACCTTGCCGTAGGCCTCCTGGATCTTGTCGACGATGCTACCCTCGTGGTTAGACTGGAAGACCTCGACCTCGTCGAAGCCCTGTGCGGCGCCCGCTTCCTGGCAGATCTGCACTAAGCGGTCGTAGTTGTCGCTGCCATAGATGCCCGGCTCGCGAATGCCGAGCATGTTGAGGTTGGGGCCGTTGATGACGAGTGCTTTCATGGTTGCTTCCTTTGCGGTTGGAAAACCACCACAAAGGTGTCTGTCCCCTTTGTGGTGGTTTTGGTTAGAGCGCGGGTGGGAGGGTGTCGAGGACGGCGCGGGCGGTGTTGGCGGCGCTGTCGCGTGAGTCGATGATGTGGTCGGCCCAGGCGCGGTAGCGCGGCATGCGCTGCTCGGCGAGCTTGTCGATGCCATCGCGGGCGGTGATGGGGCGGCCCTTGTGGGCGAGTTCGTCGAGCTTGCGGTTGAGCATCACAATCTGGCTGTTCTGGTGCAGCAGCGGGTAGTTCTCGTCACGCGTGACCGCGCCGCCGCCGGTGGAGAGCACCAGGCCGCTGCGCTTGGAGATGTCGGACAGCGCCGCCGTCTCCTGCTCGCGGAAGGCCGCCTCGCCGCGCTCGACGATATAGTCGGCACAGGGCATGCCCAGACGCTCCTCGAGGGCGCGGTCCAGATCGATGTGCTCGCGACCCGTGCGCAGGGCAATCTGCTCACCCACGCGGGTTTTGCCCGAGCCCGGCATGCCAATCAGGGCGATGTTCTGCTCTTGGCGCGACAGGCGCTCCGTTACGTCCAGGATGCGCTCGCGCGGGGTGACCTGGCCGGTATAGCGCTCGACGGCCTGTGCCGCCTGGGCCACGAGCATCAGCAGACCGCCGATGCAGGGGATACCGCGGCGCTCGGCCTCGAGCATGAGTCCCGTGCGGGCGGGGTTGTAGACAATGTCGATAACGCCTTCGAGCGCATCGAGCCCTTCGAGCGTGCAAGGCGCGTCGGGGCAGTGGGGGAACATGCCGGCAGGCGTGCAGTTGACGAGCAGGGCGGCGTCGGACTGCTGCGCGAGATTGCCGTAGTTGACCTCGCTCGTGCGACCCACGGGCACAACGATGGCGCCCAGGTCTTCCAGCACCATACTTGCCGTGGTACCGGCGCCGCCAGTGGCGCCGAGTACGAGGGCCTTCTTGCCGGCAACCTCAACCCCCAGCTCCTCGACCAGGCACTGAAAACCGAAGTAGTCGGTGTTGTCGCCGCGCAGGCGGCCGTCGGGCAGGCGTGTGATGGTGTTGACGTTGCCCATGCGCTCGGCCAGCGGACTCAGCTCGTCCAGATACTCCATGACGGCGCGCTTGTAGGGGATGGTCACGTTGGTGCCCTCCCACTCGTCGCCCGTCATAAAGGCCGCGAGGTCCTCGGGCTCGCGCTCAAAACGCGCGTACTCGAGCCCAGCGAGCTCTTTGTAGATGGTTGGGGTGTAGCTGTGGCCCAGTACGCGGCCCAGTACGCCGTAGGGGCGGGATGCAGCGGTATCGGTCATCTAGAGCACCTCCGTGTAGCTACCAAAGTAGGTGAAGCTCTCGCACACGTCGTCGATAGAATCGAGCAGGTCGTCGAGGGCCTTGCTGCCAAAGGGGCAGTCCAGATCAAAGTAGAACATAAACTCAAAGTCGCGGCCGGGGATGGGGCGGCTCTCGAGCTTGATCAGGTTGATGTTGAGTGCGTAGAAGCGCTCGAGCACGCGATAGAGGGCGCCCGGCTCGTTGGCCGTGGTGATCATGAACGAGGTGCGATTAGCGCCGGGGTAGACGCGCGGCTCGCGGCTGATGACGACAAAGCGCGTGTAGTTGTTGTCCGAGTCTTGGATATTGGGCTCCAGCACCTCGAGGCCATACAGCGTGGCACAGCTGCGCGAGGCGATGGCGGCGACGTCGGTGCGCTCGGAGTTGGCGACCATCTCGGCCGACATGGCCGTGTTTGGGTACTTGGTGGCGTGCAGGTCGTGGGACTCGATAAAGCCGGCACACTGGGCAATGGCTTGGCCGTGGCTGTAGACCTGGCGCACGTCGGCGAGCTTGGTGCCGGGCTTGACGAGCAGGTTGTGGTCGATCTTGAGTCGCAGCGAACGCACGATGTGGAAATCGAACTGGGCGAGCAGGTCGTAGACGGCGTTGACCGATCCGGCGGTGGAGTTCTCGATGGGCAGCACGCCAAACTCGCAGAAGCCGTCGCGCACAGCGCGCATGACGCCTTCGAAGGTCTCGAAAAACGCGATGTCGGGCACGTCGAAGAGTTTGCACGCGGCGATCTGGCTATAGGCACCTTCCACGCCCTGGCAGGCGACGGTGGCCGTTTGAGGGAAGGGCGTGTCGGAGGCTGCAGCCGTGGCGTGTGCCTTTTGCGAGACGGTGATGCCCTTGAGCTCGTTGATGTAGCGCTGCTGCTCGGCCTTGCTCATGCTCATGAGGAGGCGGAACAGGGCGATGGTCTGTGCCTCGTAGCGCTCGGGCGCGCGGCTGGCGAGGTTGTTGAGCTTGGAGCGCTCGCGGGCGGGGTCGAAGACGGCCTTGCCCATCTCGATTTTTGACTTGGCGACTTCGGTGGCAATGTCCATGCGCTCGACAAAGCTGTTGAGGAGCGTGGTGTCGATGCCATCGATGGCCTGGCGGATGTCAGCAAGGTCCATGGAGGCCCCTTTCACGTAACGGCTGAGTTGGCAGGCAACCCAGGTGAGTCGGGTTAGAGCTGGGCGGCGTCCTCGAGGAGGGCGTCCCAAATCGCGAGCGCCGCGGCTGCCTCGGCTACGGGGACGGCTCGGGGGACGATGCAGGGATCGTGACGGCCGTGCACCGAGAGCTCGGCATTTTCCATAGCGTCCATGTCTACGGTCTGCTGCTCGCGGCCAATGGAGGGCGTCGGCTTTACGGCCATGCGCCACATGACGGGCGCGCCGGTGGAGATGCCGCCCAGGATGCCGCCGGCGTTATTGGACTCGACCTCGATCTCGCCGGTCTCGGCATCAACGCGGTACGGGTCGTTGTTCTCGCTGCCGCGCATGGCGGCCACGGCAAAGCCCATGCCAAACTCCACGCCCTTTACGGCGGGAATGCCAAACGCAATCTGCGCGATGCGGTTCTCGATGCCGTCGAACATGGGGTCGCCGATGCCCGCGGGAAGCCCGTAGATGCCGCACTCCACGATGCCGCCGATACTGTCGAGCTCGTCGCGCGCGGCCAGAATCTCCTCGCGCATGCGACCGGCGGCCGCTGCGTCGATGCAGGGCAGGTTGTTCGTAAGGATCGCCTTGCGGTCGGCCTCGCGATAGACCATGTCGTCCATGGGCAGGTCGGAGATGCCGCCGATCTGCGCGACGTGCGCCATGACCTGAATGCCGCGGGCCTCGAGTGCCTGCAGCGCGATGCCGCCGGCGATGCACAGGGGGGCCGTCAAGCGGCCGGAGAAGTGTCCGCCGCCGGCGACGTCATGCATGTTGTGGTACTTCACGCGCGCGGGAAAGTCTGCGTGCCCGGGGCGTGGTTTGCGGCGCAGCTCGGAATAGTCCTTGGAGCGCGTGTTGGTGTTCTCGATAATTGCGGCTATGGGTGCGCCGGTGGTGTGTCCATCGACCACACCGGCAATGATATGCGCGGCGTCGGCCTCGCGGCGCTTGGTCGCGGTCTCGTCGCGACCGGGGGCGCGACGGTCCAAAAAGGCCTGCAGCTGCTCCTGGTCAATGGCAATGCCGGCGGGAATGCCATCGAGTGAGCAGCCGATAGCAGGGGAGTGCGACTGGCCGAAAATGCTCAGATGTAAAACGTTGCCAAAGGTCGAGGACATGCTATTCCTCCTCGAGCGTGACCTTGCCGCCCAGCAGGCGGTAGTGGTCGAAGAAATCGGGATAGGACTTGTTGACGGCCTCGGCGCCGTGGATCACGACCTCGCCGGTGGCGCGGCTCGCGGCGATGGCGGCCATCATGGCGATGCGGTGGTCGTTGTGCGAATCGACCTCGCCGCCGGTAAGGGCATCGACGCCCTTGATGATGAGGTCGTCACCGGCGATGCGCACCTGTGCGCCCAGCGCGGTGAGCTCGCGGGTGGTGGTGACCAGACGGTCAGATTCCTTGATGCGCAGGCGCGCACAGTCACGGATGAACGTGCGGCCCTGTGCCAGCGAGGCCACGGCCGAGATAGCGGGCACCAGGTCGGGAATGTCGTGGGCACTCATCTCAAAGCCGGCAAGCTTGTCGGACTGCACGGTGGCGGCGTTGGTGGAGCGCACGATGCGGGCGCCAAAGCGCGAAAGCGCGGCAAGCACGTTGCGGTCGCCCTGCGCGGAGCTCAGGGACACACCTTCGACGGTGATGGGGTCGGTGCCGATGGCGCCGGCACACAGCCAAAAGGCAGCGTTGGACCAGTCGCCCTCGACGGCCACGTTGCCGGGCGTGCGATACGAGCCACTGCTCACGCGGAAGTTCGTGACCTCGGGCTGGCCGTCCCTGGCGGGAATACGCTCGACGTTGACCTCGACGCCAAAGGCCTTCATGGCCTGGATGGTCAGGTTAATGTAGGGGCGGCTCTCGATGAGGCCCGTTACCTGCACACAGGAGGGCTGGGCGAGTAACGGGGCTGCCAGCAGCAGGCCCGAGATGTACTGGGAGCTCACGTTGCCCGGCAGCACAAAGGTGCCCGGGCGCATGCGTCCGCTCGTCTTGAGCGGAAAACCGCCCAGGCCCTGCAGGTCGCAGCCGGCGGCGATAATCTCGTCCGAGAGCGGGGACAGCGGGCGGGCGCCTAAGCGTCCCTGACCCACAAAAGTTGCTTCTGCGCCCAGCGCGCAGGCGACGGGCAACATAAAGCGCAGCGTGGAGCCACTCTCGCCGCAGTCGAGCGTGCCGCCGGCAAGTGCTTTGAGCAGGCCAAACTCAATACTCTTCATGGTGGGGTGGACCTGGAAGCCGTCCTCGACGGTCTCGATGCGAGCGCCCAGGGCCGTAAGGCAACGCACCGTGGCCTCGATGTCGGCGCAGGTGGTGTTGCAGGTGACGTGTGTCTCGCCGTTGGCAAGTGCAGCGCAGATGATCAGGCGATGCGCCATCGACTTGGACGCGATGGCAGGAACGGTGCCCTTAAGCGGGGACGGGGTGATGCGGGCTAGCATGCGGATGCGTCTCCCTTCTGGCCGAGGCCCTCGGCAATGAGTTCGTGGAAAGTGGAAAGCGGCGTGCGGTCGATGCTGCAGCGGCCAATGCCGTGCGGAATCACCAGGTCGATGGTGTCGCCCGCGCGCTTCTTGTCGTGGAGCGCCTCGGTAAAGACGGCATCGGCGGAAAGCTCGCAGCGGGTCTTGAGGCCGTGGCGGGCGCAGAGCTCCTCAATACGACCGGGCAGTGCGGCATCGCAGACGCCGTGCAGGGCTGCGGCGCGCGTGATGATGCCCATGCCGATCGACACGCAGTTGCCGTGCCCGAGCTCAAAGTGCTCGCAGGCCTCGACGGCGTGTCCGGCGCTGTGTCCAAAGTTGAGCAGCTTGCGTTGGTTGGTCTCGCGCTCGTCGGCAACGACCACGGCGCGCTTGATGTCGATGTTGCGGGCGATGATGAGCGCTACGCGGGCCACATCGCGGTTGAGCAGCTCCAGCGTGAGCGGGGTCTTCTCCAGCTCGGCGAAAAGCTCCGGGTCGGCGATCACGGCGTGCTTGACGACCTCGCCGCAGCCGTCGGCGAACTGCTCGGGCGTGAGGGTGGCCAGGCACCCCACGTCGGCGATAACCACGCTCGGCTGCCAAAAGGCGCCGGCCAAGTTCTTGCCAGCAGCTAGGTCGATGGCCGTCTTGCCGCCCACCGATGAATCCACCATGGCGAGCAGGCTCGTCGGGATCTGCACAAACTTGCAGCCGCGCATGTAGGTGGCGGCCACAAAGCCCGCCACGTCGCCCACGACGCCGCCGCCGAGTGCCACGATCACGTCGGAGCGCGAAAGCTCGTGCTCGGCCACAAACTCCAAAATGGCAACATAGGTTTCGGCGCGCTTATGGGCCTCGCCGGCCTCGAAGGTGCAGATGCTCGCCTCGTAGCCTGACGCCTCCAGGCTCTGCTTAACGGGCATCTGGTAGAGCGGGCCCACGTTGGTGTCCGTCACGATGACGGCCTTGGTGCCGCCGGCAGTGGCGCGAACGAGCGGTCCCGCCTGCTCCAGCAAAAACGTGCCAACATGCACTTGGTAGGGGCGTGCAGTGTTGATATCGATGGTAATCGCCATAAGCTTCGGTCCTTTCGACCTGGCGTGATAGGTGGTCTAGTGGGAGGCCTCGTCGTCGAGCGCGCGCTTGATGCGGTCGCCCTCGGCAAGGAGATTCTCCAGATAGCGCTGGTCGCGGTCCTTAAGGGCGCGGCTGTAGGCGCCGAGCGATTCGATAAGATGGTCGATCTCGAAGGCGAGCGCATCGGCGTCGTCGATCATAAGCTCGGACCACATCTGAGGATTGAGGTGCGCCACACGGGTGAGATCGCGGTAGCTTCCGGCCGAAAAGCCGTGGTGGACCTGGGCGGTGGGGCTCTTGACGTAGGCGTTGGATACCACGTGCGCAAGCTGGCTCGTGAAGGCGATGACGCGGTCGTGTTCGGCGGCGCTGGTCACGCTGAACTTGCCAAAGCCCAAGGGGCGCACCATCTCGCGCACCTGGCCCAAAAGCTCCAGCTTGAGCGCATCGTCCACCGCGGGCGGTACGAGCACCAGCGGGGCGCCCTGGAACAGGTCGGCACGGGAGTGAGCGTAGCCCGAGTACTGCGTGCCCGCCATGGGGTGCGCACCCACAAAGTAAAAGCCGTGCTCGCGGGCAAGCTCAAAGGCGCGCTCGCACACGATGCCTTTGACGCCCACCGTGTCGATCACCACGGGACCCATGATGGCCTCGGTGTCGGTGGCGTCGGCGAGGGCCTGGGCATGCGTCTCGAGCCACTCGATGCAGGCCTCGGGGTAGCAAGCCAGGACGATGATGTCGCATTCGCCGAGTGTCTTGTCGTTGAGCTCGCCGGCAACGGTGCCCATGCTGGCGGCCGTCATGACATCGTCATCGGGGTCCCAGGCCAGCACGCGGACGCCCGCCTGCGCATAGCCGCGGGCAAAGCTACCGCCGATGAGGCCAAGGCCGACGATACCGGCGCACTTGGGGCCGCCCTGGTTAACGCGCGCGTTTCTCACCGTACCCATGGGCTACTCCATGGTCTCTTGGCAGACAACCTCGCGGATGGCTCGGATGCGGCGCATGGTGTCGTCGAACTGATCGGGGGTGAGGGCCTGGGCGCCGTCGGACCAGGCACGGCTCGGCTCGTCGTGGACCTCGATCTCCAGGCCGTTGGCACCGCAGGCGGTCGCGGCGAGTGCCATGGGTTCTACGTAGCGGGTGTAGCCGGTGGCGTGGCTGGGGTCGGCAACGACAGGCAGGTGCGACAAGTGGTGCAGCACCGGCACGGCGTTGAGGTCGAAGGTGTTGCGGGTGCGGGTCTCGAAGGTGCGGATGCCGCGCTCGCACAGGATGACGTTGTCGTTGCCCTCGCTCATGATGTACTCGGCTGCCATGAGCAGTTCGTCGATCGTGCCGGACATGCCGCGCTTAAGCAAGATCGGAGTCTTGGTCTTGCCGACCTCCTTGAGCAGGGGGAAGTTCTGGGCGTTACGGGCGCCGATCTGCATGACGTCAATCTTCTTGTCAAGGAAGACCTGCACGTCGCGCGGGTCCATGATCTCGGTGACGATCGGCATGTCGAGCTCGGCAGACGCCTCGCACAGCAGGTCGAGGCCGGCAGGGCCCATGCCCTGGTAGGCGTAGGGGGAGGTGCGGGGCTTGTAGGCGCCACCGCGCAGCATCGTGGCACCGGCGGCCTTCACGCGGCGTGCGATGCGGATGAGGTTCTCGCCCTCGACGGAGCAGGGACCGGCGATGACCTGGAACTGGTCGCCGCCGATCTTGACGCCGTGGCCGCAGTCGATGACGGAGTCCTCGGGGTGGAACTTGCGGTTGGCGCGCTTAAAAGGCTCGGAGACGCGCTGCACGCGCTCGACGACATCCATGGACTCGAGCAGGAACGGGTCGATCTTGGTCGTATCGCCCACCAGGCCGATGATCGTCTCGTTCTCGCCGCGCGAGACATCGGTCTTCAGACCCTTTTTCTCAATCCAGCTGACGATATGGCTTACGGCCTCGTCGCTGGCGCTCTGCTTTAAAATTGCAATCATGGTGTGCCTCTCACCTCGATGGATAACTTTTGCAAAAACGGCCCGCATCGCGAGCCGTGTATATATGGTGCATGAGAGTTTATACTATCTGACTCGCTTTTGCCTTCTAAAGTGGGCCGTTGCGGCTCGTCTTCCTCGGAATTGCAAAGCTTTTTCTTTTATTTTGATAGCCCGTGGTGCACTTGGGTATAATGCCAAATGTTGGCCCTATTAGCTCAGGGGATTAGAGCGTCTGCCTCCGGAGCAGAAGGCCGTTGGTTCGAATCCAACATGGGGCACCATCGAACGTAAGACCGTCCGAACCTCGCATGGTCCGGGCGGTTTTTCTTATACCGACGCGACGTGATGGGACGTGGTATGGCAGCAACGGATATCGAGCGCGGACTCTCGACCGCCGAGGTTGAGGAGCGCATCGCCGCCGGTAAGATCAACCGCAACATGGAGCTCAAGACCAAGTCGGTCAAAGAGCTCATCATCGAGAACCTCTGCACGCTGTTCAATTTGATCAACGTGATCTTGGCGTTCCTGGTCATTTTGACCGGTTCGTTTAAGAACCTGACGTTCCTGTTTGTGGTGTTCCTCAATACCGCTATTGGCGTCATTCAATCCATGCGGTCCAAGAAGATGGTCGATAAGCTCACGCTGCTGACCTCCAAGAAGGCCATCGCGGTGCGCGACGGCGCCGAGGTGGAGCTCGACCTGGACCAGATCGTGCTCGACGACATCATCCGCCTGGGGCGCGGCGACCAGATTCCCGCTGACGCCGTGGTGGTTTCGGGCGAGGCGCTCGTGAACGAGAGCCTGCTGACGGGCGAGAGCGACCTTATTAAGAAACAGCCCGGTTCCGAGCTCATGAGCGGCAGCTTTATCGACTCGGGCCTGCTGCGCGCCCGCGTAATCCATGTCGGCGCCGACAACTACGTGGCTAAAATTAATAACGAGGCGAAGTACGTCAAAAAGGTCAATTCCGAGATCATGAACGCGCTTAACGCCATCGTGCGCTTTGCGAGCATCATCATGATCCCGCTCGGTTTGGCGTTGTTTGCCTCGAGTGTGAGCGAGCTGTGGGATGCCGCGGGAACCCCGGGCGATAGTGCGCTTTCATGGTGCTTCTCCGAGCTGTTGGCTGGTCATGTGCCTTCGTCGGCGTTGCTGTCCACGGTGGGCGCCCTGCTGGGCATGATCCCGCAAGGCCTGGTGCTGCTGACCTCGTCGGTGCTCGCCATCGCCACGGTGCGCCTGGCCCGCCGCAAGGTGCTGGCGCAGCAGCTCTACTGCATCGAGACGCTCGCTCGCGTCGACGTACTGTGCCTAGACAAGACGGGCACCATTACCTCGGGTCGTATGGAGGTCGAGGGCACCTACCCGCTGCCTGTTGAGGGTGTTGGCTTTGGCGTGGACTCGGACGAGGCGGCTGTTCCCGTCGATACCACAGTGCTCGATTTTGCGCTGGCTAACGTGGCACGTGCGACCTCGGCCGATGCCAACGAGACATGCCAGGCGCTGCTCAACTATTACGCCGATCGCCCGGTCGAGGTGTCCGAGCCGCTGTCGGTCATTCCATTCTCGTCGTCTAAAAAATGGAGCGGCGCTTCGTTTGCGCAGGGCTCCTATGTGATGGGTGCGGCGCAGTTTGTGCTCTCTGATCGTGTTTTTGCCCAGGTCGAGAACCGTGTCGCCGAGCTTGCCGATACCTGCCGCGTGCTCGTGGTGGCGCGCGTGGACGGCTTTACGCCCGATGGCGATATGGTGGGCGAGGCCGAGCCCGTGGGCTTTGTGACCATCCGCGACGAGATTCGTACCTCGGCGGCCGAGACCATCGGCTACTTTAACGAGCAGGGCGTGACCCTCAACGTGATCAGTGGCGACGACCCGCGTACGGTGTCGTCGATCGCGCGCGTGGTGGGCGTGCCGGGGGCGGACGCTTATGTGGACGCTACGACGCTCGATACGCCGGCCAAGCTCGATGCCGCAGTGGACCGCTACCATGTCTTTGGTCGTGTGACCCCGCAGCAGAAGCGTGAGCTCGTGCAGGCGCTCAAGCGCCGCGAGCACACCGTGGCCATGACGGGCGACGGCGTCAACGACGTGCTGGCGCTCAAGGAGGCCGACTGCTCCGTCGCCATGGCGGCCGGCTCCGATGCCGCGCGCAACGTGGCCGAGATCGTACTCGTCGACAACGATTTTGCCTCGATGCCCGCCGTGGTGGCCGAGGGCCGTCGCTCCATCAACAACCTGCAGCGTTCGGCCTCACTGTTCCTGACCAAGACGCTGTTCTCGATGGGCCTGGCGGCGCTGTGTATCGCGCTGCCGCCGTACCCCTTCGAGCCCATCCAGATGACGCTCATTAACTTCTTCTGCATCGGCGCGCCGGGCTTTGTGTTGGGCCTGGAGCCCAACAATGCTCGTGTGAAGGGTGCGTTTTTGACGAACGTACTCAAGCGTGCACTGCCGGCGTCGATTGCGGTCATTTTGGCTGCGGCGCTCGATATCTTTGTGGCGCGCGTGTTTGGCTTTAGCCAGCTCACGCTGTCTACGATGTGCCTGCTTACGTCGTGCGCGGCGAGCGTCAGCCTAATCTGGCGCATCTCGCAGCCGCTCACGCCCTTACGTGTGGTGCTCTTTGTGTTTGTAGTCGCCGGCATCCTGGTGGGCGTTATCGGATTCCCGGAGCTGCTGTCTATTGCCAACCTGTCGATGGGCCAGATGGTTATCTTGGCTGTTATCGTGGTCTTTACCTGCTCGGTGTTCTTTAAGCTCGCCACGATGATGGATTCGCTCAAGCCGCGTCGTCGTCATGCCGCAACTGGTTTTGGCCGCGGTGTGCGCGTCCGCCTGGGTCGCGGTGGCGGCAAGGTGAGCTCGACGGGCTCGACGGCCGAACGTTTTGCCAAGCGCGTCGCCGCCGACATGGCGCAGCGCCGCGAAGATCGCACCGCTCGCGAGGCCGAGGCCCGCGCACTCGAGGGCGTGGCCCAGGCCCAGCCCAAGAAAAAGAAGAGTACCGGAGCTAAGCGCTCTCGTGTGACCAAGTCCGCCCAAGGCATCAAAGTCTCGATGCCAAGCAAAAAGAAGAAGTAGCTACGCGCCCTGGCGATGTTGAATTGGTGCCTTGTTCCTGTGGGGCCGTGGCGATGTTATGCTCTAACCTCGATTGTTTGAATTGCTTCGAAAAGAGGATGCCGTGATCTGCCCGCATTGCCTTAAGACTATCGAGGACGGCGCCTCGTTCTGCCCCTACTGCAACGCCTATGTGGGTCCGGGCGATGGTCCCGAGCACATCGAGTTCGTGTTCTGTGAGGGCTGCGGTGCCCGTCTTTCTCCGCACGATCGTACGTGTCCCAAATGCGGACGCCCCGCTCCGGGTATCCTCTCCGAGGACGCGGCCGCATCCGACCTGGCAGCGGGCCGCACGGCGGGCTTTCCGCGCCTAACGCAAGAGCAGATCGATACCGAGGTGCCTCATGCGCCCGCCTCGGCTGCCGCGGTTCTTTCGGACGCCGCCGATCCTAACGAGACCTGCGTGCTGCCGGCTTTCGATAAGGATTTCGGTATCCCCAAGGTCGATATTCCCACGCCCGTTTCCCTGCACGACGATGCTCAAAAACCCAAGCGCAAAGTGCATCCCGACGAGGACGCCTATCACAAGCACAAGCGTCATATCCCCAAGCCGCTCATCGTCATCGCGGTACTTGCCGTCGTTTGCGGCGGTGCCTATTGGTTCGTGACGACCGATCCCATGGGTGTCATGCCTGGCTTCTACGACCAGTTTGGCCAAGCTGCACAAACCACCTTCCCCACGCGCCAAAAGGGCGAGGCGACTGAGGACGATACCAAGCAAGACGATTCTGCCGAGGTGGTCCAGGAAGAAACCGTGCTGACCGATGATCAGCTCTATACCAGGCTCGACGGTCTGTATCAGACCATCGTGTCCTACGGTGACGAGGACCAGATCGGCGAGGTCATCGATTCCTTTAACAACGGCTATCTCCGAACGCCGCTGTCCACCCGTCAGGAGCTGTCGCAGAGTGCTTACGCCCTGCGCGACCAGATTAAAAAGACGCAAGATGAGCTCAGCAACCTTAAGTACCTGGACGATACGGTCTATACGGACGACATTGCCCACTTAAAGCAGCTTGCCGAGTGGATGTATGAGCGCGTCGACGTGATCTGCCAGAGTTGGGACATCTCGCTGGCCATTCCCGATGGCGAGTCGATGAGTTCTCACCAAAGCGAGATCCTGGCGCCCATCGCTCAGGGTGGCAACAGCGCGCTTAATCAGTACGACGCCAACGTGGGCTCCTGGAAGCCGCAGCAGCGTTCCTAAAATTAGTTCGCCATAGTCGGCATAACCTACGTGCGCAATTGATGTAAGCGCATGCTTATTGCTACAATTCGTACAAATATGCTTTAAACGCACGAGGAAGGAACCACATGTTTGGTTTTAAGAAAGAGCTCTACACGCCCGAGTATCAGCTTGCCGGCGACGAGTGCGCCGTTATCGAGACGTCGAAGGGTACCATCAAGGTCAAGTTTGACGGCGAGGGCGCTCCCATTCATGTCGCGAACTTCTGCGAGCTTTCTACGATGGGCTTCTATGATGGCCTTAAGTTCCATCGCTATGTGCCCGGCTTTGTCATTCAGGGCGGCGACCCCAATACCCGCGATATGTCCGGCGCCGACGTCGCTGCCGGTCTTGAGGGCCCCGACGGCATGCCCGGTACCGGTGGTCCCGGCTACTGCATCAAGGGCGAGTTTGCCACCAATCCGCGCAACAGCCATGTCGATGGTGCCCTTGCCATGGCACGCTCCATGGATCCCGATTCCGCGGGTTCGCAGTTCTACTTCTGCTTGGGTGCCCAGCATAACCTCGATTCCGGTTACACCGTCTTTGGTACCACGGTCGAGGGTCTCGATGTGATTTCGCAGCTGCGTGCCGGCGACGAGATCGTCCATGTCGAGATCGTTCACGAGTAAAGGGGATTTCCTTGAATAGCCAGCTGATCCAACAGGGCCGCGCCGCTTACCGCGCGGGTGATTTTTCCGCTGCAGCCCAGATGCTTGGGGCGGCAAAGACTCCCGATGAGATTATGGGCGAGGCCGATCACCTTCGTGGCAACGCCTTGATGCACCTGGGCATGTATGCCGAGGCCGCCGAGGCTTATGCTGCCGCCCTCAACGACGGCACCTACGGCAAGCGCGGCGCGCTGCTCACCAACCGCGGCAAGGCGCTCGCCGCCGTGGGCGACTACACGACGGCCGCCCAGGCGTTCTCTGCTGCTACGCAGGATGCTTCCTATGCCACGCCGTTCAAGGCCTATCTGGGTCTGGGCAATGCGCTGTTCCAGTCGGGCGACTATGCCAACGCGGGTACTGCCTTCCGTCAGGCTGCCATCGACGGCGCCAATCCGGCTCCTGCCGCCGCACTCGGCGAGCTCGGTCGTTGCTTCATTAAGCTCGGCCGTCCGGCGGATGCCGTGGAGACCTACCGTACGGCTATCGACTTTGCCGGCCCCCGCGACGACACGCGTGCGCTCAATGCCGGCATGGGTCAGGCGCTTTCTGCCGCCGGCCGTCCCTCCGACGCACTCGACGCCTTTAACGCCGCTACTGCCGATGGCATCTACCAGCTCACTTCCGAGCAGGCCGATGAGCTTGCCCGCGTGCATGATTCGCTTGCCGCACTGTCTGCTCAGACGGCTATGGCCACGGCTCCGGCGCCCGCGATGGACGCTCCTGCCGTCGATCCGCTCGATCCTACGGGCGCGACCGGTCAGTTTATGCCCGATCCCTCGGACACCGGCTTCTTTACGCTGTCCGAGTCCGAGATGGTCCAGCAGGACCGTCAGGATCGTAAGCAGGCCAAGGTCCGTCGTCGCCATCGCCACACGGGTCTCAAAGTCTTCATCGTGCTGCTTCTGCTCATTTTGATCGCCGCGGGCGGTCTGGGCTTTGCCTACACGCGCGGCTTTGGCTTCCCGTCCCAGGAGTCTGTCGTTACCGATCTGTTCCAGGCTGCCGGCGACGGTGACACCGCAAAGGCCGAGTCTTGCCTGGCCTCGAGCCTGTCCGAGGACGCCAAGTCGATGATCATCTCCTCGATTCCGCAGGGTGCCACCGTGTCCGTCGAGGGCATGGATCAGTCCATGACCGAGACGACCGCCAAGGTGAAAGCATCGCTGTCCAAGGGCGGCGAGCAGGAGTACACCGTCAAGTTCGTGCGCTCCGACAACCATATCGGCTGGGCCGTTTCCTCGCTCGATATGGATTTCTCGGCTGCTGACAACCAGTAGTGACCTTATGGGATTTAGCTTTGCCCGGCGCTTCACCGCAAGTGAGGTGCCGGGCTTGCGCTAGTATGATGAGCTAGTAGTTTTCCAGCAATCATCCAACACATCAGGAGTTGCGTTGTTTTCTTTGATGGATATGTTCTTCGGTAGCTATGCGGGCGATCTTGCCATCGACCTCGGCACCGCAAATACGCTTGTCTCCGTGCGCGGCAAGGGCATCGTCATTCGCGAGCCCTCTGTTGTCGCCATCGACAAGAACGACGAGCGCATCCTGGCGGTCGGTATCGAGGCAAAGCGCATGCTCGGCCGTACGCCCGGCAACATCGTGGCCGTTCGTCCCCTGAAGGACGGCGTCATCGCCGACTTCGATGTTACCGAGGCCATGCTCCGTTACTTTATCGACAAGGCGTCTGAGAAGCGCTATCCGTGGACCCCGCGTCCGCGCGTTGTCGTCTGCGTTCCCTCCGGTGTCACGTCGGTCGAGAAGCGTGCCGTCTTTGAGGCCACGATCCAGGCCGGCGCCCGCCAGGCCTATCTGATCGAAGAGCCCATGGCCGCCGCTATCGGCGCCGACCTGCCCGTCGAGGAACCCACCGGCTCCATGGTCATCGACATCGGCGGCGGTACCACCGAGGTTGCCGTTATCGCTATGGGTGGCATCGTCGTCTCGCAGTCCATCCGTATTGCCGGCGACGAGTTCGATCAGGCCATCCTCACGCACGTTCGTGATGCCTACAACTTGGCCATCGGCGAGCGTACGGCAGAGGACATTAAGATCAAGGTCGGCTCCGCCGTGCCGCTCAAGGACGAGCTCGACGTCGAGGTCAACGGCCGCGACGTGATCACGGGTCTGCCCAAGACCGTGCGCATCGAGAGTGAGGAGATTCGTCGCGCGCTCAACAAGCCGCTCGACGAGATGGCCAAGGCCGTCAAGGACGCACTCGACGCTACGCCTCCCGATCTCGCCTCGGACCTTATGTACTACGGCATTTTGCTGACTGGTGGCGGCGCGCTGCTGCGCGGTCTCGACGTGCGCCTGCGCGATGAGACCGGTGTTTCGGTCAACGTCAGCCCCACGGCGCTCGATAACGTCGTTAACGGCTGTGCCCGCGTGCTCGAGGCCAATGCGTTTGATGGCGGCTTCGTCCAGACCAATGCTTAATTTCCAAAAGGTGGATTCCATTTGGCACGATCTTCGGGTTTCTCCACAAATCTGAATACCAAGCGACAATCAACGGGTATGCGCCCGTTGATTGTTTTCAGCCTGATTTCGGTGTTGCTGCTCACGTTTTACATCCGCGAGGGCGAGGCAGGGCCGATTCATGCCGTGCGTTCGGGCGTAACGACGATTACCTCTCCGGTGCGCTTTGTGGGCTCGGCTGTGGCGGCTCCCTTCAATGCGATTGGCAACGTGTTCTCTAACCTAACGGCGTCGCAGGACACGCTCGACGAGCTCAAGAAGCAAAATGAGGAGCTGACCTCTAAGGTCGCCGAGCTTTCTGAGGCTCAAAAGACTGCCGAGCGCCTGGAGGGCCTGGTCGGGCTGCAATCGACCTACAACCTCAAATCGACCGCAGCTCGTATCGTTGGTGCCTCCGGCGATGCCTGGACCTCGACCGTTACCATCGACAAGGGCTCTGCCGACGGCCTTACCATCAACATGCCCGTGACGAGTTCTGCCGGTGTTATCGGCCAGATTATCGAGGTATCGGCCAAGACCTCTACCGTGCGCCTGATTGGCGACGAGAACTCGGGCGTGTCCGCCATGGTGCAGGACACGCGCGCCCAGGGTATGCTGCAGGGTCAGGCTGACGGCACGCTGCGTCTTGAGTACGTGAGCGTCGACTCCGATGTTAAGGTTGGCGATATCATCGTGACCTCTGGCATCGGTGGCGTGTTCCCCAAGGGCCTTCCGCTTGGCACCGTCTCGTCGGTTGAGAAATCGGCAAACGACGTGTACTACACCATTGTGGTGCGCGCTCAGACCACGGCCGAGAACAACGAGGAAGTGCTGGTCATCACCTCGCTGACCGACGAACAGTCGGCCTCGGATGAGGACGTGAGCACGGCCAACAGCACGCCGCAGGGAACGTCGCGCGATGCTGCGACCAAGACGAAGGACGAGAGCTCGGATGACAGTTCCGACACGTCCGAGACGACCGATTCTGGCTCGAGCGAATAGGGGGCATGTCCATGGATCTACACGAGCAGGGGATGAGCTCCCGCACGTTTGTAATCGCCGCCATTGTGTGTGTGCTGCTGCAGGCAGGCCTGGCACCGCAGATCTCCATTGCGGGAGGTCGCGTCAACTTCATGATTATCCTGGTGTGCCTAAGCGTGTTCTCGGGCGACCCGACCCGTGCCGTCGTGTGCGGTTTTTGCAGCGGCTTGTTTTATGACCTGTCCGCTGCCGTGCCGGTGGGCGTTATGTCGCTCCTGCTGACCGTGGGTTCTTTTGTCCTGGTGCACAGCGCCGTCGGTCAGACGGGCGGTACCCCGAGTGCGCGCGGCGTCACCGTGGGCGCCTTTGCGCTCGTCATTAATGTGATCTACAGCATCATCTTGCTGTTTATGGGTTTGGAGACGAGCTTTGTCGTGGCGATCTTCGGCCATGCGCTGCCGTCCTCGATCCTGACGGGTCTGGTTGCCATTCCGTTTTTGATGTCCGGCGTCGTGCCGCAGTCCGGCTATGGATTCTCCGCACGTGGCGGACGCCAGACGGGTATGCGCTTTAAGCCCAAGACCCGCAAGCTCAAATAGGGGAGGCCCGTAGATGTCTTCCCAGATGACGGTTATTATCGCCGGTATCGTGCTGGTTGTGGCCATCGTGGTCGCGCTGGTCATCATGCGTCGAGGCGATTCCCGTTTTACCTACGATACACAGCATGGAACGGCCCCGCGCGCCACCGAGGGCGAGGGCAATACCGCGGCGACCGCCTTTAAGGGCCGCTTTTCCATTCTCACCACGGGTGTGGGCGCGATGTTTGCGGCACTTGCCGTCAAGCTGTGGGGCATGCAGATGGTCTCGTCGGACTATTACGAGAAGCAGGCCAATAGTAATCAGACTCGCACCGTTACCACACCCGCTGTGCGCGGCCGCATCCTCGACCGCAATGGCGTGGCGCTTGTCCAGAACCGTCCCTCACTTGCTGTCGTGGCCTACCGCGACCTTGCCGAGGATGAGGTTCTGGTTCGCCATCTTGCCAACGTGCTTGGAATGCCTTATGTGGCGGTCCTTCGCAATATTCAGGACAATACAGAGGGCGCTCAGAGCCTGCATACCATCGCGACGGACGTCCGTCGCTCCACGGTTGCCTATATCAAGGAACACGCCGGCGAGTTCCCGGGCGTCAAGATTGCCGAGCGTACCGAGCGCCAGTATCCATACGGCGAGACGGCATGCCATATCTTGGGCTATACCGGCACCATTACCTCCGAGCAGCTCGAGGCCCAGAATAAGAAAACCTCTGGCGATGATGATGCTTCTGCTGGCAAGATTACGTACCAGTCGGGCGATATCGTGGGCCAGGCGGGCGTTGAGAGCTACTACGAAAACCTGCTGCAGGGTATTCGTGGCGAGCAGACCGTCAAGGTCGATGCCTCGGGCAATGTGACCGGTCAGGCCGGCGCCGTGCCCGCGAAGGCCGGCTCCGACATTAAGCTCACGCTCGACCTTAAGATCCAACAGGCCTGTGAGACGGCGCTGGCGAGCGCTATCGAGCTTGCCAAGACCACTGGCTACAGCAATGCCGGCAACGGCGCTGTGGTGTGTCTCGATCCCAACAATGGCGAGATCCTGGGCATGGCGAGCCAGCCCAAGTTCGATCCGTCCGTCTTTATCGGCGGCGTCTCAAATGACGTGTGGACCGAGCTCAATGATGACAAGGGTTCGCACCCGCTGCTCAACCGCGCCATTAGCGGACAGTACATGTCGGCCTCGACCATCAAGCCGCTCTCGGCGCTGGCCGGTCTTGAGTTTGGAACCTACACGTCGGGGCAGACGACCAACTGCACGGGCTATTGGACGGGTCTGGGCAAGTCGTGGGGCAAGTACTGCTGGCTGCATTCCGGCCACGGCACCATGACGCTGCAGTCGGGTATCGCCAACTCGTGCGACCCCGTCTTCTACGACATGGGCAAGGCGTTCTTTTATGACGAGCAACATCCCGAGGGCCTGCAGGAGGTCTTTCGTCGCTGGGGCCTAGGCAAGACCTGCGGTATCGATCTGCCGAGTGAGGGCGCGGGCCGTATTCCCGATGCCGAGTGGAAAGAGTCGTACTTCACCGACGCCTCTGCCGAGGACCGCAAGTGGAATGCCGGCGATATGACCAACATTGCCATCGGTCAGGGTGACATCCTGGTGACGCCCCTACAGATGGCGTGTGCCTATATGGGTCTTGCCAACGGCGGCAAACAGTACGTGCCTCACGTGTTTTTGTCTGCCGTGTCGCGCGATGGCGACGGCGATGCCTATAAGTACAACGGCAAGGGCAAGAAGAAGCGCCTGGAGGCCAAGATCAACAGCGATTCGGATTTGGCTCTTGTTCGCAACGGCATGCACGACGTGATTTACACGGCATCGACGTCCCTGGCGGCTCACTTTGGCACCCTGACGCCGCAGGTATACGGCAAGTCGGGCACGGGCGAGAAAAGCGGCGAGGATGAATACGCGTGGTTCTGCGCCTATGCACCGGCCGATGATCCCAAGTATGTCATCGCTACCGTCCTGGAGCAGGGCGGCGGCGGCTCAGATACCGCGATGCATGTCGTGCGCGACGTGCTCGGCGTGATTTATGACGAGCCCGATACCTCTTCGGCCTCGGGCGATTCTTCGGTTCGATAGGAGGTTGCGATGGATTTTTCTCCGGCGGATCTGTTCCGTTCAACCAAGACCGGCTCTCGCAGCAGCCTGGACCGTGTCAACAAGCAACTTTCGGCCTCGCGCGGCACATTTCGCCAAAAGGTGCATATCGGTGTGCTCGTGGCTACTGTGGCCCTCGTCGCCTACGGTGCCATCATTATCTGGTCGGCTTCGCAGTTTAAGGCCGACGCTTCGTTCTCACGCCATCTGCTGGGAATTGGCATCGGGGCGGTGCTGGCGGTGTTGGTCTGGCGTACCGACTTGCGCGGTATTTCCAATTTCTCGACGGCGTTGCTCGTCATCGACCTGATCGTGATCTTCTCGCCCAAGATTCCGGGCCTGTCCTATACGGGCGGTCTGGGCATGACGGGCTGGATCAAGATTCCCGGTATCGGCTTGACATTCCAGCCGGTTGAGCTTGCCAAGCTCATCACCATCTTCTTTATTGCTACGCTTGGCTCGCAGTATAACGGTCGCATCGATACCGTTCGCGACTACGTCAAGCTCTGCGGCATGCTGTCCATTCCGTTTTTGGCCGTCGTTGCCATGGGCGACCTGGGCTCGGGCCTGGTCGTGCTTGTTTCGGGCGCCATCGTCATCTGTATGAGCGGTGCACGCCGCGAATGGGTACTGTCGACGCTGGCCCTGCTCGTGGGCCTGGTGGCCCTCGTCCTGGCGCTCGATTCGGTCTTTGATTCGTTGCTCGGCCACGATGTGCTCATCAAGCAGTATCAGATGAACCGTCTGACGGTCTTTATCGACCCCGATAATGCCGATTCGGACGACGCCTACAACCTGCAGCAGTCGCTTATCGCCGTTGGATCGGGCGGCTTCTTTGGTAAGGGTTTGGGCCATGCGACGCAGTCGGCCGGCGGCTTTCTGCCTGAGTTCCACACCGACTTCGTCTTCGCCTTTTTGTCCGAGACCTTTGGCTTTTGCGGTTCCTTTTTGCTCCTGTGCCTCTACGTGCTGCTGATCTTTTCGACGATTCGCGTCGCCTTTAAGTGCGAGTCGCTGTTTTTGCGTCTTTCGTGTGTGGGCATCGTTGGCATGTGGGCGTTCCAGACCTTCGAAAACATCGGCATGTGCATCGGCATGATGCCGATTACCGGTATTCCGCTACCGTTTATTAGCTTCGGTTCGTCTTCGATGATGATTCAGCTGCTGACGGTGGGTATCGTACAATCCATATGGCGGCATCGTTCGGGCGCCGCGTAACCGCTGGAGGGGTTTGCTATGAAAATTCCCGTAGATAAGCTGACCCGTGCTTTTAAGATGGGCGCGTCCGTTAAGAAGGATTCCGATACGCCGGTGCGCGTTTCGGTCTATCTGGATTCGTCCGCCTCGCGCTTTCTGGCCGAGACGGTGCGCGACGCCTTTGTGCCGCAGACGACCTCGGGCATTGTGCGCGTCGAGCGTCTGGGGGAGGAGCGAATTGCTCCAAAGACCGATACCGATGTGGTGCTGGTGCTCTCGTGTGGTTCCGACCGCTTGGAGAGTGCCGTGCAGGAGCTCGTGATCGCCGGCGCGCCCGTGTGCGTGCTCGCCGAGTCTGCTGTGGAGGTGCCGTTTATAGAGGAGTCCACGCCCATGCTCGGCGTGGTAGCGGCAACCGATAAGACGTATCTGCTCGAGACGCTTGCCCGCTGGATTCTCGATCGCACGGACAAGGAAACGGCTTTTGCGGCGAACTTTACCTTCATGCGCATCGCGGCCGCCAATCGTATCATCACCTCGTGCGCGCTCACCAATATGGCGACCGGTGCGCTGGTGTTTTTGCCGGGCGCCGATTATCCCGTTATGGCGCTGGCGCAGGTGGGCATGCTCTTTGAGCTCGCTGCCGTCTTTGGACGCGGCATTAAGCCTGAGCGCGGCTACGAGGTCGCGGGCGTGCTTGCCGGCGGTCTTGTGATCCGAGCGGTCACCCGCGCGCTCGTCAAGCAGACGCCGCATATTGGGTTTGCCGTCAAGGCGCTCACTGCTGCCGCGGGCACCTATGGCATGGGTCGTGCGCTTGTTTCGCTCTACGAGCGCGATGTCGACTACAGCCGTGCCAACGAGGTGGTCACTGCCACGTTCTCCCGCGTTCGCGATCTGGTGACCACGGTCGCGGGCGCTACCCGTCCTATGGCGTCCTATCAGGACGCATCAGATCTCGCTGCTTAGGGGTTTTCCGTTGCGCGTTGCATACCAAGATTGTTTTCATTTAATTGAGCCGCTGCTCGCCAAGGTCGAGAAGCCGAGTCGGTATATCGATCACGAGTGGGGCACGCTTTCCAAGGCCGATGCCGATTACCGTTGCTGCCTGATCTACCCGGATGTGTACGAGGTTGGTCTGCCCAACCAGGGTATCGCCATCCTCTACAACATCCTTAACCAGGCCGAGGGCATCTCCTGCGAGCGTGGCTATGTGCCGTGGCCCGATATGGGTGACGCCATGCGCGAGGCAGGCATTCCGCTGCTCTCGCTCGAGGGTGCAGCGCCGGTCGCTTCGTTTGATATCGTCGGTCTGCATGTGCCGCACGAGATGGCGGTGACGAACTTCCTCGAGGCTCTCGACCTCGCTGGCATTCCACTGTTAGCGGCCGACCGCGGCGAAGACGACCCCATCATCATCGCCGGCGGCCCCTCGGTGTACAATCCCGAGCCGTACGCGGCCTTCTTCGATGCCATCCTCATCGGTGAGGGCGAGGAATCGCTGCTCGAGACCTGCCAGCTGCATCGCCGCCTGCGTGACGAAGGGGTCCCGCGCGCGCAGATTGTCGAGCAGCTTGCATCCATTGCCGGCAACTACGTGCCATCGCTCTATGAGGTTCGTCACGACGAGCCCTGCTCGCCGCATGGCTACACCGTGCCGCGTGAAGGCAAGGATGCGCCGACCGTGGTCTACAAGCGCGTCGTCGAGGATTTCGGCGCCACGAATCCGCTGTCGCAGTCGTGCGTGCCCTATGCGCAGCTGGTTCACGACCGCCTGTCTATCGAGATCCTGCGCGGCTGCGCCCGCGGCTGTCGTTTTTGCCAGGCTGGCATGACGTATCGTCCGGTGCGCGAGCGCTCGGCCGACCAGATCGTCTCGTCGGTGATTCAGGGTCTGGAAAAGACCGGCTATGACGAGGTGTCGCTGACCTCGCTCTCCACGACCGACCACTCCTGCATTCGCGACGTGCTCGGCAGGCTCAACCGTCGCCTGGAGGATACGGGTATTCGCGTGTCTATTCCGTCGCAGCGCCTGGATTCGTTTGGCGTGGATATGGCCGAGTCGGTCGCCGGCGAGAAGAAGGGCGGCCTGACGTTCGCGCCCGAGGCCGGCAGCCAGCGCATGCGCGACATCATTAACAAGAACGTGACCGAGGAGGACCTGGACCGTGCGGCCAAGGCGGCCTTCGAGGCCGGCTGGAACCGCATGAAGCTCTACTTTATGATGGGCCTTCCCGGCGAGCGCGACGAGGACATCGTGGCCATCGCCAATCTGGCCGATCACGTGCTGGAGCTCGGTCGTTCCGTGGTGCCCAAGGCTCGTCGCGGCTCGATCTCGGTGTCCATCTCGGTTTCGGTCTTTATCCCCAAGGCCGCCACGCCGTTTCAGTGGTGCCCGCAGCTCGACTACGACGACGTCAAGCGTCGCCAGAAACTGCTTATCACGAGCGTTCGCAACCGTGCCGTCCGCGTACATTACCACGATGCCGAGACCTCGCTCATCGAGGCCGCGCTGTCCCGCGCCGGTCGTGACATGACGCCCGTCATCATCGACGCTTGGCGCTCGGGCTCTCGCTTTGACGCCTGGGTAGAGCATTTCTCGCTCGATAACTGGAAGGAAGCTGCTGCCAAAAACGGCATCGACCTCAATGAGCTCGTGCACCTGCCCTACGAGTTGGATTGGCGCCTGCCGTGGGAGCATGTGAGCCCCGGCTGCACGCGCGGCTTCCTCGAGCGCGAGTACCGTCGCTCGCTCGAGGGCGTCACGACTCCCGACTGCACCCGCACGTCGTGCACCGGCTGCGGGATCTGCCCCACGCTCCACGCCAAGAATGTATTGATGGGTGATCGCGCATGAGTGAGCGCCTGACCGACAACCCCTCGCTCTTTAGGCTTCGTGTTCGCTATGGCAAGCGCGATCGCCTTAAGTACCTGGGCCATCTCGAAGTGATCCATACCATTGAGCGCATCGTGCGCCGTGCGGGACTTCCCTATGCCGTCACGCAGGGCTTCTCTCCGCACATGCGCGTGGGCTTCTCTTCGGCGCTACCGGTGGGTACGTCGTCGACCTGCGAGTGGTATGACCTGTTTATGACCGAGTTCGTGGCGCTCGACGAGGCGTTTGGGCGCCTGGCTGCGGCGTCTCCGGCCGATCTGGCGCCCATCGAGGCGGCGTACATCGACGTGCGCACGCCGGCGTTGACGGCGCAGCTCACGCGCCTGTCGTATCGCATCGACCTGCACTTGGATCCCGAGGCGCCCGTAAGCGCCGACGAGGTGCGTCGTGCGATCGACACGCTGCGCGCGGGTCACGGCATCGACTACGCGCGCGGCAAAAAGAGCAAGCGCTTGGATTTGGATCACACGCTCGTGGGCTATGAGCTAACGGCGGGGGAGCGCCCGGACCATTTGGTGCTCATGCTCGACACCCATGCCGACAACGAGGGCTCCATGCGTCCGGAAATTTTGCTTTCTGCTGCTGATGTTTTGTTGCAGGGCTTGACCCCGGGCGTGGATGCACCTATTGTTTCCACCGGTATGCAAGACCTCGTGACCATCTGCTCCTACGATGTCGAGCGTCAGAATCAAGCATGCGAGGACGACGAGGGCCGACTCGTCAGCCCCATACCTGTGCGAACTTGTGGATTTGCTCCACATACTCGTTGACGGGGGTATTTTCGCCTGCTACTATATTCGGCTGTTGCACTAACTGATGCATGAAGGGCAAGTAAACATGTACGCAATCGTTAACACGGGCGGCAAGCAGTACAAGGTCGCCACCGACGATGTCATCACCGTCGAGAAGATCGAGGGCAATGAGGGCGACAAGGTCACCCTGCCGGTTATCTTCCTCAACGATGGTAAGAAGATCGTCACCGATCCCGACAAGCTGGCCAAGGCCAAGGTTACCGCTCAGATCGTTGAGCAGTTCAAGGGCGAGAAGCAGCTGGTCTTCAAGTTCCACAAGCGCAAGCGCTATCGTCGTCTGAAGGGTCACCGTCAGCAGCTCACCAAGCTGAAGATCGTGAAGGTTCAGGCTACCTCCCGCGCCAAGAAGGCTGTCAAGGCAGAGGCCGAGGCTGTTGCCGAGGCTCCCGTCGCCGAGTAGATTACACTCGTAACGAAAGAGTAGGTATACACAATGGCACACAAAAAAGGACTCGGTTCCTCCCGTAATGGCCGTGACTCCCGCGGTCAGCGCCTTGGCACGAAGCGCTATGCCGGCCAGACGGTAACCACGGGCACGATTCTCGTCCGTCAGCACGGCACGCACATCCACCCGGGTGAGAACGTTGGCCGTGGTAAGGACGACACGCTGTTCGCGCTGGTCGACGGTACCGTTGAGTTCCACAAGGGTATCAAGCACAGGGTCAGCGTACGCCCGCTCGCGAACGCGTAATTCACCCTTCATAGAGCACATATGTGGGAGGCACTTGAGTTTTAGGATTCAAGGGTCTCCCTCTTTTTTGTAGGAGGCGATTCTGTTGTCACAGTTCACCGATATCAGCCGCATTAACGTGTGCGGCGGCGACGGCGGAGCCGGATGCATGTCGTTTAGGCGCGAGGCATTTGTCCCCAAGGGCGGCCCCGATGGCGGCGACGGCGGTCGTGGCGGCAATGTCGTCATCCAGGCCGATGCTCAGCTGTCTTCGCTGATCGATTACCGCTTTAAGCATCACTTTCGCGCCGAGCGCGGCACGCACGGGCAGGGTGCCCGTCGTAACGGCAAGAGCGGCGAGGACCTGATTCTCAAGGTCCCTATGGGTACCGTGGTGCGCGAGCTCGATCCCGAGACGCAGACCCCGATGTTTGAGATTGCCGACCTGGTGCACGACGGCGAGCGCGTCGTCGTGGCGCCCGGCGGTGCCGGCGGTCTGGGCAACACGCACTTTGTGACGTCGGTGCGTCGCGCTCCGGCCTTTGCCCAGTTGGGCGAACCGGCCGAGGAGCACTGGATCGAGCTCGAGATGAAGCTTATGGCCGATGCCGCGCTCGTGGGCTTTCCCTCCGTGGGTAAGTCATCGCTCATCGCGCGCATGAGTGCCGCCCGTCCCAAGATTGCTGACTACCCGTTTACCACGCTCGTGCCCAATCTGGGCATGGTGCGTGCCGGCGAATATTCTTACGTCGTTGCCGACGTCCCCGGTCTTATCGAGGGCGCGAGCGAGGGCAAGGGCCTGGGTCACCAGTTCTTGCGCCACATTGAGCGTACGGCCCTGATCATGCATGTTGTCGACATGACGGGCGGTTTTGAGGATCGCGATCCGGTTGAGGACTATCACATCATCAACCGTGAGCTCGAGCAGTATGGCGCAGAGCTCTCGGAGCGCCCGCAGATCGTTGTCGCCAACAAGTGCGATGCGCCGGGCACGGCCGACAAGATTGCCGACCTTAAGCGTGCGGCGCTCGACGATGGCCATATGTTCTTTGCCGTATCCGCCGTGACGGGTGCCGGTCTCAACACGCTGATGCTTGCCGTGGGTGAGCAGGTGGCTAAGCTGCGCGCCGAGTTGGCTGTCTCCGATGAGCCGGTCGTTCTGCGCGACGATGAATGGGAGCGCCGCCGCCTGCAGCGCGAGAAGCGTTTCCGCATTGTCCAGGAAGAGCCCGGTGCCTTCCGCGTGGTCGGTCGTGCCATCGAGCGCATGGTCATCCAGACCGACTGGGAAAACGAGGAAGCCGTCATTTACCTGCAGCATAAGTTTGCGCGTATGGGTGTTGACGACGCGCTCGAGAAGGCCGGTTGCCGTGCGGGCGACGAGGTCCGCATTTGCCAGCGCGCCTTTGACTTTGAGGGCGCCGAGGACTTCTCGGAGTACGAGGAGCTCGAGGATGTTGGCGAGGACGTTGCCGTTGAAGCCATTGACGTGGCCGATGCTGTGGATGAGAGCGTCGAGGTTGTCGATGCGGCGGATGCCGCGGACGATGCCGAGACCTCGGAGGGCGAGTAGGCCATGTCGCTGCGCGGTGGAATCGGTCTGCCCGAGCTTCCTCTAGAGGACGGGCAGGAGTTTAGGCTCGGCATTATGGGTGGCACCTTTGATCCCATCCATTACGGGCACCTGGTGACCGCCGAGCAGGCGCGCGAGTCGCTCGACTTGGATGCTGTGCTCTTTATGCCGGCGGGCTCTCCTGCCTTTAAGCTTGACAAGCCGGTGACGCCTGCCGAGGACCGTTATGCTATGACGGTCCTCGCCACCGCCGCGAACCCGGCCTTTTTGGCGAGCCGGTTCGAGATCGACCGTCCGGGCGTAACCTATACGGCCGATACGCTTCATGCCCTTCGCGACTTTTACCCGCCGCAGGTAAAGCTCTACTTTATTACGGGCGCCGACGCGATTATCGATATTGTGACTTGGCATGATGCCGAACGAATCGCTGAGCTTGCTACCTTTATTGCGGCGACGCGACCGGGCTTTGATATCGATACGGCGCGTGCCCGAATCAAAGAGTCGGGGTTGCCGTTCGACGTGCGCTATATTCAGATTCCGGCGCTGGCGATCAGCTCTACGAACATTCGTAAGCGAGTTGCCCGCGGCATGAGCGTGCGCTATCTTACGAGCGAGTCTGTGCTCGGCTACATTCGCAAACGCAGGCTATATGCCGATTTGGGCCAAGAAGATTTTGAGTGATGGGGGTCTACGTTGTCGGTAGAGGATCAGTTTGAGGGCGATGAGCGCGCACTGCTCAAGCGCATTCAAGAGCTGCTCGATGTTCGCATGAAGGATAAGCGCAAGCGCTATGTGCATTCGCTGGGTGTTGCCGAGACCGCACTTCATCTGGCCGAGGTCTACGGCGTTGACCGCTTTGATGCCGCTGCCGCCGGCCTGATCCATGACTGGGACAAAGTGCTCTCCGACGACGAGCTGGTCACGCGCGCTCTGCATTACGGCATTAAGATTGCCGGCTCTCCTTCCGCCGCGACGCCGCTTTTGCATGGCCCTGTTGCCGCCTATGAGCTTCCGCAGCTTTTCCCCGAGTTGTCGCCGGCCGTTTTCCAGGCTGTCGACCGTCACACCGTGGGTGCCTGCGACATGACGCCGCTCGATATGGTGGTCTTTGTGGCCGATGCCATCGAGCCCAACCGCCACGGCGACTATGCGCATGCGCTGCGCAAGATGGTGGGGGAGTCGACGCTCGATGAGTTGTTCTTCTCCTGTTTTGCGCAGGGTCTGGTCTATGTGATCCAGTCCGGGCGCTATCTTTATCCCACGGCTATTTCGATTTACAACCATTACGCCCAGCTACGCTAGCTCGGGCTGTCTAGAAAGAGGTATTCCATGGCCGACGAGACCATGACCGACGAGCAGATTCTTGAAGGTGTGGAGCACAAGAGTTTCGTTGCCACGTCCGACCGCACTGCCGCCTCGCTGTCCGCGAGCGGTGTCGCCGCCGAGGATGTCGCCCGCGCCGCCGCGCAGGCCGCCTACGACAAGAAGGGCGAGGACGTGCAGGTGCTCGACCTGACCGAGCTTTCCGACGTATGCGACTACTTTGTGCTTGCCACCGGTACCAACAACCGCCAGGTCGATTCTATCGTCGACGAGATCGAGGAGAAGGTCGCCGAGGCTTGCGGCGAGCATCCGTTCTCCATCGAGGGCCGCGAGCAGAAGACTTGGATGCTCATGGACTACGGTTCGGTTGTCGTCCACGTCTTCACTCCCGAAGCCCGCGACTTCTACCGCCTCGAGAAACTCTGGGGAGACGCCCCCCAGCTCCCCCTCAACCTCCTCTAGTAGCTCATTTGAGACGGGGTTAGCTACCCTCACGCATATCGCCGGGCAGTTGCGGTTTTCCGCACCTGCCCGGCTTTCTTTTTGCCTCAGGGACTAATCGTTGAAGCGGGATTGGCGGCCGAAGGATAGGGCGGTGTCGCCGAATTTGTCTCGGACGGCGTCGATGGCGACGGAGAGGTCGCGGCGGTCGCTGGATTGGGCTCCGCGGTCATCGATCTCGCAGAACAGGTCGGTCTGGATGCCGCCTTGGTGGTCGAAGTCGCTCATGCCGATGCCCGCTAAGCGAACATGCATGCCTTCCTGCCAGATGTTGTCGAGCAGTTCGAGCGCAACCGCCACGAAGATGCTCTCATCGTCGGTCGGATGAGGCAGCCGGCGCTGTGCCGTACGCCCGCTGCCATACGAATACTTGAGTTTGAGCGTTACCGTGGCACCCGTCAGCCCCTGACGGCGCAGACGGCGTCCCACTGACTCTCCCAACAGCGCAATCGCCGCCTCAATATCCCCACGCTCAGTCAAATCTTTAGCAAAGGTGCGTTCATTGCTGACCGACTTGACCTCGCGCTCTTCATCGAGACTCGTGACTTCGGAGATTTCGAGTCCCAGCGCACGCTGGCGCATGCGTTCGCCGTTGACGCCAAAAATAGAGGACAAGGTGGATTCCGGTGCGCGTGACAGCTCGCCAAGCGTGTAGATGCGCATGCGGCGCAGCCGTTCCTCGGCCGAGCGTCCGATGCCGCTCATGGCAGATACCGGCAGCGCGGCCAAAAAGCGCTGCTCGGTTCCGGGGCGCACGATGGTCAGTCCAAACGGCTTATCCCGCTCGCTTGCGATCTTTGCGACCGTCTTGTTGCAGCCCACGCCAATGGAGCACGTTACTCCCAGCGTTGCCACGCGGTCGCTTATACGCCGCGCAACCAGCAGCGGGTCTTCGGGCGCAAAGCGACCCGGTGTGATATCGATAAAGGCTTCGTCGATGGATACGCGCTCAACGCGCGGGGTCTCGTCGGCGAGAATCGCCATGACCTGCGTGCTCACCTCGCGGTAGCGATCAAAGTGCCCGTGCGTCCAAATGGCTTGCGGGCACAAGCGCCGTGCCTCGGCCGAGGCCATGGCAGAGTGCACGCCAAAGCGACGCGCCTCATACGAACACGTGGACACGACGCCACGCGAATCGGCGTCTCCGCCCACGATGAGCGGCTTTCCACGCCACTCGGGATGATCGAGCATCTCCACGCTCGCAAAAAACGCATCGAGGTCCATCAGACCCACCGCCGGACCCGTCCAGGGAGGCGGCGTGACGCCTATGGCATCCTCATAACCGTATGTATGTTCGCGTCTTTCCATGTCATGAGTATACCGCGCAGCTCATGTGGGGTGCGTGTATGTGCTTGCAAATCCCGAATTCTTGTCTAAGATATGGATTTGCCCTCGACTACACCGAAGAAGTTGGTCTCACGGACTTCACCTGCCCGCGTCGATGGCGTATTATGTTCAACTGTTTGTTTGTAGTTGCAGCCTAAAGCTGCTTGGTTGGAGGAGTTTCCTTTGGCAGTCAAGATTCGCCTTGCTCGTCACGGCGCTAAGAAGCGTCCGTACTACCGTGTCGTCGTCGCCGATTCCCGCGCCCCGCGTGACGGTCGTATCATCGAGGAGGTTGGCCGCTACAACCCGATGACCGCCCCCAAGACCATCAACCTCGACCTCGAGAAGATCGCCGACTGGCAGTCCAAGGGCGCTCAGCTCACCGACGCCGTCGCCGCTCTGGTCAAGGCCGCCAACGAGGGCGAGAAGACCGAGACCGTCGTCAAGAAGTCCAAGAAGCAGCTCGCCAAAGAGGCCGAGGCCGCTAAGGCTGCCGCTGAGGCCGCTGAGGGCGCCGAGGAGTAAATCGTGCCTGAGGTTGACGCTGCACAGCTCGAGGGTGAGGCAATGCTCTCAGATCGCATCGCCGATCTCGTCGAATATCTCGTTGTTCAGATCGTCGACGACCCGGATTCCGTGAGCCTTGAGGTCATCGATGGTGACGACGCCTCTACGATTGAGGTTTCGGTCGCCGAGGATGACGTCGCTAAGGTCATCGGCCGTCGTGGCCGTACCATCAAGGCCATTCGCACGCTCGCCCGTGCACTGGCCGCTCGCCTCGACACTGCTGTCGAGGTAGAGGTTCTGGGCTAGGACCTTGAGGTCCCAGTACAAAAACATCGCCCGTGTGGTCAAGCCGCACGGAAGGAAGGGGGAGGTCCTCGCGCAGCCGCTGCGGGGGCTTCCTTCTGTATTAGAGCCGGGCATGCACGTAGCCCTGACGCCGCCGGCGCTCAAGCGCGACCGCTTTTGCACGGTCGTGTCCGTCACCGATACGGGCGATGGCGATCTGGTCTCGTTTGAGGGTATTGACGACTTGACGGCCGCCGAGGGCATCACGGGATGCTATGTGCTGGCAAATCGCGACGACTTTGAGCTCGATTCGCTCGACGCTGCCTATACCGACCTGATGGGTCGCGAGGTGGTCGACGAGCGCTTCGGTTCGCTCGGCACGATCGTCGAGATCATGTCGACGCCCGCTAACGATGTTTGGGTTGTCGAGGGCGATCGGTACGGCGAGGTACTGATTCCCGTGATCGAGCAGGTTGTGCTCGATCTTCCCGACACAGGAACAATTTCCGTCCACGTTATGGACGGCCTGATCGATATGGACAAGTAGGGAGGACAACATGCTGATCGAGACCCTTTCGGTCTTTCCCGAGATGTTTGAGCCCGTCATGTCCACATCGATCTTGGGCCGCGCCCGCAAGGCCGGCCTTTTTGATTTTAAGGCGTATAACCTGCGCGACTGGACGCACGACCGCCATCGTACCGTCGATGACGAGCCGTACGGCGGCGGGCAGGGCATGCTCATGAAGGTCGAGCCTATCGCAGAGGCCATCGAGGCCATTAGCGCAGAGGGTCCCAGGCCTACTGTGGTGTTCTTTACCCCCTGTGGCGAGCCCTTTACGCAGCATGTGGCCGAGCGCCTGCTCAAAAGTGAGCGCCTGCTGTTTGTGTGCAGCCGCTACGAGGGCGTCGACGAGCGTGCGTATGCGTATGCCGATGAGCGTCTGTCGATCGGCGACTACGTGCTTACGGGTGGCGAACTTCCCGCTATGGTCGTTGCCGATGCCGTCGTACGCCTGATTCCCGGCGCCCTGGGCGACGAGATGAGCAATGTGGACGAGTCATTCTCGACCGCCGAGGACGGAGGCCTGCTCGAGTACGCGCAGTACACCCGTCCCGCCGAGTTCAACGGCGAGAGCGTGCCGCCGGTGCTTGTGAGCGGCGATCACGCCAAGGTCGATGCCTGGCGCCGTAAGAATGCCATCGAGCGCACCTGCCGCTGGCGTCCCGACCTGATCGAGACGGCGCGCCTTACGCCACAGGAGCGTGCGTACGCGCAGGAGATTCTGGACGCTTCGTATTCGCAGAGCGAGGAGTGAGAATGGTTCCATCGCAGCATTCCGCGTTGAGGGGCGCTTTTGAGTGGATCGCGGTCATCGCGATCGCACTGGTCGCCACCTTCTTGATTCGCTCGTTTGTGGTCGAGCCCTTTGTGGTGCCCACCGGCTCCATGGAGTCCACGATTGAGATTGGCGACCAGATCCTGGCACAAAAGGTGAGCCTCGAGCTCGGTCAGCCCGTCAAGCAGGGCGATATCGTGGTGTTTCACAACCCCGATGGCACCTCCGAGCATGATGTTCTTGTCAAGCGTGTTATTGCCACGGCCGGCCAGACGGTTGACCTGCAGGATGGCAAGGTGGTTGTTGACGGCCAAGCGCTCGACGAGGACTATACGACGGGCATGAGCTGGCCACTTTCGGTCCAAGCGCCCGGCGCTCAGGTAAGCTATCCCTACACCGTTCCCGACGGGTGCGTGTGGGTGATGGGCGACAACCGCGAAAACTCTGCCGACTCACGCTACTTTGGTCCCGTCGATCGCTCTGATTTGATCGCTGTGGCACTCGTTCGCTACTGGCCGCTCAACCGCATCGGCGCTATCGACTAAAAACCGCTATAGTACAGTACCTAACCGTGTAATCGTTTCGACGAGGGGATATTAGAGGCATGAACGCTTCATCGCTTTCCTTCCAAGACATCATCCTGCGCCTCCAGCAGTACTGGGGCGAGCAGGGCTGCGTCATCATGCAGCCCTATGACTCCGAGGTCGGTGCCGGTACCTTCCATACCGCGACCACGCTGCGCTCGCTCGGTCCCGCCGAGTGGCGCACCTGCTATGCGCAGCCCTGCCGCCGTCCCGCCGACGGCCGCTACGGCGAGAACCCCAACCGCATGCAGCACTACTATCAGTTCCAGGTGCTCATCAAGCCCTCGCCGGTCAACGCCCAGGAGCTCTACCTGGGTTCGCTGGCCGCCATTGGCCTGGACCCCAACGACCATGACGTCCGCTTTGTCGAGGACGACTGGGAGAGCCCGACCCTTGGCGCCTGGGGCCTTGGCTGGGAGGTCTGGCTCAACGGCATGGAGGTCACGCAGTTTACGTACTTCCAGCAGGTGGGCGGCATCGAGGTCGACCCCGTGCCCGTCGAGATCACCTATGGCCTGGAGCGTATCGCCATGTACGCCCAGGGCGTCAACTCGGTCTACGACCTGGTGTGGAGCTACCTGCCCGACGGCACGCCCATGACCTATGGTGACGTGTTCCTCGAGAACGAGCGCGAGTTCAGTGCCTATAACTTTGAGGTCGCCAACGTCGAGATGATGCGTCAGAAGTTTGACGACTACGAGGCCGAGTGCCACTCCTGCCTGGAGCGCAAGCTTCCGCTGCCGGCGTACGACTGCGTCATGAAGTGCAGCCACGCCTTCAACCTGCTCGATGCCCGTGGCGCCCTGTCCGCGGTCGAGCGTGCCAACTACATCCTGCGCGTCCGCGCCGTCGCCAAGGCGTGCTGCGAGGCCTACATGGCCGAGGTCGCCGGAGTCAACGAGAATGCCGACCAGGAAGGCGAGGTGGCGTAAGCCATGGCAGACGCTAAGGATTTCCTGTTTGAGATCGGTACGGAGGAAATGCCCTCCGCGCCGCTGAACAATGCCGTCAAGCAGCTTGGCACCATGATCGCCAAGGGTCTCGATGAGGCCGGTCTGGCCCACGGCGAGGTCCGCGTGATCTCGAGCCCGCGTCGTCTGGCTGCACTCGTTGCCAACGTCGCCACCGCGACCGATGAGGTTCACGAGGTCAAGCGTGGCCCCGCGGCCAACATTGCCTTCGACGCTGACGGTAACGCCACCAAGGCCGCCCAGGGCTTTGCCCGCAAGTGCGGTGTGGCTGCCGAGGACCTGGTCCGTCGCGAGGACACCGACGGTCGCGAGTATGTGTTCGCCGAGAAGAACATTCCCTCCGCACCGGCTACGCCGATTCTGACCGCCCTGTGCGAGAAGACTATCGCCGGCCTGCAGTGGCCCAACTACCGCAGCCAGCGCTGGGGCCACGAGCACGCTACGTTTGTTCGTCCGGTCCGTTGGATCTGCTGCCTTCTGGGCGAGGATGTTGTGCCCGTGTCGTTTGCCGACGTGACGAGCGGCAACACCACGCGTGGTCATCGCGTGCTTGGCCCCGGTGACCATGTGGTTGCCAGCCCCGCCGTCTACGAGCAGGTGCTTGAGGACGCCGGCGTGCTTTCTGCCGAGCGTCGTCGCGAGGCCATCCTTGCCGGTATCGCCGAGGTCGAGGCCGCTCGCCCCGGCTGTCATGTCGACACGCCCAAGAAGGTCTTCGAGGAGGTCATTAACCTCTGCGAGTGGCCGACGGTGCTCGTCGGTACCTTCGATGAGGAGTTCCTCAAGGTCCCGCACGAGATCATCTGCGAGTCCATGCTCACCAACCAGCGCTACTTCCCGATCTATGACGGCGAGGGCAAGCTCACGCGTGAGTTCGTGGTCGTCTCCAACAGCAAGCCTGAGAACGCCGAGCGCGTGATCGACGGCAACGAGCGCGTCGTGCGCGCCCGTCTGGACGACGCAAAGTTCTTCTACGAGGAGGACCTGAAGATCTCCCTCGACGAGTTCCGTGATCGTTTGGCCAAGGTTGCCTTCCAGGAGAAGCTCGGTAGCGTGCTCGCCAAGTCCGAGCGCATCGAGCAGCTCGCACTCGCTATTGCCCGTGAGGCTCATCTGGGCGCCCACCTGGCCGCCGATGCCGCTCGCGCCGCGCACCTGTGCAAGGCCGACCTGGTGTCTAACGCCGTCGTTGAGTTCACGAGCCAGCAGGGCGTGATGGGCGGTTATTACGCGACCGCGATGGGGGAGAATGACGAGGTCGCCCATGCCATCCGCGATCACTATCGTCCCCGCTTTGCCGGTGACGAGTTGCCCGAGGGCACCGCTGGCTGCATCGTGGCCTGCGCCGACAAGCTCGATACCATCGCCGGTATCTTTGCCATCGGCGAGCCCCCGACCGGCTCCTCCGACCCCTACGCGCTGCGTCGTGCCGCTATCGGCATCATCAACATCCTGCGCGACCGCCTGCCGATCGACCCCACGTCGCTCATCGACTTCGCCCTCGAGCTCTACAGTGAGCAGGGCATTGAGTTCGACGCCGCCGAGGTCGCCCAGCAGGTTCGTGACTTCTTCCATGGCCGCCTGGTGAGCATGGCCCGCGACGAAAAGATCCCGGCTGATACCGTTGCCGCCGTCTCCGCGGTGCACATCATCGCCCCGTCCGTCTTCTTCGCCCGCTGCGCCGCCCTCGACGAGGCCCGCAAGAACGATGCCGAGACCTTTGACAACCTGGCTACGGCCTATGCCCGTGCCGCGCATATCTCCAAGCCCGAGCTGGGCGCGGAGTACGACCGCAGCCTGATGGGCGAGGCCGAGCTCGCGCTTGCCGATGCTTCCGAGGCTGCTCAGACTGCTGTCGATGCTGCCCTTGCTGCCGAGGACTACCCGGCCGCATTTGCCGCCCTCGCCGCCCTGCGCGCGCCCATCGACCGTTTCTTCGATGAGGTTATGGTCATGGACAAGGACGAGCAGCTCCGCGATAATCGCCTTAAGCTGCTCAACCGCTTCGAGGCCGTTTTCTCCGGCATCGCCAACATCGGTGAGCTTGCCCGCAAAAAGTAAGCCAGCCTGCGCATAAGCGCAAAAGGAGCCCCGCATGGATTGCCCGGTCACCGCTCGTCCCACCGTTATCGTTATCTCCGACTCGCTCGGTGATACCGCTTGTGAGGTGGTGCTTGCGGCGTCCGGGCAATTTGATGAAGGGGTTTTTCGCGTTTTGCGCCTGCCTAAGGTGACCTCCGTGGAGCAGGTCAAGTCATTTGTGGGGCCGCGCGTCGATGCCGACCATCGCGATATCGCCGTGTTCCACACCATTGTCGACCCGGCCCTTCGTGCTCGTGTGCTCGACTACTTGGGTATGTTGCATATTCGCTCGGTCGACCTGATCGGCCCGACGCTTGCCGTGCTGTCGTCGCTCATCGGTGTGCCGTCCAAGGGCGTTGCGGGCGTGATTCACAGGACCGATGACCGCTATTTCCATCGTATCGAGGCCATGGAGTATTTCGTTGAGCACGATGATGGACGCGGCTGCGACGATCTGTCGGGTGCCGATATCGTGCTGTTGGGCGTATCGCGCACGTCCAAGACGCCGCTGTCGATGTATTTGGCCTATCAAGGTTACAAGGTTGCTAATGTCCCTCTGGCGCACGGCATGGAGCCGCCGAAGTCGATTTACGAGGTTGACCCGATGCGCCTGTTCGGCCTAATTTCGACCGTCGACGTTATTTCTGAGATTCGCGATAGCCGCTTGGGCGATGATTACGCCCGTGCCGTTGCCGGCTCCTATGCCGAGCCCGAGAGTGTGCGCAGCGAGCTCGAGGAGGCCCGTGCCCTCATGAAGCGCCTAGGCTGCTTTGTGGTGCGTACCGATGGCAAGGCGATCGAGGAGAGCGCATCCGAGATCATTAGCCACTTGGAGGAAATCCAAGAAGCCCGTGCCCGCCGCGCCGCCCGTCGAGCCTAATAGTAGCAGCATTTTGATAAAGCGATTTAGCAAAAATATCGCATCTGACCTGCACTTTCTTACAGTGGTATCTTCATAAGGTAACCACCTTTACCTACCGTTTACCGCCAGTTTTAGCACGTTTACCAAACCGCGCATCCTCTGCTTAAGCCCGCTCAAAACCCGCCGTATAGTTCCCTCACGGCCCGCATTTGGCGGGTCGATTCGTTACCACGGTCGTGCGCGTAAGTGCATGAAAGGGGAAGTATCGTGAACGATTGCAAGAGGGTTTACCGTTTTGGAACCGACGCCCAGGGCACCTGTGTCACTGAGGGCGACAAGTCCATGAACTTCGTGCTTGGCGGCAAGGGCGCAAACCTTGCCGAGATGAGCCGCATCGGCCTGCCGGTTCCCGGTGGCTTTACCATTACCTGCCAGACTTGCGTCGAGTACTCCGGTGCCGGCAACGTGTGGCCCGAGGGCGCACTCGATGAGATCGTTGCTGCCGAGGCGGACCTCGAGGCCCGCTGCGGCAAGAAGCTCGGCGACGCCTCCGATCCGCTGCTCGTGTCGGTTCGTTCGGGCGCTCCGTTCTCCATGCCCGGCATGATGGACACGGTCCTCAACTTAGGCCTCAACGACGACTCCGTTCAGGGGCTCATCGCCCAGACGCAAAATCCGCGTTTTGCTTGGGATAGCTACCGCCGCTTTATTCAGATGTTCTCCAACGTCGTTATGGGCGTTGACGCCGACCTGTTCGAGAACGCCCTGACCCAGGCCCGTCTGGTCGCCGGCGTTCGCGTCGATTCCGAGCTTTCGGCTGAGGACCTGCAGGAACTCGTCGAGACCTTTAAGGGCATCTTCTCCGAGAACGTCGATGCCTCCCTGTATCCCGAGCTCGAGGTCGCTGACGGCAAGCCCGTCTTCCCGCACGACCCGGAGCTTCAGCTACGCCTTGCCATCCAGGCCGTCTTTGGCAGCTGGATGAACGAGCGTGCCTGCATCTACCGCAAGCAGCATGGCATTTCCGACGACCTCGGCACCGCCGTCAACGTGCAGGCCATGGCCTTTGGCAACAAGGGCGAGACCTCTGCGACGGGCGTCGCCTTTACGCGTAATCCGGCCGACGGCACCAAGGAGTTCTACGGCGATTTTCTGGTTAACGCCCAGGGCGAGGACGTCGTCGCCGGCATCCGCAACACCGAGCCCATTGCCGACCTCAAGACCACCCCGGGCCTCGAGTCCGCAGGTGAGGAGCTCGAGCGCGTGTTCCTGACGCTCGAGGATCATTATCGCGATATGTGCGATATCGAGTTCACCATCGAGCAGGGCAAGCTCTGGATGCTCCAGACCCGCGTGGGCAAGCGCACCGCCGCCGCCGCCCTGCGCATCGCTATCGAAATGGTCGAGGAGGGCCTGATCACCCGCGAGGAGGCCGTGAGCCGCATCGATCCCGCGCAGCTCGACCAACTCCTGCACCCGCAGTTTGACGCCTCCAAGAAGTACGAGGCTCTCGCCAGCGGTCTGAACGCCAGCCCCGGTGCCGCCGTGGGCGAGGTCGTGTTCTCGAGCGACGACGCCGTCACGCGTTCCGCCGAGGGCCACAAGGTCATTCTGGTTCGTTGGGAGACCAACCCCGACGACCTGAAGGGCATGGTCGCCGCCGAGGGCATCCTGACCAGCCACGGTGGCAAGACGAGTCATGCCGCCGTTATCGCCCGCGGCATGGGTACGCCCTGCGTCTGTGGCGTTGAGCGCTTCCATATCGACGCCGCCGAGAAGGTCGTGCGCATCGAGGGCAGCGACCGCGTGCTGCGCGAGGGCGATGTTATCTCCATCGACGGCACCCAGGGCATCGTCGTCGACGGCGCCGTCGACCTGGTCTCCGCCGAGCTTACCGGCGATCTGGACACCATCCTGTCCTGGGCCGACGAGATTCGCCTGGACGAGACCTGTGGCCATGCCAACCATGTGCGCGTCAACGCCGACAATCCCGAGGATGCCGAGCTTGCGCTCGAGTTTGGCGCCGAGGCCATCGGCCTGTGCCGCACCGAGCACATGTTCCTGGGCGACCGCAAGAACATCATCCAGAGCTTTATCCTGTCTGACGATGAGGCCGTGAAGCAGCAGGCCCTGGCCGACCTGCTCAAGGTTCAGACCGAGGACTTCCTGGCGATGTTCAAGACCATGTCCGGTCGCGATGTGGTCGTCCGCCTGCTCGATCCGCCGCTTCATGAGTTCCTGGATAATCCTCGCGAGCTCGAGGTCGCCATCACCAAGAAGGAAGTCGCCGGCGCCAGCGAGGAAGAGCTTGCAGCCCTGCGCGCCCGCCTGCGTCGTATCGACGGCATGGTCGAGTCGAACCCCATGCTCGGCCTGCGCGGCGTTCGCCTGTCCGTCGTCTTTAGCGATCTGCCGCTCATGCAGGTTCGCGCCGTCGCCACGGCCGCTGCCCGCCTTATCAAGGAGGGCGTCGACCCGCATCCCGAGATCATGGTTCCGCTCGTTTCCATCACGGCTGAGCATGTCCAGACTCGCGAGGTCATCGAGCGCGTAATCGCCGAGGTTTCCGACGAAGAGGGTGTCGAGCTCAATATTCCCGCGGGCACGATGCTCGAGCTGCCGCGCGCCTGCATGGTCGCTGACGAGATTGCCCATCACGCAGACTTCTTCTGCTTTGGCACCAACGACCTGACCCAGACCACCTTCGGCTTCTCCCGTGACGATGCCGAGGCCAAGTTCATCCCGCTGTACATGCATAAGAAAATTCTGAAGGACAACCCCTTCGAGACCATCGACGCGGCGGTGCTGGAGCTCGTGCGCATGGCCGTGGAGAAGGGTCGCGCCACCAACCCCGACATGCACTTTGGCGTGTGTGGCGAGCACGGCGGCGACCCCAAGTCCATCAAGGGCCTGTTTAATGTGGCCGACGTGGACTACGTGTCCTGCTCGCCCTACCGCGTGCCCCTCGCACGCCTGGCTGCCGCCCAGGCCAAGCTCGAGGCGAAGCGCTCCGCGTAACGTTTTGGGTTCAGACGCCTAACGTAGCCCCCCCTCATGCCGTCCGTCTCATTCGTGAGGCGGACGGTTATCATGTGCGGGTTTTGTCTTTTTGTCTGCGTAAAAAATTGTTCTTGCAGCAGAAACCCGCGCGTGTATACTCGAATACGTTTGTTCAACTACGTGCCGGCCAGAGTGGTACGGCACCTCTAGAAGAGTAAGGAATTGCACATGGATTACATCCGCGCAATCGAGCGTCAGCAGATCCGCGAGGACATTCCTCAGGTTCGCGTCGCCGACAACGTCAAGGTTCACTACCGCATTAAGGAAGGCGACCGCGAGCGCATCCAGGTCTTCCAGGGCGACGTCATCCGCATGGCCGGCGCCGGTGCCCGCGAGACCTTCACCGTCCGCAAGATGTCCTTCGGTGTCGGTGTTGAGCGTACCTTCCCGCTTCACAGCCCCAAGATCGCCAAGCTCGAGGTCGTTCGTCATGGTCGCGTCCGTCGCGCCAAGCTGTACTACCTCCGCGACAAGGTGGGCAAGGCTGCTCGCATCCCCGAGAAGCGCTAAGAAGATCGCAGCGTCTGTCCACTCGTTTGGACACAAGGGTCACCTTCGGGTGGCCCTTCTTTTTATCTGATTTGCATGCAAGGAGGGCCTGGTATGGCCAATATGACGAGCTCGGTTTCGGCATCGCAGGTTGCCGGAGAGCTAGCGAGCGCAACGTTTGAGGAGATCCCCGCCCTCGTGGAGCATTATCGCGAGGACCCGCGCCAGCAGGTGATCAAGGCTTGTGAACGCGCCCTCAAACGCCATGCTAAGGAACTTGCCGAGCGCGAGCGCGTCAATGACATGTACGAGCTTATGCATGAGCTTGGCGGCGATGGGGTGGTCGTTGGTGTCGACGAGGTGGGCCGCGGCTCGGTAGCGGGTCCCTTAACCGTGTGTGCCGTGTGCCTTCCCATGGAGCCGCGCGTCTGGGGCATCAACGATTCCAAAAAGCTCACGCCGGCGCGCCGCGAGTTGCTCTCAGTGAAGATTGCCGAGGTGGCGACGGCGATCGGTTTTTGCCATATCGCGCCTAAGGATATCGATGAGATGGGCATGGCCCGTGCTATCCGTACCGCCGTTGCGGGCGCCGTGGCCGATACGGGGCTCGAGCCCGATTGCGTGCTTATGGATGGCAACCCCTTGGGCGCCGTTCCTAACGAGCGCGATGTGGTGAAGGGCGATGCCAAGATCGCCTGCATCGCCGCGGCGTCCATCATGGCCAAGGTCACGCGTGACGAGATGATGGTCGAGTACGACGCCGAGTATCCCGAGTACCATCTGGCCGAGTCGAAGGGCTATGCGAGCCCCGAGCACATCGAGGCCATTCGCAAACATGGACTTTGTCCGCTGCACCGCGTGAGCTTTTGCGGAAACTTTCTGCAGACTGAGCGCCTTTTCTAGGCCAATTGTGGAGACAGGGACCTCTGGGGTTTTATAAACCTGCTGGTAGCGGGCCGTATGCAACACCATTGTTGCGTACGGCCCGTTTTTTGACGGCATTTGGTCAGCTTTTGGTTTGCTTCCGGTACTTACCCGCATGAAAGGTGCCCTCATCATCGGGGCAATGCAGTGTGCGGGAAAGGAGACCCCATGAGTGCCGCAAGCAAAAAGAGCAAGACGCAGCAGCTCAAGGAGCGTTGGGAAAACGGCGAGCTCGACTCCGGGGCGATGACGCCCGAGTTTATCAAGGGACTCAGTCCCCGCGAGCTAGGCATGCTGGGCGAGCTGATCACCATCGACTACTTTAACGAGCGCGGCTACACCTTGCTGGAGCAGGGCTATCGTTGCACCGAGGGCGAGGCCGATCTGGTGCTGCTCGATGAGCTCGACGATGTCGTGGTGATGGCCGAGGTCAAGACCAGACGCGTTTCGCTGGATTGCACCACGCGGGTCTTTCCCGAGGAGGCCGTGGACGCCCAAAAGCAACGCCGCTACCGCCGCATCGCAAGTTGCTATCTCATGGAGCATTATCCGCTCAAGGCGATTCGCTTCGATGCTGTGGGTGTCACCATCCGCGGCGGGCATATCGCCGAGATCGAGCATCAGTACAACGCGTTCGATTGGCAGGTGTCGTGATGGCGTTCGAGACGTTTGCCGTTCACGCGGCCTGCATCCGCGGCGTCGAGGCGATTCACGTCACGGTCGAGGTCTCGCTTGCCGGTGGCGTTCCGGGCATCCAGATGCTCGGCATTCCGAGTATGGAGGTGATGGAGTCACGCGGTCGTATTCGCTGCGCGATGCGCTCCGCCGGGTTCGAGATCCCGCGCTCGGGCATTACCGTTAACCTGGCACCCGGCGATATCCGCAAGACCGGTAGCGGCTTTGACCTGCCCATCGCCATCGCGGTTCTAGCGGCCGATGGGCAGATTCCCCGTGACAACCTCGATCGCTGCCTTATCGCAGGTGAGCTTGGTCTGGACGGTACGGTGCTTCCCGTCAAGGGCGAGGTGGCGTTTCAGCTATTGGCTCGCGACATGGGGCTGTCTTTTATCGCCGGCAGGTCCGACCAGCATGTGCCACTCGCGGGCGTAGATTGCGGCTTTATCGACCATCTGTCTCAGCTTGCTCACGGCATGGGCGATGCCGCACGGCACTACTTGGATTCCGAGGGTGTCGAGGCGACCTTTGAGCCCGAGCTCGACTATGCAGACGTGCTGGGGCAGGAAGTCGCTAAACGCGGCATGGCGCTTGCGGCGGCAGGAGAACTCGGCTTGCTCATGATCGGGTCTCCGGGATCGGGCAAGACGATGCTCGCACGCCGTATGACCGGCATCCTGCCCGAGCTTTCCGTTGAGGATCAGCAGGAGGCACTGTGCATCCATTCGGTTTTGGGTGAGAACATTGATGGCTTGTTGGCGGGGCACCGCCCCTTCCGCAGTCCCCACCACAGTATTTCGACCGCAGGCCTTATCGGCGGCGGGCGCCCGGTGCACCCGGGTGAGATCAGCCTTGCTCATGGCGGCGTGCTCTTTTTGGACGAGCTTGCCGAGTTTCCCACTGGCGTGCTGCAGACGCTGCGTCAGCCCATCGAGCGCGGCTACGTGAGGATCGTACGCGTCGACGGGGCTTTTACCTTCCCGTCGCGCTTTCAGCTGCTGGCTGCGAGCAATCCCTGCCCCTGCGGCTTTTTGGGCGATCGCGAGGTGCCGTGTCGCTGCTCGGCGGCGATGGTCGAGCGCTATCGGTCTAAACTGCGCGGTCCTTTGGCCGACCGTATCGACATGATGATCGATGTGACCCGTCCCGACCCTCAAGTGATTATCGAGGGTGCGGAGGGCATGTCGTCGGCCGAGTTACGTGACTACGTTGTGCGCGGTCGCGCCTTTCGCGCTTGGCGCGAATCCCGCATGGACGATGCGGATGCCGAGGCCGAGGATGACGAGACTCGGTCCATTGACGGCGTCGTTTCGACCTTTGAGCTCGATGATGCGGCGGAGAAGTGTGTGCTCGGCCTGTCGAAGCGCACGCATCTCACAGGGCGTGGCATCGTGCGCCTTGTTCGCATTGCGCGCACGATCGCAGATGTCGCCGAGAGCGAGCAGGTGACGCAGGACCACGTGCTCGAGGCGGCGATGTACCAGGGAAGGAGGGACCAATGATGGCTGAGGGGACCTTCGAGCTGCATCCAGGTGACGCGTTGTATCCCGAGACCGTTTTGGAGCTTTCTGATGTACCTCAGACGCTCTATGTGCGCGGCAACCCCGAGGCGCTTTCGACGCCCGCGCTCTCCATCATCGGTGCGCGAAAGGCCTCGCCGTATGGTCTTGCCGTGGCAGAGCTTGCGGCGAAGGTGGCGGTTGAGGCGGGAGTGACGGTAGTTTCGGGCGGTGCGGTCGGTTGTGACCAGGCCTCGGGTTGGGCTGCGGTCAACGCCGGCGGCAAACACGTCGTGGTGCTGGGGACGGGCGCCGACGTGGTCTACCCGCGTTCGAGCGCGGGGCTTATTACGCGCACGCTCGATACGGGCGGCGCGGTCGTGTCGATCTCTCCGTGGGGCATGGGTCCGCGCAAGTTTGCCTTTCCGCGTCGCAATCGCGTGATCGCGGCCCTGTCGCAAGCCCTCTTTGTATCCGAGGCGGGTATGCCTTCCGGGACGTTTTCTACAGCCGAGGCTGCTATGGATTTGGGGCGCGAACTTCTTGCCGTGCCGGGGTCGATCCTATCGCCCGAGTCGCGTGGCACGAATTACCTCATTGCGAACGGTGCCTGCTGCATTGTCGACGAGGAATCTATCGAGATGGCTATCTCTCGCATATACGGCACCCTGCGCTACTCGCGCCCCGATGCTCCCGGCATTGCCGACCTGAATCCAACACAGCAGACCGTGATGCATGCGCTCATCGCCTCTCCGCTCAAGGTCGACGACATCGCGGCGCTCGTCTCACTCGATGCTGTCGGCGTACTCAAACTCTTGGGTTCGCTTGAACTCGAGGGCCTTATCGAGCGCATGATGGATGGAAGGTATGCGCCCTCCAAGTTTGCCCTTCACGCCCAGACGCCCTTCGGTCACAATGGAAAACGTGTCAATTAGAAAGGTGTTTGCAGATGCAGTTCGATCAGGTGACGGTTATCGGTGGCGGTCTGGCGGGTTCGGAATGCGCGATCCAGCTGGCAGACCGCGGGTTTGCCGTAAAGCTGTGCGAGATGCGCCCCCAGGTGAGCTCCCCGGCTCACCATACCGATCACCTGGCAGAGCTCGTCTGCTCCAATTCGTTTAAGTCGACCCGTCCGGATTCCGCGGCTGGTTTGCTGAAGGCCGAGCTTGAGCGCATGGGTTCAGTCCTGCTCGACTGCGCCCATCGCGCGGCTGTTCCCGCCGGTGGCGCCTTGGCGGTCGATCGCGTCAAGTTTTCCGAGTTTGTCGAGGCCGAGGTTGCCGCCCGTCCCAATATCGAGGTCGTGCACGGCGAGGTCACGCAGATTCCCGAGGGTCACGTGGTCATTGCCGCGGGCCCGCTGTGTTCACCGGCGCTGAGCGAAGAGGTCATGAAGCTCGTCGGTGGCGACGCCCTTGCGTTCTTCGATGCCGCGGCGCCGATCGTTGATGCCTCCACGCTCGATATGGACGTGCTGTTCTCGCAGTCGCGCTACGAGGAGCAGGGGGGCGGCGACTATCTCAACGCTCCGCTCAACAAGGAGGAGTACGAGGCCTTTATCGAGGCGCTTACTACGGCCGACCGCGTGGTGCTCAAAGACTTTGAGGGCGGCGATCTGTTCCAGGCCTGCCAGCCTGCCGAGGAAGTTGCGCGCACCGGCAAGGACGCCATTCGCTTTGGCGCCATGAAGCCCGTCGGCCTCACCGACCCGCGTACCGGACGTCGCCCCTGGGCGGCGATTCAGCTGCGTGCCGAAAACAAGGAGAAGACCGCCTATAACCTGGTGGGCTTCCAGACCAACTTGACCTTTGGCGAGCAGAAGCGCGTCTTCCATATGGTGCCGGGCCTGGAGAACGCTGAGTTCTTCCGCTACGGTGTCATGCACCGCAATACCTTTGTCGACGCCCCGCACGTGCTCGATGGCACCTTTGCCGTGCCCGGTACCGGTGTGCGCCTGGCCGGTCAGATCACCGGCACCGAGGGGTACATGGAAGCCGTGGCGACCGGTCTGCTCGCGGCACTCAACACCTATGCCGAGGCTATCGGTGCCGCGGGCGTCGAGTTGCCCCGCGTGGGCGCCCTGGGTGCGCTCGTGGGCTATGCGACCGATCCTGCCACCGTGGGCTATCAGCCCATGCATGTCAACTTTGGCCTGGTGCCGCCACTCGAGGATGGTAAGCGCCGCAGCAAGCGCGACCGCTACCAGGCCTATGCGGACCGTGCGCTCGAGGCCCTTGACGCCTATCTGGCTACTCGCCCCGATCTGTTTGGAGGCGACCGGTCATAGCCTTTGACCTGTACGACACCGTCGACTCGTTTATCGCCTATATCGCACGCGTTGAGGGGCTTTCTCCCAACACGGTGACGGCCTATGGCTCGAGGCTGGAGCGCTTTGCTGCCTGGTGCGAACGCGAGGGCATCGACGCTCGCGCCGCCGACGTACGGACCGTTCGTTCCTATTTGGCCGAGCTGTCGCGTGGCCAGGTGGCGGCTCGGACCCTTGCGGCACACCTGTCTCCCATTCGCTCACTCTATCGGTGGATGGCTGTCGAGGGGATTGTCGAGGGCGATGCGGTCTCGGCGATCGCATCGCCCAAGCTGCCGCGCGACCTGCCGGGCGTCCTTACGACTCAACAGGTGGAGGCACTCCTCAAAGCCCCCGATACCTCAACACCCGCGGGACTGCGCGATGCGGCGATGCTCGAGTTGCTCTATGCCTCGGGTGCCCGCATCTCAGAGCTTGCGGCGCTCAATGTGGAATCCATCTCATGGTCCGAGCGCACGCTGCGCCTGTGGGGCAAGGGGAGCAAAGAACGTATCGTCCCCCTGTATCGTCGTGCGCTCGAGGTGACTCGTTTCTATATTGAGGAGGGGAGGCCGGTGTTGCTCGCTCAGGCAAAGCGCCGTGACCCCGCCACCGGGCCGCATCCGCTGCTTATATCGGTGCGCGGCAATCGCATGAGTGCCGCCATGCTCAGGCGGCGGTTCCATACGCTGGCGACGCTCGCCGGCATTCCGGCCGACATCGCCCCGCATGCGATGCGCCATACCTTTGCGACCGACTTGCTCGAGGGCGGTGCGGACCTGCGCTCGGTTCAAGAGCTGCTGGGCCATGCGAGCCTGTCCACGACGCAGATTTACACACATCTCACACCCGATCGGCTCAAACGTGCCGTGGCTCAAGCCCATCCCCGCGGCGAATAGTGGCTGGGACGTCCCGCGCCGCACCGAGGTGTGTGGTTTTGATTGCGGGTTGGCAGGAAGAAGCATTCCTGCTATCATTCAACGGGTTGCTTCACGGCAACATGTTTTTATCACGCACGCGCGGCTACTTCATACCGTGGTGCCCGGGCTTTGGTAGCACATGTCCGGGTTGGTTTTGGAGGATGACCCCGCGCGGAGGCAAACCACAGGAGGTTTAACATGGCTACCAAGATTAATATCCGCACCCTGCTCGAGGCCGGCTGCCACTTCGGTCACCAGACCCGTCGCTGGAACCCCAAGATGAAGCCGTTCATCTTCGGTGAGCGCAACGGCATCTATATCCTTGACCTCAAGCAGACCATCCTCGACGCCGACCAGGCCTACACCTTCGTCAAGAACGTCGCCAAGGGTGGCAACGTGCTGTTCGTCGGCACCAAGAAGCAGGCTCAGGAGGCCGTCAAGAACGCTGCTGAGCGCGCCAACATGCCTTACATCAACCAGCGTTGGCTCGGCGGTATGCTGACCAACTTCGTCACCATCCGCTCCCGCATCAACCGCATGGAGGAGCTCGAGGCCATGGTCGAGGACGGCCGCATGGCTGTTCTGCCCAAGAAGGAGCAGGCTGTGCTCGGCAAGGAGCTCACCAAGCTCCAGACCAACCTCGGCGGCGCCCGCGACATGAAGGGTCTGCCCCAGGCTCTCTTCGTCATCGACACCAAGCGCGAGGAGAACGCCATCAAGGAGGCTCAGCGCCTGAACATCCCTGTCGTCGCTCTGATCGACACCAACTCCGATCCCGACGAGGTCGAGTACGGCATCCCCTGCAACGATGACGCTATCTCCGCTGTCACCCTTATGTGCGAGCTCATGGCTGACGCCTGCCTCGCTGGCTCCGGCAAGGAGCAGGTCTCCGAGGCCGAGATGGCCGCTGAGCCCAAGGCCGAGTAAATCAGTCTTAGTTAATTCTTTTTCATCTCTTTGAAAGGAACCACAATGGCCCAGATTACCGCCGCTATGGTCAAGCAGCTCCGCGAGATGACCGACTCCCCGATGATGGAGTGCAAGAAGGCTCTCGTCGAGGCTGACGGCGACATGGACGCCGCTGTCGACGTTCTGCGTAAGAACGGCCTTGCCAAGGCCGCCAAGAAGGCTGGCCGTGAGACCAACGAGGGCGCTGTCGCCGCGTTCGTCTCCGAGGATGGCAAGACCGGCGCTCTGCTCGAGCTCTCCTGCGAGACCGACTTCGTTGGCTCCAACGCCAAGTTCACCGGCTTTGCTTCCAAGGTCGCCGAGGTTGTCGCCACCACCGAGCCTGCTGACGTCGACGCTCTGCTCGAGAAGCCGATGGGCGAGGAGACCGTTTCCTCCGAGCTCACCGAGATGATTCACATCATGGGCGAGAACATGAAGATCTCCCGCTTCGCTGCTCGCAAGGCCGAGAACGGCGTGCTCGCTTCTTACATCCATATGGGTGGTAAGATCGGCGTCCTCGTCGAGTTCGCCTTCGAGAAGGCCGAGACCGCTCAGGCTGAGTCCTTCAAGACCTTCGCTCACGACGTTGCCCTTCAGGTTGCCGCCGTCGCCCCGATCTGTGCTACCCGCGATCAGGTTCCGGCCGAGACCGTCGAGCACGAGAAGCAGATCTACATGGCTCAGGCTGCCGAGTCCGGTAAGCCCGAGGCTATCCAGGAGAAGATGGCTGTCGGCCGTCTGGAGAAGTTCTACAAGCAGTCCGTGCTCACCGAGCAGGAGTTCATCAAGGACAGCTCCCTCACCATCAAGAAGTACGCTGAGCAGGTCTCCAAGGAGCTCGGCGACACCATTACCGTCGTTGCCTTTGACCGTTTGGTCCGTGGCGAGTAAATAAGCTCTTGTAGCTGGTAATGAGCAGGCTGTGGGTTTTACTCACAGCCTGCTTTTTCATGGCTCTTCTTAGAGCCTTTGATAGAATGTTGAGAGTTCAATCTAAAGGAGGATCGCTTTGTCCGACATCCGATATAAACGCGTGCTTCTTAAGCTTTCTGGCGAAGCACTGATGGGCGACGGCCAGTATGGCATCGACCCCAAGGTTACCGACCATCTTGCCAAACAGGTCAAGGAGCTGCTCGCCGTTGGTCATGAGGTCGGCGTCGTTGTCGGCGGCGGTAATATTTTCCGCGGCATGGCCGGCGCTGCCGGTGGCATGGAGCGTGCTCAGGCCGATTACATGGGCATGCTGGCAACCGTTATGAACGCGCTCGCCCTGCAGGATGCCTTCGAGCATAACGATGTTCCCTGCCGCGTTATGAGCGCTATCCAGATGAACGAGATCTGCGAGCCCTATATTCGCCGTCGCGCCATCAACCACCTTTCCAAGGGCAACGTCGTTATTTTTGCCGCCGGTTCGGGCAATCCGTACTTTACGACCGACACCGCCGCGGCTCTTCGTGCGTGCGAGATCGGCGCCGAGATTCTGATTAAAGCCACCAAGGTTGACGGCATCTACGATAAGGATCCCGTCAAGTGCGCCGATGCCGTCCGTTTTGACAAGATTACCTATCACGAGGTTCTCGTCCGCGGTCTGCAGGTTATGGATTCCACGGCTACGGCACTGTGCCAGGACAACCGTATGCCGATTTTGGTCCTCAACATCGATGGCGAGGACACCGTCAAGCGCGCGCTCGCGGGTGAGCCCGTCGGCACGCTCGTCTATCAGGAGGATTAAGCATGGCAGAGAACATCACCGCCCATATGGACAAGTCGCTCGAGTCCCTCAAGCATAACTTCTCCAAGGTCCGTACCGGCCGCGCCAATGCCAACATTCTGTCCGACATCACCGTCGATTATTACGGTGTTCCCACGCCGGTCACGCAGGTTGCCGCCGTCAAGACCCCCGAGGCCCACATGCTGCTCATCGAGCCGTGGGACAAGGCACTCATCAACGCTATCGTCAAGGCCATCGGCGCTTCCGATCTGGGTATTACCCCCAACTCCGATGGCACCGTCGTTCGTCTGCCGTTCCCGGCTCCCACCGAGGAGCGCCGTCGCGAGCTCGTCAAGGAGTGCCGCGAGTACGCCGAGCAGGCCAAGGTGTCTATCCGTAACATCCGTCGCGACTTCAACAACAAGCTTGAGCGCGATGAGGAGCTCACCGAGGACGATGTCCGTCGCGAGCAGGCCAAGGTCCAGAAGCACACCGATGAGTATGTCGCCAAGGTCGAGGAGCTTCTGAAGGAAAAAGAAGCCGAGGTCATGGAGATCTAAGGTGCAATACGACGAGCATAAACTGGTCGAGTACTTTGCCGACGCCCCTGCGGGCGTCGGTTTTTCCGACCTTGACCTCAATAACATTCCGCACCATATCTCGTGCATCATGGACGGCAATGGTCGTTGGGCCACATCGCGCGGTCTTGCACGCACCGAGGGCCACAAGGCGGGTATCGTCTCCCTTCGTGAGATTATTACCGCCTGCGTGCGTCTGGGCGTCGACGTGCTTTCGGCCTATGCGTTTTCTACCGAAAACTGGAACCGCCCGCAGCATGAGGTCAACGTCTTGATGCACCTGTTTGCCAAGACGTTTATCGACGAGCTGCCGCTTCTGAAGCGCGAAAACGTGCGCGTTGTCTTTTTGGGTGACATTTCCGCGCTGCCCAAGAAGACCCGCGACGTTTTTGAACGCGGTCTTGCCGAGTGCGCCAATCACACCGGCATGACGCTGGCGCTTGCCGTCAACTACGGCGCGCGTGCCGAGATTACCCGCGCTGTCCGTCAGATCGCACTCGACGCTGCCGCCGGTAAGATCGATCCTGGCGCAATTGATGACGACATGGTGGCTTCCCACCTCTATACCGCCGGCCTTCCCGATCCTGAGCTTGTGATTCGCACTTCTGGTGAGCTGCGCCTTTCGAACTATCTGCTGTGGCAGGTGGCTTATTCCGAATTCTACGTCACCGATACCTATTGGCCCGACTTTGATCGTTGGGGCCTTGTCGACGCCATTTTGGCCTATCAGGGCCGTGACCGTAGGTTTGGTGGACTGAGCAAGACCGAGGAGGCTTAATCGTGTCCGATCGTCCCAAGGCATCTGCTCCCAAGACGCCTGCGCGCAAAGCTGGCACTGCGGGAACGCCTGCAGTGAAGAGCGGCACCGGTTCGTGGCTGGCGGGCTTTATTACCCGTGCCGCCGCCGGTATCGTCTACGCCGTTGTCTTTATCCTGTGCCTGGTTTTGGGTATCGTGCCCACGGCCATCTTTGTTTCCGTCATGAGCGGTCTGTGCTGCTATGAGTTTTTCCGTATGACAAGGCTCGATGGCAAGATGGCTAACGAGCGCATGGGTATCGCTGCCGCCGTGCTCTTTCCGCTGTCGGCGTTGGGCGATTCGATGCTGCTGAATGCCCTGCTTTTTGCCCTGATGCTCGCTGTGGGCATTTGGTATGTCTGGTCGCCGCGTACCCGCATATCCGATGTTGCCGTGACGCTCATGGGTCCCATCTACACCGGTTTTATGCTGTCGGCTATCGTGCTGCTGCGCGATGCCGTGCCCGGTTTTGCCGGCGCCCTGCTTTCGGTGGGTGTTTGCGCGTCTCTCTGGGTCTCCGATTCGTTTGCCTATATCGTGGGTAGCCGTATCGGCAAACACAAGATGGTTCCCAAGATCTCTCCCAAAAAGAGCTGGGAGGGGTTTGTTGGCGGCATCCTGGGCTCGGTTTTGATTTGGCTCATCCTGTGGGCGACGCATTTCTTCAAGCTCAGCCTGCCCTATGCGCTGCTGTGCGGCGTGGTCGTGTCCATTCTGGGCGTTATCGGCGACCTTATCGAGTCGCGCATCAAGCGCGGTGTGGGCGTCAAAGATTCCGGCAACCTTATCCCGGGCCACGGCGGCATGCTCGATCGTAGCGATTCGCTTATCTTCGGCTGCATCACCGCGCAGCTGATGCTGATGATCGGAGGCGTGCTGTAATGTCATTCCAGACGACGTATGGCCCCGATGGACGCCTCCGTGTTGCCATCCTGGGTTGTACGGGCTCCATCGGCACCCAGGCGCTCGATGTGTGCCGCCAGCATGCCGATCGCCTGCAGGTGACGGCGCTGTCCGTTAACTCCAGTACCTCCGAGCTTGTTGCCGCTGCCCGCGAGTTCTCGGTTTCGGCGGTTGCCGTGGCCGATGTCGCTCATGGCGATGACGCCGTGCTGCAGGAGTTGCCCGAGGGAACGAAGCTCGGCGTTGGCGCGCAGGCGGTTTGCGAGCTCGCGCGTCGCGACGATGTCGACTGCGTACTCGTCGCTATTGTGGGTGCCGCCGGTCTCGAGGCGAGCCATGCGGCCTTGACCTCAAATAAGCGCCTTGCCCTTGCCAACAAGGAGTCCCTCGTCGTCGGTGGCGACTTGCTTATGCCGTTGGCGCAACCGGGCCAGCTTATTCCAGTCGACTCTGAGCACTCCGCCATCTTCCAGTGCTATCTGGGGGAGAACCCACGCGAGGCTCATTGTATTTGGCTCACCTGCTCGGGCGGTCCGTTTTTTGGCCGCACGCGCGACGAGCTCGACCGCGTGACGCGTGCCGATGCCCTCGCACATCCCACGTGGGCCATGGGCGCCAAGATCACCATCGACTCCGCCACCCTCATGAACAAGGGCCTGGAGCGCATTGAGGCCATGCATCTGTTTAACTGCGACCTCGATTTCATTAACGTGGTCGTGCAGCGTCAGTCCAAGATTCACTCTATGGTCGAGTTTGCCGACGGCTCCGTGATGGCGCATCTCGGTGCTTCCGACATGCGTATTCCCATCCAGTTCGCGTTCTCGTATCCCGAGCGTTGGGATACCCCGGCGCCTCGTATCGATTTCTGCGAGCTGGGGCAGCTCACGTTTGATGCTGCCGACATGGATACCTTCCGCTGTCTGGCACTGGCCGAACGTGCCGGCAAGACGGGTGGCACCATGCCGTGCGTGCTCAATGCCGCCAACGAGGTCGCCGTCGATGCCTTCCTGCACGATGGCTGCAGCTTTACCGATATCGATCGCATTGTGGAATCCTGCATGGATGCCCACGATATGCAGGCGGTCGATTCGTTTGAGCAGCTTCGCGACATCGATGCGTGGGCGCGTGAAAAGGCTGCGCAGGTGCTCGCCGCAACCCGTTCCTAACCCATAAGGATTGCTTTTTCGTTTTATGGATACTGTTCTGAGCGTTCTCTCATCGGTCTTTTGGGGCCTGCTGATGCTTTCCGTCCTCGTGTTTTTGCACGAGGGCGGCCACTTTTTGGCGGCGCGTGCCTGCGGCGTCCGTGTGACCGAGTTCTTTTTGGGCCTGCCGTGCCGCTTTGACATCCATTACACGTCGCGTCGCATTGGAACCAAGTTTGGCGTGACCCCGCTGCTGCTGGGTGGCTACGCTGCCATCTGCGGTATGGATCCGACCGATGTCTCGTGCGCCGATCGCGTGCTCGCGGCTATCTACCGTCATGGTCGCGTGACCGTGGCCGACCTTGCTGTCGAGCTCGAGCTTTCCGAGGAGGATGTGCTCGAGGCTTGTGCTCTGTTGCTGGGCTGGGGCTCCATCGCACCTTGGTATGAGGAAGGGGAGAAGCCCTCACCGAGCTACTATCCCACTAAGTATCAGACACTGCCTCGAGACGCTGCGGGTTACACCACCTTTGACGGCCGCCGGTTCGATCGAGAGCATGCGACTGCCGAGGGCGATGTGTGGGAGCTGCCGTGCGGCGAGGCTGATTTCTTGGCGCAAGAGCGCTCGCACACTTATCTTGGCCAGGGCTTTCTCAAGCGCGCCTTTATGCTGCTCGCGGGCATTCTTGTCAATATCCTGACGGGTTTTTTGCTCCTTATGAGCATCTATTCCATTACGGGTGTCACCGTGCCGATGGATACCAACGTGATCGGTCAGGTTGACGAGGGGTCTATTGCCGCCAAGGCGGGTATCGAGGGCGGCGACGCGATCCTTTCGGTTGACGGAGTATCGTGCTCTACCTGGATGGACGTTTACGATGCCATCGGCAAGGCTGCCGGTAAGGACGATATCGCCATCGAGTACGAGCGTGACGGCAAGCAGCATTCGACCACGGTTGCGCTCAAAGAGGATGAGCGCCTAGGTGTGTATGCCTCTACGCAGGTGGTCCGTTTAGACCTCATCACGTCGGCTCGCCTGTCTTTCTCCTATGTCGTGCAGACAGCGGAGGGCGTGATGCGCCTACTCCAGCCGCAGCATACGATGGAGATTCTCGACCAGTCCTCGTCGATCGTGGGTATTAGCGTTATGTCCTCACAGGCTGCTGCTGCCGGCCCTGCCACGTTCCTTTCGTTTGCCGCCCTCATTTCGTTCTCGCTTGGCTTTATGAACCTGCTGCCCATCCCACCACTCGATGGCGGCAAGCTGGTCATCGAGATCATTCAAAAGATTGCGGGCCGCGAGCTACCTCTCAAGGTCCAGACGATTGTGAGCTATGTGGGCATCGCGCTCTTTGCGCTGCTGTTTGTCTATATGCTTCGTTCCGACATCCTTCGATTTATTCTGTAGGGGAGTGTTTGGATTGTCTTTATCCCATCCTTTGCCTCGCGAGTTGACGCGCCCCGTGCATGTGGGCGGTGTGCAGATCGGTGGCGGCGCGCCGGTGGTGGTCCAATCCATGACCTGCACCGATACCGCTCATGCCCAGGCAACGCTTGCGCAAGTGTGCGCGTTGGCGCAGGCTGGCTGCGATATCGTGCGTGTGAGCGTGCCTACCGAGGCCGCGCTTGAGGGTTTCCGCACCATCTGTGCCGAGTCTCCGGTGCCAATCGTTGCCGATATCCACTTTAACCACAAGCTGGCCATTGGCGCTGTGGAGGCCGGTGCCGCCAAGCTCCGCATCAATCCCGGTAATATCGGCGATTGGGCCAAGGTCGATGCTGTCATCGATGCCGCGGGTGCTGCGGGCTGCGCAATTCGCATCGGTGTCAACGCTGGTTCGCTTGAGCAGGATATCGCCGAGCGCGACGACCTCACGCAGCCCGAAAAGCTCGTGATGTCGAGCGAGCGCTTCGTCAAGCACTTTGAGGACCGCGGCTTTACGAACATTGTGCTTTCGGCCAAGGCCCATAGCGTGCAAACGACGCTCGATACCTATCGAGCCCTGTCGCGTGAGATTCCCCACGTTCCGCTTCACCTGGGCGTGACGGAGGCGGGGACCAAGCTCCAGGGCACCATCAAGAGCTCTGTAGGCTTGGGTATCTTGCTTTCCGAAGGCATTGGCGACACCATGCGTGTGTCGCTCACAGCCGATCCGGTTGAGGAGCCGCCGGTTGCCTGGGGTATTCTGCAGTCGTTGGGCCTGCGTCGCCGTGGCCCCGAGATTGTCTCGTGCCCCACGTGCGCCCGCTGCCAGGTTAACCTTATTCCCATTGCCGAGGAAGTAACCGAGCGGCTTAAGAACTATACCGCGCCGCTTTCGATTGCCGTTATGGGATGTGCCGTTAATGGCCCCGGCGAGGCTTCTGATGCCGACCTGGGCGTTGCTTGCGGACGTGGTCAGGCCTTGCTCTTTTCGCATGGCCAGATCATTGGTAAAGTAGCTGAGGACCAAATTGTCGACACGCTTATGGCAGAGGTCGACAAGCTTATTGAGGAGAAATAAATGACCCGAGCAATGTATATGTCTAAGCTCTATGCGCCGACGCTTAAAGAGGATCCGGCGGACGCTGAGCTCGCCAGTCACCGCCTGCTGCTCCGTGCCGGCATGATCCGCAAGGAGGCCGCCGGCCTGTATTCCTACCTGCCGCTTGCCTGGCGCTCGATCCGTAAGATCGAGAACATCGTGCGCGACGAGATGGACGCTGCCGGCGCCCAGGAGCTTATGATGCCTATCATGGTCGACGCCGAGTTGTGGCGCGAGTCCGGCCGCATCGACGCCTATGGCAAGGAGCTTGTGCGCTTTGACGACCGTCATGGTCGCGAGTTCGTCCTGGGCCCCACGCACGAGGAGACCGTCACGGCCCTGGTGCGCAACGAGCTACGCTCCTATAAGCAGCTGCCCGTCAACCTGTATCACATTCAGGACAAGTTCCGCGACGAGTTCCGTCCCCGCTTTGGCCTGATGCGCGGCCGCGAGTTCATCATGAAGGACGCCTACAGCTTCTCCGCCACGCAGGAGAGCCTGCAGGAGGAGTACGACAAGATGAAGCAGGCGTACGCCAATATCTGCGAGCGCTGCTACATCAAGGCTCTGCCCGTCGTCGCCGATTCTGGCGAGATCGGTGGCGATACCTCCGTCGAGTACATGGCTTTGGCTGACGCCGGCGAGGCTTCGCTCGTCTACTGCGACGATTGCGGCTTCGCTGCCGACGATGAGGCCGCAAGCACCAAGGTCGTTGTGACCGAGGGTCCTGGCGACGGTACGCTTACCAAGGTCGAGACTCCGGGCATGGGCACCATCGAGGCCGTTGCAAAGTTCTTTGGGTTCCCCGAGAACGGCACGCGCAAGTCGCTGGCACTCATCGACGCCGAGGGCAAGCCCGTCGTGGCCATTGTCCCGGGTGATCATGAGCTCAATGACTGCAAGGCCGAGCACGTCTTTGGCAAGGGTTATCGTATGATGACCGATGAGGAGCTCCAGACCTACGGTCTGCATAAGGGCTTTATCGGACCAGTTAACCTGCCCGAGGGCATTCGTCTGGTCTGCGACGAGAGCCTGCGCGAGTCCAAGCAGTGGGCCTGTGGCGCCAACGAGGTCGACTATCACTTTACCGGTGCCTGCCCCGAGCGCGACTTTACCGTCGACGAGTGGGCCGACCTGGTAACCGTCGTTGCCGGCGATCCCTGCCCGCACTGCGGCAAGCCGCTCTCCGCTGCCCGCGGCATCGAGGTCTCTCAGGTCTTCCAGCTTGGCACCAAGTATTCCGAGGCCATGGGTGCCACCTTTATGGACGAGGACGGCAAGGAGAAGCCGCTGATCATGGGCTGCTACGGCGTTGGTGTGTCCCGCTCGCTCGCTGCCGTCGTGGAGCAGCACAACGACGAGCACGGTATCGTCTGGCCGGTCTCCGTTGCTCCGTACGAGGTCGCGGTGATTCCGCTCGATCCCAAGAAGGAGGAGTGCGCTACCGTCTGCGAGCAGATTGTTGATGGCCTGTGTGCCGAGGGTATCGAGGTCGTCGTAGACGATCGCGATGAGCGTCCTGGCTTTAAGTTTGCCGATAACGACCTCATGGGCTTCCCGTATCAGGTGGTGCTCGGCAAGCGTGGCCTTAAGAACGGCACTGTCGAGCTCAAGGACCGTGCCACGGGCGAGCGCGAGGACGTGGCGATCGACGAGGTCGTCGCCAAGGTTGCCGAGCTTGTTAAGGCGGCTCGCCGTTAATCGACGATTTCGCTTGTAGTTCGATATACGGGACGGCCCCGCATTTCTCCAGATCGGGGAGATGTGGGGCCGTCCTTTTATCTTGTAGCATCCTTGATATCTAAAAGGAAAACCCCACAGCCCATTGAACTGCGGGGTTTTCCATTGTGCCTCCGATGCGAAATAAATCGCTCAGATATTACTGATAATCGACGACGTCGATCCAGTTCTTCAGGAACTCATCGTTCACGTTGCGCTTACGAGCGAGCTCGGAAGCGGCGACGATGCTCGTCCACTGACGCACGACCTGCATGGGCATGTCGGCGCGGTCGCAGTAGAGCTCCAGGTAGGCCTCGGCCTGATCCTTGCTGTCGAGAGCGAAGAGCAGGTAGGTGGTGGCAACGTCGGCAGCAGGGGAGCCCTGGGTGGCGTGTGCCCAGTCGCACACATAGAGCTGGCCGTCGTCGCCGACGATGACGTTGGAGGGGTTGAAGTCGCCGTGGCAGACCTTGAACTCCTTGGTCATGCCGTCCAGACGCTCCTGAAGGTTGTAGCGCGTGGTGGCATTGAGCTGATCAAGGCTGTCAATCATGCGGGCGAACTTGTCGCGCTGACGGTTGAGCAGCGGGGAGGTGTAGCCGTGGATCTCAATTTGGAGGTCGACGAACATCTCGAGGTACTCACCAAAGCGCTGGGGCTCGGCAGTCATCTTCTCGGCAAGGGTGGTGCCCGGAACCTTCTCGGTCACGAGCGCCCAGCCGTTGGCGTTCTCGAGCTGGGAAACCTCGAGAGCCTTGGGGCTACGGATGCCGCACTCATTGATGCGGGCAAGATTCAAAGCCTCGTTGAACACGTCGGAGACAGGCTTGGTCTCGTTAAAGACCTTGACGATCTTGTCGCCCAGGTCGTAAACGACCTTGTTGCCACGGCGGACGAGCTCGGTCTTGGAATCGGGTAGCAGCATGGTTGCATCCTTTCAACGATGCGATAGAAGCGACGGCGGGGGTGTGTGAAACACCCGTGCACCCCCGCCGCAAAAAACCGTGCTAAAAACTAGCAGACGGCGTAGTCCTGGGGCTCGCGGCCGTAGTAGGCGTCCAGGTAGAGCTCTTTGATCTCGCTCATGAGCGGGTAGCGCGGGTTAGCGCCGGTGCACTGGTCGTTGAATGCCTGCTCGGTCATCTCGTCGAGGGTGTCGAGGAAGTACTGCTCGTCAACACCGTAGTCGGCGATGGTCTTCTTGACACCGATGAAGTCCTTGAGCTCCTCGAGCTTCGTGATGAAGTTCTCGAAGACCTCCTTGTCGTCCTTGCCCTCGATGCCGCAGTACTTGGCCATCTCGGCGTAGTTGTGCAGCGCGTTGGGGTAAGGATACTGGGAGAAGGTACCCATCTTGACGGGAGCCTCGGCGGCGTTGTAGCGCATGACGCGGGTCAGGATGACGGCGTTAGCGATGCCGTGGGGCAGGTGATGGAAAGCGCCGAGCTTGTGAGCCATGGAGTGGTTGAGGCCCAGGAAGGCGTTGGCGAAGGCCATACCGGCCATGCAGGAGGCGTTGTGCATCTCCTCGCGGGCGTGCGGGTCCTTGGCGCCGTTCGTGAAGCTGGAGGGCAGGTTCTCAAAGACGAGCTTGGCAGCGCGCTCGGAGAGGCCCTTGGTGTAGTCGGAAGCCATGATGGAGACGTAGGACTCGATGGCGTGGGTCATGACGTCGATGCCGGAGGCAGCGGTCAGGCCGCGCGGGGCGGTCATGCAGTTGTCGGCGTCGACGATAGCCATGTTGGGGAGCAGCGCGTAGTCGGCGAGCGGCCACTTGATGCCGGTCTCCTTGTCGGTGATGATGGCGAACGGCGTGCACTCGGAGCCGGTACCCGAGGAGGTCGGGACGGCGACGAAGTAGGCCTTCTTGCCCATCTCGGGGAAGGTGAAGATACGCTTGCGGATGTCCATGAAGTCCATGGCCATGTCCTCAAACTTGCACTCGGGGTGCTCGTACATCATCCACATGATCTTGCCGGCGTCCATAGCGGAGCCACCGCCGACGGCGATGATGACGTCCGGCTCAAAGAGAGCCATCTGCTTGGCGCCGCGACGTGCGCACTGCAGCGACGGATCGGGCTCGACGTCGTAGAAGCAGTCGTGGGCGATGCCCATCTCGTCGAGCTTGGCCTCGATGGCGCGGGTGTTGCCATTCTTGAAGAGGAACTGGTCGGTAACGATGAAGGCGCGCTTCTTGCCCATGACGTTGCCCAGCTCGTCGAGGGCGACGGGCGTGGAACCCTTCTTGAAGTAGACCTTCTCGGGAGCGCGGAACCACAGCATGTTCTCACGGCGCTCGGCCACAGTCTTAACGTTGATCAAGTGCTTCACCCCAACGTTCTCGGAGACGGAGTTGCCGCCCCAGGAGCCGCAGCCCAGGGTCAGAGACGGCTTCATGCCAAAGTTGTACAGGTCACCGATGCCACCGTGCGAGGACGGGGTGTTGATGACGATGCGGCAGGCCTTCATGACGTGCTCGAACAGGCTGATCTTCTCGGCCTGGGCGGGGTGCACGTACAGAGAGGCGGTGTGGCCCGGGCCACCGGCGAGCACCAGGTGCTCGGCCTTGTCGACGGCCTCCTGGAAGTCCTTGGCGTGGTACATGGCCAGGACTGGGGAGAGCTTCTCGTGGGAGAACTCCTCCTTGGCGGGGTCGGTGGAGGTGACCTCGGCGATCAGGATCTTAGTCTTGGCGGGAACCTCGATGCCGGCGAGCTCGGCGATCTTGGCGGCAGCCATGCCAGGGATGCGGTGATCGAGGGCGCCGTTCTTGAACATGGCGGCACGCAGGGCCTCCATCTCGGCACCCTGCTTGACGAAGTAGCAGCCGCGCTTCTGGAACTCGGCCTTGACCTGGTCGTAGATGGTGTCGATGACGGTCACGGACTGCTCGGAAGCGCAGATCATGCCGTTGTCGAAGGTCTTGGAGTGGATGATGGAGTTGACTGCGAGCAGAACGTCGGCGGTGTCGTCGATGACGACCGGGGTGTTACCGGCGCCAACGCCCAGGGCGGGCTTGCCCGAGGAGTAGGCGGCCTTGACCATGCCCGGGCCACCGGTGGCGAGGATGATGTCGACGTCGCGCATGACCATGTTGGTCAGCTCGATGGAGGGGACATCGACCCAGCCGATGATGCCCTCGGGGGCACCAGCCTTGACGGCGGCGTCAAGCACGAGCTTGGCGGCGGCGATGGTGCACTTGGCGGCAGCCGGGTGCGGGGAGATGATGATGGCGTTGCGGGTCTTCAGGCTGATCAGCGTCTTGAAGATTGCGGTGGAGGTGGGGTTGGTCGTCGGGATGACGGCGCCCACGATGCCGATGGGCTCGGCGATCTTGGTGATGCCGTAAGCCTCGTCGCGCTCCAGGACACCACAGGTCTTGGTGTTCTTGTAAGCGTTGTAGATGTACTCTGCGGCGTAGTGGTTCTTGATGACCTTGTCCTCAAGAACGCCGCGGCCGGTCTCCTCGATGGCCATTTTCGCCAACGGGATACGAGCCTTGTTGGCGGCCATGGCGGCCTCATAGAAGATCTTGTCGACCTGCTCCTGCGTGTACGTAGCAAAAAGCGCCTGGGCCTCTCGCATCTGAGCGAGCTTAGCCTCAAGCGCCTCTACGTTGTCCACAATTGCGGGAGTAGTGTTTTCCGGTGACTTTTTCACCATTTGTGTCTCCTTGCGATCGGAGATTTACCCTACAAGATGCATGATAGCAAGAAATAATTCGGTGAACGGTCAGATTCCCGTAAAAGACAAACTAAAACGCTTCAATCAAATGAACCGTTTCAACTAAAACTATGCCCAATGCATCGCCCCGCTCATTGGGGACAGACTTACATGAGTGCTTCCACTCATTGGGGACAGACATCGATTTGCCATTTTGCCGTTCTGGGCCTGTTTTTGCTGCTCATTGGATATAAATAGATCACAGGCTCAGCATTTCGCGTTCCTTCTCTCCTTTTAGGTGTTGCCTGTTCAGTTTTGAAAGGAGAGATTTATGCCTCGATGCGCCCGTGCCGTTTCGCTCACCGGCTATTACCACGTCTTTGACCGTGGCAACTCCAAACAGATTATTTTTGAAGATGACTCTGACCGATATCGTTTCTTATCGGACATCTCGGACAGGTTTGCACGCCATAAAGTGGCAGTGTTGGCTTGGTGCCTTATGGACAACCACTTCCATTTGATGGTTGATGACCCATTTGACAACCTTTCAAAGGCAATGCAGTGCGCACTGACGGCGTATGCTAAGTATTTCAATGGGAAAACGGGAAGAACGGGCCATCTGTTTGACAATCGCTATTCGCGTGTTGCGGTTGAGTCGGACACACAGGCGGTGCAGCTACTCGATTATATCCATCTCAATCCTGTGAAAGGTGCGATCGACTCTCTCGAAGCATACCGCTGGTCAAGCTTTAGGGCATACCAGCTGGGCTACGATCCCTTTGACATCTGTGACGCGGCCCCTATGCTCGATATTGTCGGGGGGTCTCGTCGCTATTGTGAGCATCTTAAGGAAGTTGCCGGGCTGATCTGGTCAGTTGAGATTCTTCCACGCCGGCGGATCCTCGATGAGGATGCTCTTTCCGTTGCGCGCGAAGTCCTTCCGAGCATAGATCCTGCGCTGCTCAAGGCCCTGCCACGCCCCGATCGTGATGCGTGTCTGCTGAGGCTTAGGCAGGCACATCTCACGGTCAAGCAAATTGCCCGCATCACCGGTATTGGCGCCACAAGCGTGACCAAGGCCACCACAGGCTGGAACGAGGCGGCGTGAGGCAGGTCAGGACCTGATCATGGCGCCGCATGCGTGCGTCATGTCTGTCCCCAATGCGTGAAAGCACTCATGTAAGTCTGTCCCCAATGAGTGCAAAAAAGGCGCCCTCCGTAGGGGAGGGCGCCTTTGGTAAGTTCTATATGAACGCGAGGTCTTTGACCCGGAGAGTCCGAGGTACTTGTTAGTAAGACCTTATTTAGGAGCGCGCAACCTTGCCGGACTTGAGGCAGGTGGAGCAAACGTTCATCTTGCGACGGTGACCATCGACGACGACGTAGACGCGCTGGATGTTGGGGCGGAACTTACGGTTGGTGACGCGGTGAGAGTGGCTGATGGAGCGACCGGCAACGGGGTGCTTACCGCAAACTTCGCAAACTTTGGACATAACTGACCCTCCTTGGGCGACAAACGAACATGTCGCGTTAACAAACAAGCCTGAACTATAGCACAGAAGTCGCTCCCTGTGCGCAATCTACACAGAGATATTCCTCTTTTGGCGATAGTGCCCACGCTACGGCCCTGGACGTAGATCCGATTTGCGTGCAGCAGAGGGGATTATGCCAGCTCGTGCGTGTGTTTTCAAGCTCGTCCCACAAATATATATAGGTTTATGGAGCATTGGGCTCCGTTTACGGATTGCTCTGTATTTATGCTCGCAATTAAGCCCGAGGTTGGCTACACTATCCCTTGACCATTAAAGGGGTACGAGATACCCACATGGAATTACATAGCTGCCATGCGAGCAGCCTTTCCTGTGGGTGTCTGGTCCGCTTTAAGCGGTCGGGCATCTATTTTTTTGACTGTGTCAGCAGTCAAGACATGTGAGGAAGGAGATCGATGGGCACGACTTCCCCCAAGGCGGTCATCATGGACGAGACCGCCGTCAATCGAGCGATGACCCGCATCGCGCACGAGATTCTCGAGCGCAACGAGGGCTGTGAAGACCTCGCTCTGGTCGGCATCGTCACGCGCGGCGACCTTCTGGCAAAGAAGCTCGCCGAGGAGATCAAGGAGATCGAGGGCGTCGACGTTCCGCTCGGCAGCCTCGACATCAGCTTCTACCGCGATGACTACGCTACCAATTTCGCTCCCGCGATCCACGCCACCAACATTCCCTTCAGCGTCGATGGCAAACGCGTCGTTTTGGTGGACGACATCCTGTACACGGGTCGTACCATCCGCGCCGCTCTAGACGCCGTCATGGACCTGGGCCGTCCGAGCCGCATTGAGCTGGCAGTCCTCGTTGACCGCGGCCACCGCGAGCTCCCCATCTCGCCGGACTTTGTCGGCAAGAACGTTCCCTCGTCGCATGAGGAGAACGTGCACCTATATATGAAGGAAGTCGACGGCCACACCGCTGTCGAGATTAACGACGTCGCGCCGGGTTCCCACGTGGGCTCCGCGCCGCTGGGAGGTGAGTAGTACCGTGGCGTTCAACCATAAGCACCTGATCGACATTACCGAGTACTCCGAAGAGGACATCAAGCTCATCCTCGAGACCGCCAAGGCGTTCTCCGAGGTCAACGAGCGTGCCATCAAGAAGGTCCCCACGCTCAAGGGCAAGACCATCGTCAACATGTTCAACGAGCCCTCGACGCGCACCCGCAGCTCCTTCGAGCTCGCCGAGAAGCGTCTTTCGGCCGACAGCCTCAACTTTGGCGGCTCCTCGACCTCCACGGTCAAGGGCGAGAGCCTCGTCGACACCGTCGAGACCCTCAACGCCTACAAGATCGACTGCATCGTCGTGCGCGATAAGCACGCCGGTGCTCCCTACATCGTCACGCAGAACTCGCCCGCGAGCGTCATCTGCGCCGGTGACGGCAAGCACAACCATCCCACGCAGGCCCTGCTCGACCTGTACACCATCTGGGAGCACAAGGGTGACTTCCACGGTCTGAAGGTCGCCGTCGTCGGCGATATCGCGCACTCCCGCGTTTGCGGCTCGCTGATTCCCGCCCTTAAGATCATGGGCTGCGAGACCTACGCCGTCGCCCCCGGCACGCTGCTGCCGCCGGCGCCCGAGGTCCTGGGCTGCGACCACGTGACGAGCGACCTCGATTCCGTCCTGCCCGAGCTGGACGTTGTCTACATGCTGCGCGTGCAGCAGGAGCGCCTCGAGGGTGCCCCGTTCCCGACCATTCGCGAGTACCACAAGCTCTTCGGCCTGACCAAGGACCGTGAGAAGCTCATGAAGCCTGACGCGATCATCTGCCACCCGGGCCCCATCAACCGCGGTGTCGAGTTCGACTCCTATATGGCCGACCACCCGCAACGCTCCGTCATCCTGGAGCAGGTCTACGCCGGTATCTGCGTGCGTATGGCTATCCTGTATCTGCTGCTTGGAGGTGCCGATAATGGCCTTGCTTCTTAAGAATGCCCACGTCGTCGACCCGTCCGTCGAGCTTGACGGTGTCGTTGACGTCCTGATTGACGGCGACAAGATCGCCGAGGTCGGCGAGAATCTCGCCGTCGAGGGAGCCGAGGTCCGCGACCTTTCCGGCAAGTACCTCGTCCCTGGCCTGGTGGATATGCACGTTCACCTTCGCGAGCCCGGCTATGAGGTCAAAGAGGACATCGAGAGCGGCACCCGCGCAGCTGCCAAGGGCGGCTTTACCGGTGTGTGCGCCATGCCCAACACCGATCCCGTCACCGATAACGGCACCGTCGTGGAGTTCGTCAAGTCCCGCGCTGCCGAGGTCGGTCACTGCCGCGTCTATCCGTCGGGCGCCATGACCCGCGGTCTTAAGGGCGAGGCCATGTCCGAGATGGGCGATATGGTCGCCCACGGCGCCGTCGCCTTCACTGACGACGGTCGTGGCGTGCAGGGCGCGGGCATGCTCCGTCGCTGCATGGACTACGGCAAGATGTTCGGCAAGGTCTTTATGAGCCACTGCCAGGACGAGGATCTGGTCGGTCACGGTCAGATTAACGAGGGCAAGGTCTCGACCCGTCTGGCCCTCGAGGGCTGGCCGGCGGCAGGCGAGGAGCTGCAGATCGCTCGCGATATCGAGATCGCCAAGCTGACCGGTGCCAAGCTGCACATCCAGCACATCTCCACCGCTCATGGCCTGGAACTCGTGCGAGCCGGTAAGGCCGCCGGTGTCCAGGTGACCTGCGAGGCTACCCCGCACCACATGTTCCTGACCGAGAACGACCTGGACGAGACCTACAACACCTCGCTCAAGGTCAATCCGCCGCTTCGCACCGACGAGGACGCCGAGGCCATCCGTCAGGGTGTCATCGACGGTACCGTCGACGTTATCGTCACCGATCACGCTCCCCACACCCCGTGGGAGAAGGCCCGCGAGTTCGAGCTTGCGCCCTTTGGCATGATCGGCCTCGAGACCTCGCTGTCGCTTGTGCTTACCGAGCTGGTCAACACGGGCAAGATGAGCATGGCTCGCATGGTCGAGCTCATGGCCATCAAGCCGCGTGAGATCCTGGGCCTCGACCAGGTTCAGGTCAAGGCGGGATCCGTTGCCGACCTGACCGTGTTCGACCCCTCCGCAACCTGGACGGTTGGCGAGGACGGTTACGAGTCGCGCGCCGAGAACTCCGGTTTTGCCGGCCGCACGCTCACCGGTCGTGCCACCGATGTGTTTGTCGGCGGTAAGCAGACGCTTGCCGACGGCTGCATCTGCTAGCATAGCCTTATCGCTTTTGTGCGCGGCGCCCTTGCGGTGCCGCGCTTTCTATTCGTTTGGACCATGCAACCGCATGGGGGATTGGAGCGTCTATGCCCACACCTTCCACTGCACGCATGCACGACTTCGAGGTCGTCTCGAACCGGGAGATCGCCGACGGCATCTTCTCGCTCGTCATCTCGGCCCCCAAGCTTGCAAGTGCGCTCAAGCCCGGCCAGTTTGTGAACATTGCCGTGCCCGGCGATGCTTCCTCGCTGCTTCGCGTGCCCCTGAGCTTCTATCGCGCCGACGCCGAGGCCGGCACTGTCGAGCTGTGGTACGCCGTCGTGGGCGACGACACCCGTCGCCTGTCGCAGATGGCCCCCGGCTCCAAATCCAACCTGTTGGGCCCTGGCGGCCGCGGCTGGCTTGTTCCCGAGGGCACCAGGAAGGCGCTGCTCGTGGCGGGCGGCATCGGTGTTCCGCCCGTGCTGTGCCTTGCCGGCAAGCTTGCCGAGCAGGGTGTGGCCGTCGACGTGTGCCTGGGTTTTGGCACCGCTTCCAAGGCCGTGGGCATCGATGAGTTCCGCGCGCTGGGCGCCACGGTCAACGTTTGCACCGACGACGGCTCGCTCGGCACGCACGGTTTTTGCACCGATCCTGCCGCCGAGCTGCTCGGCGAGGGCGGCTACGACTACGTCGCCAGCTGCGGTCCCGCCGTCATGATGAAGAAGGTCGCCGCTGCTGCCGCCGAGGCCGGTGCGTACTGCGAGGTGTCCCTCGAGCGCATGATGAGCTGTGGCTTTGGCGCCTGCAACACCTGCAATGTCGAGACGGTCGACGGTATGAAGGGTGCTTGCATGTGCGGCCCCGTGTTCGATGCTTCCAAGGTGGTGGTCTTCTAGTGGGTACCGTGAACATGGCCGTCGATTTCGGCGGCGTCAAGATGCAGAACCCCATCAACACCGCAGCCGGTACCTTTGGTTACGGTTGGCAGTTCCAGAACTTCTTTGATGTTTCCCAGCTGGGCGCCATCACCACCAAGGGTTGCGCAGCCGAGCCCTGGCCCGGCAACCCCGCGCCCCGCATGGCCGAGATCCCCGGCGGTATGATCAACTCCGTGGGCCTTCAGAACCCCGGCGTGGCCGCCTTTGCCCGCGAGTCCGGCCCGTGGCTCGAGCAACTGTCCAAGGACGGTTGCCGGGTCATCTGTCAGGTTGCCGGCCACTCCGTTGACGAGTTTGTGCGCGCGCTCGAGATGTATGTCGAGCTATGCCCCTGGGCTGCCGGCTACGAGATCAACGTGAGCTGCCCCAACATCGCCGCCGGCGGTGCCGCCATGGGCTCTACGCCCGAGGGCGCCTCTTCCGTTATGGCTGCCTGCCGCAAGGTGACCGATAAGCCGCTGTTCGTGAAGATGGCGCCGGTCAACGTCGCCGAGATCGCCAAGGCCCTCGAAGCCGCCGGCGCCGACGGCCTTTCGGTCATTAACTCCATCCAGGGCATGGCCATCGACGTCCATACCCGCAAGTCCCGCGTGGCAAAGCCCAAGGGCGGCCTTTCGGGCCCGCTGTGCCACCACATCGCCGTGCGCATGGTCTGGGAGGTCGCCCAGGCCGTCGATATCCCCATCAACGGCGTCGGCGGTGTCATGACCGGCGAGGATGCGGCCGAGTTTATCCTGGCCGGTGCCACCTGCGTGTCGGTTGGCATGGCCAACTTCGTCGATCCGTGCGCTTCGCTCAAGATCGCGCACGAGCTCGAGGCCTGGGCCGAGTCCCAGGGCGTAAAGGACATCAACGAGCTGGTAGGTGCTTTCGAATGCTAGAGACCGATGCCCGCGACCGCGTAATCGTCGCCCTCGACTGCGATCGTGAGCGTGCGCTCGAGCTCGCCCACGAGCTTTCGGGCCATGCCGCTTGGCTCAAGGTTGGTATGACGCTCTATTACGCCGAGGGTCCCCAGATCGTCAAGACCTTTAAGGACCTAGGCTTTAAGGTCTTTCTTGACCTTAAGTTCCATGATATTCCGCATCAGGTTCGCGGTGCCGCCCGCTCGGCCTCGCTTGCCGGTGCCGACCTGCTCTCGGTTCACGGCTTGGGTTCGGGCGCCATGCTCGCTGCCTGCCGCGAGGGTGCCGAGGAGGCACGCGAGGACCGCGCCAAGCTCGTCGCCATCACCGTGCTCACGAGCATGAATCAGGATGCCTTGAGCGAGATCGGCGTCGAGTCGCCCGTGGCCGAGGAGGCCGCCCGCCTGGCAAAGCTCGCTCAGGCCAACGGCATCGATGGCATCGTGTGCTCGCCGATGGAGGCTCACGACATGCGTGAGCTGCTGGGCCCTGATGCCCTGATCGTGACTCCGGGTGTGCGTCCGGTGGGTGCCGCCCTTGGTGACCAGTCCCGCGTGGCGACGCCTTCCCAGGCTATCGAGCGTGGCGCAAGCCACATTGTGGTGGGCCGTCCCATCACCGGTGCCGACGATCCGGTTGCCGCCTTTGACGCCATCGTCGCTGAGCTGGTCGAAAACGTCGCGTAAAAGATTCCCCTAAGTCACCACTTTTGGGTCTCATTAGCACAAAATAGCCCCTGTGCCTGCGTAAACTTTCCCATCCTTTGTGTGGAATCGCAGGTCAGGGGCTTAACTTTGGGCGCAGTATATTGCACTTTTTGCGGGTATCGTCTAACCTATGGAGCCGCGATTGGGCATTTTGTACGTTCTACGTGCTAAAATGCCAATTATTGAATCAGATATAACCCAACTATTTGGAGGTACGAATGGCACTCCCTCAGCTTACCGATGAGCAGCGCAAGCAGGCTCTTGAGAAGGCTGCTGCCGCACGTCACGCCCGCGCTGAGCTTCGCGAGCAGATCAAGAAGGGCGAGAAGTCCCTCGAGTCCGTGCTCAACTCCGATGACCCCATCGCTTCCCGCATGAAGGTTTCCACCCTCATCGAGTCTCTCCCTGGTTATGGCAAGGCCAAGGCCGCCAAGATTATGGAGGAGCTTGGTATCTCCGCTACCCGTCGCGTCCAGGGCCTCGGCGTCCGTCAGCGCGAGCAGCTCCTCGAGCAGCTGACCAAATAAGTGAGCGCTCAGGATTCCAAGCTCTTTGTGATTTCTGGACCGTCAGGCGCAGGCAAGGGTACGCTCGTCACTCGTGTGCGCGAGCGCCGCTCGAACCTGGGCCTGACGGTTTCGGCTACCACGCGAGCACCACGAAAAGGTGAGGTCGACGGCGTCAACTACTTTTTTCTGACGCGCGAGGAGTTCGACCGCCGCGTGGCAAACGGTGAGTTTGTTGAGTGGGCCGAGGTCCACGGTAACTGCTACGGCACGTTGGTGAGCGAGGTCACATCCAAGCTCGCCTCTGGCGCATCTCTGATTTTGGAAATCGATGTCCAGGGCGCCCTGCAGGTGAAGGAACGTTTTCCCGAGGCCGTGCTGATCTTTATCAAGCCGCCTTCGCTTGAGGTACTCCGCGAGCGTCTAGTCGGTCGCGGTACCGAGACGCCCGAGACGATTGAGCTGCGTATGGCAAACGCCGCCGATGAGCTTGCCCTTGCCGACCGCTACGACGACGTCGTGGTTAATGACGATCTCGACCGCGCGACCGATGAGCTCGTTCGCGTTCTCGATATGCATGAAAGGATCTGAGGTCCGTGTCCGTTGTAAAGCCTTGCATTGACGATCTTCTGGAGAAGACCGATCACAACCGCTTCCTGCTTGCTTCGCTTGCCTCCAAGCGCGCCTGCGATATTAACAGCATGCTGCGTGGCCAGCACAACCGCGTGCTTGCCGTCCAGGATGTCGATGACATCACCATCGGGCTTTCCGGTGCCGATACCATTTCGATGGCTATGGACGAGATTGTCGACGGCGACATCTCTTACGACGAGGCCCGTTACGAGAAGGCGCTCGGCCACAAGGTTGCTGAAGCCTAAATGGCGGCTCGCGTCTGCCTGGTCCACTATCACGAGGTTGGACTGAAGGGTAAGAACCGCGCACATTTTGAGCATATCCTCATGGATAACATCAAGGCGGCCTTGGCCGCCTTTTCCGTGAATGCCGTGTCTCGAATTTCCGGTTATATCCTCGTGACCTTTAACGAGCATCAGGCCGACGAGGCGGCGCGTGTCATTCGCACCGTTCCCGGCGTTGCTCGTGTGTCTTTGGCGTATCACACCAATCGCGACCCTCAGGAGTACTGTGCCGCCGCCGTGAAGGCGCTGCGCGAGTTTGGTTCCTTCGATTCGTTTAAGGTGCACGCCAAGCGCTCCAATACCGACTATGAGCTCACCTCGATTGACATCAATCGTCAGGTGGGCGAGGTGCTGTGCGAGGCCTTCCCCGATAAAAAGGTTCAAATGCACGACCCCGATGCGATGGTGCACGTACTGGTGGTCCAGGGTAGCGTTTATGTGTACGCGCGCTCCGAGCGCGGCGTGGGCGGTCTGCCGGTGGGTTCTGCCGGCAAGGTCGTGACGCTGCTGTCGTCGGGTATTGATTCTCCGGTGGCGACCTGGATGCTCGCGCGTCGCGGCGCGGTGTGCGTGCCGGTACATTTCTCAGGTCGTCCGCAGACGCCCGACACGAGCGAGTATTTGGTGCAGGACATCATCCGTGCGCTTGAGCCGGGTGTCCAGATCGGCCGCCTGTACGTGGTGCCGTTTGGCGACTGCCAGCGTGAGATTTCGGTCACCTGTCCCAGCAACCTGCGCGTGATCATGTATCGCCGCATTATGTATTCGGTTGCCGAGCGCATTGCACACATCGAGGGCGCCAAGGCCATCGTGACGGGCGAATCGCTTGGACAGGTTGCCTCCCAAACGCTTGAGAATATCATGGCCGTTAACGAGGCCGTGAAGATCCCCGTGTTCCGTCCTCTCATCGGTTCGGACAAGCAGGAGATTATCGCGCGCGCCGAGGAGATTGGTACGTTCGATATCTCGACTGAGGCCGCTCCCGACTGCTGCACGCTGTTTATGCCGCGCCGTCCCGAGACGCACGCTAAACTCGATGCCGTGCATGAGGCCTGGGAGTTGTTCGATCACGAGGAGATGATCGAGCGCCTGCTCAAGCAGACCGAGTATATCGACTTCGAAAGCAACACGTATAAGGCCCCTAAGACCTTAAAACGCAAACATTCGGAGCTTGCTCCGCGTGAGATTTACCAAAATCACGAGTAAATTTGTGCATAGACCGACGATGCGCCTACATCGTCGGCCTTTTGCTATCTGGGCATTTTGCGGCTAAGTGTTCATTTGCTGACGTGTGCCTGAATAAATGGACAGATTTGTGCAAGGTTTTGGTCGGTTTTTGGTTTGACCGTTAAAACCGGTTTTGGAGCGTGGCTGTTGTGGAGCTCCTTTCCTGACACGATGGTGTTGGGAGGTTTTGCTATGGCGCAGCGCGAACAACACGAACGAGTCAAACGGATGGACCGCTTGGCGGACAAGCTGTTCGGTCATAAGGCAGTGGTGATGGCGATACTGGTCGTCATTGCGATGGCGAGTGGACTGGCGATGGCGAACCTTGGCGGCGGTGCCGGTGGCGTGTCGTTTGAGCGCACTGACGGTTCAGGCTCGTTGGTGGAGCCGGGATCCGGTGATGCCTCGAGCGGAAAGACATCCGAAGGTTCTTCGGCTAAGGCTTCTGCCGCGGTAGAGGTCTATGTCGATGTCGACGGCGCCGTTGTGTCGCCCGGTGTATATCGTCTCAAGGACGGCGCGCGGGTGGCTCAGGCGATTGATGCCGCCGGCGGGCTTACGCCCGAGGCAGACGTTACGGGGCTTAACCGGGCATCCAAGGTCACTGATGGACAAAAAATCCACGTTCCAACGGTGGGGGAGCAGCAGGCGTCCATTGCGGAAGCCGGTGTTGATGGTGGGGCTTCCGCATCATTGGGCGTAAGTGGCGCAACGGGCCTAGTCAACATCAATACGGCAAGCGCGGCAGAGCTGCAGACGCTCTCGGGCATCGGTCCCTCCATGGCGCAGTCGATTATCGATGAGCGGACAAAGAACGGTGCTTTTGCCTCGGTTGACGATCTGATGCGTGTGTCGGGAATCGGCGAGAAGAAGCTTGCCAAAATCAAAGATTGCATCTGCGTATGAGTGCGACCGAGCGCGAGCATGTGATGCCTCCGCGGCCCCTGATGCCGTGGACGATGGCCCTGTGTGCCGGCGTGTGCATGAGCTGCGCCTTGGTGCTCAACGTGGCCGCTGATGTGCTGCTGAGGGAGCAGGCGCCGGCGGTCGGGCTGCTATGGGCCATTCCCGTTGCGGCGGCGGTATTCGTTGTGCTGGCTCAATCTTGTGCGCGGCTTGCCCCTTTGAAGCGGTGGTTGTATGCCGCGTCCGTCGGTCTCGTGGCGGGAGCGGTCGTCTCGGCGTGGTGGGCTGTGGGTGCGCTCAGCGCCTCGAAGGCGCTCGACGGTCGAGCGGCAAGCGGCCTCGAGTTTATCGTGCAGGGCGATCCATCCATAAACGACGACGTGTATTCCTATACCTGCGAGGCACGCGCGGACGGTAAGAACTTGGCAACGGTTCGCCTATCGTGCGACCGCGAGCTCAAGGTCGGGGCGTACGTGCGTGTTATCGGTCGCGTTTCACGTTTTGAGAACGATGCGTATGGACGATCGCGCGTGCTCCGAGGCGAGGTGCGCAAGGTTAAAGTCGTTCGGATTGTGTCGGCCGATGAGGGCTCTCCGGGACCGCTGCTTCGGCTGCGAAATGGGCTGCTTGCGTCCATCGCGCCTGCGACCGACCCGGCGCGTGCACTCATAGCCGGTGTCGTCTGCGGTCGTTCGGCCGAACTGCGCGCCCAGCCGGCGGGCGACTGGTTTTCGGTGACGGGAACGGCGCATCTTATAGCCGTCTCCGGCAGCCATTTGGCTATCGTGGGATTTGTAATCGAGGGTGTATTGCAAAAGACTCGCTGCTCACGTGGTGTTCAGCGGGCGATATTGGCGATGGCGCTTGTGGGCTACACTGCCTTTACGGGCGCGTCTCCCTCGGCCGTGCGCGCGTGCTGCATGGTGTTCGCGACGCTTGTCGTAAACGGCGCGGGGCGTCGCCGGCACGGCGCATCGGCACTCTTCGTAACCATGTCCATCTTTGTGCTGCTGCGGCCGACGGTGCTGTTCGAGATGGGCTTTCAGCTTTCATGTGCCAGCGTCTTTGCCATTTTGTGCTTTTGTCCCTATGCGACCTACGCTTTGGGTGAGCTGGGTGTGCCATCGGGCGTCGCCAGCATGCTTTCCGTCACGCTGTGCTCGCAACTGGCGACACTTCCCATTACCATTCCTGCATTCGGTACGTTCTCGCTCATTGCTCCGCTGGCAAATGCGGTCATCGGTCCGGTGGTGAGCGTGCTGCTTGCCGTATCGATCGTGCTGGTTCCCTTTTCGCTTGTGACACCGTTGCGGACTTGGGTGCTCGTTGTGCCTATGATTGTCGCCCGTTGCGCGCTGTTCTTCGAGCAGCTGTTTGCCGCCGTGCCGGGTGCATCCGTGAGTGTGCCGCCCGATAGCATGTGGATTTACCTAGTGCCGTGTTTGCTGGCGGTTCTGCTGGTCTGGTGGCCGCGTCCCCGTGCACGTCCTATGGCGGTGGGGCTTGCATGCCTGGTGCTCTTGGCTGCGATTCCGTACGCCTACTGGGATCGATTCGCTCCGCCTTCGGTGACGGTGCTCGATGTGGGCCAGGCCGATGCGATTCTTATTCGCCAGGGCGGCGCAGTGGCGCTCGTCGACTGCGGGCTCGACGAGCGCGTGGTGGTGGCGTTGGTTCGCAATAACGTGCACCATATCGATGCCGTCTTTGTGACGCATTGGGATGAGGACCACTGGGGTGGTCTGCCTGCCGTGCTCGAACAGTTTTCGGTCGGAACGATTGCCGTGGCGGCGGATGCGCTGGAGGATGCTCCTGCCGAGGTATTGAACCGACCTGGCGTGGAGTATCGGCAGGTGTGCCGTGGGGATACGGTCGACATCGGCTCTTTTTGCGCCCGCGTGGTGTGGCCATTCGAGTCCGTGGATGGCGAGGGAAATGAGGACTCGCTTGTCCTGTTGCTCTCTTATGTTCAGGAAGGCAAGGGCCTGCGCATACTCCTCACCGGTGATGCCGAGCTTGACCAAGAACGGGAATTCGTGCAGGAGGTGGGGGATATCGATGTCCTTAAACTTGGGCATCACGGCTCTAAGGTTTCAGTTGATGGTGAGTTGCTGGACGTCCTGAAGCCCGAGCTTTCCCTCGCGAGCGCGGGCGAGGGAAATCGATACGGCCATCCGTCCGATGCCTGCATCGATGCCGTTAAGGAAGCGGGCGGTGTGTTCGCGTGCACCATCGAACACGGCGACATTACCGTCACGCCGACTGCGAATGGCTTTGCGATGCGATGCCAGCGACCGTGACGACGTCGTTGGCGTGTGGTGGGCCCCTGGGCTAGAATGGCACGGAACGAATACGAAGGCCTGCGGGAGGGGAGCGCAATGTCCGAAACCGGTCTGCTGCCGGCATATCTGATTGTCGGTACCGACGGAGTCAAGCGCGATCACGCCGTCTCGCGTATGAAAGCGCGTCTGGAAAAGTCGGGTATGGTTGAGTTCAACCTCGACGAGCGCGACATGACCAAGGACCCCGATATCGAGTCCATTATCGGATCGCTTAACACCTTTCCGATGGGCAGCGAGTTTCGCCTGGTAATCCTTGACGGCTGCTCAAAGCTCGCCAAGGCGGTCTCGGAGCCGCTCGTCGAGTATCTGGCGAGTCCCAGCCCCACAACGGTCTGCCTCATCATCGCCGACTCGCTTGCCAAGAACACGCGCCTGTATAAGGCGATCGCCAAGATCGACAAGAAGGCTGTGATCGATTGCTCCGGCACCAAGCGCTGGGAGCTACCGCGCCGCGTGCAGCAGATGGCGACGCAGCACGGCAAGTCGATCTCGACGGCGGCCGCCGAGGAGCTCGTCTCGCGTTCGGGTGAAAACACTCGCATGCTCGATAACGACTTGGCTAAGCTTGCTCAGATGGTCGAGGCGCCCCAGATTGAGCTTGCCGATGTGGAGCGCTGGATTGTGCGCACTGCCGAGGTTCAACCCTGGGACTTTCTCAATGCGGTCTCGGCCCGTGACATGCGACGCTCGCTCGAGCTTTTCAATCTATTGCCCGATAAGAGCTACGTGTGGACTTATACATTGCTGTGCGGCCGCATCCGCGAGCTGATCGTCGCCAAGGCGCTCGATGCGCGCGGTCAGGGTCGTGAGCTCGCTGCGACGCTCAAGCTCCAGTCCTGGCAGGTCAAGAATCACCTGACCTGGGCACGTCGCTTTTCGATGGCAGAGCTCGTCGCAGCGCTCGAGGGGGCAGTCGATGTGGAGCTCGCGCTCAAGGGTTCGGCCGATTCTCAGACCGCGCTTTTGCTCTGGATTACGAACATCTTGAGAAAATCGTGATGATACCTGCCTATTTGACAAATTCGTTCTATCCCTTTGAGAGGGAGCGTGCTATAGTAGGCGCTTGCATGACCTCACCGTGTCTCAGAGGTGTCATACATTTTTTGCAAGGAACTCGAAAGGAACTCCAGAAGTGGCAAACATCAAGTCTCAGAAGAAGCGTATCCGCACCAATGAGGCAGCTCGCATGCGTAACAAGGCTGTCAAGTCCGAGCTCAAGACGCTGACCAAGCACGTCCAGTCCGCCGTCGCCGAGGGCGACGCCGAGAAGGCCCAGGCTGCCCTCAAGACCGTCACCAAGCGTCTCGACATGGCTGCCGCCAAGCATGTTATCCACAAGAACCAGGCTTCCAACCGCAAGTCCGGTCTTGCCAAGCTCGTGAACAGCATCAACGCCTAAGTTGTAAATTTCACACCACACAGATTACGCGCATAAATGGAGCCTGTTTTATGGAACAGGCTCCATTTTTTGTACCGCTCGGGTAAGATAGTCCGCATGAATACTTCAATTGACATTTCCCACATCCGCAACTTCTCAATTGTTGCGCACATCGACCATGGCAAGTCCACGATCAGTGACCGCATTCTCGAGCTCACCCATACCGTCGACGAGCGCGACATGGAGTCGCAGCTGCTCGACACCATGGATATCGAGCGCGAGCGCGGCATTACGATCAAGTCCAATGCCGTCCGCGTTTCCTATGACGCCGACGATGGCGAGACGTATCAGTTCAACCTGATCGATACGCCGGGCCACGTTGACTTTACCTACGAGGTCTCGCGCTCGCTGGCAGCCTGTGAGGGCGCGGTGCTCGTTGTCGACGCCACGCAGGGCGTCGAGGCGCAGACCGTCTCCAACGCGACGCTCGCTATGAACGCCAATCTGGATATTGTTCCTGCCATCAACAAGATTGACCTGCCCTCGGCCCATCCCGACGAGGTCAAGACCGAGATCGAGGATGACCTGGCGATTCCCGCCGATGATGCCGTGTGCGTGTCGGGCAAGACCGGCGAGGGTATTCACGATCTGCTAGAGTCCATCGTCTTTTTGATCTCTCCGCCTAAGGGCGATGCAAATGCTCCGCTCAAAGCGCTCATTCTGGATTCGTACTTTGACGAGTATCGCGGCGTGGTGGCCACGGTGCGCGTCTTTGACGGCTCCATCAAAAAGGGCGATACCCTGCGCATGATGCAGGCAGAGGGCGACTTTTTGGTCGACGGCGTGGGTGTCAAGCGTCCTGCCGAGACCCCGGTTGACGCGCTGACGGTTGGCGAGGTCGGCTACGTGGTCACGGGCCTGAAGGACCCCGAGGCCGTTCGCGTGGGCGATACCCTCACGTGGGCGTCGAATCCCTGCCCCGAGCCGCTTCCCGGCTACCGCGAGGCCAAGCCCATGGTCTATACGGGCCTGTTCCCGATCGATAACAAGGACTACGAGAACCTGCGTGACGCGCTCGATAAGCTGCACGTCAACGACCCGTCGTTGGTGTGGGAGCCCGAGACTTCGGTGGCGCTCGGTTTTGGCTTCCGCGTGGGCTTCCTGGGCCTGCTGCACATGGAAGTCGTCAAGGAACGCCTGGAGCGCGAGTTCAATCTTGACCTCATTGCCACGAGTCCATCGGTCGACTATCACGTCTACAAGACTGACGGCGAGATGATTGATGTCCGCAGCCCGCAGGATCTGCCCGAGGCTACGCGCATCGAGCGCATTGAGGAGCCCTACCTCAAGGCAAAGATCATCTGCCCGCCCGAGTATACGGGTGCCGTCATGCAGCTCGCTATCGAGCACCGCGGCATTACTACCGACATGATCCATCTCACGAGCAAGTCGGTCGAGATGCGCTTTGATATGCCGCTCGCCGAGCTCATTTTGGACTTCTTTGACCAGCTCAAGAGCCGTACGAAGGGCTATGCTTCACTCGACTACGAGTTCAACGAGTACCGTCCCTCCGAGCTCGTTAAGCTCGATATTTTGCTTTCGGGCGACGAGGTGGACGCGCTGTCGTTTATCGTCCACAAGGACAAGGCCTACGGTCTTGCCCGCGGCCTATGCGACAAGCTCAAGGAGATTATTCCGCGTCAGCTGTTCGAGGTGCCCATCCAGGGTGCCATCGGCAACAAGATCATTGCCCGTTCCACCGTCAAAGCGCGTCGCAAGGACGTGCTTGCCAAGTGCTACGGCGGCGATATCTCGCGTAAGCGCAAGCTGCTCGAGAAGCAGAAAGAGGGCAAGAAGCGCATGAAGGCCATCGGCTCGGTCGAGGTCCCGCAGGAGGCCTTTATGGCGATCCTCAAGGTGGACGAGTAGGTCTATGGCGCTTTCCGAATACAGCAAGCGGCTGCTGGGCGCCTATGCCGAGCAGCCGTTCCTTATGGCTCCCATGGCGGGCGTAACCGATCCCGCTTATCGCATCATGTGCCGCCGCCGCGGTGCCAATCTCGCCTATAGCGAGATGGTGAGCGTGGCGGGCCTTGCCTATGCCAGCAACAAGACCTGGCGCCTGGTGCTACCGGCCGACGAGGAGCAGCAGATTTGCGTGCAGCTCTTTGGCTCCAAGCCCGAGCAGTTTGCGAGTGCCGTCGCCGCCGTCGAGGAGCGTGTGGGCGATCGCCTGTCATTGATTGATATCAACATGGCCTGTCCGGCTCGCAAGGTCGTTACTAAGGGCGAAGGCTCGGCGCTTATGCGCACGCCCGACCTGGCCGAGAAGATTGTCGAGGCAGCGGTGGGCGCGGCGCATGTTCCCGTGACCGTGAAGATCCGCAAGGGTTTTTATGCCGAGGACCGCAACGCCGCAACGTTTGCCCAGATGCTTGAAGGGGCGGGCGCCGCTGCGGTTGCCGTGCACGGTCGTTGTGCCACGCAGCTCTATACGGGCCAGGCCGATTGGTCTGTCGTCGATGAGGTTGCCGAAGCCGTCGAGATTCCCGTGATTGGTTCGGGCGATGTGTTCTCGGCCGAGGACGCTGCTGAGCATCTGAGCGGTTCGGGTGCCAGCGCGGTGTTTATTGCGCGCGGTATCTACGGCAATCCCTGGGTGTTCGGCGATGCACGCGCCCTTGCACTCGATGGCGCGCCGGTTCCTTCTCGCTCCTCGGTCGAGCGCCTGGAGGCCCTGCGTGAGCACCTGACGTTGACGCACGAGCTTCTGCCGCTTATGTCGCGCGCCCGTACGTATGCAAGCTGGTACTTAAAGGGTATGCCCCATGCCGCCGCCTGGCGCGCTCGGGTGGTGCGTTGCTCCACGTACGAGGAGTTTATGGCGCTGGTCGATGATATCGAGCGCGACGTGGTGGCCTGCGAGGCCGCGCTTGCCGCCGGTGAGTCGGTGCCCGCTCATCCGCTGGAGGCTTAAGGGTGGCCGTTACCGCGCTGTATGTGCACGTGCCGTTTTGCGCTCAAAAATGCCGCTATTGCGACTTTGATTCGCGCAGCTTCGCTCCGTGCGACCTGGGTGCTGCGCTCGATGCCTATTTTGAGCAACTGCATGCGCGGCTCGATGCCTTTGGAGACGCCGGGGCGCTTGCACAGGTCCGCACCGTCTATGTTGGCGGCGGCACGCCGTCGCTGGCGGGGGAGCGTCTGGTAGAACTCGCCCGGCGTATCTCTGCATGGTGTAAGCCCGTTGAGTTTACCTGCGAGGCTAATCCTGAGTCGTTGACTTCGCAGCTCAACGCGGCGCTTGCCGGGGTGGGCGTCACGCGCATTTCTCTGGGAGTCCAAACCCTCGACAACGACGAGCTTGCTGCGATTGGCCGTATTCACGATGCCGATCGGGCGCTCGCTGCCATCGCGACGGTCAAGAACGCTGGGCTTGACGTGTCGTGCGACCTTATGTGTGGACTTCCCGGACAGACCGCAACGAGTTGGAAGAGCACGCTCGATGGCGTGCTGGCGGCGGCTCCGCATCATGTGTCGGTCTATCCGCTCACGCTCGAGGAGGGTACGCCGCTTTACCGCATGGCGTGCCGTGACGAGTCGCTTGAGCCCGATGAGGATTTCCAAGCCGCATGCATGGACGTTGCGCGCGAGCGGCTGAGTTCGGCGGGCTACCATCCGTATGAGGTGGCGAGCTACGCGCTCGATGGGCATGAATGCTCTCATAATATCGCCTACTGGACTGGTCAGGGCTATTTGGGTTTGGGTCGTTCGGCCGCTGGTATGCTCGATGCCGAGGATTTCGATCGCTTGGCTGGACTGTTTCCCGGCGTGGCCCCCCGTGGTGACTTTCACCGCGTGCGTCTGGTGCAACGTGATGATGGCGCGACGACGTTTGAGGCCGAGTACTTGGCGCATCGCGAGGCGGCAGCCGAGGACCTGATGCTCGCTTGTCGCATGACGCGCGGTGTTGCATCCGACCTTTTGGTTCGCGCGGCTCGTGCCATCCCTGCTGAGGAGCTGACAGCGGTTTGTGACCGCGCTCTTGAGCTTGGGCTTGCCGCTTGGGTGCCCGAGCACGGTGATACTCATGCGGAGCCTATCTCCTCTGTCGATGTCATCGCTGGCCGCTCCTGTGCCCGCCTGGCGCCGACCCACCTGGGCTGGCTCGATGGAAATGTTCTGTTCGAGCTGTTTTGGGATCTAGCTTAGGCCGCTCGGGTAGAATTACCGGAATATATACGCTGCTGTGAGCAGGAGGTTGCCGCGCATGGCGACGATGAACGAAAAAGATTACTACGAGATTTTGGGTGTCTCCAAGGACGCCACCTCGCGTGATATTCAAAAGGCCTTCCAGCAAAAGGCCCGCAAGCTCCATCCGGACGTCAACAAAGAGCCGGATGCCGAGGAAAAGTTTAAAGAGGTTTCCGAGGCCTACGCCGTGCTTTCGGACGAGCAGAAGCGTTCGCGCTACGACGCCATGCGTTCGGGCAACCCCTTCGCCGGCGCTCCTACGGCTTCGCCCTATGGCGGCGGCTACGCCGGCAGCGCCGGTTACGGCAATCCCTTTGACGGCGGTTTCCCCTTCGGGGGCGCCTGGGGCCAGCCGCGTCGCGGGCAGGCTGCCTATAATCCCGAGAACGGCGCCAACGTGGTCGTCGATATTAAGCTCGACGCCAAGGAGGCCAAGGGCGGTGCCCGCAAGACCGTTCGCTATACGCGCTTCGATACCTGTGGTCACTGCGGAGGCTCGGGTTCTGTTTCGTCCGAGCATGCACATACCTGTCCGAGCTGCGGCGGTCGCGGCCACATCGACGTCGACCTGTCCTTCCTGTTCGGTGCCGGCACGTTCCAGTCGGTCTGCCCCGAGTGCGGAGGTTCCGGTAAGGTCGTCGCCGACCCCTGTCCCGATTGCGGCGGCAGCGGTCGAACCCGTGTGACCTCCGAGCAGACAATTGAGTTTCCTGCCGGCACGCACGATGGCGACGAGGTCCGCATTGGCGGCATGGGTCACGCCGGCACCAACGGTGCCTCGGGCGGCGATCTTGTCGGCCGTGCCCATGTTGAGGCCGAGCGTCTGGAAGGCAAGGCCCGTACCGGTTTTTACCTGATGGGCATCGTGGCGCCGTTTTTGGTGCTGTCGGCCATATCGGGCGTGTTCTCGGCCTTTGCCGTGATGTGCTTTATTCCGTTTGCCATGGGCCTTTTCATGGTGGTCTCGGACGGCGTGCTGCACCGCAGCCTGCTGTGGTGGAAGCGCGGCGCGATGCAGTTTGCCAACGGTTTTGCCAACGGATTTATGTTCGCGCTCGTGTCGGTTTGGTTTGCGAGCTGCTCGCAACGTGCCATGCTTTCGCCCTACGCAATGCAATAACATCTAGCCCTCTGTTTGCGGCCGGCCTAGCTTGGGTATAGGACGCACTGTGACAATAATGAAAGTCGGAAGGATTCGGTCGTGTCGGAAAATAGGGATTACTACGAGGTACTTGGCGTCGACAAGGATGCCGATGCGCGGACGATTAAGCGCGCGTTTCTAAAGAAGGCCCGTACCGTACACCCGGATGTTTCGGACGACCCCGAGGCCGAGGCCAAGTTCAAAGAGCTCAACGAGGCTTATTCCGTTCTTTCCGACGAGCAGAAGCGTGCTAACTACGACCGTTACGGCACCGCGGACGGCCCTGGTGGTTCGGGCTACGTCGATATCAACGATATCTTTGGCGGCATGGGCATGGACGACCTCTTCTCGTCGTTCTTTGGCGGCGGTGCCGGCGGTGGCGCCCGAAATCGCCGTGAGCGTCGTCGCGGCCGCGATATGGCGATCTCCCTTTCGGTGACCCTTGAGGAGGCGGCGCTCGGTTGCAAAAAGACGATCAGCTATGACCGCCTTGCCCCCTGCGAGGATTGTAACGGCACTGGTAGGGCCGAGGGCGCACAGGAAAAGCAGTGCAGCCACTGCCACGGCACAGGCTATGTCACGACGGTCCAGCGCTCGTTCCTGGGCCAGGTTCAGTCCTCTTCGCCTTGCCCCGACTGCCACGGTGAGGGCACGGTCATCGACCATCCCTGCGAGACCTGCGACGGTCAGGGCCGCACACCTTCGCACGAAAAGATCGACATCGATATCCCCGCCGGCGTTTCGACCGGTCGCCAGCTGCGCGTGAGCGGCTTTGGCGAGGCAGGCCTTCGCGGTGAGCCCTCGGGCGACCTGATCGTCAACGTTCGTGTTGCCGACCACGAGCGTTTTAAGCGCAACGGTGACGACCTGTACCTCCTGAGCGATATCTCGATTGCGCAGGCTGCGCTTGGCTGCGAGATCGAGGTCGAGGGCATTATGCCCGACGAGGTCGTCAAGGTGACGGTTCCCGCCGGCGCCCAGTACGGTGACACCGTGAGCGTCAATAATTACGGCATGCCGCGCATTGGCGGTGGCGGTTCGCGTGGCCGCTTGATCGTGCAACTGCGCGTGGTCGTTCCCACCAATCTTTCCAATAAGCAACGCGAGCTGCTCCGCGCTTTTGCCGATGAGATGGGCGATGACGTCGCTTCCGGTAAGAAGTCGGTGACCGACCGTATCAAGAGTGCCCTCGACGATATCCTCGATTAAGGAGCCCGCGTGCTCGCACCTCATATCTCTGTCGTCAACCTCGGCTGCCGCGTCAACCGGGTTGAGTCCGACCGTATCACTGCCGATCTTATGCGCCTGGGCTTTGCAATGGTGGAGCCTCAGGATGCAGAGCTGATCGTCATTAACACCTGTGCCGTTACGGGCGAGGCCGAGGCCAAGACCCGTAAGGCCGTTCGCCATGCGCTGGCCTATCCAAACGAGCCCTATGTGCTCGTGACCGGTTGCGTGGTCAATTTGCATCCCGAGGAGCTGTTGGAGCTTTCGGATCGCGTGATCGCCGAACCGTCCAAGATTGACGTCGCCGAGCGCGTCTGCGAGGTGCTGGGCGTTGAGTCCGATAGCGTTCCCGCCTGCAGCGATGGCGAGGTGGTCGATGCGCTCGGTCGCTCTCGCCTGGGCGTGAAGATTCAGGATGGCTGCAACCATCGCTGCACCTATTGCATTGTGTGGAAGGCGCGCGGCCCCGAGCGTTCCGTGCCCGTCGAGTCCGTGCTCGAGCAAGTTCGCGAGGCCCAGGAGGCCGGCGTGCCCGAGGTGGTGCTGACCGGTGTGAACCTGGGTGCCTACGATGGCAAGAGCGCGACCGACGAGCATGTCGAAATCGATGAGCTGCTCGAGGCCATCATGGAGCGCACGTCTATTCCGCATGTGCGCATTTCCTCGGTCGAGCCCATGGATATCTCTGAGCGCCTGCTTAAGGTTATGGCGCGCTATCCGCAGCGCATCGCCCCGTTTTTGCACCTGCCCGTGCAGTCCGGCTGCACGGCGACCCTGCATCGCATGGGCCGCCCCTATAGCGCCGAGGCCTTCGAGGACACGGTGCGCATGATTCGCGCCAACCTGCCGCAGGCGTCTCTTTCGTGCGACGTTATCGTCGGTTTTCCCGGTGAGACGGACGAGGAATTCGAGGAGTCGCTGGCGCTGTGCCGCCGTGTGGGTTTCTCGCGTATGCACGTGTTCCGCTATAGCAAGCGTCCCGGTACCCTTGCTGCCGACATGCCCGACCAAGTGCCGCCCGAGGTTATGGCCGAGCGCAGCCGCCGTATGCGGGTCGCCGCGCAGGAGCTCGCTATTGCCGACGCTCGTCGTCGCGTGGGCACTGTCGAGCGTGCCGTGCTCGAGTATGGCGACAACCTGACGCTCGGCTCGTTCCATCATGCCCGTCTTGACGATACCTGTGGACTCACAGCCCCGTGCCTGCTCGATGTTGCTATCATCGGAGTCGATGATTCCGGCTTGGTCCATGCGCGCAGGGAGGTTCATGGAAGCCTCGAAGATTAGACTTACCGTTCCCGAGGGTATCGACCCCTCGCGCGTTTTGGGCGCCGGCGACGGCGTCCTTCGTGCACTCGAGAACTTGGTGCGCGCCCATGTGGTCGCCCGTGGCGATAGCATCGCCGTGAGCGGTGACCCGGATGAGGTCGAACTCGTGGCGCGTTTTTTCGAACATGCCTTTCGTGAGGCTGCTGCCGGGCGCACGCTTTCTGCCGACGATGTCTCGCGCTGTCTGGCCGTTCTGCGCGACGGTGAGCACGAGGCTACGTCGCTTCGCGATGACGTGCTGCTTTCGTATCGCGGCCGTGTCATTCGTCCCAAGACGCTCGGGCAAAAGCGCTATGTGGATGCCATTCGCTCGCATACCATCACCTTTGGCTTGGGTCCTGCCGGTACCGGTAAGTCCTATCTGGCCATGGCGCTCGCCGTTGCCGCGCTCAAGCGTCACGAGGTGGGCCGTCTGATCTTGACGCGTCCGGTTGTCGAGGCGGGGGAGAATCTGGGCTTTTTGCCCGGTACTCTTGAGGAAAAGATCGATCCCTACATGCGTCCGCTCTACGACGCCCTTTTTGACATGATGGATCGCGAGCGCACCGATGAGCTTATGGAGCGCGGCGTGATCGAGATCGCCCCGCTTGCCTACATGCGCGGCCGCACGCTGAGCGATGCCTTCGTGGTGCTCGACGAGGCGCAAAATACCACGCCCGAGCAGATGAAGATGTTCCTGACGCGCTTGGGCTTTAACTCTAAGTTCGTGATTACCGGCGACCTGAGCCAGCGTGACCTGGTGGGTCGTCGTGGTGGCTTGACGGATGTCGAGAAGATTTTGGGCCGTGTCGACGATGTGGCGTTTGCGCACCTGGAGCGCGCCGACGTGGTGCGCCATGCCCTGGTGGGTCGTATCGTCGAGGCATATTATGCTTATGATGACGTGCGTGAGCAGCGCTCGCGCGGCCGAAAGGAGTCCCGTTGAGTGTATTGATCAGCAACGATGCCGAGCTCGATACGCTGCTTGACGCGCAGGAGGTGGAGCACATCTGCGAGGTTGTGCTTGCTGCCGAGGGCGTTGAACGTGAAGTCGAGATTTCCCTTTCGTATGTCGACGAGGACGAGATGCACGAGCTCAACCACGAGTGGCGCGGTATCGACCGCACCACCGATGTGCTCTCGTTTGAGTGCGATTCGGCCTTTGACGAGGATATTCCCGCCGATGAGACGCTCGAGCTCGGCGATATCATCTTGGCCCCGCAGGTTATTTCCCGTCAGGCCCCTGGTTTTGGCAATAGCCCCGCTGACGAGTGTCGTCTGATGCTCGTTCACGGCATGCTGCACCTGCTGGGCTATGACCACATCGAGGACGACGAGGCCGAGGTCATGGAGGCCCGCGAGGACGCCATCCTGCGCGATCTGGCGCTCGAGCGCGGCGAGGACCCCAAGCTAGTCCACGTCGGCCCCATCACCAACCACGCCCACGACTAGGAGCCGTCTATGATTCCCGGATCGAACAAGGACCATCCGTCCTTCTTAAAGTCGTTTTCTTACGCTACGGAGGGCTTCGTCACCGCCGTCAAGACCGAGCGCAACATTAAGGTCATGCTCGTGGCGGGCGTGTGCACCGTCATTGCAGGCTGCATCGTGGGGCTCGACATTGCCGAGTGGGCCACGATTATCATCTGTTGCGGCCTGGTGATCCACGGCGAGCTTTGCAATACCGCCATGGAGGCCATCGTCGACCTGGCGACCCAGGAGCTCCATCCGCTGGCCAAGCGTGCGAAGGACATCGCCGCCGCCTCCGTATACGTTCTTTCCATCACCGCCGTGATTGTGGGCTTGCTGGTATTTGCCCACGCGCTCGGCTTTATTTAGAAAGGGATTCCCATGTCCGACAATATGCAGCCTGCCGATGAGATTTTGGACGACGAGTCCCTGGACGCGGTGGATACCGAGGAGCTCGAGGATGTCGAGGAGTTCGACCCGTTTGAGGGTATGAGCGACGAGGAACTCGACGCCCTGTGCGACGAGGACGACAACCTCGCGGGCTTTGGTGACGTTGAGCCCGGTTTCCGCAGCGGCTTTGTGGCCCTGGTCGGTCGTCCCAACGCTGGCAAGTCTACGCTGCTTAATGCCTGCTATGGCAAAAAGGTCGCCATCACCTCGCCGGTGGCCCAGACGACCCGCCGCCGCATGCGCGCCGTCGTCAACCGCCCCGGCTACCAGCTGGTCTTTGTCGATACCCCGGGTATTCATAAGCCCAAGGACGGCTTGGGATCCGAGCTCAACAAGAGCGCGTTGTTCGAGCTGAACGATGTCGATGTTGTCGCGTTTTTGATTGATGCCACCAAACCTATCGGCAGGGGAGACGCCTGGGTTGCCGAGCGCGTCAAGAACGCTCGTTCCAAGAAGGTCCTGGTGCTCACCAAGGCCGATGAGGCCGACCCCGCACAGGTCATGGAGCAGCTTAAGGCAGCCCACGAACTCATGGAATATGACGACGAGATCGTGACGTCGTCGGTCAAGAACTTCAACGTCGATGCATTTATCGAGACCGTTGCGCGCTTTTTGCCTGAGGGTCCGCGTTGGTTCCCCGAGGACATGGGTACCGACGCTTCCGACGAGACGCTCGTTGCCGAGTTTGTGCGCGAGAAGGTCTTGCGCCGCACCCGTGATGAGATCCCGCACTCCGTTGGCGTGATCTGCGATGCGCTCGAGCAGACCAAGAAGGTGCTTCGCGTGCACGCCACCATTTGCGTCGAGCGCGAGGGCCAAAAGGGCATCATCATCGGCAAGGGCGGCGAGATGATCAAGCATATCGGTATCGACGCCCGTCGCGATCTTGAGCGCATCTTTGGCACGCAGGTCTTTTTGGAGCTGGACGTGAAGGTCAAGGCCGGCTGGCGTGACGACGAGGCCCAGATTCGCCGCTTTGGCTACAACGCCGAGGACTAAGGACGCGCGGCGCGCATGGCAGGCTCCCGGACATATCGCACCAAGGTGCTCGTCCTCGACAAGACGAAGCTCAAAGAGACCGACCTGATCTTGACGATGCTTGACGAGCGGGGGCGGCAGGTTCGTGCCGTGGCAAAGGGCGCCCGTAAACCCGGTGGACGCCTGGCTGCGCGCTGCGAGCTGTTCTGTACGGTCGATATGCTGCTCGCACATGGACGGTCACTCGACGTGGTTTCCCAGGCCGAGCTTATGGAGGCGCCGCTCGGCGCTGCGCCCGATTACGAGACGACCTGCGCCGCAAGCGCGATCGCCGAGGTTGCGCGCGTGTGCTCGTTCGAGGACGCCGAGGACCCGTTTACCTTTGCCATCACGCAGCGAGCGCTTGCCCTGGTGGGCAGCGGGCTTGACACGGCGCATATGGACCTACTTGTGGCGGCATATGTCTTTAAGCTGCTGTCGCACGTTGGTTATCGACCCGATTTTTCGGCCTGCGTGCTGTGCGGAGACCCCATGCTGTCGTATTTTTCACCCCAGGCGGGCGGTCTCATGTGCGGGTCGTGCGCGTCGAGCGTTCCAGGTGCCGAACTGGTGTCGACCGGTGAGACCGCATGGCTGCGCGCCCTCATGTCCATGACCTTCGATGCGCTCATGGCCGAGCGAATCGACCCGCATACGGCGGCATTCCTGCTCGGGCTTTCGCATGTTTGGGCTGCGACGCACACCGATCAACGCCTCCGTGCGATGGAATTCATGTTGGGTCGGTGATGATGCGCAGGCGCGGGCTGCTTGTGGTATCATGCCGACCTGTTGGTACCTCGACCTTGGTTGCTCGCTCCACCGGCGGCTTCCCAGTCCGAGGCGAATCGAGTCGCCCGCGGGCGACGTAAAACGAAAGGTGAAACAATGACTGTTTCCAAAGAGCGCAAGGCGGAGCTGACTGCCCAGTTCGGTAACACCCCGGTCGACACCGGCAACCCCAAGGTTCAGGTCGCCATCCTGTCCGAGCGCATCAAGGAGCTGACCGAGCACATGAAGTCCCACCAGAAGGACTTCCACACCCGTCGTGGCCTGCTCATGCTCGTCGGCCGTCGTCGTCGTCTTCTCTCCTACATCAAGAAGAACGACATCGTCGAGTACCGTGAGCTCATCAAGGCTCTGGGCATCCGCGACAACATCCAGTAGGATTTGTACATGCTAAGAGCGTCCTGCGCAGCGGGGCGCTCTTTTTGTGTAAGGGCGCGAACAATCACGCTCTGAAGCGTGGCGGGGGCAGGGGGCCCGCGTCACATGAGAAGCCCGCAGGCAAGGGGTCTGCGGGGTAAAGGAGAACAATGACACTCGTATCCAAGACCTTTGAGCTGTACGGCAAGACCTACACCTTTGAGTCGGGCGAGCTTGCCAAGCAGGCCACCGGCGCCTGCCTGGTCAAGCAGGGTGACACCACGATGCTCGACACCGTGGTCGTCTCCAAGGAGCGTAAGAACTACGACTTCTTCCCGCTGACCGTCGACTTCAACGAGAAGATGTACGCCGCCGGCCGCATCCCGGGTGGCTACCTCAAGCGTGAGGGCCGTCCCAGTGAGAAGGCTACGCTCACCGCGCGCATGATCGACCGTCCGATTCGCCCGAGCTTCCCGGATGGCTTCCGCAACGAGGTGCACATCGTCGCCACCTCGCTCGTCGCCGACCAGGTCAACCCCTTCGACGTCATCAACGTCATGGGTGCTTCTCTGGCCATGACGCTCGGCGGCGTGCCCTTCGAGGGTCCGCTTGCCTGCGTGCGCATCGGCCGTAACGTGGAGACCGGCGAGTTTATCGTCAACCCCACCTACGAGGAGCGTGAGAACTCCGATCTGGACCTGGAGCTGGGCGGCTCTGCCGACTTCATCTCGATGGTCGAGGCCGGCGCCGAGGAGATCTCCGAGGACGACATGCTCGCCGCCATGAAGTTTGGCCAGGAGGCTCTTGCTGCTTTCTGCCAGGCTCAGGACGAGTTCGTTGCCGAGTGGGAGCAGGTCAACGGCCCCATCGTCAAGAAGGAGTACCCGCTCGACCAGCCCGTCGAGGAGGTCCAGGAGCGCATCTTCGCCCACTACGACGAGATGGCAGCCGCCCTTCGCGACGCCGACAAGCTCTCCCGTATCGGCAAGGTCGAGGCTCTGAAGGAGTCCATCCGTGCCGAGTTTACCGAGGAGGAGCAGGCCGCTTGGGAGCGCGAGATCCCCGTGGCGCTCAAGAAGCTCGAGAAGAAGGCCATGCGCACCATGGTCGTCGAGACCGGTGAGCGCGTCGACGGCCGTGCCGCCGACGAGATCCGTCCCATCATGGTGAAGGACAACTACCTGCCGCTCGTTCACGGCTCCGGCCTGTTCCAGCGTGGCCAGACCCAGGTGCTCTCCGTCCTGTCGCTCGGCATGCTCAACGAGGGCCAGCGTCTGGATACCATCGAGCCCACCGAGGGCAAGCGCTACATGCACCACTACAACTTCCCGCCGTTCTGCACCGGCGAGACCGGCCGCATGGGCAGCCCCAAGCGCCGCGAGATCGGCCATGGCAATCTGGCCGAGCGCGCTCTGCTTCCGGTGCTTCCCGACGAGAACGAGTTCCCCTACGCCATCCGCGTCGTCTCCGAGGTCATGGAGTCCAACGGCTCCTCTTCGATGGCTTCGACCTGCGGCTCCACGCTCGCCCTTATGGACGGCGGCGTGCCCATTAAGCGCCCGGTCTCCGGTATCGCCATGGGCCTGATCCAGGAGGAGGGCAAGACCGTGGTCCTGTCCGACATCCAGGGTCTCGAGGACTTCCTGGGCGACATGGACTTTAAGGTCACCGGCACCACCGAGGGCATCACCGCCCTGCAGATGGACAACAAGGCCACCGGCCTCACCTTCGACATCCTGGCCCGCGCCCTGCAGCAGGCCAAGGAGGGTCGCGCCTTCATCCTGCAGAAGATGCTCGATGTGATTCCCGAGCCGCGCCACACCACGCGCAGCACCGCCCCGCGTATCGTCTCCATCCAGGTTCCGACCGACAAGATCCGCGACGTCATCGGTTCCGGCGGTAAGGTTATCCGCGGCATCCAGGACGAGACCGGCGCCTCGGTCGACATCCAGGAGGATGGTACCGTCTTTGTCGGCGGCACCGGCGAGTCCGTCGACCAGGCCGTCGAGCGTATCAAGCTCATCATCAAGGTTCCCGAGCCGGGTGAGGAGTACACCGGTCGCGTGGTCTCCATCCAGCCCTTCGGCGCCTTCGTCAACCTGCTGCCCGGTAAGGACGGTCTGCTGCACATCTCCCGCGTCGCCAAGGGCCGCGTGGAGAAGGTCGAGGACGTCCTCAACGTGGGCGACGAGGTCAAGGTCGTCGTCATCGAGGTCGACGATCGCGGCAAGATCTCGCTCGATCGTCTGGACAAGCCCGAGGCCCCTGCTCGTGCCGAGGGTGCCTCCGAAGGCGACGGCGAGCACTTCCAACGCCGTGAGCGTCCGCGTCGCGAGCGCTCCGAGCGCAGCGACCGTCCGCGCCGTCCCGGCGACAACGGAGGCCGCAAGCCCCGCCGTCACCACGACGCCGAGTAACAGCTACACATAAGCAGTTCAACAAGGGCGACTCCGCAATGGGGTCGCCCTTTTGCTTGCGCCCGGGAGGGCCGCATATGAAGTTTCCTGCTCTACAGTCCTGCGCAAGACGGAAAGCACATTAAGTGCTTTCCTTTGCGTGCGGAACTCGCGATAAACTTCATATGCGGCCCTCCCGGGCGCAAGCAAAAGGGCTGGTTAGTGCCGCTCGCTATTTAGTTAGACAGTCTATTCAGTAGTCAGATTTCAGATCAGTAGATAGACACAGCAGTATTTCCCCTGATAAAACCTACCAAAATAAACCTATCTCATATTGGCAGGTCAGGGCTCAGCGGCCCCGGCACGGGCTAAGTTTATCGCGAGTTCCGCACGAACAGGAGGCCACTTAATGTGGCCTCCGTCGTGAGCAGGACTGTAGAGCAGGAAACTTAGCCCGTGCCGGGGCCGCTGAGCCCTGACCGGCGGGATACACAGGTTCAGATGGGGCTTTGATGCATGGGTGGTCTGTTGTTGTGCAAATGGGTATCATACTGTGGTTATTGCATCGACTCTGTGATGCATGTTTGTACGTTCCCGGCGGTCGGTTTGCCAGAAGCGCCCCGTCGGTTGTTTCAGACCCGTTTCGAAGAAAGGAAACAACACTAACCTATGGCAGCTAAAAAATCATCTCCCTTGAAGATCATCCCGCTCGGCGGCCTTGACGGCATCGGCAAGAACATGACGGTCTTCGAGTGCGGCGACGACATGGTGCTCGTCGACGCCGGTCTCATGTTCCCGGATGACTCCCAGCCTGGTATCGATCTGGTGCTTCCCGACTACACCTATGTTCTGGAGAACGAGGAGAAGCTCCGCGGTATCGTCGTCACCCACGGCCACGAGGACCACACCGGTTCGCTTCCGTACCTGCTGCAGGACCTCAACAACAAGGTGCCCATCTTCTCGAGTAAGCTGACGCTCGGTTTCATCGAGGGCAAGCTTTCCGAGTTCCGCATCCGCGCACCCAAGTTCCGCGAGGTCAAGGGCGGCAGCCATGTCAACCTCGGCGGAATCTCGCTCGACTTCTTCTCGATGACGCACTCCATCCCCGGCGCTCTGGGCGTGTTCATCCGCACCAACCAGGGCACCGTTATGCACACCGGCGACTTTAAGCTCGACCAGACGCCTATCGATGGTGTCACGCCCGACTATGCCGCTATCAGCCGCTTTGCCAAGCAGGGCATCGACCTGCTGCTTTCCGACTCCACCAACGCCACGGTTCCTGGCTTTACCAAGTCCGAGGCCGAGGTTGGTCCCAATCTGCTGCACGCCATCAAGAACGCCCCGGGTCGCGTGTTCGTCGCGTCGTTCTCGAGCCACATTCATCGCCTGCAGCAGATCTGCGATGCCGCCCGTAAGTGCGGCCGTAAGGTCGTTGTGACCGGTCGCTCCATGCTCACCAACACCCGCGTCGCGCGCGAGCTGGGCTACCTCAACATCGACGATGCCGATATCATCGATGCCTTCGATATCGATAACCTGCCCGACGACAAGATCGTCGTCATGTGCACCGGTTCGCAGGGCGAGCCGCTGTCGGCCCTGTCCCGCATGGCCAATGGCGAGCACAAGACGCTCTCCATCCACGAGGGCGATACCGTCATCCTCTCAGCAACTCCCGTTCCCGGCAACGAGAAGGCCGTCCAGCAGGTCGTCAACAGCCTGGCCAAGCTCGGCTGCGACGTGTGGGATAAGAACCGCGCTCTCGTTCACGTTTCCGGTCACGGTAGCCAGGAGGAGCTCAAGCTCCTGATGGCCATGGCCAAGCCCACGTACTTTATGCCGGTTCACGGTGAAGCCGTGCATCTGCGCGCCCATGCCCAACTGGCCCGCAAGATGGGTCTCAAGGACGATCATATCTTTATCCTCGACAACGGCGACACGCTCGAGATGCGCGGCGGTATCGTTAAGCGCGGTACGCCCGTCGAGTCCGGCGTCGTTTACGTCGACGGCCTGCGCATCGGCGATACCGACCCCATCGTCTTGCGTGATCGTCAGAAGCTCGCCAACGACGGTATGGTTACCGCTGTTGCCATCGTCTCGCTCAAGCACAAGAAGATCGAGGCCATCGAGTTCTCGGGCCGCGGCGTCTCGTTTGCCATCGACGACCAGTTCTCCGAGGATGCCTCCGCGTCCATTATGAAGACGATCGAGAAGGGCAAGTTCAGCTTTACGAGCAGCGGTTCCGATGCCATTCGCAAGGCCGTGCGCGACTCGCTCTCCAACTTTATCTGGAGCCGTACGCGCACTCGTCCGATGATCATCCCGGTCGTCATGGAGGTTTAGTTTGGCGCGCGGATCTGCACAAAACGCCAAAGGCAATAAGGCCAACAACCAACCGGCATCTGCTAAGGGTGCCGGTTCCCATCTGCGTGCCAATAAGGGCCACGAGGCGGACTTCGATGATTTTGAGCCCTTGGTCGAGCCCTCGGCCAACCGCGATATCGCCGGCGTGGTCATTGCCGTCTTGGCGATTGCGTCCTTTATTGCCGTGATTTCGCCGGCGACTGCGCCCGTTACGGCTGCGGTTGCCGGTTTCTACCACTTGGGCTTTGGTCTGGGCGCCTACGTGCTGCCGATCGTCATTTTGCTGTTTGCCGCCACGCTCTTTTTAGGCGAGGACTCGCCGCTCAACGCGCGCTCTGTTGCGGGCGGCGCCGTGGTCTTTATCGCCGTCGTCTCCATTCTTTCGTTGATGGTGCCAGGTACGAGCGACTCGTGCGACCTTATGTTCACGCCGCAAAATCTGTCCGCCTCGGGTGGCTACATTGGTGCGTTTATTGCGAGTGCGCTGCAGAATGCCCTGGGTAAGCCTATCGCGATGGTGGTCCTGTTGGGCCTTGTCGTCGTGGGCCTGGTCATCATCGGCTTTTCGGTGGGCGGCGTTTTGCGCTCTGCTCGCGACCGTGCGGCTGATTTTGCCGAGCGCCGTCGTGCCGATGTTAACGCGAGTCCGTGGGGTGACGATGAGGCCCTTTCGGTGCCCGGCGTTGCCCGTCCTCACCTGAGCATTCTTCGTCAAAAGGGCTCCGATGCTGCCGTGACCACGGTCATGGGCAACGATGTGGACCCGGTTTTGGACGATGACGACGAGGACGAGGACCCGTTTGTCGACGTGTCCGATGCCGTGGAAGCTGAGCGCGCTAAGACGACGCTGTTGCCGCGCCGCCATGCCAAGAAGGGCAAGGCTGCGCCCAAACTCAATACGAGTGAGCCCGACCCGTCTTGGTCCGAGAGCGAGATTGAGCTCACCGAGGGCGATGACGAGGACGACGAGGCTCCGATTGAGACCGCAAAGACAACTTTGCTGCCGCGTCGCCATGCAAAGCGCGACCAGGTAACCGGTCAGCTTTCGATGGAAGACGACCCCGATAAGATCGACGAGTCCGAGCCGCCGTTTGCCGTGAATCCTGTCTCGGCAGCACCTCAGATCCCCGACTTCTTGAAGCATCCCAAGGTTGCCGATGCGCCTGCCTTGAGTGCTGTCGAATCGGCTGCGGCTAGCGATGGGGGAGCGGACGGCGGCGCCGCAGATAACGAGGGCGAAGAAGAGGACGGCCTCAAACTTCCGCCACTTGAGATTCTGCATGCCAACCCGCAGTCGGCTTCCTCCGCGTCTTCTGACAAGGAGCTGGAACAGACTGCCGAGTCGCTTCAGTCCACCTTGCTGGAGTTTGGTCGTAGTGCCCGCGTGGTCGGCTGGATCGCCGGCCCCACGGTGACGACCTTTAAGCTGCAACCTGGCGAGGGCGAGCGCGTGAGCAAGATTTCGAGCCTCGAGGACGATATCGCGCTATCGCTTGCTGCCCAGTCCGTGCGTATCTTTGCCCCGATCCCCGGCACCTCGCTTGTGGGTATCGAGATCCCCAATCGCAAGCGCCAGAACGTCAACCTGGGCGACGTGCTTCCCTATGTGAAGGGCGGTCCGCTCGAGCTCGCCATCGGTCGAGATGCCGAGGGTACGCCGGTCGTCGCCGACCTTGCCAAGATGCCCCACCTGCTGATCGCCGGTACCACGGGTTCCGGTAAGTCGGTCATGATCAACTCCATCATCACGACCTTGCTCATGCGCGCCCTTCCCGAGGACGTTCGCCTGATCATGGTCGACCCCAAGCGCGTCGAGCTTGCGGGCTATAACGGTCTGCCGCATCTTTACGTGCCTGTAGTGACCGAGCCCAAGCAGGCCGCGAGCGCTCTGCAATGGGCCGTGTCCGAGATGGAGCGTCGCCTGAAGGTCTTCGAGCGTCTCAACGTGCGTAAGATCTCGACCTACAACGAAAAGCAGGCCGCCGGCGAGTTTGAGCATTACGATAACCCGCCGCAAAAGATGCCCTACCTGGTCATCATCATCGACGAGCTCTCGGACCTGATGATGGTCGCCGGTAAGGATGTCGAGGCCTCGATCGTGCGTATTGCTCAGCTGGGTCGTGCCGCCGGTATCCACCTTATCGTGGCCACGCAGCGCCCGAGCTCTAACGTGGTGACGGGCCTTATCAAGGCTAACATCACCAACCGCATCGCCTTTAACGTCGCCACGGGTATCGACTCGCGCGTCATCATTGATCAGATGGGCGCCGAAAAGCTCACTGGTTTGGGCGACATGCTGTTCTCAAAGGTCGACTGGGGCAAGCCTCGCCGTATCCAGGGCTGCTTTGTCTCGGATGACGAAATCAACGAGATTGTCGAGTTCGTCAAGTCGCAGAGCGAGCCCGACTACCACGAGGAGATCCTGTCTGCCGTGGCGCCCGCTTCCATGTCCATGGCGGGTGGCGGCGGCATTGTCCGCACCGGAGTCGCCGAGCCGCAAGACGATGATCCTCTCATTTGGGAAGCCGCCCATATTGTGGTGGAATCGCAGCTTGGCTCCACATCTGGTCTGCAACGTCGTCTGAAGGTTGGCTATGCGCGCGCCGGGCGTATTATGGACATGCTGGAAGAAAAGGGTGTCGTCGGTCCGCCCGACGGTTCCAAGCCGCGCGAGGTCCTGCTGGACGAGGAGGGGCTTGCCGCGCTGGAATCTGTCGACGCCGAGATGGCACGTGAAGATCGTGAGTTTGGAGGATTCTGATGGCTGCACGCTTTGGTGACATGCTGCTCGAGCAGCGTCGCCGAATGGGCCTTTCCATTCAGCAAGTCGCCAACACCATCAAAATCAGGCCGCAGATCATCGAGTTTTTCGAGACCGGTAACTTTGCTTCGATGCCGCCGCGCGGCTATGCGCAGGGCATGATTTCGAGCTATGCTCGCTTTTTGGGCCTCAATCCGCGCGAGGTCGTCAATGCCTACTTTGACGATCTGATGGCATATGAGCGCGAGACGTCGCAGCAGGGCGGTCGTTTTCAGGACGCCGCTGGCTACGTCAATTCGCGTTCCTCGGTCGATAACGGGCGCTTCCTGATGGTTCAGGGCGGTCGTTCGACGCGTTATGGACAGCGTCCTCAGCAGGCCGGTTATATTACCGAGACGGGTTCGGGCGAGGAGATTCGTTCGCAGCGTGACCGGTTCCGCAGTACGCCGATGCCCGAGGACCGTGCACTTCCCGCTGCCCGCGGCGTGGCTCGTGACCCTCGTGCCGGCTACGGCGACGGCGGCTATTCCGATCGCGGTTACCGTGGGGTCTCTTCTGGTCGCTCTCGCGGTGGCTATGCGGATGCCGATGCCACGCAGGTGACGCCGCGTCTTCGCTCTCAATCACAGCCGTATGGCCAGCGCTCTTCGGCTCCGCGTTCGGGCCAGCGTGGCTATCAAGGCCGCGGTGAACTTGCGCCCCGCTCGGGTCAGCGCAGCCTTCAGGGCCAGGGTGGCTATCGCGGCCGTTCCGATAGCAATCGTGGTCGTATGCCTCAGGGAGGCGGCCGCAGCAGTTCCAATCGTGGACGCGGCGGATCACGTACTCCTCAAAACAACGGGCTCGATCCGCGTATCGTCTACGCCGGCATCGGTGCCGTTGCGCTGTTGTTGATTGTGCTCATCGTGGTGCTTCTGCGCGGCTGCGCATCTTCGGCGCCCGAGACCACGCCCGAGACGCCCACTGCTACCAAGACGACGACCAAGAAGTCTTCTAAGAAGACCGAAACGGTCGACGAGGACGAAGACACCGATGAGGCGACGGATGAGTCGACTGACTCGGACGCTACCAAGACGACGGCCAAGAAGGAAGAGAACGAGGTCACGAAGGTCAAAGTCTCCGTTGCCAAGGGAAAGACCGCGTGGATTGAGGTCAAGGTCGACGGCAAGTCGGTCTATGGCGCCCAAGCGACTGGCCCCTTTGAGCAGGAGTACACGCCCGAGTCCTCAATCGAGATCACCACGTCCAAGCCTTCCGATGTCACCGTTACCAAGAACGGTGAAAAGGTTCGTTACGATACCAAGACCTCGGGCGTGGCGCGTGTGACGATCACCGTTCCCAAGAAGGAGACGACTGATTCCGAGAATGGTGAAAGTTCTGATGGTACCGATACCACCGATGGTGCCGATACCACCGACGTTACCGATGCCCAGTCCACGGATGGCGCCGATACCGCAACTGACGGTCAGACACCCACCGATTCTACCGACTATTCGTACGATAGCTACTAAGCCGCTCGTACGCGAAAGGAAACATCATGGCTAAAGATTCCAGCTTCGACGTCGTGTCCGAGGTCAACATGCAAGAGGTCGACAACGCCTTCCAGCAGACCACGCGCGAGATTTCCCAGCGCTATGACCTTAAGGATTCCGGCGCCACGATCGAGCTTTCGAAGGGCGACAAGCTCTTTACGATCAGCGCCCCGGCTGACTTTGTCTCTAAGCAGATTATCGACGTGCTGAGTTCCAAGCTCATCAAGCGCGGCATTGACCTCAAGGCTGTCTCGTGGGATGCTCCTCAGGCGGCATCGGGCGGCACCGTGCGCGTGCTCGGCCATATCGTCGAGGGTATCGACCAGGCGACCGCCAAGAAGATCAACAAGGACATCAAGGACCAAAAGCTCAAGGTCAAGGTGACCATCGAGGCCGATAAGCTGCGTGTTTCCTCTGCTTCGAAGGATGCGTTGCAGACCGTAATCCAGTTCCTGCGCGACCAGGACTACGGCCAGCCGCTACAGTTCACCAACTACCGCTAATATCATTCGAAAGGACCGCTCTCCAACATGGATACACCGTTGGGCTCCGTGCTCTACATCACCCTCGGGTGCGCTAAGAACGAGGTCGACACCGACCGCATGCGTTCTCTTTTGACTGCTGCGGGCTACGAGGAGGCATTCGACCCGCAGGATGCCGATATCGCCATCGTCAATACATGCTCGTTCCTCGCCTCCGCAACGTCCGAGAGCATCGAGACCACGCTCGAGCTCGCCAACGAGGTTCAGGACGGCGTTCGTTCTTGCCCCATCGTTATGTGCGGTTGCGTGCCGTCGCGCTATGGCGATGACCTGCCTGACGAGTTGCCCGAGGTCGCTGCCTTTGTGAAGGCCGACGAGGAAGACGGCATCGTGGCGGTCATCGATGGCGTGCTGGGCGTCGAGCGCGAGATTGCTGCCTATATCCCGCAGGTCAAACGTACCGTCGAGGGTGCTGTCGCCTACGTCAAGATTTCCGATGGCTGCAACCGCTTCTGCAGCTTCTGCATGATCCCCTATATTCGCGGTCGCTATCATTCGCGCAATGCCGAGAGCATCATCTCCGAGGTGCGCGACCTGGTTGCCGGCGGTGTGCGCGAGATCGTGCTGATCGGCCAGGACACGGGCATCTGGGGTACCGACTTTGCCGACGAGGACGTCGCCGATGGCTCGCCGCGCAATCTGGCGCAGCTGCTGCGTGCCGTCGCCGAGGCCGTGCGCCCGCACAACGTCTGGGTCCGCGTGCTCTATCTGCAGCCCGAGGGCATGACTGACGAACTCATCGAGACGATTCGCGATACGCCCGAGGTGCTGCCCTATATCGATATCCCCGTGCAGCACTGCGACGCGCGCATTCTCAAGGCCATGCGTCGCTCCGGTTCGCGCCAGGAGCTCGAGGATCTGTTCCGCGACCTTCGCGAGCGCATCCCCGGCATCGTGATTCGTTCCACGGCCATGGTCGGCTTCCCGACCGAGACCGACGACGAGTTCCGCGACCTTATCGACTTTATGGACACCGTCGGCTTTGACTACACGAGCGTCTTTGCATACTCGCAGGAGGAGGGCAGCCTGGCCGCTAAGATGGAGGGTCAGGTCGATGAGGAGGTTAAGCTCGAGCGCGCCCAGGAGGCCATGGACCTGGCCGAGTCGCTCGGCTTTGCCGCCACCGCCGCCCATGTGGGCGAGCGCGCCCAGGTGATCGTCGACGGTATCGAAGAGACCGAGGACGGCGCCGAGCTGATCGGCCATGCCTGGTTCCAGGCGCCCGATTCCGATGGAGCGGTGCATCTGGACGCCAGCGAGGCGTCCGTGGGCGATATTCTGACTGTCGAGTTTACCGATAGCTTCTGCTATGAGCTTATCGGTCATGTTGTGGAGTAGGAGAGCGTCGTGGCTAACGAGAGCAATAAGGAACTGACGAGTGTCTGGACGCCCGCCAACATCGTGACGTGCGTTCGCATCGTCTTTATCCCGGTGTTCATGATCGTGTCGGCGCTTTCTCACACGAGTGTTGCCGGTACGGATTGGAGCACCTTCGACGGCCCGCTCGCCGCCGCTGCCTTCATTCTGTATGTGATCCTGTCGTGCACCGATAAGGTCGACGGATATCTGGCGCGTTCGCGCAATGAGATTACCGACTTCGGTAAATTCTTGGACCCCATCGCCGATAAGCTGCTCGTGTTCTCGGCCCTGCTGCTGTTCTTGGATTTTGGCGCGGTGACCGTGTGGTCGGTGTTCATTATCCTGTTCCGTGAGCTTCTGGTGAGCGCCCTTCGCATGGTCGCGAGTGCGGCGGGTGTGGTTGTTGCGGCCGATAAGCTCGGCAAGTACAAGACGGCAACCACGATGGTCTCCATCTGCGGTTACCTGTGCGTTTTTGCTATGGCCGGCTTGCACCTTGGCCCGGTGGCGCTGACGCTCGGCATCTACTCGGTGTCGCGCTTCTTGTACGCCGTTGCCGTTGTCCTGACCGTTATCTCGGGCGCCCAGTACTTCTGGAACTGCCGCAAGATCGTCTTTTCGGTCTAGGTCCTGGTGGGTATGACGGACTCTTTTGAGCAGATTTCCGCACATAACGAGGAGCTGGCGCGTGATATTGTCGAGCGCGCGAGCGCTCGGGGCGTGACGGTTTCGACGGCTGAGTCGCTGACGGCGGGTATGATCGCCTCGACGATTGCCGATATCCCGGGTGCGTCGGCGGTGCTGCGCGGCGGTGCGGTGACCTATTGCGATGAGATTAAGCATCGCGTTCTTGGTGTTGAGCAGGAGACGCTCGACCGCTATACCGCGGTGTCGCATCAGACTGCGCGTGAGATGGCGGTGGGTTCGCTGGAGCTGTACCAGAGCGATATTGCAGTGAGCGCAACGGGTTATGCCGGCCCCAGCGGTGGCACTGAGGTCGATCCGGCTGGCACTTTCTATATTGGCTGGGCGTATCGTTCCGCCGATGGGGGCGTGCCGGTCGTGGACTCTGTGCGTTGCCACTATGAGGGCGACCGTTCGTGTGTTCGTGCCCATGCGGTCGCGGAGGCACTGGGTCGCATTGTCTGCGTGCTCGATTCTATGGAATAGACGTGTTTTAAGGGGCCTCCGGGCCCCTTAATTGTGGAGATAGGGACCTCTGACAAATTTAGCGTTTGTGCTGGTTATAGATGTATTCTCGCCTTCTTTGCTCTTATTTGGCCCTTTGTGGTCAAGCATTTGGTCAGTGTTTGGTCGGCGTTTGGTTTGGTTTTGGAAAGACTGCCTGCATATGATTGGCCTGAACGGTTGACCACGAACAGCCGTTCGTTTATTATCGATGCAGGTTGTTAAGAGGAGGGCTATTCATGGCCAAGAATTCAGGTCCCGTACGTACCGTTCATGCTCGCACGACGGGTAAAGAGCGCGATGAGATGATCGCCACCACCAAGGCCGAGATCGAGAAGAAATTCGGCCAGGGTTCCATCATGAGGTACGGCGATGGTGGTCCCGAGCTCGAGGTCGAGGCCATTCCCACGGGCGCCCTGGCCCTCGATGCCGCGCTGGGTATCGGCGGCGTGCCGCGCGGCCGTATCGTCGAGATTTACGGTCCTGAGTCCTCCGGTAAGACGACGCTTTCGCTCGAGATCCTGGCCGAGGCCCAGGCAATGGGTGGCGTTGTGGCATTTATCGATGCTGAGCACGCGCTCGATCCCACGTATGCCGCACGCATCGGCGTGGATATCGACGAGGTGCTCATTTCCCAGCCCGATACGGGTGAGCAGGCGCTCGAGATCGTTGACATGCTCGTGCGTTCCGGCGCCATCGATGCCATCGTCGTTGACTCCGTCGCTGCGCTGACCCCGCGTGCCGAGATCGAGGGAGAAATCGGCGACACTACGGTCGGTCTTCAGGCTCGCCTGATGAGCCAGGCGCTCCGCAAGCTCGCCGGCTCGCTGTCCAAGTCCAACACGACGTGCATCTTCATTAACCAGCTGCGTGAGAAGATCGGCGTCATGTTCGGCAACCCCGAGACCACGACGGGCGGCCGCGCCCTTAAGTTCTTCTCTTCGGTGCGTATCGACATTCGCCGCATCGACAGCATTAAGCTTAAGGACGAGGTTATCGGTAACCGCGTGCGCGCCAAGGTCGTTAAGAACAAGGTGGCAGCTCCGTTCCGTTCTGCTGAGTTCGACATCATGTACGGTACGGGCATCTCTAAGGAGGGCTCGATTCTGGACATGGCTGTCGAGTGCGGCATTTGCAAGAAGATGGGCTCCTGGTTTGCCTATGGCGAGGACAAGCTCGGCAACGGTCGCGAGGCCGCCAAGGCGTTCCTGCGCGAACACCCCGATTGTGCCGACGAGATTGAGCATAAGGTCCGCCTTGCCTGTGGACTTGAGTTTGATGACGATGCTCCGTCCGAGGTCGAGCTGACCGATCAGCCTGCGCCTGAGGAGTTTGACGAGCTTTACGCCATCGATGGTTCCGCCATGCTCGATGATGACGACGAGTAGCGGTTACGCTCATGTCGTATACGGTGACCGAGGCCACGGTCGTCTTTCCCGATAAGAAGGCGGTCTCCTCGTTCTCGAGCGGGTATGCGTCCAAAAAGCCTTGCGCACATATCGATTGTGAGCTTGAGGGCGGTTTTGAGCGGTCCATTTGGATTCCCGTGCGGGTCGCGCGGCTGTATGTCAAAAACCGCCCCGATCTTCCCTGTGATTGGGACAACTTCCGTGAGGCGGTGCAGCTCATTGAGCGTAAATGTGCACTTACCATGGTGACCGAGATGTTATCGCGCCGCGACCATGCGACGGGTGAGGTCCGTGACAAGCTGGCTCGCTACGGCTTTCACCAGCCTGCGATCGATTTCGCCGTCGAGCGCGCCACCGAGTATCGTTTTTTAGACGAGAGCCGCTTTTGCTCGTACTTTATCGAGGAGCGCAAGCGGCGCGGTTGGGGACAGCGCAAAATCGAGACCGAGCTCAAGCGCCGTCATGTCGTGCTCGATGACATTCCCGGTTATCCCGAGGATTATTTTGCCGTCGAAGACGATTTGGCGCGTGCGTCAGCCCTGCTCGCCAAGCGGCGTGTTCCAGAGACGCGCGGATTCGAAAAACTGGTTCGGTTTTTGATGGGCAAGGGCTTCACGTATCACATCGCCGCCGATGCCGTTAAGGCACGTCTCGATGCCGAACGCGAGGAATGTGCGGTTTAGGCGTATGCGTTTTGTGGCCCTGCCGTTCACCGCGTTTTAGCCGCCGTGCCGGGGCCATTTATTTGACAGTTGTTGTGGTTCAACGTACGATAAACACTGTCATTTGCTTTGTGATATGTGCTCATCTGTGATGAGTTTGTTTATATGTTTATCTGTATCCGACCCGCATAAGCTGCGCCCATATTACTCAAATGTCGCGAGCCGTTCGTAAGGACGGTTCGCTTTGTTGTGTAACGAATCCATAAAAAGGAGTGAGCATGCCTATCATCGCAGCGCTCGTTGGCATCGTTTTGGGTGCCATCGCCGCCATTGCCTACATGCGCACCGCCAAGCAGGGTAGTCTTCACGAGGCCGACGAAAAGATCCAGTCGGCACACGCACAGGCTGAGTCCCTGATCGGTGATGCAAAGCGTCAGGCCGAGACCCTCAAAAAAGAGGCTCTGCTCGAGGCTAAAGAGGAGATCATCAAGAACAAGCAGGCCGCCGAGGCCGAGGACAAGCAGCGTAAGAGCGAGATTCGTACGCTCGAGAACCGCGTGATGCAGCGCGAGGAATCCCTCGATCGCCGCAACGACGCTCTTGACAAGCGCGAGCATCAGCTGTCCAGTCAGGCCGGTCAGGTCGAGAAGCGCTCCCGTGAGCTCGAGGAGCTCTGCGCAAAGCAGACCTCCGAGCTCGAGCGTATCGCCGACCTGACCCGCGAGGACGCCCACAAGGAGCTCCTCGATAAGGTTCGCGGCGAGGTCACCCACGAGGCTGCCACGATCATTCGCGAGTCCGAGCAGCAGGTTCGCGCCGAGTGCCACAAGACCGCCCAGGAGATTCTGTCCCTGGCGATTCAGCGCTGCGCTGCCGACCACACAGCCGAGGTCACCGTTACCTCCGTGCACATTCCCTCTGATGACCTCAAGGGCCGTATCATCGGTCGCGAGGGTCGCAACATCCGGACCTTCGAGCAGGTTTCCGGCGTCAACCTCGTGATCGACGACACGCCAGAGACCGTCGTTCTTTCGAGCTTCGACCCGGTCCGTCGCGAGACCGCCCGTGTCGCCCTCGAGAACCTCATCGCCGACGGCCGCATTCACCCTGCCCGCATCGAGGAGATGTATCACAAGGCTGCCGACCTGGTTCAACAGCGCGTGCGCGAGGCTGGCGAGCAGGCTGCCTTCGATACCGGCATTCACGACCTGCATCCCGAGATCGTCAAGACCCTTGGTGCCCTGCGCTACCGTACTTCGTTTGGTCAGAACGTGCTTCAGCACTCCCTCGAAGTCTCTGACCTGTGCGGCGTGATGGCTTCCGAGCTTGGCCTGGACGTTGTGACCGCCAAGCGCGCCGGCCTGCTGCACGACCTTGGCAAGGCAATCGACCACGACGTCGAGGGCCCGCATGCCGTCATCGGCGCCGAGCTTGCCCGCCGTTATGGTGAGAAGCCCGTTATCGTCCACGCTATCGAGGCTCACCATGCCGATGTCGACCCCAACACGGTGCTCGATGTCCTGGTACAGGCCGCCGATGCTGTCTCTGCCTCTCGCCCCGGTGCCCGTCGCGAGTCTGCCGAGAACTACATCAAGCGTCTTGAGAAGCTCGAGGAGATCGCCAACTCCCATGACGGCGTCGAGCGTACCTATGCCATGCAGGCTGGTCGCGAGGTCCACGTGATGGTTCAGCCGGACAAGATCTCCGATGCCCAGTCCACGGTCCTGGCTCACGATATCGCCCATCAGATCGAGGAAGAGATGGAGTATCCCGGTCAGGTGCGCGTCGTCGTGATTCGCGAGAGCCGCGCTGTCGATATCGCTAAATAACATGAGCGACGCGAACGAGCTCATCTCATTTATCGCGTCGATGTCGGGGGAGGGCAACCTTCGCGTCGAGGAGAACCTTGGCGAGGGGTATGTCCGCCTCCGCGTTTCGGAGGCCGAGCGGCGCCAGGCAAAGCACGACATTCAGCATGTCGAGGATATCGTCATCGAAATGCTCCGTAATGCTCGCGATGCCGGCGCCGACAAGGTCTATCTCGCCACGACCAAGGAAGATGGCGTCCGCACGCTTGTCTTTCTGGATAACGGTTCGGGCGTTCCGCAGGATATGCAAGAGCGAATCTTCGATGCCCGCGTTACCTCCAAGCTCGAGAGCATGAAGATGGACCGTTGGGGCGTTCACGGTCGTGGCATGGCATTGTTTTCGATCAAGCAGAACACCGACGAGGCCCGTGTGGTCACGTCTGGTGTCGACCTTGGCTCGGCCTTTAAGGTGAGCGTTGCGGCCGACCGCCTCAGTGAGCGTGCCGATCAGTCCAGCTGGCCCCAGGCCGTCAAGGATGAGGACGGACGTTATGTCTGTGCTCGCGGCCCGCATAATATTATTCGCGCTGCTTGTGAGTTTGCGCTCGAGGAGTTGCGTGGTTGCGATGTCTATCTTGGTTCTCCGTCTGAGATTGCCGCGACCCTTTATGCTCAGGCGTCAAGTCGGCTCGATACGTCGCGTCTCCTGTTCATTGATGACGAGAGTGAGCTTCCGGTTGTCGATCGTTTAGGCCTTGCCTCTGATGCCGAGGACTTTATCCGTATCTGTTCGGGTTTGGGTCTTGAGATGTCCGAGCGCACGGCTCATCGCATTTTGGCAGGGCAGATTAAGCCCGTTCGCGGTGTGACCGCGCGTCTGCTGCGCGAGCGTGATTCGTCCTCGCATGCGCCGGCTCCTGTCGATCTTGCGAAGGATCGTCGCGGGCTACGTATTGCCAAGGATGACATGGCACAGTTTTCGCGTGCTGTGGAGCGTGACTTTAATGACCTTGCCGCCCGGTACTATCTCAACCTTTGCGGCGACCCAAAGATTCGTGTTTCGCGTGATCGAATCACTGTGACCTTCGATCTTGCCAAAGAGGAATAGTGCCTTTACCGAGTCCACTCGGTACGATACAGTTATTGCAGTTAAAACGTACTTTTAAACGCAGGAGTTTCTTCATGGATTGCCTGAAGGTATCAAGCAAATCATCGCCCGCGTCCGTTGCCGGCGCCATCGCCGGCATGGTCAAGGATGGTGTACCCGTCAACATCCAGTGTGTCGGCGCTGGTGCTGTCAACCAGGCCATTAAGGCCGTGGCTATCGCGCGCGGTTTTTTGATTCCAACCGGTTTTGATATTTCCTGCGCGCCCGTGTTCTCCGACATCCTCATTAACGGGGAGTCGCGCACGGCCATCCGCCTTTCTATCTACGTTCACCAGATCAATCGAGCTGCTATGGATAACGTCGTCATGGATGATGTTAAGCCTGTGGCATAGCTTCTGCTTGCCTCGATTCGCCTCCCTTCCATCGTTAGGACTTATGCACATGGACCAGCGTTCCGTACGCGATATTCTTGCCGGTAAAACCTACTTTATCCGCACCTTTGGCTGCCAGATGAATCAGCACGATTCCGAGCGCGTGAGCGGTCTGCTTGATTCGTATGGCTGTCTCATGGCGCTCGATCCCGAGCATGCCGATATCGTTGTCTTCATGACATGCTGTGTGCGTGAGGCCGCCGATACTCGCCTGTACGGTCAGTGCAATTCCTGCAAAAGCCTGCCGCCTTCGCCTTCGGGCAAGCGTGTGGTTGCCGTGGGCGGCTGCATTGCGCAGCGTGATGGCGAGGGCCTGCTCATCAACGTCGATAACGTCAATGTCATCTTTGGCACGCATTCTATCGCACATGTGGCCGAGCTGATTGCCGAGGCGTTCCTTGACGGCAAGCGTCATATCCGCACCAATGAGCATGAGGATACGGATGCCATGAGCATGCCGTGGCATCGCGAGACCCAGTATCACGCCTGGGTGCCCATCATGACGGGCTGCAATAATTTCTGTACCTATTGCATCGTGCCGTACGTGCGCGGTCGCGAAAAGAGCCGCCCCTTCGAGGAAATTGTCGACGAGGTGACCGGTTTGGTGCGCCAGGGCGTGCGCGAGATTACGCTGCTGGGCCAAAACGTTAACTCATATGGTCGCGATCTGTTTGGCAAGCCGCGTTTTGCCGATCTGCTGCGTGCCGTGGGCGATACGGGTGTGGAGCGCATCTTCTTTACCTCTTCTCATCCTAAGGATCTGCTGCCCGAGACCATCGACGCCATGGCCGAGACGCCCGCCGTCATGCCGCAGCTTCACTTGGCCGTTCAGTCGGGCTCCACGCGTATCCTCAAAGAGATGAATCGCCGTTATACACGCGAGGACTATCTGGGCCTGGTCGATCGCATTCGCAACCGCATGCCCGATATCGCGCTCTCGACCGATATTATCGTTGGCTTCCCGGGCGAGACTGAAGAGGACTTTGAGCAGACGCTCTCACTTGCCGAGACGGTCCGCTATGCTCAGGCCTATACCTTCATCTATTCCAAGCGCGCCGGTACCCCGGCCGCAGAGATTGACGATCCTACGCCGCATGAGGTTATTCTCGAGCGTTTCAACCGCCTGGTTAAGGTTATCGAGACTACGGCACACGAGTATAACCAGGGTGAGCTTCATACTGTGGTGCCGGCGCTCATTGAGGGAACGAGTAAAAAGAACGACGCGGTCCTGCTGGGCAAGAGTCCCAAGAATCAGACCGTGCATGCGCCTATCCCCGAGGGTTACAGCATCGATCAGCTTGTTGGCAAGATCGTTGATGTTGACGTTGACGTTGCCAAGACCTGGTATTTGTCCGGCTCCGTTGTGGGCGAGCCGCGCTAATGGTTTCTCCCAGGGCAGGACTTTCCGCCGTTGCGATCGTCGGTCCGACGGCGGTTGGTAAGAGTGATGTTGCCGACCGTTTGGCAGCTCGTCTTTCGTCCGAAGTGCTGTCGTGCGATGCGATGCAAATCTATCGCGGCATGGACATCGGTACCGCAAAGATGGCGCCCGATGAGTGTACGGCGCCGCTGCGTCTCGTCGACATTGTAGAGCCGGGTGTGGCGTATTCTGCTGCGCTTTATCAGGCTGACGCTCGCGCGCATGTTGAACGTCTCCTTGGTTCGGGTTGTCTGCCGGTTTTTTGCGGAGGTACGGGGCTGTATCTCAAGGCCGCCCTCGATGAAATGGATTTTCCTTCGGGTGAACTTGAGGACGATCGTCGTATGGGCTATCAGGAGCTTGCCGAGCGTATTGGCGAGGAAGAGCTGCATGCCCTGCTTGCCGAGCGCGACCCAGAATCGGCTGCTGTTATTCATCCCCATAATGTGCGCCGTGTGATTCGTGCGCTCGAGATGCATGATGATGGTATTTCCTATGCACAGCAAAAAAGTCAGTTTAGTGTTCCGCGCGAGCATTATCATGCTCTATGGTTTGGTCTGACGCGTAATCGCGAGGTGCTCTACGAGCGCATTAACCTGCGTGTCGATATGATGTTTGAGCAGGGTCTTGTCGATGAGGTTCGCGGTCTTATGGACCAGGGGCTGGGAGATGCCCTGACTTCGATGCAGGCAATTGGCTATAAAGAGATCATTGATGCTTTCAATGGCGTGATTTCTATGGATGAGGCTCGCGAACTCATCAAGATGCGTTCGCGTCGCTATGCCAAACGTCAGCTTTCGTGGTTTAAGCGCAATGACCGTATCGTGTGGTTTGATATGGACGAGTTTACGATCGATGAGGTCGTTGAGGACATCCTGCATCGTATTGAGGCTGCCTAATGGCCCGTTTCCCCCTTGTTCCCACGGCACCCGAGCCCGAGCGTGCCATATTAGTTGGTGTTGAGTGGCGCGACAATGCATGGCCGCTCGATCGTTCGCTTGACGAGCTTGAGCGCCTGGCCCATACGGCTGGCGCCCAGTGCGTGGCGCGTTTGTCACAGCGTTTGGTTAAGCCGTATCCAAAATCGTTTATCGGTTCCGGTAAGGTTGAAGAGCTGTGCGGCCTGGTGCATCGCATGGATGTCGATGTTGTTATCTTCGACGACGATCTGACGCCCTCGCAGCAATCCTATTTGGAGAAAGCCGTGGGCGAGCCGGTAAAGATTATCGATCGTACAGCACTGATTCTGGATATCTTTGGCCTGCATGCTCAGACGCGTGAGGGACGCCTGCAGGTACAGCTGGCGCAGCTTCAATATCTGTTGCCTCGTCTGCGCGGCATGTGGAGCCATCTTGCCAAGGAGCAGACGCGTGGCGGCATCGGTTCGCGCTTTGGCCAGGGTGAAAGCCAGCTCGAGGTTGACCGTCGCTTGATTCGCAATAAGATTGCCGCGCTTCGTCGTGAGCTTAAGCAGGTTGAACAGCGTCGCGATGTCCAGTCCAAGAGCCGCATTGAGTCACCGGCGTTTCGCGTCGCGTTAGCCGGTTATACCAATGCCGGTAAATCGACGTTGCTCAATCGCCTGACCGGCTCTACGGTACTTTCGCAGGACAAGCTGTTTGCTACGCTCGACCCGACGACGCGTTCGTATCGCCTGCCCGGCGGTCGCGGCATGACGATTACCGATACCGTTGGCTTTATTCAAAAGCTACCGCATGGTCTCGTCGATGCCTTTAAATCGACGCTGTCTGAGGTTCTTGGTGCCGATCTGATCCTTAAAGTTGTGGATGCCTCTGACGAGGACTACGAGCGCCAGCTCGAGGCAGTCGATCGCGTTCTTGACGAGATCGGTGCCGGCGAGCGTTTGACGCTTACGGTGTTCAATAAAATCGATCTTCTCGATAGCGTTGATCGAATGAGCTTCCGTCGTCGCTATCCCGAGGCCGTGCTGTTCTCGGCCCAGACGGGCGAGGGACTCGACGATCTCGTCGACCGTATTGCTCGTGAGGCGGCTGCTACCGATGTGTTGCTCTCTGCTGATATCCCGTATCGCGAGGGCGCCCTCATCACGCTGGTGCATGAGCAGGGAACCCTTTTGCACGAGGAATATCTTGAGGACGGCGTTCGTATTGTGGCGAAGCTTCCGGCCCGTATCGCGCCGCGGCTCAAGCGTTATCGCACCGAGTAGACGAGCTCCAAAATGCCCAGAATGATGGGCTGATGCAGCAGATAAAAGGGGAGTGCATGACGTCCAAGGCTGGCGAGCGCCGGCAGGGGGTTGGCGTAGGCCCAGATTGGGGCGGTTTTATCGATTCCCTGCGCTATATGTGCGGCGAAGTATCCTGCAAGATACATAAAGATAAACGGGATGATGGGGTAGTAATCACCTGAGATAAACCCAGGGCTTGGAAATCCCAGCCACGCCAGGTAGGGGAATGAATAGGTCGATTTCGGAATGCCCCATGTCGTTGCGAAGAGAGCGAGGCATATCGCAATGCCCCATGTGCTGGGAACTTTCTGAAGCATCGGTCGTGCTACGGCTGCCACAGCGGTACACGCCGCCATGCAATAAATGATGCCAAAGTTCACTGAATCGTCGACCGATACGAGCGTTGTTACGATCCAGACGACCAAAGCTGCGGCAGCGTACTTGGCCGCTCGTTTAGCATTGTTGCGTGAGAGCGTGCACATCCAACCCGCGATAAACAGGAATACCCAGCTGATGCTGGCACGCCAGATGTCTTGAAAGACGGTCTGTGTAAACCAGGGCATATCCCAACCGTACAGGTAGGCAAGATCGTAGCAAGCGTGAAAACCTGCCATTGAAATCATCGTAAACCCGCGGACGGTATCAAAGATGGTGATGCGTTTCTGCATTACGAGAACCGGCGCATCAAGCCGACGACTTTGCCCAAGATAACGGGATTCGTTGCATAGATAGGCTCCATGGTGTCATTCTCAGGCTGCAGGCGTACGCGTCCCTGCTCCTTGTAGAACGTCTTGACGGTCGCTGAACCATCAATCATGGCCACGACAATTTCGCCGTTCATGGCACTCTTTTGTTCACGGACGATGATGTAATCGCCATTGAAGATGCCGACATTGATCATTGAGCTCCCATGCACCTCAAGGATAAAGGAACCCTGATCAGTGGCGATTTCGGTCGGGATAGTAAAAGTATCTTCGATATTCTGTTCGGCCAGAATGGGAATCCCAGCCGCGACGCGACCAACGAGCGGTAGCGAGACCGTTCCGCGAGGTGCGGTGGGCTCGTCAGATTTAGAAATTGAGACCGAGGAACCGTCCTCGTTAAAGAGTTCCAGGGCGCGCGGTTTGGTGGCATCGCGCTTGAGTAGCCCGCGCGCCTCCAGAGCAGATAGATGGGCGTGCACAGTGCTGGGGGAGGAAAGGCCCACGGCAGAAGCCATCTCGCGCACGCTGGGCGGATAACCCTTCTCCTGCTGATATTCCTTGATGAAGTCGTAAATTTGCTGCTGACGCTTGGTAATTTTGCGAGCCATCAGGGCATCCTCTCTACCCATGTCAAACAAATGTTCGAATTTTGCTTGACAGGAACAACTGTTCGAAGATAATAATAACCGAACATTCGTTCTCGCGCTAGACATTTTTGTCCGCGCGGCTTGATAAAACTGTTCTCAGCAAAACACGCGAGAGGAGAACATGATGAACGCAACGAATATGGTCCAGGGAAACCTCGCCCTTAAGCTCGAGACGTCTGCAGAATACACTTTTACGGTTGTTCAGGGTGGCCGCTCCGGCTTTCAGCCTTTGACCGTAAAGCCTGCTCGCAATCAGCAGGCTGTAGCCGCGCCGGGCCGCGTTGCCCTGAAGGTTCCGACGATCGTCGCCGTTGCCGTTGCGCTCACGCTCTTTTTTGTCCTCGCTACGTCGGTCTTTAGCGCTCGTCACGCCGCGTATGCCGAGTCCGTTTCCAACGTTACCTATGAGACCATTCGCGTTCAGTCTGGTGATTCTCTTTGGTCGCTTGCCGAGGAATATCCAATCGAAGGCCTTTCCACGCAAGAGACTTCCGACATGATCCGTAACGTCAATCATCTGGAGCATGGTTCGCTCGCCGCCGGTGCGCATCTTAAGGTTCCTGCTCGTTCGTAATCATTATCGCGCTGCGCATGGTACCCTTGTAATCGTTTTAGAGGAGGTACCATGCGCTGTCCCAAATGCGGCAAGGCACATACCCGCGTCGTTGATTCCCGCATGCAGGAATCTAATAACACCATCAAGCGCCGTCGCGAATGCTGCTCGTGCAATTATCGCTTTACGACATTTGAGCGTTGTGAAGACCCTATCGAGGTCATTAAGTCAGACGGATCCAAGCAACGGTTCGATCGCAATAAGCTGCTGGTCGGTTTGATGCGCGCCACGATCAAGCGAGATATCGACACTAAAAAGCTCAACGAGATCATTGACGATATAGAGGTTGAGCTTCGTTCCCGTACGCTCACGGCCGTTACGTCTCATGAGCTGGGCGATATGGTTCTTAAGCGGTTGGCCAAGATCGATAAAGTGGCCTACATCCGCTTTGCCTCGGTCTATCGCGATTTCAAAGATGTCGATGAGTTTCTGCAGGAGCTCGACAAGCTAAGGTGATTTCATGTCCAACATTACCGTTAACATTAAGCGTCTCGACCCAACCGTCGAGCTTCCCAAATACGCCCATCCCACGGATGCCGGCCTTGACCTGCGTTCCAACGAGGATTGCATTCTGAAGCCCTTTGAGCGTCGTCTGGTCTCCACGGGCCTAGCTATTGCCCTGCCCGACGGCTACGCCGGCTTCGTCCAGCCCCGCAGCGGCCTGGCCATTAAGCAAGGCCTGTCCATAGTCAACACTCCTGGCCTCATCGACGCCCACTATCGAGGAGAGCTCAAAGTCATCCTCATCAACCTCGACCCCAAGAACAACATCCAAATCAACAAAGGCGACCGCATCGCCCAACTCGTCATCCAAGAAGTCCCCACGGTCAACCTCGTAGAAGTAGAAGAACTAGATAAAACCGACCGAGGAGCCGGCGGTTTCGGTTCTAGCGGCGTAGCTTAGTCGTTTACGTACTGTCCGCTGACCGGCCCGACCCGTCTATATATCATCCCATGCTCAAACATTCTCGCGGGGGTGCTCGCATCCCTCCCGCCCGCCTCTCACACATATCATTCCATGCTCAAACATTCTCGCTTCGCAGGGGCGCACGGATCCCGCTTTCGCCTGAGCCCCACACATATCGTCCCGTGCTCAAACATTCTCGCTTCGCTGCGAAACTGCGCGCGGGACGATATGTGTGGGGCTCAGGCGAAAGGGCTACATGCTTGAGATAAAACGATCTTTCTAGTAAGCCGACGCGACAAAGGGACGCCCCCTTTGTCGCGTCGGCTTACTGTATTTATATTTTCCGGTTTCACCTTTGTATCTTCTAATGGTGGGGAATCTGGCATAGTTGCTAGCACGTAAACGTAGCTGCTCGGCGGAAGCCGCCCTTATATCGTTCCACGCGCAGTTTCGCAGCGAAGCGAGAATGTTTGAGCATGGAATGATATAAGGGCGGCTTCCGCCGAGCAGCGGACGTTAAGACGCTAGCGGATATGCGCAGGCTTCCCGCCCCAATAGAAACGGCAGAAGGCTCGCTTGCGCTTTTGGGGTTTGCCTACGAGTTCCATGGTGGCAATGGCGATGTCTTCGGCTGCGTGGGGGCGGCGTAGCACTTCGCCATTGATGAGCAGCGCCTTGAGTGACTCCGGGTGATCGTGGAGATGGCGCAACGTCACGATGAGCTCTCGTGCCGTGGTGACGTGCATGCTGGCGCCCATGCCGGTGAGCATAGTGGTGTTGGCCTTTTCCTGGCCATAGGACTTGCCCAGCAGGATCATCGGCAGATGTGCGCATAGGCACTCGGTGACCGTGAGTCCGCCCGATTTGAGGATTGCCAGGTCGCAGCCGTGCATGAGGGCCGCCATGTCGTCGACATAGTCCAGCACCGTGACGTTCTCGAGCTTCATGGCATCGAAGAGCGTCTTCAGCCGGGTGGCATACTCCACGTCTTTGCCGGGCAAAAAGACAAAGTGCATGTCTTCGAAGCTGCGCAGGAAGGGGAGCGTGTGGTCCATCGCCGCGCGAAAGCGGACGTACGGCTGAGGCAGGCTGGCACCGGCCATTACCAGCACGACGGTCTTGTCGGTGGGGAGGTTGAACTTGGCCAGCTCTTCCTCGCGATCGTAATCCGTGTCGAATCCGGCGCGAATAGGGATGCCGGTAATGCGAATCTTTGCCTCGGGCACCTTGCGCGGTCGCAGCGTTTCGGCCATAAATTCGTTGGCAACACAGAACAGATCGGTGTCCTTGTGGGGCCACCAGCCCTCGACTTCGTAGTCGGTCGGTACGCAGATGACAGGATAATCGATACCCGTAATTACGCGGGCGCCCACGGCAACATTGGCTGCTGTGATGTGCGTTGCGACCACGGCTATGGGCCTGCGGCTACGTATATATTCGTTGAAGGCGGGGAACATAATTCGCGACCATGCCGTGCCGCCACCCCAGAGAAGATGTCCCGTAAGCGTATATCGCCAGGTCAGGTCGTAAATGGGGCGCGTGGCTCCCGTAAAAGAAGCCGCGGTCTTATTGCCGTCGAATTTAATACGTCCAAAATCAAGGATATCGAGCACTTCAATCTCAACATCCTCGGGGATGCCATTGGTGCCGCGGATGAGGTCGAATGCTTGCGCAATCGCATTTGCGGCGGCCTTGTGACCCGAGCCGACCGAGGCGTGCACGATGGTCACGAGAGGTTTTTGCTGTGCCAAGAGCGTGGTTTGCTCCGATTGGGGAGTGCTGTGCGTGAGCAGGTGAGCGTCGTCGCTCGTCTGCGTCTGATCCATCGATAACTCCCCTTCGACGTTGTAACACGGATTTATCATTGTAGTGCATGAGTGTCACGTTCACGTAAATTTGGGTATGAGCGCAAAGAACGACAACGTTTCGATGAGAGGACTCTTTATGACTACCGATCAGACAATCGATGTTGCGATTCTCGGCGGCGGCCCCGCGGGCTATGCTGCCGCCATTTATGCGGCGCGCGCCAACCTAACGACGACTGTCCTTGAGCAGGTCATGTCGGGCGGACAGATTGCCACGAGCAACGAGATTGAGAATTATCCTGGTATTCCACTGCTGAGCGGCGCCGAACTTGGTGAGCGGTTCCAACAGCATGCTGAAGGCCTGGGGGCTCAGGTTGAATGGAGTATGGTAACAGGCGTCGATTACGATGCCGATGCGGCTCAATTTACTATCCATCATGATATGGGCGACACGGTGGCCAAGAGCGTCATTGCGTGCATGGGCGCCACGCCGCGTCCTGCGGGTTTTGTTGGCGAGGACACGTATCGCGGTCGTGGCGTTTCGTATTGCGCGACGTGTGACGGCATGTTCTTCCGTGGCAAGCAGGTCTTTGTTATCGGAGGCGGCAATTCGGCATGCGAGGAGGCGCTGTTCCTGTCCGACATTGCCAGCAGCGTGACCATCGTGCTGCGTCGCGATCAGTTCCGTGCACCCGAGGGCGTTGTGAATAAGGTGCTTGCTAAGGACAATATTTCAGTTAGGTACCAAACTAGTATTGTTGAGCTTTCTGGTGAAGCGATGCCCACGACAATTACGTTTAAGGATAATGCGAGCGGCAAGACGTATGCCGAGATCTTTGAACCTGGCTCATTTGGCATTTTTGTCTTTACGGGGACGCAGCCACATACCGAACTTGTTGAGCATCTCGTCGATCTGGCTCCCGACGGCGGCATCCTTACCGACGATTGGATGGCTACCCGTACGCCCGGCTTATTCGCAGCTGGCGATATCCGTTCCAAGCGTTTACGCCAGGTTGTGACCGCCGTTTCGGACGGAGCCATAGCAGCAACCAGCGCATACGCTTTCCTACGCGGATAAGTACGATAATATATCTTATGTAAGGTTGTTATCTTTTAACAAAGTGGTTGGACGGTGTATCAATGTGCTGTCCAACCACTTTTACTTGGCGACTATGTGGTATGCAAAACTAGATAACGTAGAATACAATATATAAATGAACGGAGGATCCTTATGAACCACGCCAAACGCGTTATCCCGATGTCCGATACATCGGTCAGCATTAAGCCTGAGGATATTCAGCCCACTGTGCTGCCCGATGCATTTATTCAGTCCGATATCGTACGCAAACTCAATACGTTGAGTCTGCCGCGCTATGACCAGTTGCCCAATGTGACGCTCTACCGCGACCAGGTCATTGAGTATGTTGCGCTGTGGATGGAGCCGCTGTCCCTTTGCGTTGAGCAGCCTATCATTACGCCATCGATGATCAATAACTACGTAAAGGTTGGCCTGGTGCCTGCTCCGGTCAAAAAGCAATATGGCCGCGAGCAGATTGCCCGCCTGATCGCTATCTGCATCTTTAAGCAGGTGCTACCTATTGCTGCGGTGCAGGCACTCTTTAACATTCAGCGTTTGAGCTACGATGCCCCGACGGCCTTCGACTATGTGGTTGATCAGCTCGAGGCATCGATTCGTTCGGTGTTTTCTGTCGAGCAGACGCCGGTTCCCGATACGGCGCATCAGGTAACGCGTGAGTCGCTGCTTGTGCGCAGCGCGGTTTCATCCTTTGTTTCGAAGGCTTACTTGATGAGCTATCTCAAGTTCAACGGGTTTAATAGCTAGCCGACGCATAAAACGGGCGGGACAAAGAGCCATCTGTCGCTTTGTCCCGCCCGTTTTTTTTGCTTGGTTGGACTTTATTTGCCCGAAGCTACGCCCATGCCGTAGCCGATGATCAGGCCGTGCATCTCGGCGTAATAGGAATCCAGGCCGTTGCAGGGCATGATGATGGTCTTGGAGCCGGGCCAATGTTCGACTATGCGATCAGTAAGCGCCTGGGCTCCAGCTTCGTTCTCAACGTGATCGATGATGACCTCACCGCCCGTAAAGCCCTCGGCTTCCATAGTGTCGATGATCTTGTTGAGCATCTTCTTTTCGCCACGCGTGTGCCCCACGAGTTCGATTTTACCGGCCTCACTCGCCGTGCCCAAAATGCGAATATTGAGCTTGTTGGCAATGACGCCGGCTGCCTTAGGGATACGTCCGGCTTTGGCGAGGTTTTCGTAATTGCACAAGCTGAAGAGGATTTTGCTGTTCTGCTCAAGGCTATCGAAGTATGCGCAAGCGTCCTCGAATGCGACATCCGGATTGCTTGCAAGATAGCGGTCAAACAGCAAGAAAATGAGGTCCATTTTGCCGCCAGCTGCGCGTGAATTGACTAGATGAATCTGTCGGTCGGGCTCCTCGGCAAGAACCATATCGCGAGCCGTGGCTGCCGCGTTGTAGCTGCCCGACACGCCCTCAGAGATCGGCATGCAGATGGTCTTGTCTGCCAATTTGAAGAGCTCGGCCCACTCCCCTACGCTGGGACAAGCGCTCGAAGAAGCGTTCGTCTCCGCCTGAACAGCGCAGTTGAGCTCATGCACATCGAGCGAAAGGTCATCGACGAATTCACGCTCCCCCACTCGAATTTTGAGGGGCGCAAATGCAAAGGTGGTATGGGGCGCGGTCGGTTGCCAATCGCGGAGGTTACAGCTTGAATCGGAGATAAGTGCCCAGCTCATAGAGGGTCCTTTCTAATCGTTCTCATTCAATTATAGCCATCTTGCAGACCGATTGGGCCGCTATCTAGTATTCAAAACTAGATAGCGGACTGCACTAAAGGCAAAAGAATGGACCTCATGACTCAAAGCCACGAGGTCCATATCCGTTTGCTTTATCTGAATACTTAGTAGCGCACGAAAATGTAGTTGTTGTTCATGCCGGCGGCAACGGAGCTGATGATAACACCCGTGTTGTAGTCAGAAGCATGAATCATCTGACCACCACCGATGTAAATGCCGGTGTGGTACGAGTTGACCACAACGTCACCGGGCTGCGGATCGGACACACGCGTCCAGCCCATAAAGGTACCCGTGGTGCCCAGGCGGCAATAACGACCAGTGAGGCAATAGCTAACAAAACCAGAGCAGTCGAAGCTGTTCGGGCCAATTCCGCCCCAGGAATAAGCGCAACCAAGCTTACTGTACGCACGCGAGACAACAGAGCCGCCATCGACGGACTGGCTCGGAGCAGAAGGCGTCGGAGCTGGAGCGGGCGTGGAGGGCTGCGGCGTCGGAGCAGGTGCCGGCGTAGGAGCCGGAGTGTTGCCGCCCTGGTTGTTGTTATTGCTGGTCTGGCCACCGTTGTTGGTGTTTTCGGTCGTACCGGCAGTCTCGTTGCTCACCGTGGCCTTCTCGGCGGTACTGGCGTTGATGCCGGCCTGCAGCGCGGCGTTGGCCTCGGCCTCTGCGGCAAGCTCGGCTTGCAGCTGCGAATCCAGGGAGTTTACGACGTTCTGGGCTTCAGCCTGCTGGGCGTTAAGCTCGTCGACCTTCTTTTGCGTGGCTGCGACGTTCTTTTCCTGCTCGGACTGCTTATCGGTGAGCTGCTGCTTAAGTTCCTTGACCTCTTGAATGGTCTGAGCCTGCTTATCGGAAACTTTGCCGTAGTAGAACAGACGGTTGAGCATATCGCTCAGGTCATCGACACCCGTCAGAACCTGAAGCAGGCTCAGACCGCCGGTTTTGTACTCGCCGGCGACATAGGTCGAGAGCTTGGCCTGACCATCGGCGATCTCCTGCTGCTTTTGCGTGATCTCGCCAGCAGTCTGATCGAGCGCCTGCGTCTGCGTGGCGAGCTCATCGTAAATCTGCTGGGTTTGGGTACCGATCTGCTCGAGCTTAGTACGAGCAGCGGCAAGGTCGGATGCGGTATCGGCGTAGGCAGGAGCCGCGAGGCCCAAGCCCAAAACACAAGCGAGGGTTGCCGTAGCAGCGCAGCGTGCCATGTTTTTGTGCGTGTTTGCTGTGCGCATGTAGCTTCCTTTCCAGTAACTAAGGGTAACGGCTAGTCCACCGTCACCAGGCTAAAGAGCTCCACATCGTCATCAGACGGCGTGAGCTTCTCGCGCGGGTTGAGAAACGCAAGCTCTAGGATACAACCGTAACCAACAAGCTTTGCGCCCATATCTCGCACAAGTTTACCTGTTGCCTCGACGGTTCCGCCCGTCGCGACCAAGTCGTCCAGAATCAACACGGTATCTTTAGAGCTGATAGCGTCGGCATGGATCTCAATTGAATCGGTGCCGTACTCGAGCTCATAGCTCTGGCTCACGGTCTCGCGCGGTAGCTTGCCCGGTTTACGTGCGGGAACAAAGCCGGCGCCAAGGGCTACAGCCACCGGTACGCCAACCATAAAGCCGCGAGCCTCGGGACCCACGACCTTGGTGATTCCCATGCCGGCAAAGTGCTCGGCGAGGGCATCGGTCATGGCTTTGAGCGCCTCGGGATTGCCAAAGAGCGGCGTGATGTCTTTAAAGATGACTCCGGGCTCGGGATAGTCGGGGATATCGACGATATGAGATTCGAAGTCGTACATGACGTGACCTTTCATGGATTGCCGGGTGAACGGCGGTTATTTGCCCGTGTTAGCAGACGAGCTATGCGAGGGGACGACGACCTTGGACGGCTGCACGAGCGACTCGTCGTGCGCGGCAACCGCGGGGACGCTTGCCCCATCGCTTTTAGCCTTGGTGGATTCGGAACGCGCGATCTCCTCATCGAGGGCATCGATGTCAGCGTCCTCGACCACGGCGTTGAGCGACTCAAAGACACGGTTCTTAAGTAGCGCGGTGTGCACACCCTCGGTGAGGTCGTGCAGCTTCTTAAAAGCGCGCTCGAGCTTGGCGTCGCGCTCGTCATCGGAGGTATCCATGCCGAGCATGCTCACGAGAACCTGTTCAAACATCGAAGACTCGCGATTTGCCGACGATACGTACTGACGCAGGTTGCGCGGCTCAATGTGGAAGCGCGACAGCTCCGAGCAGTAACGGATAATCGGGAAATCTCGGCCATCGACGAGTTCACGGTTCTGTGGACTCTTGATGATGCGGATAAGATCGTTCTCGGCAAGGGAGCGGATAAACGAAATCTCGACGCCGAGCATGTCGGGAATAGTCTCGATGGGATGCAGCTTTTGCTTCGTCTCCTTGGGCTCCGTCTTAAGCGGAACATCGGACAGAAGACCCACCTCGTAAGCCAAAGTGGACAGGTCCGTTGCGTTTTCCAAGCGCTGCTTAATGACGTTGAGCGGCATGTAGCGGGTCTTCTGCAAGTGCAGGATGACCTCGAGACGGTCAACGTCCTCCTTTGAGTACTGACGATAGCCCTTAGGCGTACGATGAGGGGTGATGAGCCCCTCATCTTCTAGAAATCTAATTTTTGAGTTCGATAGATCGGGGTATGCGCCTCGAAGAAGGTTGACGACTTGGCCGATACTCAGATAGTTTCGTTCGGCCATTACCTACTCACCGGTTTCGATGCGCTCCGGCGTGCTCTCGTGGTAGATGAGCGTGAACGTACCGATCTGAACGGAAGAGCCGTCGTGCAGCGGAGCACCGTTGACGATGGCGCCGTCAACCCAGGTGCCGTTGAGCGAGCCCAGATCCTCAATACGGGCGCCCAAGCCCTCACGAATAATGCGTGCGTGGCTGCGCGAGACGGTCATGTCGTTGAGGAAGATGCCGTTCGCGGGATCGCGGCCGATGGTGGTCACGTCGTCCTCGAGCTCAAAGGCAGCTCCGGTCTGCGGTCCCTTGACGATGGACAGAACAGGAGCGGTGATGCGCACGTTGGCCATAAGGTCGGGAACGGTGACATCGCTCGAAGGAACGCGGAAAACGCAGGTAGCGTCCGCAGTCTTATCGTTCTGAGGCATATTGTTAACCTTGTTGTCCATGACAACCCCTATCTAACGCGGCCACGCCGCAAAGAATGAACCGTACGTAATCATACCCCAATGAATCAGTCTTCGATTTCGGGGTTGAGAAAGTCGGTGTCCTCGTCCTCGGGATGCGCGATGGCCTGTTTAATGGCCGCCCCTCCCTTAATGGAATAGATGACAGCGGTGAGCATGGAGAAGATCACGCCGCCGTACACAAAGAAGATGCCGAGGGGCACCGAGCTGCCGTTGAGGCCCGGGAATGCCGTGAACGTGGCGGGCAGCAGATGCCAGCCGTCCACGACGGGAAAGCCCAGCAGCATGAGCGAGAAGCCGGTCATGAGCAGTGCCGTGGCAATTTTCCCGGGAAAGACGACGTCGATGGGGCGACGGTGGTAGTGGCGTACGATGAGCGTGCCGATGCCCAGGTAGATATCGCGGCCGATGATGAGCACACAGACCCAGATGGGCAACTCGCCGCGGACTACCAGGCCCAGAACGCCCGTAAACAGCAGCGCACGGTCGCAAATGGGATCCATGACCTTGCCGAGCCACGAGACCGTTTTGGTCATGCGGGCAATTTGACCGTCCATCCAGTCGGTGGAAGCCGCGATGGCATAGATGACAATGGCGACGACACGGTTGTTGTCCGTCACAAACAGGTACAGGAAAACAAGCGTGAGGACCAGGCGCGTAAAGGTAATGAAATTGGAGATCGTGAAGATCTTATTCGACGGGTAATCGGAAGTGCCGATAAGCTCCTTTTTGATCTTCTTCTTGATGCCCACAGGACTCCCCCGCTGGTAAACGACAAAACTTTCGATACTATACCCGTTCTGGCGATGTCTATCCAGCGCGGCCATAGAGAGTCCAGACATGTGAAGGGTGTCTCTGAGCTGCTTGGGATTCTGCATTTGTGTACATCAGCCTCCAAACATGTCGAAAAATGTCGGTTTTGGAGGGTGATGTACACGTTTTTGTTGCGCGTGTGCATCATCTCATATGTTGCCTACGCTAACGGTGAACCTGAGCGCCCGGGCACATTCTTTGTTGGCTGAAACCGGCATAGCAACTAGCGGAAGGCATCATCGAAGGAGTGTGCTGGAAAGCACCCGTCTCCTTAACTGTTAGAAATGCAAGTTAATAATCTATGTAGTCAATATAATACCGTTAAACCCGCATATCGATACCGTTCAGCCATTCGCCTCGCCCCCGCCGCGCGCATCTTCATCCGGTCTGTTACTTTTAATCTAACGATTCTTTGAGGAATGCAGGTGCTTCTGAATGTACTGTCGACTTCTTCTCAAACTAATCCTAAGAGACAGGGCCGTATGGATTTCCACGCTCGTTCTCGCCGCAGCCTTTTCCGTCCCCATTGCGTTCAATTCACCCATCTACGGCCCCTTCTTTATGAAGCAGGGCATGCAGGGCTTTGTCGACGCATTCAATACGCGCGCGCCCCAGGCCAGCGGCACAGACCTATCGCCAGAGCAGCAAGATGACGCTGAGCTTGCAAGATACGCGAACGCCGCCCTCGCCGCTCAAACCGACGCCGCCTTTCTCGATTCTGCCGAGAGCTACTACGCGCTCATGGGCGAAGGCTTCCAATCCGGGTCCATCGTGGGAGACCGAGAGACCAATGACGCAGAGCTCGCATATTGCCGCGCTCTGAGCAGCTCCGGCATCGCGGATATCCCGGCCTCCGCAAACGACCTGCCGTTCCTCTCCTTCCTGCCCTACGCCATTGCCCAGGCGCCGTCCTTCCTTCCCTTCATCCCCTTCCTTCTCTCGTCGATACTCGTGCTCGGCGCCACAAGGCCCGGGACCCTGGCGGCGAAGGCGCCCGTGCCCAAATTCCGGCGCCTTATCCAGATCGTGTTTTCGATAATTGGCGCGGGGACCGCGATGCTCCTCGCCGGCCTTGCGCCCGGGAGTATTTACGCCTTGGCCCTAAACGGCTTCGGGCAGATCGGGTACCCGATCGCCTTCTTCCATGACGGCGCGCTCACTACCACGACCGCGGGAAACGTCTTCACGACCATACTTCTCGCGCTGCTCGCGGGTGGAACCTTGATATCCGTTTGTTCCGTCGTCCTATCGACCGCAACGAGGCGCGTCTTCGCGGGCCCCCTTACCTCCGCGTTGTTTGTCGCGGCCCCGGCATTCCCGTTATTGTCCGATTCGGCACTGGGGCATAATGCCGCGCTCGGGCTCCTGCCGCTGGCCGTGTTCTCGCCTATCGAGGCAACGGGTTACGTAGGATGCTTCCCGACAGAATTCATTGGCTCCGGTTCGGGCGGCGCATCGATGCTTGCCGTGGCCCTGGTATACGTCGCGGTCCTTTTCGCGGTCGGCGCCGTTGTGACGCGTTCGCCCAAACAGCCTGGACCCGCTAAAAAGCACCATGGGCTTGAGCTCCTGGACGTGAGCGTGGGATACGGGAGCACGACGATACTTTCGATCGGATCGCTTTCCTTGGGCCCGGGAACGGCGGCGGGGCTCGTCGCTCCCAACGGCTCGGGGAAAACCACCCTTCTTGAAGCGCTGTCGGGCCAATTTCCCACCCGCATCCGCTCGGGAAGCCTGGCGGCAGACGGAATCTGCCAACGCCGATCAGCCGAATTCGCAGAACTCGTCTACCTGAGCTCTTCGGGCGGCGCGGATCTCTACCCCACGCTATCGGCCATCGAGCACCTTGCTTTCGTTAGGGAGGCGTGGAAATCGGCCGCCGACATCGACTCGCTCTGCGACTCCCTCGGAATCTCCCCATATCTCGACAAGCCGACCCGTAAACTCTCGACAGGAATGAAGCAGCAGGTAAAGCTTGCCATGGCGATAGCGACCGGTTGCCCGTACCTCATCCTCGATGAACCGCTGAACGGCCTCGATCCGGGAAAACGGAAAACCTCCTGCGACGCGATGCGCAGCGAGGTGGCGCGGGGACGCAGCGTGCTCATCTCAAGCCATCTGCTCGACGACCTGGCAGACCTCACCAACTCGTTCTACTTCATCGAGGCCGGCACGCTCGTGGAAAAGATCGAGTCGTCCTCGCAGACGCTCAAGCAGGAATACCTCGATACATACGAGGGAGGTGAATGACATGATAGGCAAGAGCTATGCAAAGATAGCGATTGTTGGCTTTGTACTTTGTCTTGCAATGGTGCTATGTGCATCATTTGCGAGGTATAGGTCCGAGCAGTCGTTCATCGATGGCGCTGAAAATGGGTTTGGCATAGACGGGATGTATGTCAACGATGGCGCGACCAGGCCGTCTATGGCGATTCTTGCAGGCGAAGACATGGAATGGCAAATCTGTAATGACGATGGCTCTTGTCTGAGTGGTCGTTTGGCCGCAACGAGCGACCCGAATTCGTTCGATCTTCTCGACAATGATGGATCGGATTGCGGTTCAGTTCACCTGTCGTATGCATCACGAGATGGGATGGACGGCATCCTCTACGTCTCCCACGAGTCTGGCGATTTCAAGATGCGCAGGACTAACCGAGCGCCGGCTTTTATCGAGGAGTGAGAGTTCCCGTCGGCCTGCCGATCAGGCCGCCGGGGTATCGAACCCCGCATTCATCCGTACACACACGGATGAATGCGGGAAGTGTCCGGATGAAGTTGATAATCAAGGAAACAAAGCCGTCCTGCCTGGGACGGCTTTGGCCTGGACTTTAACTACAACATCGCAATCGACACTTATCAGCTCGCGCAACGCGCATGGCCAGATCTCGGACGCTGGTGCATGGAGGACCTTCGAGATTTACCGGACATCCAAAACGACGACGCACACCGCGTGCTCGCCGACTGCGAAGACGAGATGGCTGTCTACAATGTGATCAGAAACGGCGTGAAGTCCGGAGAGCTTTCTGTCGAACCGCCGCGCCGTCGCGCGAGCCGACCGGGCAACCCGGGCAATCTGGTCCCGGCTCTCCCGATCGTATTCCTACGATATCGCCCCTAGATCACCAATGTGTCAGATAAAGAATGAGACAATGGCTGTGACCACGCCTACGGCAGATGCAACGACTGCGCCTTTTTTCCTCTCCTTTAGTCCGACGAATAGGGTCGCCGTAAAGTAAAGGACGGAAATGCAGGCTATGGCAAGCGAAACGAGTTCCTTGGGCGGTTTCAGCAAAAGGTCGCTAGCAAAGAGTAATGCAAGCAGGGCAAAGCCGATTGTGGTCAAGTATCTCGATTGATTTTGCGACAACATGGCAACTTCCTTTCAGAACATGCAAGTGGAAAGTCGGTACGATGTCATTGCGGTTGCAAAAAAGCCGCCGCCAGGACCGGTTGCCACGAGACCGGCGATAACTTCAGCGGTGCCAGCAAGCTAGAGATCGCGCAGGCAAGCCTCCTCCTTCGCGTTCAGCTTGACCTTGTGAGGGACGGGGCGGTTATTTGCAGATCCGTGAGAATCGCACCACGCCTTGGAATATGAATCCATGCAGCGCCCGCGCTCAAAAAAGGGATATATCGTAATTTTCGTCGTAGTTGACTCAGACGTAGATATCGCTGCTCTCGGCGGGAGATCCCTTGTCGGCATAGGCTGCCGCAACGGGTACAAATGGTGTCATGACAAGGGAGAGGCAAAGAGCTGCTGAGACGATGGAGGGCGGGCATTTCTTCATGGCTGGCTCCTTAATCTGGCCTTTGATAGTTACTCGATGTCGCCTCCTTCCGCTTTATATCCGTTGTATTTGGCGTATTTCTTTAATAAGGCAAGAGGTTCTTCCTCTCCTTCGGATAAGCCGATGATGTTTCCTTGATCATCCAGTATGAATACGGACGGAATATGCTCAAGTTCATATTGGTCATACACGGTCTTATCTTAATTTTTGCTGATGGCTCAGGCAAGGCGGGGCTTACGTTCGAGGCGACCAACAATGCCCTGGCCCTACAGAGAATAAACGCCACGAACACGCACGCCGGCGGCTGGGAGAAGTCCGAACTCCGCGGCCGCCTCAATACCGGCGACCTCTGGTCGCTTTTGCCTTGCGAACTCCAGTCCAAGGTGAAGTCCGTCACGAAGATGACCGACAACCTGGGCGGCGGCAAGGCAGGCACCCCCTCGGCCACGACTGACAAGGTCTTCCTGCTCTCGATGACTGAAGTCTACGGTGACCTCCAGTCTGACGGCGCCCAGTACGAGTACTACAAATCCAAGGGCGTGACAACGTCGAACTATTCCAGTGCTTCGTCGAGCAGCTATCACTGGACTCGCTCCGTGCATCCGAGTAACTCCGCGTCCTTCCGCTGTGTCCACAGCAACGGCCGCTATGACTACTACAGCGCGACGAACATCTACTGCGTGTTCCCCGCCTTCTGCTTTTAGCCTCATCTGCAACCAATGAAAAGCCCGTGCGATTCTGCGCGGGCTTTTCATTTGGCAACCAAACGAACGATTCTCGTCTTGAGGCATAGTTATCGGTTTGAGTAGAAATGGGGTCACACAGCGGCTCTCAGAGCGCCAGCCGAACTCTCCCGCCATTACCGCTGCGGCATCCTCGTATGGAGCCCATCCTGCTTGGCGTTTCGTTGCAACAGCCAACTTGTCCACCGATCAAGTGAACCACTGGAATAAATACAGCGACACGCTTGTTCGTTACAGTCGTTATATCTGTGTGAATCGCCTCGATAAATGCCGCCCGTTCTCGGCGTGTACCAGCTACGCATATGTAAACTCATATCGCGTTAATAGCTCGGCTCATGTACCTGCATAACACACAAGTAGCCGCAAAAGGCGATTATCGCGTAGGTAGATTTTCGACATCCTGTTGCTTAATCAAAATTAAGCAATTGATTTTTAAACAAAAAAGGTCAGGCACTAGGTGCCTGACCTGCAAACTTCTGGTCGGGACGACTGGATTCGAACCAGCGACCCCTTGACCCCCAGTCAAGTGCGCTACCAAGCTGCGCCACGTCCCGAAGCTTTTGTTTGTTGCTCTGCTCTCGCTCGCAACAGAAAGTATATTAACCCGAAACTTTGTCCTTGTGCAAGAACTTTTTTACAAATTTTGAAGCAAGTCCAAAATTGTATCTGCGAGCTGGGGTTTTGTTAGCACGGGAAGTTCTTGCGTGCCCGCTGTACTCACGATCCACGCCTTGTTGGTATCGGTTCCAAATCCCGAATCGGCGCGCGAGACATCGTTGGCGATAATGGCATCGCAACCCTTGCGGGCGAGCTTTCGCTGCGCGTACTCCACGACGTTATCGGTCTCGGCCGCAAAGCCGATCACGCACCGCCCCCCCTTTTGGCGCGAAAGCTCGGCCAAGATATCGACCGTTTCGACAAGCTCGATGCGATCAAGGCGCTCGTTGGCCTTTTTGAGCTTGTGGTCCGCAGGGGATACGGGGGTGTAGTCGGCAACGGCGGCTGCGCAAATGGCCGCATCGGCCGTCTGGAAGGCGTTTGATGCGGCCTGCAGCATATCTGCGGCGGTTTGCACGCGCACGCACTCCACGCCGCGGGGAACATCGAGCGACGTCGGTCCCAGCACGAGCGTGACCGCAGCGCCGCGGCGTACGGCCTCCCCCGCCAGGGCGATACCCATCTTGCCCGAAGAACGGTTGCCAATGAAGCGCACGGGGTCGATCGGTTCGTGCGTAGGGCCGGCAGTAATCACGATGCGCTTGCCTGCAAGGTCTTGGGGCACGGGATTGAGCACCTCGCAGATGGCCTCGACGATGTCCTCGGGCTCGCTCATGCGTCCCGTATCAACGTCGCCGCAGGCAAGATAGCCGCTGCCGGGTCCCACCACATGGACGCCACGGTCGCGCAACGTGGCCATGTTGGCCTGCGTCGCCGGTGCCTTCCACATGCCGTTGTTCATAGCGGGTGCGATCACGATGGGTCGAGGCGTGGCAAGCAGCGTGGTGGAGATGAGGTCATCGGCGATGCCGTTGGCCATCTTGGCGATGATATTGGCCGTCGCGGGCGCCACGACCACCAGGTCGGGTTCCTGCGCGAGCGAAATGTGGTGGATGGGGTCGGAAGGGTCGTCGAACAGGCCCACCGCGACCGGCTCATTGGTGAGCGCGCGGAAGGTGAGCGGCCCCACAAACTCGGTGGCATGCTCGCTCATAACGACCTTGACGCGCGCGCCGCGCTTTTGCAGCAGGCGCACGATATTGCACGACTTATAGGCGGCGATCCCGCCGGTAATGCCCAGCAGGATCGTTTTTCCCTCAAGTTGCATTGAATTGTTGGATGCCGCCGACATCATTTAGGCTTCCTTGCTCGGGAGCACCAGCAGGCGGTGGCAGTACGGGCAGTGCGTAATTTCGTTGCCGTCGTGGTTGAGGTCGCTCATGGACGATGCCTGCAGCGCGGTGTGGCAGACGGTGGGGATGTTGCCCTTGATAGTCTCGACGGCCAGGCCGCGGAACTGCTTGAGCAGACGCTCGTAGTCGGTGAGCACGTCGGTCGGCAGCGTGGCGGCAAGCGCGGTGCGCTCCTTGGTGGCAGCGTCGATCTGAGCCTGCAGGTCGGCGGCCTTGGCGCGGGCGGCCTTGGTGTCGGCCTTCACACCCTCCTCGAATTTGGCGATGATAGCCTGAGCGCGAGCCTCTCGGTCGAGCGCCTCCTTATGGGCGACAACGACATCCTTGCGGGTGTGCTCGATCTTGTCCAGACGCTTTGCCAGGGTGGCAAGCTCGTTCTCCAGGTCCTGCACTTCGCGGTAATCAGAGCCATCGACGTGACGCTTCTTGGCAGCCTCGATGGCGTTATTGGTCTGGATCTCGGTGGTGTTGAGGTCGTCGAGCTCAATGTCCAGATCCTTGCGCTGGGCGTAGAGCTTGGTCATCTCGGACTTGAGCTTCACATAGGTCTTGCGCTTGGAAGCGAGCTCCTTGAGCTCCGGCATATTGGCAAGTTCGCTCTTGTTGCGGGCGAGCTCCAAATCGATCTGTTGCAGCTTGAGTAGCGTAGCGCCGGCGCTCATAAGTTCTCTCCTTTTGTCACAGTCCACCATTGGCAAGGGTTCAGTATTTTAATCGTATGTCGGGGGTCGACCCCGGCGTCAACTGCAGAGTTCATCAAGATATCCACGAACGGCTCCTCGGAGCGGTCGTGCCCGAGCAGAATTACGCTCAGGCCGCGCAAGGCAAGGTCCTGCGCCACGTGGTAGCCCGCCTCGCCCGTCACAATAACATCTGCGCCCGCGGCGATGGCAAGCTCACCAAAATCGCCGAGGGAGCCGCCCAAAATGGCGACGGTGCGGCACGGGCGATCTGCCTCGCCCCATACGCGCGGGTCGCTGCCAAAGGCCGTGGCGGCACGGGTGGCGAGATCACGCAGATTGCAGGGGTCATTAAGTGTCGTAAGCGCACCCAGGCCGCAGGCCTCGGGGTCGTCCACGTGCTCTAGCGAGCTCATGGGCTCAGCGCCTAGCAACTCGCTCAGGCGAACGCGCGCTTCGTGCGAGCGATCCAGGTTGGTGTGAAGCGAGATGATACTCACGCCGCAACGAGCCGCCTCGTACAGCGCAGCGCTGCACTGGGGACGCGCGGAATCGGCCGGACAAAAGGCCTCGGGCGCTTTGATGTAGATGGGATGATGCGCCAGCAGCACGTTGGCGCCGGCCTCGAGAGCGCGGTGCACGTTGGCCTCGGTCGCGTCAAGTGCGCAGGCCACGCCGGTAATCTCGGCGGCAGGGTCGCCCACAGATAGCCCAACATGATCCCAGCCCTCGGCGTCCGCCTTGGGGTAGCGCGCCAACAGCGCACGTTCAAGCTCGGAGACGATCATGCGGCGCCTACGATCGAGAGCAGCGTCTGGGCAAAGTCGTCCAGATCGCTCGGATTCACGCGGTCATCGAAGGAAATGCGCAGTGCGCCCAGCGCCTGCTCGCGACCAATGCCCATGGCGCTGAGCACGTGGCTCGGGTCCATGCTGCCGCTCGAGCAAGCCGATCCGGCCGAAACCTCAAAGCCGGCGGCATCGAGCTTGATGATGAGCTCCTCGGAGTCCATGCCGTCGACGTAGATCGAAACCATACCCGGCAGACGATCTGTCTGCGCGTAGTCGCCCATCGTGGCGTGAATGCGAGGATGGGCTGTAAGCGTGGTGTAGAGTTTATCGGACAGGGCCTGCAGCGTCGCGCGCTCCTGGGCCACATGGGGCGCCAGAGACGAGGCGGCAGCGGCAAAAGCCAGCTGCGTGCGCAGGTCCTGTGTGCCGGCGCGACGTCCTGCTTCCTGTCCACCGCCAAAGATGCGCGGACGCAGCGGCGTGCGGTTCTTAAGGTAGAGCGCGCCGGATGCCACAGGGCCGCCGATCTTGTGCGCGGCAACGGTCATGGCATCGACGCCCAGCTCGGTGACATCGAGCGGAATATGCAAGTAGCCCTGGATGGCATCGGTATGAAACAAGGCGCCGGCAGCATGTGCGGCGGCGGCCAGCTCGCGGATGGGCTGTACCACGCCGGTTTCGTTGTTGGCGACCATAATGCTCACGTGCGCCACGTCGTCGCCGAGCAGCTCCGTGAGCGTGGCAGGCTCAATGTAGCCTGCACGGCAGGGTTGCACCAGGTCGACGGTAAAGCCGGCGGCGCGCAGCAGCGGTAGGTTGTCCAGAATTGAATCGTGCTCGATGGCCGAAACGATTACACGATCGCGCTTTCGATCGCGCTGACGAGCGCCCTCGGCAAGACCGAGCAGCGCCAGCTGGTTGGCCTCGGTGCCGCCGTTGGTAAGGATGATCTCGGACGGGCGAACGCGCGCGCCAAAGCTGCGAGCAATCTCGCGACGTGCCACCTCCAGGCGCGCGGCGGCCTTGCGGCCGAGCGAATGCAGCGAGTTGGGGTTGACGCCGGCGAGCTCGCTGTCGTCATATTCGCGCTGGGCAAGGAGCGCCTCGGCGCGCATGGGCGTCGAGGCGGCATAGTCAAGATTCACGGGTATGCGGTTTTGACCTGCGGTCATAAGGATTTATGCCTCCTGTGCGGCCTCATTGCCCAGCTTCTGCAGCAGCGCAACCTCGGCAGCGGGATCTTCGGACTTAAATACGGCGGAGCCTGCTACGAGCACGTTGGCGCCAGCCTTAACGACCTCGGCGATGTTCTTGGAAGAGATACCGCCATCGACCTCGATGAGGGGCGAAACGCCGTGGCGCTCACACATGGCCTTGAGCTCGTGCAGTTTGGCGATGGTACCGGGGATAAAGCTCTGGCCGCCAAAGCCAGGGTTCACGCTCATCAGCAGCACCATATCGACGACGTCGATGATGCTCTCGAGCACGCAGACAGGGGTGGCGGGGTTAAGCACCACGCCGGCCTTGACGCCGCGCTGCTGCAGATGGGTGAGCGTGCGGTGCAGGTGCGTGGAAGCCTCGTAATGCACGGTGATCATATCGGCGCCGGCGTCGGCGTACCAATCGACCGTCTCGTCGGGGTTCGACACCATCAGGTGCGCGTCGACCGGCACGTCGGTGGAACGCTTGACGGCCTTAAGGATGTCAACGCCAAAGGTCAGGTTGCCGGTAAAGTGACCGTCCATGACGTCGAAGTGCACGTAGTCGGCACCGGCGATCTTGTCGAGGTCGCCCTTGAGGTTAGCCATATCGGCCGAAAGGATGGACGGAGCGATTTTGATGGAACCCATGGTAGTAGCCTTTCTGCGCTAGTCGGCGAGTCCGTAGAACTCTTGAGAGGGGACGCGGTCGGTGAGAATCTCGAGCGCCCTATCCAAAGTAACACCGTTGTAGAGTGTTTGCTCCACGGCAAAGGTGAGCGGAATGTCTACGCCCAGTGAACGGGCGAGCTCGCTGACGCTGCGGGCCGCGACGGCACCTTCGACCACCATATGCGTGCGGGCCTGGTACTCGTCGAGCGACACACCATGAGCGAACTCGTAGCCAAAGGTGCGGTTGCGCGAATGCTCCGAAGTGCAGGTGGCGATAAGGTCGCCCATGCCGGCAAGCCCCATGCAAGTCATGGCTTGACCGCCGCGGGCGTGCACCAGGCGGCTGATCTCGGCCAGACCGCGTGTCATGATGAGGGCTAGCGTGTTGTCGCCCGCGCCCGAGCCGGCGGAGATGCCGCACACGATGGCGATGACGTTTTTCATGGCGCCGCAGACCTCGACGCCAGTCATGTCCTGCGACAGGTAGATGCGGAAGGCCGTGGAAAGCAACAGCTCCTTAAAGGTCTCCCCTACCTGCTGGTCTTTACTGGCGATGACGGCGGCCGAAAGCCTGCCGCGGCAGATTTCCTCGGCATGGTTGGGGCCCGAAAGCGCCGCCACGCGCGACTCGTTGCCGATCTCGCTGGCGATGACCTCGCTCATGAGCAGGCCGGACTCGGGCTCGATGCCTTTGGTGAGGCACAGAACCGGTGTCTCGTCCGCGATGAACGGCGCCGCCTGGTGGCAGACGTCGCGCAGGTGCGTGGAGGGCACGGCAAAGATGATGGCCTCGGCGCCGTCGAGCGCCTGGGACAGGTCCGTCGTGGCGACAACGTTTTCCGGCAGCACGTAGTCCACCAGATAGCGGGGATTACGGTGCTCGCCGTTAATGCCGGCGGCCGTCTGCTCGCTATGGGCCCACATGGTCACGCGCTCGGCTCGCGCGGCGGCAAGGCCGGCGACGGCGGTTCCCCAGGAGCCGGAGCCAATCAGCGCAACATTCATGACTCTCTCCTACTTATCGTCGGGTTCGGTGACGCGCTTGGTAAACGAGAGCTTGGACTCCTTACCGGTCATGAGCTTTTTGATGTTCGCGCGATGGGCCCACACTACGGTGATGCCGATCATCGCCATGCAAAACTTGAGGCCCAGGCTGCTGTACGGAAAGACCGCACAGGCAGCGATGGGAAGACCAATGGCGGCGGCAAGCGAGCCCACCGACACAAACTTGGTGATGGCGACGGCAACGATAAACATACCCAGCAGCGACAGACCAATGGGCCAGTACCAGACAAGGATCACGCCCAGGCCCACGGCGATACCCTTACCGCCGTGGAAGTTAAGGTAGGGCGAGAAGATGTGTCCCCACACAGCAGCCAGGCAAATGACGCCGAGCATCCAGTCGCCGGCGGCACCGGGCGCCATGATGCTCACAGGGAAGCCATAGCCCACGCTCGCGATGAGCGGACGCGCAATAAGGACGCAGACGGCGCCCTTAAGGCAGTCGAGCAGCAGCGTGAGCGCGGCCACCTTGGGGCCGGCTACGCGCAGGGCGTTGGTGGTGCCGATGTTGCCGGAGCCCGCCTTGCGAATGTCCGTGTGGTTGAACACGCGGCCCAGGATCAGGCCAAACGGAATCGCTCCGATAAAGAACGAGACCACGGCGCAGATGGCGGTCAGCAGGATCGGATTAAGCATCCTTTTGCTCCTTCTTCCTAAAGAAGAGTCGAATGGGCGTACCGGCGAAGTCGAAGGTCGAGCGCATGCGGTTCTCCACGTAACGCTGGTAGGTGTCATTGACCAGGTCGCTGTGGTTGACGAAGAACGTAAACGTCGGCGGGTTGACGCCCGTCTGGGTCACGTAGTGCATGCGTAGGCGGCGCTTGCCGTCCACCACGGTATGACCGAACTCGCGCAGGTCGGTGAGGAACGTGTTGAGGCGCGAGGTACTGATCTTTTGAGAGCGCGTCTTCTCAGCGGCGTCGACCATCGCCCAGATCTTCTCGACGCTGCGGCCGGTCAGGGCCGAGATGCGCAGGTACTGGGCCCAGGGAGCCATGACGCCCAGACGGCGGTCGACGGTCTCCATGCAGGCCTCGCGCTTGCGGTCGTCGTCGAGTAGGTCCCACTTGTTGAGCAGCACCACGATGGCGCAGCCGCGCTCGATGGCCAAGCCCATGACCTTCTGGTCCTGCTCGGTGACGCCCACGGAGGCGTCGACGACGAGCAGCGCCACGTCGGCGCGGTCGATGGCGCGCAGGCCGCGGACCATGGAGTAGTACTCGATGTTCTCGTACACGGTGCTCTTCTTGCGAATGCCCGCGGTGTCGACCATACGGTAGTGCCTGCCGTCGCGCTCGACGACGGTGTCGATGGCATCGCGCGTGGTGCCGGCGATGTTCGACACGATGGAGCGGTCGGCACCCAGGATGCGGTTGAACAGCGAGGACTTACCGGCGTTGGGTCGACCGATGATGGCGACGTTCAGCGCGTCGGGGAATTCATTGGCGACCTCGTCCTCTTCCTCGGGGAGCAGGGCCACGATGTCGTCGAGCAGGTCGCCCGTGCCATGTCCGTGCAGGGCCGACAGCGGCGTGGGCTCACCGATGCCAAGTGAATAGAACTCCCAGATGCTGTCGTTCTCGCGATCGGGGTTATCGAGCTTGTTCACCAACAGAAAGACCGGCTTGTCGCAGCGCTTGAGCATGCGAGCGACCGACTCGTCCTCTTCGGTGACTCCGGTGCGGCCGTCGACCACAAACAGGATGACGGCGGCTTCCTCGGCGGCGGCGAGCGCCTGATCGCGGATGGACGTGGCAAAGACGTCGTCGCTCTTGAGCGGCTCGATACCGCCCGTGTCGACGATGGTGAACTCACGGCCGTTCCAATCGGCCGTGTGGTATGAGCGGTCGCGCGTGACGCCGCGGGACTCATGGACGATGGCGTCCGAGGTCTGGGCCAGGCGGTTAACGAGCGTGGACTTGCCCACGTTGGGGCGTCCGACGACGGCGACGATAGGTTTCATCTGCTCTCCTTTAATGGATAGGGTCAGCGGTATTAGTAGAGTCGGCAGGCACAATGCCAAGGATGTGCTCCAGGGTATCGAGCAGCTCATGCGGCATGGTCGACACCACATGAACCTCGGCACCGCGACTGGTAAGGCTTGCGAGTAAATCGTCACGATCATACTCGTCAAGCGTCATGCCGTCAGCGTTGAACATGAGCTTAGGCACAAAGAGCATAACCCCCGACAGGTCTTGCGGCAGCTGCTCCAGGATGTCGCTCGCGACGATGAGGCCGGTCACGTCCACGTTGCCGCCAAAGTAGCGGTTCTTGATGGCCGTGACAGTGCCGGCAAGGCCCTGTGGGGACTCCACGAAGCGCGCCACGGTATCGCGAGCGCTGGCGCCCGAAAGACATATCAGGTGTTGGTCGCGGGCGGTCATAGCCTTGCGAACGCGGGCAAGGCGCTCGGCGTCGGCGGCAAGAACATCGTCTGTCTCGTCCAGATACGAGCGGATCATGCCGATGCCGTCGTAGTACTGCGGGTAGCCGTCGTAAAAGTCCGCCTCGGGCGGCTCGATGCCGGCATCCAGGTAGAACTCGTCACTCATCTGGAAGGTGTGGCGGCCAAAGCGCTCGAAGGCACGGTCCTGAAAGGGCCTGATCATGGCGATAGTCTCACGCGCCAGCTCGGGCTTGTCGCTGTAGGACCAGCTAAAACGGTTCTGATGCTTGGTAAAACCGAGCGGCACAATGCCCAGGCTCGTGATCTGTTCGTGCTCCTCGCAAAAGCGCAGGGTCTTCAGCAGTTCCTCGCCGTCGTTCATGCCAGGGCACAAAACGATCTGCGCATGGATTTCGATACCGGCGGCCATGATGGCCTCGAGTACATCCATGCCGCGCTGGGCGTTGCGGCCCATCATGCGGCGGCGAACGTCGGGGCTCACGGCGTGGACCGACACGTTCATCGGACTCATGTTGCGATCGATAACGTTTTGCACGTCCTCGTCGGAAAGGTTCGTGAGCGTGACAAAGTTACCCTGCAAAAAGCTCAGGCGGTAGTCGTCGTCGCGAATGTAGAGCGTGGAGCGGCCGCCCTTGGGCAACATGGTCATAAAGCAGAACACGCAGGCGTTAACGCAGGTACGCATGCCGTCAAAGATGGGGCCATCGAACTCCAGGCCCCAGTCCTCGCCGGGAAAACGGTCGAGCTCCACGGGGGTGACGGTGCCGTCGCGCGGATCGAATACCTCCAGCTCGACGGTATCGTCATCAGCCTCCCAGAGCCACACGATCATATCGGTCAGCTGTTCGCCGTTGACCGTGAGCACGCGCATGCCCGGCTCGATACCCACATCCCATGCGGGCGATTCGGGACGCACGTTCTTAACGAGCGCGCCTTCACCCGGCTCGGGGTCGCGGCTGCGCCCGTAATCGGCCACCTCGGCGGCGTATGCGGGTACGGTCTGGTCCATGACTAGCGGCAAAGCTCCTTGATGCGCGCAACGGCGCGTTCGATGTGTTCTTGCGGGGTGGAGGCTCCGGCAGTGATGCCAATGTGGCGTGCGCTGGCAAACCATGCGGCCTCAAGCTCGGAAGCTTCCTCGATGTGATGCGTGTGCTCGCAGACATCGGCACAAATCTGCGCCAGACGGCGCGTGTTGCCCGAATTTTTGCCGCCCACGACGACCATGCAATCACAGCGGTTGGCAAGTGCGGCGGCTGCCTGTTGACGCTCACTCGTGGCTGCGCAGATGGTGTTGACCACGCGCAGTTCCTGCACGCGTGGGGTGATGGAGGCCACAACCTCGGCCAAGTTCTGCGCGGTCTGGGTGGTCTGCACAACCAAGCCCACCTTGCCTTTGAGCGACAGCTCGTCGGCGTCGGCGGCACAGCTCACAACTTGAGCGTCATCACCGGCGTGGCCCAGAATGCCTTCGACCTCGGGGTGACCCGGCTCGCCCACGACGATCACGCGGTAGCCCTCGCGCACCAGGCGCTCGGCCGCCACATGGACCTTCTTCACGTAGGGGCAGGTGGCATCGACCACGGTAAGGCCACGTTCGCGAGCGGCGTCGATGACCTGCGGCACCACGCCGTGGGCGCGGATGATTACGGTGCCCGAGGCGGCGTCGTCCAAGGTGTCGGCCAGACCAACGCCTGCCTCGGCGAGCTCGCGTACCACGATGGGGTTATGGATGAGCGGACCCAGGGTGTGGACCTGAGCGCTCTCCCCTGCCTGCGGCGCGGCTGCCAGCGCCATGTCGAGCGCTCGCTGCACGCCGTAGCAGGTGCCGGCGTGGGCGGCGATTTCGATGGTGGGGGCGGCGGCCGCGGCGGTATTCATGACGTTCTCACCCATGGCTAGAACCTGCCCGGGTGCTCGGCGCAAAGGTCATCACGCATGGCGTATACGCGGTTCATGGCCTCGGACTCAAACCAAGCCAGGCGCTCCTTACGCTTGAGCTCGGCAGGTGCATCGGAAAGCGAGATGGCCTTGCCGGCACGGATCCAGCACTTTTTGGGACGCATGAGCTTTTTGCCCGCAGGCGTGATATCGGACCAGCCACAAATGGCGAGTGGGTTGACGGGTGCCTTGCCCATCTGAGCGATGAGCGCAAAGCCGCCGTGGACCTCGGGCTTGATCTCGCGCGAGCGGATGCGCGTGCCCTCGGGGAAGATCAGAACGTCCTCACCGCGCTGCAGAGCATGCTGGGCGGCGCGCAGGCACTTCATGTCGGCGGTACCGCGCTCGACGGGAATGCCGCCCACACGGCTAAAGGCCCAGCGTACAATCTTGCTCTTGGCAAACTCGGACTTAAAAATTGGGCGAATGCGGCGGCCGCCAAAGAACAGCGCCGTCTCTACAGCCAGGAGCTCGGCCATCGAGGTGTGGTTGCAGATGACCACGCTGCCGCGGCCCTCCTTGCGCTCAAACAGCAAGTCGGCGTCTTCGACCTTCCAGCGCCACATGAGTTTGGAGAAGACCCACAGGATGCCCATGACCACGACGACGGTGCCGCGGATGAGCGCCGGGAACTCGGCGTACGGGGCGCTGTAATAATCCTCGGGCGTCTGCTTAAACAGGCGCATGGGCTACCTCCTTTGGTTGATGAGGTCCTCGATTATCGAGACGACCTCGTCGATGGTGTGGGCGGTGGAGTCGACATGCACGGCGTCCTCGGCGGGCACGAGCGGCGCGACCTCGCGGCTGCTGTCGAGCTTGTCTCGCTGCTTGAGGGCGTCGAGGGTTTCATCGACCTCGGCCTCGAGCTGCTCGGCAGTAAGCGGCTGGGCGTCGTTTTGGTGGCGCTGCAGCACGCGGCGACGGGCGCGCTCGCGCGGGTCAGCGGTCAGGAACACCTTGACCTGCGCGTTGGGGAACACGACGGTGCCGATGTCGCGACCCTCGGCGACGATGTCGCGGTCCTCGGCGGCGCGGCGCTGATGGATGAGCATGGCGGCGCGCACGCCCGGGTAGGCCGAGACCTTGGAGACGTTGGCGTCCACCTGCGGGGTGCGGATGGCAGCCGAGGCGTCCTGGCCGTCGATGGTCAGGCGCGTGTCCTCGCCGGTGCCGTTGGTAAAGCGGATTTCGATCTGCTCGGCGAGGGCGTCGATGGCCGCTTCGTCGTCCAGGTCGATGCCGCGATCGAGCGCGGCGAAGGTGACGGCGCGATACATGGCGCCCGTGTCGAGCTTGTTAAAGCCCAGCTGGCGGGCGATCTCCTTGGCGATAGTAGACTTGCCGGAACCGGCGGGGCCGTCGATGGCGACGATCATGCAATGCTTCCTTTCGGTGGTTGACGTGCTGGTATGGGACGCAGGAGCTGCGGCTTGGCGGGTTGCCTAGCCCGTGTAACGCTCGCGGTAGGTGTTGCGCTTGGGCGCGGAGCCGTGACTGCCGTGGTGGCGCGTACGGGTCGCGGGGGTTTCCTGGGGCTTGTCACCGCGCTTGGAGGCAGCTTGCTTGGGCGGGATGCCGCCGGCCTTGAGGATCTGCACCTCGCGGTCGGTGAGCTCGCGCCACGAGCCCTTGGCCACGTCCTTGAGCTCCAGGCCGGCAAAGTTGCAGCGGTGCAGGCGAATCACCGGGTGGTGTATCTTGCTCAGCATGCGCTTGACCTGGTTTTTACGGCCCTCGCGAATGATGACCTCCACGGCGGTGGTGCCGGGCTTGACGCCTTGCGGAGCCACGGCCTCGGCCTCGCGCGCGGTGATGACGCGGCAGATCGCCGGCTGGCACAGGCCGTCATCGAGCTCGATGCCGCGACGGAGCGGTTCCAAGTCGCGATCGGTCAGGTGGCCGTCCACGAGCGCCTGATAGGTCTTGTAGACGTGCTTGCTGGGGTGCAGCAGGTCCTGGGACAGGTCGCCGTCGGTGGTAAAGAGCAAAAGGCCCGTAGTGTCGCGGTCCAGGCGACCCACCGGGAAGAGCCCCGGAAAGCGGTCGCGCGGGACCAGGTCGGCCACACAAGGGCGCTCCTGCGGATCGCTCATGGTGGTGAGGTAGCCGGTCGGCTTGTAGAGCATCAGGTACACGGCGCCCTGGTTGAGCTTGACGGGCATGCCGTCGACCTCGATATGGTCGCGGTCGACGTCGACCTTGGTGCCCAGTTCGGTTGCGACCTGGCCGTTGACGGTCACGCGGCCAGCGGTCATCAGGTCCTCTGATCCGCGGCGGCTCGCCACGCCCGCACGTGCCAAAAAGCGCTGCAGGCGCATGGTGTGCGGGTAGACGGGCTGGGCGTCACCTGTGGGCGTTGTGGCGCCTGCGGCGCGCGTCACCTCTGCTTCGTTAGTCCTCTTCATACATATCCTCCGAGCTGACACCGCTGGTCAGGATCTCCTCATCTGCGTCGTCCTCAACATCGGTATCGAGCAGCTCGCGCTCTTCGTCCAGGTCTTCGGCCTGCTCCTCGAGCGTGGACTGAATGCTGCGACCGCTCAAGCGCTCACGGATAAACTGACGCGACTGCTCGTCGGGGGCAAACTGCTCCAGATCGGGCAGATCGCGGGTTGAGCGCAGGCCGAATTTTTCCAAGAAGGCGTTGGTCGTGCCGTAAATGATGGCCTGACCGCGCTGGGGGTCGCGGCCGAGCTCGCGCACCAGGCCCTTGTCCACGAGCGACGCGATGACGCCGTCAGAATTGACGCCGCGGATGCCCTTGACCACCTCGCGAGTCACGGGCTGGTGGTATGCGATGACGGCCAGGGTTTCGAGCGCCGCCTGCGACAGCTTTTGCGTGTCCCAGCTCAACACATAGGCCTCGACCACGTCGTGGTAGGCGGGGTGCGTAAACAGGCGCCAGCCGCCGGCGACCTCGCGCAGCTGAAAGCCGCGGTTGGCCTCCTCGTACTCAACCTTGAGCTCGGCGAGCAGCGATGCGCATTCGCCGGGGGCGATATCCAGTGCGCCGGCCAGCGCGGGCGCACTCACCGGGTCGCTCGACACCAGCAGCAGCGCCTCGAGGGCGCCTTTGAGGCTGTTTGCCTCCAGCGTGGAAAGGGTTGACATGGTTGCGGCTCCTATTCGGTGAGCTCGGGGCCCTCGCCGGGCACGTATGCCTCGGCGCCCTCGACTCGGTTGATGCAGATGGTTCCAAAGATCTCGTCCTGGCTCAGCGTGAGCGAGCCGCGCTTGGCGAGCTCCAGCATGGCCAGGAAGGTGACGACGAGCTGCTCGGTGGTGGCATCGCCGTCCAGTAGCTCGCGGAAGGTGCAGGTTTGGTGCGCCATGGTAAAGCGGTCGACTGAGGCCACGGTCAGGTCGAGCGGCACGCGATGCGGCGCCACATGCTCGGCCTCCAGCAGGAAGGTCTGGCGCTTGCCGTCCAGGTCGGCACAGATGACGGCGAGACCGCGCAGCGTGATGCCGGCAAGATAGTCGGGCATAAGGCCTAGGAACTCGGGGTCGGGGCCGGCCACGCGCGGATGCATGCGGCTTTCGGCCTGCATGCGCGCACCGAGGGCCGCAGCCGCGCCTTTAAACTGCTTGTAGGCAATCAGGCGCTGGATCAGGACCTCACGCAGCGCGTCGCCGTCAAGCGTGCTGAGCTCCTCAAGGTCTTCGTCGAACTCGTCATCGTCGTCATCGACTTTGCGCGGGGCCTCCTGCGGCACTAGAGAGGCGGCCTTGATATCCAAAAGGGTTGCCGCGACCAGCAAAAAGTCGCTCGCCACGTCCAGGTCCAGCGCCTCGATGCGCTCGGCCTCGGCCAGGTATTGCTCGGCCACCTCGCTGATCGAGATGGCGCCGATATCAACTTTTTGGCGGGTTACCAGCTGCAGCAGCAGGTCGAACGGTCCGCTGTAGACCTGCGTCGACACGCGATACGACATCTTCGACCTCCTTTGACGGCGCCTTCGCGGCGCGGTTTGAGTGCATGTTACGACCGTTTTGCACGGTCGACCTGTAAGTTTACCTTAGATGCCGGCGATTGCGAAGTTGAGCAGCTGCTCAGCGAGCGGATACACGGTAACGTCGAAATAGCGGTCGATTACATCGATGCCGGTCCACATGGGCAGCAGGTACAGCACCAGGATGAGGATGGGCATAGCGTATTGCTGCAGACGGTAATAGTTGTTGAGCGCCTTGCCCTTGAGGAAGGGCACGATGATCGATGAGCCATCGAGCGGCGGGATCGGGATGAGGTTGAAGAACGCGAGCGACAGGTTGACCACGATAAAGGTGGCTCCGAAGTTCATGATCTGTGACGCCAGGGCAAAGGACATGCTGGTGTAGAGGCTGCCATAGGCTAGGCGCATGAGGACCGCGGCAAGACAGGCGAGCGCGATGTTCGATGCGGGGCCGGCAACGCTCACCAGGACCTCGTCGCGCTTGGGGTGCTTGAGGTTGTTGAGGTAGACAGGCACCGGCTTGGCAAAGGCGAACACCGGACCGCCGGCGGCAAGCATGAGCAGCGGCAGGAGGATGGTGCCAAACGGGTCGATATGGTTGAGCGGGTTGAGCGAGACACGACCACGCGAGCGGGCCGTCTTATCGCCGAGCGCCCAGGCCGCAGCGGCATGCGCGCTCTCGTGGATCACGATGCCCACGATGACAGCAACGGCGCTGGCGAGCAGGTTCATGAGATAGCTGCTGGACATGGCGCTCCCCTAGCGGACGCGGTGCGAGGCACGCGTGAGCAGGTAGTCGGCCACAAACAGGATGATGGCCACGATGGCGTAATCCAGGCGGAACACGCCGCCAAAGGGCGATGTGATGACGCCGTATCCGGCGATAGCGCTCGGCAGCGCGCGCGAAAGCTCAACGACAAAGCCGACGATCTGCAGCTTGGCGGTGAGGCCGCTAAAGCACAGCAGCACGGTCATCGCGCTCATAAAGATGCCGCAGATGCGACAGGCGATGGCGATGATGCTCATCGCCACGGCGGTGGCTTTACGAGAGTTCACGCGCGGTCTCCTCTTCGATCTGGGTGGAAAGCTCCAGCCATTCGTCCTCGAGCTTGGGCAGCTCTTGCTTAAGGCCGTTATATTCCCCCAGCGCGGCGTTGAACTTGTCCTGATCGGCATAAAGCTCTTCGCTTGCCATCAATTCCATAAGCTCGTCATAGCGGGCACGCTTTTTGTCGAGCTCCGCCTCGATCTTCTTGAGCTGGTTGCGAACGCCCTTGAGCTTTTTGTTGAGCGCGGCGCGGGCCTGGGCCTCGGCGCGCTTTTGCTCCTTGGTCTTTTTGCCCTCGGCCGGCTTAGGCGCCGCGGCGGGGGTGTCGGTCTGGGCGGCGCTGGCTTTGGTGGACTTAGCCGCGGCAGGAGCGCTCTCCCCTGCCGCCTCGGCGGCGGCGCGGGCTGCGAGGTCCTCGCGCTTGTAGAGGTAGTAGTCGTAGTCGCCGTCGTAGACCGTGACCTTGCCGTCGCGGATGTCGATGATGCGGTTGGCCACGGCGCGCACCAGGTGCTCGTCGTGGCTGATCAGCACGATGGTGCCGGGGAAGTTTTGCAGGGCGTTCTCGAGCATGTCCACCGAGTCGATGTCCAGGTGGTTGGTAGGCTCGTCCAGGCACAGGAGCGCCTCGGGCGCCACGAGCATTTTGGCCAGGGCCAAGCGCGCCTTTTCGCCGCCGGAGAGGACACGGACCTGCTTTTCGATTGCGTCGTTGTCGCTAAACAGGAAGGCGCCCAGCAGGCTGCGCTGCTGTGGCACGGTCCACTTGGGCGTGACGGTGTCGATCTCTTGCAGGACGGTGTTGGACTCGGTCATTCCTTCGAGCGCGTGCTGGGCATAGTAGGCAACACCCACGTTGGTGCCCAGATCGCGGGTGCCGGTAGTGGGCGACTCCAGGCCGGCGATGATCTTCATGAGCGTGGACTTGCCGGCGCCGTTGGGGCCGACGAGCGCCACATGCTCGCCGCGGTAGAGCTTGAGGTCGATATCGCTGTAGATGTGCTTGTTGCCGTAGGACTTGGACACGCCCTCCAGGCCCACGACCATGTCGCCCGAGCGCGGCGGGTCGGGGAACTTAAAGTCAATGTGCTTGTGGCCCTCGGGCAGGATAACGAGCTCCTTTTTAATCTGCTCGATCTTGCGGATGCGCTCCTGCGCCTGGGCGGCCTTGGTGGGCTTGTAGCGGAACTTGTCGACGAAGACCTGCATGTGGGCGATATCGCGCTCCTGGGCAGCACGCTTGGCGCGCATCTGCTCCAGGTTGTCCTCGCGCTGCTTGAGGTAGCTGCTGTAGTTGCCGGTGTAGGTGGTTACGCGGCGGTTTTCGAGGGCGGCGACGTGGTCGACGCAGGCATCCATGAAGGCGCGGTCGTGGCTGACGATGAGGACGGCGCCGTCGTAGTTTGCGATAAAGCCGCGCAGCCACTGGACGCTTTCGAGATCCAGGTGGTTGGTGGGCTCGTCCAGAAGCAGCAAGTCGGGATGGCGCAGGAAGAGCTTGGCGAGCGCGATGCGCATCTGCCAGCCGCCCGAGAACTCGGAGCACAGGCGCTCAAAGTCGGTGACCTTAAAGCCCAGGCCGGACAGGATTTTGCGCGCGTTGCTCTCGAGTTCGTAGCCGCCCAGGTGCTCAAAGCGGTCCTGGACCTGGCCGTACTCGTTAAGGAGTGCGTCGACGTCCTTACCTTGCTCGGAGAGCTCGGTAATCTGGGCCTGCAGCTCGTTGGCGCGCTCGCTCATGCGGCGGATTTCCTTGGCGGCGGCCATGACCTCGGCAAGGATGGTGGTGTCCTTGTGCTCCAGGTTGGTTTCCTGCTCTAGGTAGCCCACCTGGCAGTCCTTGGCGTACTGGACCTGGCCGGCGTCGGGGCTGTCGATGCCCATGATGATTTTGAGCATGGTGGTTTTGCCGGCGCCGTTGGGTCCCACGAGCGCAAAGCGCTCGCCGGGGTTGATCTGGAAGGACGCGCCGCTAAAGAGGACGCGAGCGCCGAAGCTTTTTTCGATCTTGTCGACCAGGAGGATCATGGTGCCGCCTTTGACCTTGTGTGCCTATATGAAAAAAGGCCCCAACTTGCGTTGGAGCCTCATTCAATGCTCGGGTGGAGACGAGGGGGATCGAACCCCTGA
>CABVDH010000002.1 GCA_902497065.1 uncultured Collinsella sp. | reverse complement strand
CGGGTGCCCTACCGGGAGTAGCCCCGACGGTTGACAAAACTATAGGAACACCCAATGACTACCCCACCGCAACAGAAAAAGCCCGGGCAAAAGCACCGGGCTCGTAATGCAAGTTTGTATCCAAGCAGGATATAGGGGTTTCCCAGGTGCCCGAGATTACCCCGAAAGAGGAGCGCCGCGTATTTTGGTACGCAAGCGACGGTTTGAGGGGCAAGGTCGGGTGCCTGGGGAAGCCCTACAGTTCAAGTTCGTTGAGGCGCAGGATCGCCACGATATAAATCTTGAGCGCCTGCTTGAGCTGGTCCTCGTTGGCGCACTCGTTGGGACCGTGCATCTGGCCGCCCCACTCGGGCAGCTCCAGGCCGGTCTCCTCGGGGCCAAACGAGACGGCGCGGGCAAAGTTGCGCGCGTACGTGCCGCCGCCCATGGCAAAGGGCTCAGCATGCTTGCCCGTAAACTCGTTATAGGTATCAATAAGCGCCTTCACGGCCGGATCGTCGGCAGACACCGAGAACGGCACCTTAGCGCGACCCAGCTGACACGTCACGCCAAAACGGCCCACGAGCGGGTCGAGCTGCTCGCGGATGGTATCGGCACTGGTGCTATCGGGGAAGCGCACGTCGATGACCTGCTCAATATGGCCATCCGCCACGCGGATGACGCCAGCGTTGCAGGTAAGCGGGCCAAACGCCGGACTCGTCGCATCGATACCTAGGCCGCGGCCATAGGCATCCGCGTGCACAAAGGCCAGGAACTTGACGAACTCGTGCTCGGCAGGCGTCAGCAGGCGCTCGTCGCGTGCACCAAACGCGTCCTCGGCCTCGCGCAGATACGACACGATCAGGCCGACGGCGTTGATGGTGCCCTCAGGCATCGAAGCGTGGCCGCCAATACCGTGGGCGAAAATCTGCGCATGCCCGTTATCGAGTGCCGTGATCTCCAGGCGGTCGGCGTTCTCGACCGGCGCCGGCAGTTCATCGGCGGCAATCGCAAGTTCGCAAATGGACTGCGACGGAATGGCGTTGCTCGCCTCGGCACCGCTCCACGATACGATGCGCCCTCCATCGATCTTGGGGCTCACAAACGTCGCCCCAAACTGGCCCTTCTCGGCATTGCAGACCGGGAACTCGGCATCGGGCGTAAACAAAAAGTCGGGGTCTGCGTGGTTCTCCAGATAATGGTGAACGTCGGACATGCCCACTTCCTCATCGCAGCCCAGCAGTGCGCGAAAGGTATAGCGCGGCACAATGCCGTGCTTGAGCAGGTAGGCACCGGCGTAGAGCGACAACACCGCCGGGCCCTTGTCGTCGATCACGCCGCGGCCGAGCAGCCAGCCCTCGCGACGCTCCATCGCAAACGGGTCGGTGTTCCAGCCGGGGCCGGCGGGCACCACGTCCACGTGGCAGATGGTCGCGAGCTGCTTGTCGCCGCGACCCGGGATATCGGCAATGCCCACATAGCCCTCGTCGTCGCTCGTCTGGTAGCCGAGCTTTTGCGCAATGCCGAGCGCGCAATCGAGCGCATCACGAACCGGGCGACCAAACGGCGCGCTAGGCTCCGCATCGGCAGCAACGGCTACGGACGGATAACTCACCAGCTGCTCGATATCGGCGACGACATCCTCCCAGACCTCGTCGACATACTCAGCGACGCTCTGCTCCACCTGATTCATGGACTGCCTCCTTACCAATGAGCGACGGGTACGCCCGCCCCTCACATCAAGTACTTATATAGCGAAAAGTTTAGCAAGCTCGGCCACCGAGTGCACCACTGCATCGGCACCCGCCGCCTCGTGCTCGCCCGGCGCCGCCGCGCCCGAATAGATGCCAATGCACGGCACGCCCATCGCGTGCGCGCCCTCCACATCGTTAAAGCGATCGCCGATCATCACGGCAACGTCGGCCGTCGCGCCGAGCGCCGCCAGAGCATCGCGGACCGAATCGGCCTTGGTCTCGCGACCCTGCGGCGGATTCATGCCAACCACCGCCTCAAACTGAGAAAGCCCGAGCTCACGCACCATGTCGATGCACTTTGCCTCCATGCGCGACGTCGCCACGGCCATACGCTTGCCCCGGGCGGCTAACCCATCCAGCAGCTCGGGGATCCCGTCAAACACGGGATACTCCTCCGGTCCCAGCTCATCAAAAAAGACGCGATACTCATCGGCCACCACAAGCGACTCCTCGCGGGAAAAGCCGTAAAAGTCGTGAAAGCTCTTCCACAGGGGCGGCCCGATCATGCGGCGCAGATCACCCATCTGCGCCTCCGAAAACCCGCGCGCAGCCAGCGTCTTGCGCGTCGAGGTCATCACCGCCCGACCCGTATCGGCCACCGTGCCATCGAAATCAAACAGCACGACCGGCCGCCTGCATATCTCCAGTGCCTCCATCGGCATCCCTCTTCCCCAGTTGACGATTTCCACACCGACACTTCAAACTGTTGACTATTCAACAATTGAACCTAGAAATGTGGAACGACTCCACTATACTTGTCGCACTTTGCTCTCAGAAGGCGGCGCCGTCGCGCCCCAACGAAAGGTGCAATTATGTCTTTTGCCATCATAACCGACTCCACGTCGGACATCTCCCCCGCCCGTGCTCAAGAGCTCGGCATTTACGTGATTCCGCTGCATGTGATTATCGAGGGCGAGGACCTGCTCGACCAGGTGCAGATTACCGCCCAGGAGTACGTCGCGCGCATGGCTGGCTCCGAGCAGCTGCCGCACACCTCGCAGCCGAGCGCCGGCGAGTTCAAGGCACTCTTTGACCGCGTGCGCGCCGACGGCCACGACAGCGCCATCTTTATCTCGCTGTGCAGCGAGTGGTCCGCCTGCTACGCCAACGCGTGCCAGGTGGCCGATACCCACGAGCTCGACGTGCGCTGCATCGATTCGCGCACCGGCTCGGGCGCCGAGGGCCTGCTGGTGGAGTACGCGCTCGCCATGCGCGAGGACGGCCGCAGCCTGGACGAGACCGAGGCTCAGATCCGCGCGACGCTGCCCGACGCCCATCTGCTGCTGATTCCGCGCACACTCGAGAACCTGGTCAAGAACGGCCGCGCGCCCAAGCTCGCCGGCCAGCTGACGCAGATGCTCAACATTCGCCTGGCCGTTTCGCCGGAGTGGAAATCGGGCGAGATCAAGGCCATCAAGAAGGGCCGCGGCGCCAAGCGCATCGTTGCCAACACCATGGCCGATTGCCTCGCATTTTTGGCCGAGCATCCGGGCTCCAGCGTGCGCGTGCTCACGACCGGCGCCGCCGAGGAGCAGGAGCTCGTCAGCCAAGCGCTCGCAGGCCAAGACTATGTAGACGCCGGCACCGGCCCCATCGGCTGCACCATCGCGACCCACGTGGGCGTCAACGCCATCGCCATCAGCTACTGCCCCTGCTACCAACCCGCCAATTAGGGCTACCCATACCACTTGCGGTGGAATAGGGACTGTTTTTGGCTTATTAACCGCCAATCAATCCCTATTCCACCGCAAATTATGAGCGGGCAATCAGCCCTGCGGGCCCTGGAACAGTTCCCCATGCGAGCCCATTCTGACCAGTCGGATCACAGGATTAGTCTTATGCGGCAAGTACAGAACGACCACATCGACCAAGCCATCGGATAGGTGGAAATCGATGTGGCCGTTGTAATTGCCGCCCGGGTTTGAGAGCTCGTGGGCGCCGCACTCCGCCGGAAGCGACCCATGAGCCACAAGCTCTGCAACCGCCGCTTTAAACTCACTCTTTAGCTGCGGATGCATGCGCATCGTCCGTTTGTAATCCGCCTTAAACTGAGCCTCGACTTTAATCTCAAACATCGCTAGTCCTCATCGAGGAACGACATAAGCTCATCAGCGTCGTTGAATGACGGGCTATCGTCCGGCAAAATCCCCAACTCATGAGCCTCGGCGATTACCATGGCACGCCTCGTCGCTTCGTTGGGCACTTCCGCCCTTCCTACAATCTCAAAAGGAATCTTTCGCTGATTTACAAGCTGCCGAACGGCAAGATTGAGATAGGAATTGAGGCTGAGGCCGACCGAATCCAAGAACTCAGTCGCCTGCTCCTTGAGCCCCTCTTCGATGCGAACCGTCGTAGGCTTAACCGTTGCAGTGGACATACGCGACCTCCTCGCCTCGTCTTTTGCATCAGTATACCCAATTTAGATGGCAGACTGATGTTAAATAGCATCAGTCTGCCATTCACAATACTACAACGACAGGCACGCTCGCCCTATATCAACCCGCTCAGGGCGATGTCGACGGCCTCGTTGAGGTCGTCGGTGATGTGGACGAGGTCTGGATCGAGCGGGCTAATCATGCCGGCATCCATCACCGGGCCGTTGAGCCAGTCGAACAGGCCTTGCCAGTACTCGCTGCCCACCAGTACGAGCGGCATGCGCTTGACCTTGTGCGTCTGCACCAGCGTGAGCACCTCGAACATCTCGTCGAGCGTGCCGAAACCGCCGGGGAACACGATGGCACCCGAGCTGTACTTAACGAACATGGTCTTACGCACAAAGAAGTAGCGGAAGTCCATACCCAGGTTCACGTATTTGTTGAGCCCCTGCTCGTGCGGAAGCTCGATACCCAAGCCGACCGACTTGCCGTTGGCACTCGCCGCCCCCCCTGTTGGCCGCCTCCATAATGCCGGGGCCGCCGCCGGTGATAACCGCCACGCCGCGCTGCGCGATCTTGCGGCCGACCGTGCGCGCCGCCTTGTAGAGCGGATCGGTCTTGGGCGTGCGGGCACTGCCGAAGATGGTCACCGCGGGCCCGAGCTCGGCAAGCGCGCCAAAGCCATCGACGAATTCTGCCTGAATACGAAGGACGCGCCACGGATCGGCATGCAACCAGTCGGTTGAATCTTCGGGCGCCAGCAGGTTGGCGTAGGTGTTGTCCTTAGGAATCATGGGGCCGCGCATGACCACGGGGCCGCGGCGGTACGTCTCGTCGTAGGCGGGCTCGCCCTCGACGTTCTCATTCTTAATCATGGGTGCTCCTATCGAAAATAGAAACGGGCGGGATCGACGCCATGCGCCAAACACCCGCCCGAACATCAACTATTCGGTATGGTACCCACGATGCATAAAGTGCTTGCAAGCTATCGGTCAGCGGTCGCGCAGACGGTGTTAGTGAACGCGACGACCGATCGCCGCTTGGCCTTTACCGTTGCTCACGCCTCGCAAGCGCGTCCGCAGCTCTTAGTAATCCACCGCCGCAGGGCTGTTCATCCAGTCGCTCACGAACGCACCGTAGCGGCCCTCGATAATGGCCTGGCGGGCACGCTGCATAAGGTTGAGCAGGTAGTAGATGTTGTGCATCGACAGCAGAATGCCGCCGAGCATCTCCTTCTGCGTGACCATATGACGGATGAGCGAACGGCTGTAGCCGCCCGTGCACACCGGGCAGGTGCAGGTGGGATCGATGGGACCGTCGTCGTGCGCAAAGCGCGCGTTACGGAAGTTGAGGCGACCCTCGCTCGAAAACGCTGTGCCCATGCGGCCGGTACGCGTCGGCAGCACGCAGTCGAACATGTCGATGCCCACGCCAACGCCGCGCACGAGCGTGGTAGGGTTGCCGACGCCCATCAGGTAGCGCGGCTTGTGCTTGGGCATGTACTCGCTTACGAGCGGTGCCAGGGTCTCGAACATGGTCTCGTGGTCCTCGCCCACCGAGTAGCCGCCAATGCCGTAACCGGGGAAGTCGCCGCACTCCTCCAGATGGCGCAGCGAGCGCAGGCGCAGATCTAGGTGCATGCCGCCCTGAACAATGCCAAAGAGCGCCTGGTCGTCGCGGTTATGCGCCTTATAGCAGCGCTCGGCCCACATACTCGACAGCTCAACGGCGCGCTCAACGTAGGCGCGCGTGGCGGGATAGCCCGGGCACTGATCAAGCTGCATGCAGATGTCGGAGCCGAGCTTCATGGCGATTTCCATGTTGTCCTCGGGCGTCCAGAACACGTGGCGACCGTCGTAATCGTTGACGATAAAGCGCACGCCCTCGTCAGTGAGCTTGACGGCGTCGTTGTGGCTGAAGACCTGGAAACCGCCCGAGTCGGTAAGAATGGGGCCATGCCAGTTCATAAACTTATGCAGTCCGCCCAGCTCGGCGATGGTGTCCTCGCCGGGACGCATGGACAGGTGATAGGTGTTGGCAAGCACGATCTGGGCGCCGAGCTGTTTAACGGTCTCGGTAGGAATGCCCTTGACGTTTGCCTTGGTGCCCACGGGCATAAAGATTGGCGTCTCGATGTCGCCGTGCGGGGTGTGCAGCACGCCGGCACGCGCATGCGTCGTCGGGTCCTCTGCGATCAGGTCGAATTTAAAAAGGCTCTGGTCCATAAACTGGAACTCCTTGGTTGCGGTTCATACGCAAACCATTATACGGGCAACCCGCAAGAAGCACCGACTCGACAGAAACTAGTGCAAAGGAAACCTGCCCCCTGCACCAATGCACCAGGATAAAAATGATCCGTTTTCCTCCGTCCCCAACGGATCATTTCCGACAGCGAAAACCCGCCAGATCGAGCAAGGTGCCTTCAAGCAAAATGGCGCCGCAGGTTGAGCATAAGTCAGCGAGCGGGCCGCATTTGAGACAAGGTGACGTGAAACGAAAGGGCGTCGACTGGTCCGCCGTTCGTTAGAACGGCGGAACCTGAGACGTAACCCTACGGCCGCTGGCCCATGCCACCCTCGAGGGTGACGGTCTCGCCGTTCATGTACTTAAAGTCGGGACCGCAGAGCTGAACGACAACGCGGCCGATCTCCTTCTCGACGTCGCCGTAGTGACCCGCCGGCGGCATGTGGACGTTGGCCTTGAACGCCTCGGGATAGGCATCCTGGAAGTTCTCGAGCGCAGCGGTCCAAGCAAGCGGGCACACGATGTTGACGTTGATGCCGTCCTTGCCCCACTCGTTGGCGGCAACGCGGGTCAGGCCGCGGATGCCCTCCTTGGCGGCGGCATAGCTGCACTGGCCATAATTGCCAAACAGGCCGGCGCCCGAAGCGAAGTTGACCACGGAGCCCTTGGTCTCCTTCAGGTGCGGATAGGCCTTCTGCATGTACAGGTAGGTGGCATACAGGCCAGAGTAAATGGCCAGGTTGAACTGATCCATGGTGTGATCGGCGATGGTCACGCCCGAGGCGCTGGCCTGAGCATTGTTGACGACGGCGTCGATGCGGCCGAACTCCTCAATGGCCTTGTCGATGACGTTCTGGACGACGGCCTCGTTGTCCTGACCAGCCGAGACATCGGCCTGAACAGGCAGAACCTTGACGCCGTACTCGGCCTCGAGAGACTCCTTGGCGGCCTCGAGCTTGGCGACGTTGCGGCCGGTGATGACGAGGTTCGCGCCCTCCTTGGCAAATGCGATATCGATGCCGTAGCCGATGGAGCCAGCGGAACCGTCCTTAAGCGTGGCCTTGCCGCCGCCGGTGACGATCACGGTCTTACCAGTGAAAAGTCCCATACAAAGTCCTTTCAAATCGCGACGGGCACGCCCGCCGACTGCGCGTATCCAACTTCACGCGCCAAAAGCTGAAATGCAACTTTAGCTTCTTCAAGTGAAAAATAAAGCCCATGGCAGGCGAACGGCACCACGTCGTTCGGCGAAGGGATTGTCAAGTACAAACTGAATAAAGCGATCGAGTTATTGCTATCAGATCGAGCCATCGAACACGTTTTGAAACTTTGCTGCGGCGCGCGGGATGTCGGCGCGAGACTTTATCATAGGGTGACAAACAACGATGAGGAGCACATGCCTATGACAGACGAGCTGGACCCCCAGACTCAACAGCATATTGATGATCCCGCAGACGTCACCGCAGATACTGACGCTGTGACCTGCGATGGTATCGACATCGACGACCCCATCTTGGACGAAAGCGCTACGGCGGAAACCACCGAAACAGAAAACGCCGATGAGCAAAACGACGATGCGCCCGCACAGGACGACGCCCCGCAAGCAGCGGGCCCCATCGAGGTGTCTTCGGAAGAAGAGCTCGATGCCGTCATGGACTCCATGATGGATGCTGTCAAAGCGATGAAAGACGCCGTCGCCGATGCCGATATCGATGCCGAGGAAGAGGAGGCCGCCGAGGCGGCCTCGACCTTTGTGCCCGGCGAGACTCCGGTTGCCGACCAGGGCAGCACCATGCCCTCGTTTCTGCAGCTCGAGCACCCCACGATTGGCGCCGATGCGGTCGATCCGCACGCAGCAGGCTTTTCTGTGGTCGAGGGCGGTACCGGCAATATCGCCGCGCCGCAGGCTGCCGATGCGGACGCTGCCGACACCGCTCGCCCGACCGCCCCGCACTCCCCCGCCGCGAACCGCGATCTGGGGACCGCTGTCTCGAACACTGCGAACGCCGTGGGCACCTTTATCGCCCAGGGTGCCTCGGCCATGCGCGAGATGAACGCCGCGAAAAAGGCACTTGCCGATGCCCGCGCCCACCTGGCCGAACTTGAGCAGCGCATTGCCGATCAGGCCGAGGAACTCGAGACGCGCCAGGATATCGCAGGCCGCTACGAGCAGATCGTCGCCGACCAGCGTCAGGCGATCGCCACAGCGCAAAAGACCGCTGCGGCAGCCGAAATCGATCGCGATGTCCATGCTTCCAAAGTAGCAGAGCTCAAGGGTCAGCTCGAACAAATGAAGACAGAGGATGACGCGACCGAGCTCCGCCTGAAGGCCGCGCTCGATGCCGTGGAGGCCCGCGAGGCGAGCTCACGCGAGACCGGCAACCGCCTCGTTCGCCGTCTTGAGGATTCCAAGCGCATCCGCGACAAGGTGCAGGCCGAGCGAGACGCCGGCATTGCCGCCGCACAACAAACCGTCGACGCCACGCGCGCCCAGCTCGAGACACTGCGTCATGAGTATGCCGAGCTGCAACGCAATCCCTCGGCAAATCCCGCCAACTATACGGTGCGCACCAGCGAGCTCTCGATGCAGATCTCCGACACGGCAGATGCCCTGCGTAAAGCCGAAGAAGATGTCCCGCGCATCACCGCCGACCTTGAACACTCGCTTGCCGCAGCCGAGCAGGCCGTCGAACAGGCGCAAGCCCCCATCGCCGACGCTAAGCGAGCCCATCAGGCCGTGACGGCAGAGGCCGATGCCGCGCGCGACGAGCTGCAGACCGCAAAAACCGCCGCCGCAACGCGCCAGCGCGAACTGCGCGAGAAGATCGCTGCCGAGGACAAGGCACGCCGCGACCAAGAGCAGAGCATAGCCAACGCCCAAGCAGATGCCGCGCATGCGCAGTCGATTATCGAACAGGCGACCGAGGTGCACGACCACCCAGAGATCACTGAGTCGCTTGCAGGATCCTTGGCCCGAGACAAAGCCGAACACGCCGAGACCGAGCGAGAAGTCGCCCAGCTCGAGGCCACCGAGGACGCGGTGCGCGAGCGTACCCGCGACTCACGCATCAAATTCACCGGCGCCATCGTCTGCATTATCGCCGTAGTCCTCGTGATTATCCTAGTCTGGCTGTTCGCAAGCAAGTAAACCAGCTGCCAAAAAACGCTCAACGCAGTTGCGGTGAGATAGTTCCTGTTTAACCCCAAAAAGGCCAATTCAAGAACTATCTCACCGCAACTTATTTAGATTGGCAGAAGGCAACCTACCCCTGTTGCACCAAACTCTTAACATAAGGAGTGTCCCCAGGTGCCGGCACAAAAGGAACGTCCCCAAGTGCCAACAACGGCGGCGCCGATGTTTTGGCGAAGTCAGCGAAAACCCGCCAGAGCGAGCAAGGTGCCTTGAAACAAGGCGGCATTGACCTTCTGGTCATGCCGCCGAAGTTGAAAGGCAGATTGCCGCTCTGGCGGGTTTGCAGCGTCGACCGGTTACGGCGTTTGTAAAACGCCGTAACCTACAAAATGAGCATCGCGTCGCCAAAGCTGAAGAAGCGATAACGTTCTTCGATAGCGGCGGCGTAGGCATCCATGATCTGGTCGCGGGAGGCAAGCGCGCTCACGAGCATCATGAGCGTGGAACGCGGCACGTGGAAGTTGGTGATCAGTGCGTCGACCACGTGATAGGTCGAGCCAGGCATGAGGTAGAGCTGCGTTGTCGCGTTCTCGCGTACCACGATGTCACCGCGGCCGAGCGTGTCGGCCCCGTCCTCGCGGCCTTCAAAATAGCGCGCCGTCACGGCCGGATCGGACACCGGCGCGTCTGCGTCAAACGCGCTCTCGAGCGAGCGCACCGCGGTGGTGCCGACGGCGATCACGCGATGTCCCTCGGCCTTCGCCTTATGCACGGCGTCGACAACTTCCTGCGACACGTGGTAGCGCTCGGTGTGCATCACATGCTGCGTGGGATCGTCCTCCTCCACCAGACGGAAGGTATCGATGCCCACCTCGAGCTCGACGGCGGCAAACTTCGCACCCTTGGCCTCGATAGCGGCCATAAGCTCGGGGGTAAAGTGCAGACCCGCCGTGGGAGCGGCAGCCGAGTGCTCTTCCTTCATGGCGTAGACGGTCTGGTACTTCTCGGGATCGCCCTCGTAATCGGTAATGTAGGGCGGCAGCGGCACGTGGCCGGCAGCATGGATGGCCTCGTCGAGCGTGCGCGGCTCGCCGGCGGCATTGCAACCGGCCGGCTCAAAGCGCACCAGACGGCCACCGCGGCTATCGGTGACAAAGTCGATGACCTCGGCCGTCAGCACCACGGGCGCGCCCTCGGGCGCATGGGCGCCACCGGCGCGATACTCAATCTGAGCACCGGGCTTCAGACGCTTACCCGGCTTGACCAGGCACTCCCAAACATGGCCCAGCGGATCCACGTCCTCGCGGCGCTTGAGCAGCAGCGTCTCGACCACGCCACCCGAGCCGGCTTTGCGACCGATCAGGCGGGCCGGCATCACGCGCGTCTTGTTGATGACGAGCACATCGCCCGGCTCGATATAGTCGATGATATCGCGGAAGATACGGTGCTCAACGGTACCGCCGTGCTCCAGCGGCGTTCCCGCCTGGGAGCCCTTGCGATCCACCACCAGCAGACGGCAGGAGTCACGCGGCTCGGCAGGCGCCTGGGCGATCAGTTCCTCAGGAAGGTTGTAGTCAAAATCATCGGTACGCATAGACACGTCGGATTCTCCTTATATAGCTAAAGTCCGCTCTACATCCTAGCAGGCTGACGTCCCAAATGAACTACTTTTTGGCGGCTTTGCGCTCGTCGCGGATGCGGGCTCGATCCATGGCCGCCTCGACGGCCGAGAACCGGCAGCCGCAGTAATTCTGTCGATACATGCCAAGCTCGCGCGAACGACGCGTGGCCTCGGGGTAATACGGGCGAAAATCGCGAATGACCGGGACGAGCCCATGTGCCGCCGCCAAGCGCTCAAGCACGTCATTGCAGGTTTCGAACAACTGATACGGCGAGACGGCGAGCGTCGTACCCACAAACTCAAACCCACGCTCCTGGGCCACACGACACGCCTCGGCCAGACGCAGGGCATAGCACGCGCGACAGCGACGAGGTCGATCGGCGCCCAGCGGGGCCACGCCGGCCTCCCAGCGCTCGCGGTCCTCCCCCGCCTCGATAAGCTCGATGTCGCCATCGGCACACCACCGGCGCAGCTCGTCCAAACGCCGCTGCCATTCATCACGCGGTTGAATATTGGGGTTTGTCCAGCAGATTGTGGGCTCAAACCCTTCCTCGCGCAGCAGGCGAACCGGCTCCAGCGAGCACGGCGCGCAGCAAGCATGCAGCAGCAACGGCTTCATGGACATCTCCTCTCCCACAATGATTTTTTAATCCCCGTCCCAGAAAAATCATCCCAAAAGACTACCTTGCGAAAAAGCGGACGCCAAAGGACGTGTCCTCGCAGGCGACAATGCGGCGGTCGCGCAGGATGGTCCGCACGTAATACCAGTCGCCCACACAGCCCGACAAATGCAAGCCGGCCGCCAGGTAGCACAGCAGCGGATAGCCCGAAAACGCAAACCCCAGGGCAAACGCCGCCGTCACAACAACCGTCGGCGCCAGGCAAACTGCCACGTACCGCCGGCGCGAATAGACCACGCCCTCGGCGCAGGCATAGATCATCGCCGTCTCGCGATTCGCCCCAAAGGTCACCTTCGCGCCCGCAGGCGCCAGAAGCTTAAAAAACACACCGTGCACCAGCTCGTGCACGGCAAACGACGCCGCCGAAACCGCAGCCAAGCCGACTATCCAGCCCACGACCGTGGTCCAGCCGCCCGCGCCAGCCGCATCCAGATCCGCGGACCCGCCCAGCAGCATAAACACCGGCACCAGGCACACGGCAAATGCGCCAAGCACGGCCATCCCCCACACAACGCAGGCGTGCAGAAAATCCTCGTCCTCAAACGCATGTATGTTGGAAATCTCATTCATAACATCTTAGGATAGCGCCCCTGCCACGTACCCGCCCGCATGTGCGATAATGTCGAACGATATGCACGAATTGACCACCGCGTCGCCAGGCCTTGCGCCCGGCCGCGCTCTCACCATACGCGAAGGAGTCCCATGGCATCCAAATACTCCATGAACGACCGTCCCAGCTGGCCTCGCCGCGCCATCGTTACCGCCGGCGAGCCCTACGGCAACAAGGGCCTTCACTTTGGCCACGTTGGCGGCGTCTTTGTCCCGGCCGACTTCTTCGCCCGCTTCCTGCGCGACCGTCTGGGCCGCGAGAACGTCATCTTCACCTCGGGCACCGACTGCTACGGCTCGCCCATCATGGAGAGCTACCGCAAGCTCAAGGAGAACGAAGGCTACGACAAGTCCATCGGCGAGTATGTCGAGTCCAATCACTCCCGCCAGGCCGCGACCCTCAACAACTACAACATCAGCTGCGATATCTACGGCGGCTCGGGCCTTGAGCCGGCTGCGCAGATTCACAACGAGGTGACCGCCGAGATTATCGAGCGCCTGCACGAGCAGGGCACCATCTCCAAGCGCTCCACGCTGCAGTTCTACGATGCCAAGGCCGGTACGTTCCTCAACGGCCGCCAGGTGATCGGTCGCTGCCCCATCCAGGGCTGCAAGTCCGAGAAAGCCTACGCCGACGAGTGCGACCTGGGTCACCAGTTTGAGCCCGAGGAGCTCATCGCTCCCAAGAGCCAGCTCACCGGCGAGGTGCCCGAGCTGCGCCCGGTCGACAACCTCTACTTCGACCTGCCGGCCTACCTCGACTTTATGAAGACCTACACCGCCAAGCTCGCCCAGAACCCGCAGGTTCGCTCCGTGGTCTCCAGGACCATGGAAGAGTGGCTGCTGCCGGCACAGCTCTACATCCAGAACAAGTTCCGCGAGGCCTTCGACGCCGTCGAGGACCAGCTCCCCGAGCACACCGTGCTGGAGCCCGAGGGCAACAAGAGCAGCTTTACCGTCACCTTCCCCAGCTGGAAGGAGCGCGACGACGCCCACGCGGTGCTCGCCAACGGCGGTGTGCGCTTCCGTAGCGGCAAGGCGCTCGTGCCCTTCCGCATCACCGGCAACATCGACTGGGGCGTTCCGGTGCCCGAGGTCGACGGCGTGAACGACGTCACCTGCTGGTGCTGGCCCGAGAGCCTGTGGGCGCCCATCAGCTATACGCGCACCGTGCTCGCACGCGATGCCAAGGCCGCCGGCGTAACTGAGGGTGTCGCCGCCCAGGATGCCGCCCTCATGGGCGAGCCCTCCGCCGATTCCACGCAGGTCCCCGCGCCCACCTATCAGCACAGCTCACTCGACTGGCGCGACTGGTGGTGCTCGGACGACGCGCAGATCTACCAGTTCATCGGCCAGGACAACATCTACTTCTACTGCATCGCGCAGACCGCCATGTGGGAGGCCCTGGGTTGGAACCTCACGCAGAGCACCGTCAGCGCCTGTTACCACCTGCTCTACATGGGCAAAAAGGCCAGCTCGTCCTCGCAGACGCCTCCCCCGCCGGCAGACGACCTGCTCAACCACTACACCTGCGAGCAGATGCGCGCGCACTGGCTGTCGCTCGGCCTGTCCGAGAAGCCGGTAAGCTTTAGCCCCAAGGCATACGACACGCGCGTGACCGGCAAGGACAAGGACGGCAACGAGGTGCGCGCCTGCGACGACAAGCGCGTTATCGACCCGGCCCTTAAGGAGAGCGCCCTTTTGACCGGCGTCTTCAACCGCCTGGCCCGCAGTTGCTTCTATGGCGTCGCCATCAAGGAGGGCGACGAGAGCCCCTATCGCAACGGCTGCATCCCCGCCGGTGCCGCCTCCGCCACCGTGGTCGAAGCCGCCGAGCAGGCAGCCCTTGCCTTTGAGCAGGCCATGTACAAGTTCGAGACGCACCGCGCGCTCGCCGTGTGCGACGACTACCTGCGCGCCGCCAACAAGCGCTGGAGCGACGCCTCCAAGGCCGCCAACAAGCTTGAGGGCGAGCCAGCCAATACCGCGATGACGCAGGCCTTGGTCGACGCCTTTACCGAGCTGCGCGTGGCAACCGTGCTCATGCACGGCATCGTCCCGGCCGGCTGCGAGCTCATCTGCGAGTACTTCGGCATCGATCCGGTCGCCTTCTTTAGCTGGGACAACATCTTTGCCTCCACGGACGAGTTTGTGGAGAGCCTGGGTGAGAAGCCCGGCGAGCACCGCGTGAAGCCGCTGCCCCCGCGCTTCGACTTCTTTAGCAAGCACGAGAGCCAGTACTAAAGCACGCCAGCAGCAGCGTGCCTGGAAAGTAATCAATTTGGGACGGGAAGGAAAGACGGATGTCCAAGCCGCGTCGTCGTAAGCAGAAAAAGCAGGTCAAAGCCGAGCTCAAGCTCAGGCAGTTTGCTGCTACCGAGCTTTCCGACCAGCTTGCCGCCCAACACTCCGCCGCCGACCTGCCGCGCTTTATGGTCGACACGGTCGCCGGCGCCTATGCACCCGCCGATGCCGAGCTCATGATCGAAGGCTTTGGCGCTGCGGCCACGCGCCCGGTCACGCTGCGCGCCAACACGCTCAAGGCGACCGCCGAAGACATCGCTGCCGCACTCGACGAGGCCGGCATCGCACACCAAACCGTTACCTGGTACCGGGATGCCTTCATCCTGCCCGAGGCCCAGGTTTCCGACCTATGGGACCTCGACATCTACCGTGACGGCAAAATCTACTTGCAAAGCCTGTCGTCCATGATGCCGCCGTTGGTCCTGGGCGCTCAAGCCGGCGAGGACATCCTGGACATGTGCGCAGCCCCTGGCGGCAAGACGACGCAGATTGCCGCCCTCACGCAGGGACAGGCGCACCTCACGGCCTGCGAGATGAGCATTCCCCGCGCCGAAAAGCTCGAATCAAACCTCCATCGCCAGGGCGCCAAAAACGTGCCCGTCATGCGTATCGACGCACGCGAGCTCGACGAATTCTTCCGCTTTGACCGTATCCTGCTCGACGCCCCCTGCACCGGCACGGGCACCGTCATCAGCGGCAACGAAAAGAGCCTGCGCGGCCTGACCGAGCAGCTGCTTGACAAGTGCGCCCGCTCGCAGCGCGCACTTCTGGACCGCGCCATGGGCGCCCTCAAGCCGGGCGGCACGCTCGTCTATTCCACTTGTTCGATTATGCCGCAGGAAAACGAGGACGCCCTGCAAGAGGCCCTCGACAAGCATATGGACTGCGAGCTCATCCCCCTCGACGGCACGCCGAGCGAAAGTGAAACGCGCCGCGCCCAGGAAGCTGGCGAAGAGCCACGCGTCGAGGGCAACGCCCTCACCGAGGCCATCGCTGCCGGCCATGTCTCGGCCGTCGTCAACGGTATGCCCGGTACGCTGACCATTCCGCCTAGCCGCGACTTTGAGGGCTTCTACATCGCCCTGATCCGAAAACGCAGCTAGCGCACGGATTCAAAACTCAACAAACTATCTCCGTGCGCGCTTGTCCTGCTGGTCACGGTGCTGCTTAAGTGCTTCCCGTTCCTTGCGCTCGGCCCTTTTTCCCTTAATGGCCGTGACCACCAAGTAGATGACTGCGGCGGCAACGATTGCGCCCACACACAGGCCAATCGAGCCCAACATTGCCGTGAAATCCATACCGCGTCACCTTTCTATTGCATACGGGACATTCAAGATAGCACCTCAATACCCGCCACCACAGCTCCTTCACGTTCGCCGGTCCTTCGGTCTAACGGATGGCGCGGCGGGGAAAAATCAACTCGTCAAACGATTTAGCAAGCACAACGCTGTCGGCACCCCGCCGGCCACCATCGCATAGAATCGAGCCCCCATGGATACTCTCAACGATTTGAACGAGCGCGTCGACGCCTTTGTCGGCACCAGTTCCTTCGACGCGCCTGCCGCGACTAACGACCAGACCCCCATCGATGTTCCTGCCGAGGTTCACGAGGACATCGTCGCCTCGGTCGATTTTTCCGAGGTCGAGCTCGCAGACGAGTTCACCGAGCCCCAGGTAGCCGTGACCCCCAACGGACTGCTCCCCATGGAGCCGCTGCCCATTGACGGGCGTCTGCGCAAGGCGGCCCTCCGCATGCCCGACGAGATCGAGGAGGCCAGCGGCTTCACGCTCTTCGGCCGTCGCATCAAGTCGCTTATCTACACCACCGACGTCGCGGTCATCCGCAACTCCAACGCCGATGCCGTCTTTGCCGTATACCCCTTCACGCCACAGCCTGCCATTACGCAGGCGCTGTTGACCGTCGCCGAGTGCCCGGTCTTTGTAGGCGTGGGTGGCGGAACTACGACCGGTAAGCGCTCCGTACAGATGGCAGCCGTCTCCGAGATGCAGGGCGCGGCGGGCTGTGTGGTCAACTCCCCCGCCACTGCCGAGATGGTCGAGCATATCACCAACATCGCCGACATCCCCGTCATCGCCACGGTCGTACGTTGCGACGATGATGCGCATGCCAAAGTGCGCGCCGGAGCCAAGATCCTCAACATCGCGGCCGGCAAAAACACGCCCCAGGTCCTGCGTGAACTGCGCGAGCACTATCCCAATCTGCCGCTCATCGCGCCGGGCGGCAAGACGCCCGAGAGCATCCGCGAGACCATCGCCGCCGGTGCCAACGCCATCATTTGGACGCCGCCTTCGGCCCAGCAGCTGCAGACCGACATGATGCAGCGCTACCGCAAGATGAAAGAAGACGCCACGCCCGTCATCTCGCGCGACGATGTGCCCATTATCGACCAGGTCGCCGCCGCCGAGGTCAGCCAGGTCGAGAACATGAATCCCGACGTGCCGATTCCCGACGAGGTTATCGAACGCGTCGCTTCGATCCACGATCATATCGAGGAGCGTCGCGCCAACCGTGGACTCAAGCCCTCGCTGCACGGCTTCTTCTTCCGCGGCAAGAAACGCTAACCGCAACAGCAAGGCCCGCCCCACAAACGTGAGACGGGCCGTTTTCGTTTGAGCAATCGTGCACGACGTGATGGGGCGAATTAATCCACGCGCTTGTCGCCCATAAAGAAGAGCGCCACCGTACCAGGCCCGGTGTGCGAACCGATCAGAGCACCGATATTGTTGATCTCAATCTTGCCTTTGAGCTGCGGAACCTGTTCCTCAATCAGCGCCGCAACGGCCTCGGCATCCTCGCGGCACGCCGAATGGGACAAGACGCACTTACCCGAATAATCCGCACCGTCCTGCATGTGTGCCATCATGGTCTTAGCCATCTCGGAAATCGCGCGCTTCTTGGTGCGGATCTTCTCACGTGGCGACAGCCCACCTTCGCAATCTACCGTCATAAGTGGGCAAATCTTAAGCGCCGTGCCGATGATCGCGCTCGCGGCCGAAATGCGACCGCCACGCAGGTAGCTCGACAGATCGGTCGAGAAGAACCAGTGGTGCAGGTTGAGTTTATGCTCCTCAATCCAAGCGGCCGTCTCATCGAGCGAAGCGCCGCTATCGCGAACGTCGGCGGCATATTCCAGCAATAGGCCAAAGCCCGAAGACGCCCCCAGTGAATCGATGACACGCACCTTGCCGCCCTGGGGATAGCGATCCGCGAGCATCTGTGCCGCAACGCAAGCCGAACCATACGTACCCGAAATACCCGACGACAACGTCAGGTGCAGCACGTCTTTACCCTCGGTAACAAACGGCTCCCAAAACTCCTCGTACTCACCCACGCTCACCTGAGACGTCTTGGGCATGGCGCCCGCGGCAATCTGGGCAAAAAACTTGTCCGGCGTAATCGACTGATACAGATCGTCCGTATAGACAACATCGTCGATCTCGTAATGAAAACACACGACAGGGATATTGCGCGACGCAAAGAACTCACGGGTTCGGTCGGCGGCGGATTCACAGGTCAGGACAAAATCACTCATATGAGGCTCCTTACTCATTGTTGCGCAAATTATCGCACAGTGAGCCTAAATGCGGTACATATGTCCACTATTTACCAAATCGAACCAAAAATAGTGAACATCTTTACCACCATCGTCTCCACCGGCCCCACGCATAAATATCTGAGAAAACACCCTCTGTCGTCTCCACCCAACCAACACATCTACCTTCACTAAATCGATTTACCAAACCATTCAGCCGACAATTCAGCCGCTGGCGCAAAATCGAAACAAAAGCGGCGCATACTGATAAACGTTTGACGCTGTTTATCAGTTTTACCAGCCCCATCGGAAGGTGTTTCATGGTCACATTCGATCGCAACCCGCAAGACTTTAAGTATCTGCGCCTGCTGTCGAGACAATTTCCTACCGAGCAATCCGCGTTTACCGAGATCATCAATCTCTCGGCCATTCTCAACCTGCCCAAAGGCACCGAGCATTTTATGAGCGACGTGCACGGCGAGTACGAAGCCTTTATGCACATCCTCAACAACTGCTCGGGTGTCGTGCGCGAACATGTCGACGAGATCTTTGGCGACACGCTCTCCTTTGACGAAAAGGGCGAGCTGTGCACGCTCATCTACTACCCGCGCGAGAAGATCGAGCTGGTCCGCAGCCGGCGCGAGGACTCCCCCACCTGGTACAAGACAATGCTCGACCAACTCATTGTGGTTGCCCGCTCGCTTTCGAGCCGCTATACGCGCTCCAAGGTACGTAAGGCCATCCCGCGCGATTACGCCTACATCATCGACGAGTTGCTGCACACGCATCCGGACGAGAACAACTATCGCGTGCGTTATCACGAGCGCATCGTTGAGTCCATCCTAGAGACCGCAAGCGCCGACGACTTTATCGAGTCGCTCGCTTCGCTCATCAAGCGCCTGGCCGTCGACCACCTGCACCTGGTGGGCGATATCTTCGACCGTGGCGGCGGCGCTGCCAAGATTATGGACCGCTTGCTCACCTATCATTCGCTCGACATCCAGTGGGGCAACCACGACCTGCTGTGGATGGGGGCGGCCGGTGAGCCCGCCTGCATCGCCACGGTATTGCGCAACAACTTACGCTACGACAACTACGAGATCCTCGAGAACGACTACGGCATCTCGCTGCGTGAGCTCGTCGCCTTTGCCGATGCCACCTACACCGCCGGTGAGTCCATCACCCCGCTGATCAAGGCCATCAACGTGCTGCTCTTTAAGCTCGAGGGCCAGATTATCCAGCGCCACCCCGAGTTCGACATGACCGACCGCCTGTTACTCGACAAGATCGAACACGACACCGGCACGGTCACGCTCGCCGACGGCAGCGTGTGGCCGCTCACGACCAACGACTTCCCCACCGTCGATCCGGCGGACCCCTATACGCTCACGCCCCAGGAGCAGCACATCATCGACAAGCTCGTGTCCGAGTTTGTCACCGCCGATCACCTGCATCGCCATATCGATTTCCTCTACACCCATGGCTCGATGTACAAGGTCACCAACGGCAACCTGCTGTTCCATGGCTGCGTGCCGCTCAACGAAGACGGCACCTTTAGCAGCATGAACTGTCTGGGCACCTGGCACGCCGGGCGCGATTATCTTGATTTTTGCGACCACATCGCCCGCCGCGCCTGGCGCGTGGGCGACCGCGACGCCCTCGACTGGATGTGGTACCTGTGGATCGGCTTTAACTCGCCCGCCAGCGGACGCCTGGTGCGTACCTTTGAGCGCGCCTATATCGCCGATAAGAGCACCTGGGTCGAGCCGATGGACCCGTACTTCACGCTTACCAAGTCGCCCTCGGTCTGCGATGACATCATGCGCGAGTTCGGCGTTGCCCCCATGGCCTGCTCGCCGACCGGCCACATCATCAACGGCCACACGCCCGTTAAAACCACCAAGGGCGAGCAACCCATCCGCGCCGAGGGCAAGCTGCTGGTCATCGATGGCGGCTTCTGCCGCGCTTACCATCCCAAGACGGGTATCGCCGGCTATACGCTCATCTCGAGCTCGCGCGGCTGCCGCCTCAAGTCGCACCGGGCCTTTACGACGGTTGCCGAGGCACTCACGCGCAACGTGGACATCGAAAGCGAGACCAACCGTTTTGACCAAGCAGACCGTCGCCGCATGGTGAGCGACACCGATACTGGCGCCAAGATCCGCAGCCAAATCCAGGACCTGCGTCAGCTGCTCGATGCATATAGAAACGGTGCTATCGAGGAGCGCGCCTAGCACCACCCGCGGGGATTGGCTAAACTTGCTGAGTTTGTCATCCCCGCGGCGCTCCGGCGCCACCCTAAGGCAGGTACCATGCAAAAGCTCCTTGCGCAGATCATGAAGTTTGGCGTCGTCGGCGTCGTCGCCACGGTCATCGACTTTGGCATCATGAATCTGCTCCACTACGGCCTGGGCCTTAACATCCTGATCGCCAATACCAGCGGCTTTATCGTCTCGCTCATCTTTAACTACGTCGCGAGCATGAAGTACGTGTTTGCGCACAAGGAGGGCATGAGTCGCCGCCGCGAGTTCATCATCTTTGTCGTGCTGTCCGTGATCGGTTTGGCCCTCAACGACGGTATCGTGCTGGCGCTCAACGCCGGCCTGGGGCTCGAGGCCAATATCGCCAAGATTTGCGCCACCGCGCTTGTTATGGTCTACAACTTTGTGACCCGAAAGATCTTCCTGGAGGGCGAGGAGACTAAGTAGCTCGACATCCCGATAGCCTTACGGCGCCCACAGTCGACGCGCGCTCAGCGAAGCATCGTCCGTGGGCGCCGCTCGTTTACGGGCAAATTTTCAACGTTTGCGGATTAGCTCTTGAATATTTGGCGAGTTCGTATAGTTCTTGCCAAAGACCTTACGTTTCCCATGCAAAAGCTCTAAAGTATCCTCTGCTCGATTCATCAACGCATTGGATGTGATTGCGTGCGCAAGGCACTGGCACAACCTCATACTAAGCAGTTCCTCAAGTTTGCTGTCGTGGGTCTTATCTCCTTTGGCATCGACTGGGGCATGCTCGTTGCGCTCGTCGAGCTGTTCCACCTCGACTTTTTGATGAGCACCACGATCTCGTTTATCACGTCCGTCGTGGTCAACTACTGGCTCAGCATGAAGTACGTGTTCGATCACCGCGAGGGCATGAGCCGCAAGCGCGAGTTCACGATCTTCACCATCCTGTCGGTGATCGGTCTGGGCCTCAACGACCTGTACATGTTTGTGGGCGTCACGTTTTTGAGCATCGGCTACCAGGCCATGAAGGCCATCGCCACGTTCCTGGTCACCTGGTACAACTACTTCAGCCGCCGCTTCTTCCTCGAAGGCGCGCAGTCATAGTCGATTCGACATTTGCTTGAATATATAACCGGTTGGAATTCACGTTCCAGCCGGTTTTTTTGTTTGACGAGGCTGTCGAGGAAGACGTACGGGACGGGCCACGGTGCCGAAATGGGACGCGCCTTCCCCATGGGCGCCGTTCCGGAAAGCGCGTCCCAGATTGAGGCCTCAAAGCGGGACACAGTTTCCGCAACGCCACTCAAGCGGAAAGTGCATCCCGGAATCCGCCTCCAGAGTGGGACGCGCTTTCCGGTTGAGCCTCGATTGGGAAACTCCGTCCCATTCGCATCAAAAAACGGGCGGCCTGGATGTTTGTCCGAGCTGCCCGTTCCGTGCGTTATGTTGAGATCCCTAGCCTGTTACGTAATACCAGACGACGTTGTCGCCGTTGGAGAGAACGTAGTTGCTGCAGGCCGTCATGGGCGTCGAGCCGTTGACAGAGTACATCCAACCGCTCGTGCCGCCATACTGCTTCTCGGCCAAACCGCCGATCGCGGCGACATACGTGCCGTACGATGAGCCGTGTGCGTTGACGGAAAGCCCGAGCGCGCATAGGGCGTCGTAGACGGTGGCACCTTCGTTAAAGGTATAGGTGCCGCCGGCGGACACAGGATTGCCCACGGCGCTCGATGTGACCGCAACCGTCACCGTGACGTAACTGGGCTCCTGCGTGCCGCCCTGGCCGCCCGAGGAGGCGGTTCCGCCGTTAGAAGCAGAGGCGCCGCCAGACGATTGGCCGCCGCCCGAAGAGGTACCACCAGACGTGTTAGAAGTATCGGCAGTTTCGGTATTCTGAGCAGCCGATACATCGCCAGACTTCTTGCCACGCTGGTCTTCAGACTTTTTGCCATCCGAGTTTTTATCCGAGCTCTTGTTCGAAGACTCGGAATCGCCCTTGGCGTCACCCGAGTCCTTGGACTTATCTTTCGCATCGCCCGAAGCCTTGGAGTTCTTAGAGTCAGCTTTGCCAGAAGCAGCAGCCGAGCCAGCTCCCCTGGCGTCGTTGGCAACGACGCTCTCCCCCGTCACGGCCTGAACGATCCAGTCGATGGACCAGGCACCGCTTGTGGAGGGATGGACAAACCCCAGCGAGACGACAATCAGGGCAACGCAAGCAGCCGTAAAAACGCCGACAAGTGCCTTGCGCCGCGGGGCGGACGCCGCCGAAGCGGCGCCCTTTTGCTTTGCATCGTCGAGCTGGATAAACGAGGAGTCGGGCTGCTGCCCGTTGGTCTCCTTGGGCTTATCGGGCATTACCGTCACCCTTGCCGCGCTTGGTCAGCATGAAGACGGCGATGAGCGCGAGGCCGATCACGCCGGCCGCGATGCCGACAATAGCGAGCGGGTTGAGGCCAGACTCCTGCGCGGAAGCCTCAGTGGACTTCTTGGCAGTGGTCGTGGAAGCGGATGCCTTGTCGGACTTGGAGTCGGACTTCTTGTCGGACTTGCCGTCCTTCTTGTCAGACTTCTTCTCGTCCTTCTTGTCGGACTTGTCGGAGTCCTTCTTGTCGGACTTGTTGTCCTTGGTCCCGGTCTTGGTCGACACCGTCGTCTTGGTCACCGGCTTCTGACCCGGGGCGACAGCGCCACCCTTCGAGCCGGAGCCAGTGCCCGCGCCAGCGCCCGTGCCGGTACCAGCACCAGTGCCGGAGCCGCTGCCACCGTTAGAGCCAGAACCGCCATTGCCGTCAGGGTTAACGGCGTTCTTGGTCCACTTGGCATACAGCGTCATATCGGCCGTCACCGGCGTGCTGAAGTCATACGCCTCCGTGCAAGCCTCATCGGTGTACCAGCCACCGAAGGTGTAGCCCTCACGCGTCGGATCGGCAGGCTTAACCAGCTTGCCGTCGGCCGTAGTCTGGAAATCGACCTTGGAACCATCGCCAGTCTCGAACGAGACCTTAACGCCACCATTCAGCTTGAACAACGTGCCGGAATCGTTGATGTAGTAGAGGTTGCCCTTGGCGTCGCAGGCAATCGGCGAGTCGCAGTAGTTGTTGTGTCCCGTTGCGCTAAACGCACCGGTCGCCTGCGCGTCACCCAGCTTGTAGCGATAGACACCGCCGCCCGAGGTGTAGTTCACATAGTCGGAAGTCGCACCGTAGTTAACCGTGAAGTAGACATACGTGCCATCTGCCTGGGCGCTCACGAGCGGTGCACCCTTGATGCCGCCGATGGGAAGCGCGGAGCCATCAGCAGACGAAACCAACGTCGTAGCAAAGTCATTATCAAGGTCGACAATCGCCAGCGCAGAGCCACCGGAAACCTCGCCGCCGACAATCAGCTTGTTGCCATACAGCGTAGGCATGCAGGCGCATCCCGTAAGACCCAGGTCGACGACGCGCTCTTCGGAAATGCGCGAAGCGGCATCCGCACCACGCGAACTACCGTCAGAAATCGCCAAAACGTGCAGCTTGCCATCGCGCGAAATCAGATAAGCATGGCTACCGTCGGCGGAGAGCACACAGGAGGAGTTAACGATAGCCCCAACGGAAACGCTTCCAAGCACAGCGCCCGAAGACTTGCCGAGCATCTCAACGGTACCGGCGCTGGTGGGAACCAGAATAAAGCCGTCACCCACGGTAGCACCCGTCCAGTAATAACCCTCATCGGCGTTGACGTGCTGCCAGGAAACGGCACCGGTCAGGATATTGATGCGCGTCAGATGGCCGTTGTTATACACGCCCTTACCATAGTCGACATCAACGGTGCCGACATAGAGATAGTTGCCATCGACCGTCAGCTGAGAATTCGACTGAGCAGTTTTGCTCACAGGGTCGGCAACCCAAACCGTCGTGAGCGTATCGGCCGTCAGAGCCTGGACCGCACCGCCATCGAGCGGGACGATGACCAAGCCGTTCGTATAAATCGGACGCGTCGTGTAGCCAATCGTAGTCTTAAGGTTCGACTCGGCAAGCACCTTGCCCGACTCTGCGTCGATCTTAAGCAAGCGCTTGTTGACGGCGAGATACACGTTGCCGTTTACGACAATCGGCTCGCTCGCGTTGGGATACGTGGCGCCCGAGTAGGCCTTCCAATCGAACGTCCAAGAGCTTGCCAGCGCGCCCGTAGGGGTGGACACGTTCTCGACCACCGCATTGGAATTGCCGTTCCAGTCGGCTTTCCAATCGGTCGGGCGCGAAGCGCTCGGATCCACGACGATTTCGTCAGGATTGGGCACCGTGTCGCCGGCAGCATATGCCCAGACGATCTTGTCGCCCGACTTGAGCGCGTAGTCACCATCGAGCTGAGTCCCGGGGTCCCCGTTTACAAAGAACGACCAGGAGCCCGTCAGCTTTGTGCCATCAAGCGGGGACACGAGGCTATGGACATTCCAATAGCCGCCATCATTGAGCATCACGGAATCAATGCCCAGGGCATCGAAATAGGCAGCAGATGCATCCTTAATCGTCGTGCCCTCAACGAACACCTGCATCGAAGGATCAGTCCAGCGCTGAGCCTTATCGTCCTTCTTGCCGATGATCTCCATCGAAACGGAGACCTGACCAGGCATGGTGCCGTCGGAGCCATAGACCCAAGCAATCTCGTCGCTTGCCTTAAGCGTATAGGCGCCCGCACCAACATCAACAGGCTTGCCATTGACAAAGAACTGCCAATATTTCCAGGTGTTTTCGTCAACCTTCTCGCTCGAGAGGGTCACGTTCTTTTCGAACGGCGAGGTCAGCGACTCGAGATACCAGCCAAACGAGCTCTCCCCCGTTTTGGCGCCAATGCCAGACTTTTTAAAGATCTGCTCGGAAAGGTCAGCAGCGGTTGTTCCCTCGTCCACGAGAGCTGTCGTAGGCTGTGCCCACGTCTGCTGGGCGCCCGAAGCATCCTGGCCGATAACGGTGCAGCTTACCGAAAGCTGATCGGCAGGAGCGGGGTCGTTGTACTTCGAGTAGCACCAGACGACGGAGTCGCCGGCCTTGAGCGTGTAGCCGCCGGCGCCGACCATGGAGGACTTGCCGTTGATGAACAGCTGCCAGTACGCGCCGGTCGCCGAGTCGTAGGCGAGCGTGCGGTCGGAGTCGAAGGGCGACGTGATCGAGTTGAGCGCCCAACCCCAGCTGCCATCGGGGTCGTAGTCGGCCTTAAGGCCAGTCTGCTTGAAAAGCTGTTCGGAGAGGTCGGCCGCAGTCGAGCCTTTCTTCAGCGTAATGTTCTGAGCGACAGCCCAGGTCTGCTGAGCACCCTTGGCGTCGGTGCCGACGACCGAACACGTCGCGGAAACCTGCGTGGAAACCGCGCCCGTGGGATCCTCGTACACCAGCTCGAGCGTGTCGCCATCGCTCGGGTAGTAGCCCGTGGCATAAGAGTTGGCAGCCTTGCCATTAATATCAAAACGCCAGTACTTATAGCCGGACGCCGTGTTTTCCGTCGCGAGCGTCTGGGACTTATCGGGGTTCGTAACCGAATAGGGAACGCCACCGTCCGTGCTATAGCTATAGCCGGCGTCGTCAAGCACCTTGGCAAAGATGTCCCAGGCAGACATTTTTTGGGTACTCGACCACTCAAACGAGGCCGTCGGCACCCAGTCCACAAGGTCATAGGACTGACCGACATCGTGTTTGCTTACGCCTACAACCCTGACGTTAACGGAAAGAGACTTTTCGTCGGAAGAATTAACGAGCCAAGCGGTGCTCTTGACATCGTTGTTGCCGGCGTTTGCCACGACATAGGCGTATTTGCCCTCAGCCGAGGCGGGAAGCGTGATCGCGCCGGTCGTTTCGTCGGCGCCAAACAGCTCGTGGGCATTTGTGCCCTCAGCGTCATCGGCGAGATACCAGCGGTAATCGACGAGGGAGCCCTCGGGGAGTGCCGTCTCGTAATCGCCCCAATCGCCCGTTGCCATGTAATTGGCAGTAGGGGTAAGCGTTCCGCCGACCTGTGCAAGGTTGCCGCTCGAAGCGACATTAACCGATGTCAGGGTATACGCCTTGGCATCTTCACCCTTAGCGATGGCATAACGTGTGGAGGCATAGTCGGTGTTGTAGCCACCGTCGACGATGCACTTGAGGTACTTGCCGACGTACTTTTGCGAAATTACGAACGACGGCCTATGGGCGTTCTCATCCGTCAGCGTCGTGAACGGACCCTGGGAGCTATCGGCAATCTGCCACGTATAGGTCAGTTGATCAGATGTAAGCTCGGCACCCTTTGTTCCTGCAGGCGTCTTCTCGAATGCAGTAACACCGATCTTTTCGCCACTCTTGTAGACAAACTTGGCGTCATCGCTCTGATCGCCGACGATCTTTTTGAGATACGTCAGGAACAGCTCGTGCGAGCCTGCGGCCTTAACGGCCACAGCAGTAGTCGCCTCTACGGTGTTATCGCCCGCAGTGGCCGACACGCTCACCCAGCGCTTGGCGTAGTCATCGGGAATCGTAAAGCTGCTGTCGGTTTTGCCCTCGACCACATGCCAGTCGGTCTTCGCATCAAACGCAGAGGAAGACGGGTCGACAGAGGACCAACGCCACGTGTAGGTAACGCCCTCGGTAACCGGCTCAGACGAGTAATCGACCGCCTTGTAGGCGCACGCCTCAATCGTAGAGCCAGTGTCCTTGGCGCCCTTGCTCGCATTGGTAAATGCAACTGAATCGAGCGTCGTCGCGCCCTTGGGCAGAATGCGGCCCGCCTTGGTCTCACAGCTATCAGAGCCGGGGATACCCTTCTTGGCCTTAGCGACAACCTTGAGGTAGCGGTTCGCGCACTCCTTGGTAACCGTGTAGGTGTCACCAGTTGCAACCTGCTCGAACGAGCCGTCGGCGGAATCGGCCACCCACCAAGAAAAATCGACCTTGTCGGAACCGTAGAGGACAGTCGGCGTGTCGTAGTTGAGGTAGTAGGCAGCAGCCTTAATCGTGTCGCCGACGTTGGCACTCGGAACGCTCTCGTAATCGTTGCCAAATTCGGCACCGTTATAAGCAAGAACGATATGGTCTAATGCGATCTGGCCGCTCGCGGCAACAGGACCCGGAGTATTGTAGTCAACAGACGAGGGCGTCTTTAAAGAGCTGCTCGGGCCGAACAGCTCTTGACCGTCACCGACAACCTTAACGCGAATGTACTTGCCCGCAAGCTGCGATGCGAGTTCATCCGTGATCGTCAGCGACTGGTCGGTCTGGCCCGGAATTGCCTGATAGGCGGAATCCTCGGCATCGCGCACGTCAGACGCAAGCCACTGATAGGTCCAGCCGGCCTGTGCCGCAATACGCTTGTTGGGAACCGCTTCGCCGTCATAGGCATTCGCCCAAAGCGTAGTGCCAGGGTTCAGTGTCTCTGCCTTAACGGACGAAATCGAACTCGAATCGTCTGCCGAAGACTGGATGAGGACATAAGACTTTGCATCCAGGGCCGTCTTGGTAGGAACGGGTGCCTTGACGGCGGTCGTTGCCGTCAGCTTTTGGTTGTTGGCGCCCCTAGTCGGGCCGTAGATAACGTTACCGCTTGCATCGGTAATGCGAACGCGCAGGCACTTGCCGTTAAGCTGAGTGCGCAGGGCATCGTCCAGAACGATCGATGAGCTCGTCTGGCCCTCGACAGCAACAAACGCAGAGTTGTCCGCATCGCTCTTGTTGGCGATATCGGCAGCAAGCCACTGATAGGTGCAACCCGAAACACTGGCGCGCTTGCTGGACGAAGTCCAGACATTCGCATAGAGCGTAGTATTGCTCTGGATAAAGCCAGTGACGTTAGAGCCAGTCCAGCGAGAAGGCGACTGGCTCTTTCCGACGCTGACACCATTTTTAGAGGAAAGCGTGGCAGCGGCACGGGGTGCGGCCTTAGCTGCATTGGGCTCGCTGACCACCGCGGGCGCATCGCCGGTCTCGGCGGTGGTGTCGGACGCCTCGTTCGCCGGAGAGGCCGAAGCGGGGTCTGACGCAGCGGGGTCGCCTAGCGCGTCATTGCTCGCGTTGTCAGGCGCGACTGGACTCGTATCCCCAGTTTCGGAGGATTTATCGGCAGCCGAATCGTTTGCGCCAGTAGCAGCCGCGGTGTTATCTGCAGCACCGTCCGCAGCTCCCGCGTCCTCGCCCGGCGTCGTAGCCTGAGCCACAGCCTCGGCAATGCCCTCGACGCCGTCGGCCCACAGCTGGGCCGGCGTGGTGCCAAAGGCCATCGCGAAGGCCAGGAATGCCACCAGGCTGCGCTTTGCTACACCGCGCGCAATTGCGCCACGACGATGCGAGGCGCGCTGGCACTCGTCCTCAAACATATCCATTTGTCTCCTACTGTCTGCACTGGGAGCATTGCCCAGCGGCTGCCCCACATCATCGCGCATATTGCGCTTGAGTACCCCCATCGGGGTCCCCCTTCCCTCCAGAGCCCAACGCGTACCGGCGGCATGCGCCGCGCCCGCGTGCAAGATGGGAGGCGATCCGACTTAACCTTACCGACCCGGGCGCGTCGTCCGATCTGCGACGCGAACATCCCGGGCCAAGAGGAATTACGGTTACTGGTACAGCCGGGGACTTGCACCCCGATTCTCCCAAACGCGCAGGAAAACCGCGCGTTCGTGCGTCTCCGCACCACCATCTAGGCCATCGATTATTACTGTCAGTATGGTAGCACGCAAAAGGGCCCCGCACACAGGCGAAGCCCAAGGTAAAAGCTATGGTTTGCGATAGAAAAGGGCGTGGATGGAGTGCCGAGCAAAAGGATCCGTCTTTCTCTGATTCCGGGGAATCGCTAACGCTTGCCGCCGTGACTGTTGCGCCAGATCTCGCGGCCCAGCATCAGCGCCAGTACCAGCGCGCTCACGTAGCCCATAAAGCCAATCACCGGGATACCGAACACAACCGGCTCGATGCGCGCGTAGTACACCACCGACGAACCGATAAACAGACCGGCGATCACAATTGCCATCGACATGCGGTCGATAATTCCACCCAGCTGCCGCAGCGCCTTGTCGCTGCTCATGATCTGCGTGTTTACCTTAAGCTGGCCGCGCGTGAGCATGCGCGACGCCAAGCCCAGATACTCGGCCGCCTCGAGCGAGCCTTTTGCCGCGCGATAGCTGCTCGCGGCAAGATCGCGACCCATTTCGCGGACGCGCGCATAGGTGCTCTTCTCGTTTTTGATATGCGTCTGGATGATCTGGATCATGTTGACGTTGGGCATGTACTCGGTCAGCAGGCCCTCAAGCGTCACCATGCCGCGGGCGAACATCGTCACCACGCTCGGCAGCTCAACGTCGTTTTTGCGCGCCAGGTTTAGCAACGAGGTCAAAAACTCGCCGATATCCAGGTCCTTAAGATCGAGTCCTGCAAAGTCGGCTACGATAAAGTCCAAATCGGACAAAAAGGCCGAATGATCGAGCTCGGCCGAATCACCGCGCGTCACGGCAAAACGCATGAGCGAATCCTTGAGCTTGGGCACATCGCCCTCGGCCACGGCGAAAATCATATCCTTGACGATACCGCGGTCGTGGCTCGACATGCGCCCGACCATGCCCAGGTCAATAAAGTAGACAATGCCGTCCTTGAGGATGATGTTTCCCGCATGCGGGTCGGCATGGAAAAAGCCGTCGTCGAGCACCTGCGTCGAATAGTCCTCGACGATCGCCGAGCCGATCTTTTCCAGGTCATAGCCCTCGGCCACCAGGCGCTCGGGATCGGCAATGGAGATGCCGTCGATGTAGTCCATGACCACGACGTGTTCGGTGCAAAGGTCCAGGTAGGATTTGGGACACGAAACGCCGTGCACGCTTTTGTGGAAGTCATAGAAATCGTTGAGGTTTTTGGCCTCGGCCAAAAAGTTGGTCTCCTCGCGAAATGAGGTCCACAGCTCTTCGACCACACCGTGCAGGTCAACAAACTGATCGGTGTTGACGAACTTGGAAACGATGCGCACCACCGAACGGATGATGTCGATGTCCTGCGCCATGACCTGTTGCGCGCCGGGGCGCTGCACCTTAACGGCTACGTCCTCGCCGGTCACCAGACGGGCGCGGTGCACCTGCGCGAGCGACGCGCTTCCGAGCGGGTTGGGGTCGATCGCGTCGAACATCTGCCCCAGGCGCTGGCCGTATTCCTCTTCCAGACAGCGGAGCACTACCTCATATGGCACCGGCTCTACGTCGGAGCGCAGGCGACGGAGCTCGTCGCAAAACCGCTGCGGCAAAATCTCGGAGCGGTTAGCCAGAATCTGCCCCATCTTGACGAACATGGGACCGAGCTCTTCGAGCAGACGACGCAGACGCACCGGCGTGAGGTTATCCCATACGCGGTACTTTTTGATCAGGCGAACGATCTGCCCAATGCGCTCACGACGACCTGCCGGTGTGAGCTGATACTCCTCGTCCGGCGCCATCGCGTCGGGCTCCTCGGGGACCATATCGACAGCGCGTGGCTTCTTACGAGCGCCCGAGACGGCGGCCTCAACCTCATCGACAACCGCCGCCTCGTCACCCAGAGGATCTAGATTGTTGTAATCGGTGGTGGAATCTGCCATCTGCGCTGCTACTCGGCCTCTTCGGTATCCTTCGCATCGTCGGGCTCAACGGACTCGACGGGCACCGAGGTCACGTTGTCCTCGACCGAATCGACGATGTCGCGCACATGGGCCAGGAAGGCCGTACGCTCGGGCGCAGTCATAACGCGGACGCGAGCCAGAATGAGCTCGTCGAGCACGCGTTGGGCCGCGGTCTCGCCCTGCATGCCCAGACGCTCGGTCAGGTCGGAGATGGTACCGCCGGCCTGCTCGAACATGTCGAACACACTGCGGGCGATATCGGGGGTGGCGGTGTCCTTGCGGACCTGCTCGCCTTTGGTATTAAGGTCGTCGAGGACCTTCTTACCGCCTTCAACAGCAACGGCGGCAGCGCCAAAGCCCACGTTAATGGCGCCGTTAACAAGCTGATCGAGTTTCATAACCATGGTTGTCTCCAATCACAAACAACTGCATTGGCGTTCTTGTACCCAAGATTGGGTGAACGACACAAAATCGTTTTATCACCAAGATAGAAATCGAGCGGGGCGAAGCCTTTGACGGCGTTTGTCCCGCTCGTTCGCCGCAAGGCCGTCTTTACCTTACGTTGTCATTCATCGCGAAGGAGTTCTTCATGGCACAGCTCGTGGTGTAGAGCACCTTGCCCAACAGAGCATCGGTCTCCACGCGCACGAGCTCGGCAAAGGCCTCGTTGGCGCGCGCGAGCTCGGCGGGCACCTCGGCCTCGGGCAGGGCGGCAACGGCAGCGTCAACGTCATGGATCTGCTTGTGGCCCATGCCACCGACCTTCTCCTGATAATCCTCGACCGCGCGACCGCACTCATGGAAGCGGACGTCGGCCAGGGCGCCGATCAGGCGGTTGGCCCAGTAGATGTTTTCGGACGTCACGCGAGCCTGCGTGTCGGCATAGTACTCGGGCATGGTCTCGACGTTGGCGTACAGCGGGACCAGCGCGTTAAACGAGTTGGAGCCAAAGGCCATCCACTGCACGGCGCGATACGCCGGCTGCGCATAGGGGCGCAGCTGCAACACGGCGAGCTGGCTGTTGCGATTGATGCCGATGGGGCGATAGGCGCCGCGCGTGGCGGGCGTGCCCTTACTGCCGTAGCAGTCGTACTCCGTGCCCTGGTAGTGGCTCGAGAGTACGTACTTAATGTCCTCGATGGTCACCTTGCGCTCGGGCACACGGCTCCAGGGGATGTCGTCGCTCTCGGGCGTGTAGTCGGCGTCGGGGCCGTCCCACACATCGCTGGGGTTGAGGCAGCGCTGCATGTACCAGGCGCGCGGCGTGTTGTAGACGTGGTCGCTGTCGCTGTGCGAGCCAAAGGCCTCGCGCGGGTTAAAGACCGTCGCCGGGCCGTCGCCCTCGACGCCCAGCGTCAAGTCCAGATGCCACTCGGCCATCCAGGCGCGCAGGTCGGCGGAGCACATGTGGTCGGCCTGGTCGCCCTCGGCGTCGTCCAGGTCAAAGCTGTCGATACCCAGCTGGTTGGGCATGGTCACATAGGCGTCATCGGGCACGCGCTTGGCGATCCAGTGGTGGCCGCCGATGGTCTCGAGCCACCAGATCTCGTCCACATCGCTAAAGGCGATGCCGTTGTTCTCGTAGGTGCCGTAGCGCTCGAGCAGGTCGCCCAGGATACGAACGCCGTCGCGGGCGGACTTGGCGTACGGCAGGACCAGGGTCACCATGTCCTCCTCGCCCAGGCCACCAGGCTGCGCCGGCACATAGCCGTCCTCACCCTCATTGCCCTTGGCGGGCACGTAGTCCACGAGCGGATCGGCGCCGCGGACGCGCTCGTTGGTGGTGAGCGTCTCGGTTGCGGACATGCCAACGTTGAGCTCGTTGAAACCGGCCTCAGCCCAAATGCCGTGGCCGGGGATAACGTCGGGGACGCTCGTATAGCGCATGGGGTTATCGGGCAGTTCAACGGTCAGGTGGCTCAAGACGCTCGTGTAGACACGCGGCTGCTCGTCGGGGTGCACAACACGCATGCGCTTGGGCTCAAACACCCCGTTGGACGAGTCCTCGTTGCGGGCAACCAGCGTCGACCCGTCGTAGCTCGCGTTCTTACCAACCAAAATCGTTGTGCACGGCATGCGCATCCTCCTTGAGCGAAGAAATCAAACGGCAACAGTGTATCGCTTCGACGCAAAAAGGGCGAAACCACGGCGCTGGCAACCCCTGTGGTCAAAAAATGCCAAATATGAGTACTGTCACTAATTTAGTAACAGCAATTTTGCTACGCATGGGTGTCGAAAGTCTACATTTGTTCAAAAATTAGATGATGTACTTCCCCATAGGTCCAATAAAATAGGCTCTCTATCGATAATAAATATCGTAAGAGAGCCAAATTAACCTAAAATATATGTGACTATCTTGGCAACAGTACTCATATTTGGCATTGTTTGACCACGTGGTATATAGCTAACCCCCTCAAACAGCCCAAAACGCCTATTTCGATGCGCGCTCCGCCGCCTCAATCACGTGTTTGGCGAGAATCGCGGTGGTCACAGCCCCCACGCCGCCCGGCACGGGCGTGATGGCGTTAACGACCGGCTCCGCAGCATCAAAATCGACGTCACCGATCAGCTTTCCGGCAGCCTCATCCCAATTAATGCCAACATCGATGATCGTCTGGCCCTCGCGAACCGCGTCCACACCAATCGTGTGCGCGCGCCCAACGGCCGCAACCACAATATCAGCCGCACGGCACTCGGCAGCAAGGTCACGCGTATGCGTATGGCACGTCGTCACTGTGGCATTGCGCGCCGTAAGCATGACGGCAACAGGACGCCCGATCACCAGCGAGCGCCCGACCACAGCAACCTTAGCTCCATCCAGCTCAACGCCGTAATGATCCAGCAAAGCAAGCACGGCTTCGGCTGTGCAGGGGGCAAAACCCTCGCCGCGCCCCGAAAGCGTGGTGAGCAGTGAAGCCGGCGTCATGGAGTCAACGTCCTTGGCGGGATCGAGCACTGCGGCGACGGCGTTCTCGTCAAGGCCGGCGGGCAGCGGGCGGAACATCAGACAGCCATGAACAGCCGAATCGGTATTGATGTCCTCGACGGCCGTCAACAGCTCGTCCTGCGAAACATCGGCAGGAAGCAAAACGCGGCGAGCCTCAATGCCAACCTTCTCGCAGCGCTTGAGGGCACCGCGCTCGTAGGACAGGTCGTCCTCGCGTTCACCCACACGCACGATAGCAAGCGTCGGAACAACACCGCGTTCGCGCAGCGCAGCGCAGCGGGCAGCGAGCTCCTCAGTCAAAGCGCGGGCGACGGGAGCACCCTTCAGTAGCTCAGCCATGGCTATCCCCTCTTTCTTGCAGCGTCGGAGGCGCGGCGCGCCAGCGCATCGGCGCGCGGCAACCATGTGTCGAGCAACTCATCACACGCCGTCTCGAGCTCCTCGGCGCGTGCACGATCCTTCATAGACGTGGTGTTCGCAAAGAGCGTCAAGCTCGCGCCCTGCATGGCGGCGCGGCAGAATACGGCGCCGCACGCCACATCGGACAGCAGCTGACGCGAACCCTTGTCGGCCATGTCCTCGAGCAGCGCCAGTGCGCGCCCGCAGGCATCCATAATGCGATACGGCGGCATAGCGGCCACATGCAGCGCATCCTGAATCGCAGCCGGTCGGGCCGGGTCCTCACGCGGAATACCGTACGCAGCGGACACCTGGCCGTACGCACGAACGTCCTCGGCGACCAGACCCACAAGCTCCTGCGCCAACTCGTCTGCCTGGGCAAACGCACGCGTCAGGTCATCCGCACGATCAGCAAGCGCGGGATTGGTCGCACCGTAGCGGGCAACCATTCCGCACAGCGAGGCGCCCAGCGCGCCCACAAAAGCGCTCGCGCTGCCACCACCGGGAACTGGCTCGCGCGCGGCCAGCGCCTCGGCAAAACCGCGACAGGTTTTATCCATCATCTCTTGGCTCATACGCACACGCACCTTCAAGTCATATATATCGGTCGGGCGGCCGACGCCGGCCGACCGCATCGATCACGTAATGGTGCTAAGTCTAGCCCATAAGTACGCGAGCGTCAGCGCACCTGGCCATCGCGGATTTCTATGACGAACGATAGGCGTCGGCACCGCAAACATGGGACACATGGCCCACCTTTCGAGACTTCCGGACGTCAAAAACTGAGGCATATCTATAAACAAGGAACCTGTTGGGGCAACGCCCACGCACGCGCGCCCCATTAAATCAACGGGCACCTCACCCCGGGGAGGGCCGACAGCATCGGCCCTCCCCTCTTTTGCGACCGCACATATTGCCACTTGTCGGCGCAATTCCAGCCCCCAGAATGGGACACATGGCCCACCCTAGCGAGCCGTCCACGCGTACAGTAAAGGCAGGTAATCCATGGACGATTACAGATCGAGGAGGACACGACCATGAAAAAGAAGGCCTTTGCGATTCTCACCCTCTGCATCAGTCTCTTTGCCGCGGTTGCCCTGGTGGGTTGCGGCGGAAGCGGCGGCGCTACCGGCAGTGGCGGTGGCGGCGGCGCAGAAAAGCCAGCCGTGGATATGAGGACCGACTTCATTTGGTTTAAGGTCGAGGTCCCCGAGGGCGTCGAGATCACCGACGTCGCAGGCGACACTGCCGACAGGGCCCAGTTTAAGTTCACCGAGAGCGAGCACGCCAGCGATCGCTTCATCCCCGTCTTCGATCCTGACAAGAACGCCGACGAGCTGTTCGACTACGAGGCAAAGTGGAATGCCAGCTTTGAGTGGACCGAGAATGACCCCGTCAAGTACAACGGCAAGACTTGGCGCAACGCTTCCTATACACACTCGGGCGGCGTAACGACCGAATACTTCACCGACGTTGACGGCGGCAGTGTGTATGTGCGTATCGACAACGTCGAGGAGCACAAGGACGCCGTCGAGACCATGATGAAGTCTCTGGAATTTGCCGACGACATCGCCGAGGCCAAGACCGAGGCCATGGACGTCAAGCTCGACGATATCGAGATCAAGCGCTAAGCGACTGGCGAGCGCAACGGGAAACACGGTCGCAGTGCAAACAAGCGACGGTACCCCAGCGCTTCGTACCCAGGGAGGGCCGGTAAACCGACCCTCCCTTTCTTATGCCTGTAGCCGACGAACGCGAGGATGCCGGACGCCGGAACCGCCCCAAATGTGGCAACAGTACGAAAACGACAAACACCCCAACACGTCCGCCCACCGATTTATTGCGCCGCGCAGACAATTAAACCAGCATCTTTAAACATCTGGGCAGTATAGTGACCAAAACTATCGCATAACCGCACTCTGCGAATGGAGAAGTTATGACCGAACACCATGCCATCAGCCGCCGAGCGTTTACGCTGGGCCTAGGGCTTGCGGCGTTGTCACCACTTGCAAGCCTGCCCGAAACCGCAGCGCCGGGCATTCCCCTGCGAGCGGCATTTGCAGACAACACACCCGCACCGTCGGACAGCCTCCACAATTTCGTCATTCGCCTTCGCCCCGCGGGCTATTTTCGCACCGCGAGCGTCAACCAAGACGGCAACGTTCGCGGCAACGTCTGTCACCTGTTTAACGACGGCACGTCCAGCAAGCTCATCCTTGAGAACGTAACGACCAAGAATGACGATACAAACTGGTACGCCATCCGCACCTTGCTCAATTTCGAAGAGCATAAAAAGACGGGCTACAGCATTTGGTCGGTCGACGACGACTCGGACAAAGATGGAAAGGTCATCCACGTATGGGGCGGCGAGTATGACAACAAGCCCAGCCGCGCTTTTGCGTTCGAGCGTCAATCAAACGGAACCTACATCATCCGAGACCGCACGGTCGAGAAAGAAACCGAGAAAAAAGACATTAAGTACCTGGCAATAGAATCGAACGGCAAAGACCAGGACAACAATAAGATCTGCCATAAGAGTAAGAGCATTCCGTGGGAGCTCGAACTTATCGGTTACGACATGAAAAAGAACGATGCCACGGTTAGCAGCCTCGACTGGATCACGTACAGCAGCTACGTCGACGGACCATGTTGGATGAAATACGTCGACGACAACAAGTTCCTCGACGAGCTGAGCATCCCGGGTACGCACGATTCGGGCACCTGCAGCGTGGACAACGACACTGAGCCCCAATCCTCGCAAGTAAAATGCCAGCAGGATTACATTCCCACGCAGTTGCTCGAAGGCATTCGCTATTTTGATATCCGGCTCGGAAAGGGCGATGACCCCGGCATCGACCACGGGATTTTCTACCTACTCAAAAAAGACGGGAACTATCTGCATCTCTCCGATGTCATCGGGTACTTCAAAACGTTTTTGAACGAAAACCCGTCAGAAGCGCTCATCATGCTCGCATCGCGCGGCAACGATGAGGCTACCGACGAAAGCATAACGACGGCCTTCGCCAAGGTTATGGCCGATAACCCCAACCTGTTCTACACGTCGAGCCACGTCCCCACGCTGGGCGAGGTGCGCGGAAAGATCGTCCTGCTGCGTCGATTTGGGCTCGCCGGCAACAGCGTAAGCGGCCACACGTGGGGCCTCGACCTCACCCAATGGGATGACAAGATCAAGGCGCATTCCGGGCAGTCGATGTGTCTCGTCCAAGACGCGCGGGGATTTGAAGCCATAGGGGAAACGGGCAATGAAGAGCCCTATTGCACCAAGGTATATGCCCAGGACAAGTACAAACTCACGGGAACCGACAAGCTCAGCTGGGTCGATAATGCGCTGAAGGAAACGACCGGGCGCACGTGCAACAAGGTGGACGTCGTGGACGATGCCGGGGCCGAGGTGCAAGTCCAGGAGCGTTGCTGGTCTATCAACTACACCAGCTGCACGGGCTTGTCGCACGGAGGCAATCCTTTTACCTCGGCACGAGTAGTCAACGAGCATCTGTACAAGAGCCCGTACATCAATCCCAGCGGCACCGAGGATACAAAGTCAGATTACCTCAAGCACATTGGCATCATCGCATCCGACTTTGTTGATGCGGCGCTGGCCCGGAGCATCTACCAGCGCAATTACAATTACGATACGAAGCACACGCAGTCGGCTTCGTGCTGCCTCCCGACCCGCATGCGCATGACGTACGGCGACTCGCTGAGCGATGCCTCGCTCCAGGATGGCAAGACCGTTGGCGAGGGCCATTTCCGCCTTGTCGACAGCAGCAACGTACTCAACGTGGCGGCTTCGGGCCATGCGTTTACCATCGAATACGTGGATGTCGACGCCTTGGGCAACGAGACCGTTACGGGGCTGCAGGGATCCGTGCCCATCGATATCGATCCGCGCGCACTGACACCCCACTTTGAGGGGCTCGAAGGCCTTAAGGCCGGCGAGGATGTGCGCACAAAGGTCGTGGCGCTGCTCGAGGGCAAACTCGAAAACGATGCCTGCACGGCTCAGCTCGAGTTTGTGCACGACGCGGACGGCGCTCCGGGCACGGCAATGGTCGAGGGCGAGGCATTTACCGCGGGAACGTACTGGGTGCGCGCGAACGGTCTTTTGGGCGACGCGGCGCAAAACTACAAGCTTGCTAATGACGGAGCCGCGAGCTTTACCGTAGCGGCCTCGAGCAGTGCAGGCGGCACCGGCACCGACGGTGGCACGGGTTCCAACGCAGGCAGCGCTGATAAGAACGGTAAGGGCAACAAGGGCAAGAACTCGGGCGGAAAACTCGCCGACACGGGCGACGGCTCCGGCATTGCCGCCGGGCTCGCTGCCGCCGCCGTAGCGACAACGGTCGCCGGCGCGGCAATGCTTGCCAACGACCGCGAAAACGCTGGGGACGGTAGCGAATAGGCAAGCCGGCCTTTTAGACACATCGACTCAATGGGGAGCGCAGGACACCGTTCTGTGCCCCCGATTTTTACCTTGGCCCAAACGCCGCCATAGGCTACATCACCATGTTCAGCGCGTTAACAAACTCCTGGGCCTTCGCACGGCTGCTCAGGCTAAAAACACAAGCAGTCAACAGCCTGTTACGCAGAAAAACATCGCGGCCCTTGATCCTGTTGACCCCCGTAATGTCCTTAAGATAGACAATCTCGGTGTGCTTGCCACCAAAAGTGCCCTTCTTGAGCACCTCAATACGGTTGGGGTAGATCTTGACGTCTTTATACCTACCCGAACCTTTGTCCTGGAATAGCAGCGTGTTATTGTCCATACGCGTCACTCCCGTGGGATTCGCTAAAACTGCCTCTATGGTCACATTTTAGTCACCGCAAGGCCCCATGCGAAGATGTCAGACAGCACAGCAATTCGTGTCCGCGCGAGGCTTTAAACTAAATGCGATAAAGACGCATTCCACAAAAGGAAAGTGGGGCGACAGTGATGGGCGAACTGGTAAACCGTGGAGAATCGGCAATCGTGCCCGAAGGTTTTTACAAGCAGGTCTCCTCGATTCTCAACGCCGCTCGCGACAAGGCCTATACCGCCGTTAACTTTGCGATGGTTGAGGCATATTGGGAGATCGGCAAGAGTATTGTTGATGAACAGGGCGGAGAGGGGCGCGCCAAGTATGGAGAGGCGCTGCTCAAGGCCCTCGCAATCAGACTTACCAAGGATTTTGGTAAAAGTTTTGAAGCAAGAGAGCTGCGCAAAATGCGTCAGTTCTATCTTGCATTTCCAATTCGGGACTCACTGCGTCCCGAATTGAGCTGGACACATTACCGCAGGTTAATACGCATTCCTGACCCCGAAGCTCGCACCTGGTACATGAACGAATGCGCCGATTCTCGCTGGAGCACGCGTCAGCTCGAACGCCAGATCAACACCATGTTCCGCGAGCGCCTACTTGCCAGCAAGGACAAAGAGGCCGTCACCCAGGAAATCCAAGAGAGCGCCCCGGCTCGTCGCCCCGAGGATATCATCCGCGACCCATATGTACTGGAGTTTTTAGGTTTCTCGGACGATGCTACGTTTCGCGAGAGCGATCTAGAGCAGGCGCTCATCACGCATCTTCAGAAGTTCCTGCTGGAGCTTGGCCGTGGCTTCGCTTTCGAGGCGCGCCAAAAGCGCATCACCTTTGATGGACGCCATTTCTATATTGACCTTGTTTTTTACAACTATCTGATGCGCTGCTTCGTGCTCATCGACCTTAAGACCGATGACCTTACGCATCAGGACCTGGGCCAGATGCAAATGTATGTGAACTACTACACGCGTGAGCTCATGAACGAAGGCGACAATCCGCCCATAGGCATCGTGCTCTGCGCGGACAAAAGCGATTCGATCGTCGAGTACACGCTGCCCGAAGACAACGACCAAGTGTTTACCGCCAAATACCTGCCGTATCTTCCAAGCAAGGAAGAGCTGGCGCGCGAGCTGAGTGCCGAGTACCGCGCCATCAACGAAGCGACTAATGGCGAAACGCAAGGGTAGCAGCACGTTGCGACCGAAACCACCGCAGCCGTCGCAGGCGCACCCGCGGTTGAGGCGCACGCTACGAAACAATACCGGTCATGGACGCCGGCAACGACATTCTAGCCGTGGCTGGCGAGCGTGACCTGACAGGCAAAAACGCGACCTTCGTCTGATGTGGGCCCATTGGCTGCCACAGAAAAGGGCCGGTTGCAGCCGGCCCTTAAGACACTTGCGTCTGCGTTGCCCGCGCTTCCGAAGTGTGACTAGCTGAGGAGCGGGTTCCGCGGCACAACCTGATTTTGCCCAGCGAGGCGGCTCTTTTGCAGCCGCTCCACCGTTTATTTACATCTACCCCCTGCCAAACTACCGGACGGCAGCCCGCATGCCTGCGAGCCGTCCCATGCTGCGCTTCCCTACTTCCCAAAGATCGCAGCGAACAAGCCCTTGCGTTTGGGCTTCTCCTCTCGGTAGGAACCCTCGGCAACCGCTGCAACCTGGCGCGGTTGCTCGCCGCCTCCACGGCGCACGATCTGGTACAGAAACGGCGACTTAACGTATTTGACCTCGATGGGCGTGGCATGCACGGTGCTCTCACCGGACAGATGCAGGCTCGGGTTGAGCGGTGCCACGATATGCGTTTCGCGCTTGTCGCTAAACACCGCCGCGGCCGCGCGGCCCGTCTGTCCGTTTACGGCAATGCGCACCTGCTCGCCATCGCGGCTGTCCGTCGCCGGACGATCGACAAAGTAGACCGGCACCATCACCAGGCCATCCTTATGCTTGCGGGCCTTGCGCGCCCAGGTTCGGATGCTCTTTTTATTGAGCCCCAGTACGGCCTCGGCATCGTTGCCCGCAACGTCGAGCGCCAACTTATCAATGACCACCTGGTCCTTGGTAGATGCATCGACGGAGACGACGCGGAAGTCGCCTTCCTGCATGGCGGGATCGAACGGACCGACCTTGGCAAAGTCCCACGGCTCCAAAATGCCCATGAGGCGAACGTCCAGGTAGTTTGCCCTGGGGTATGCCCAGTCGAGCACCTCGTAGTACACCAGGGTTTCCTTGCTCAGGCCCTTGCCCGGGAAGCTCGCCATCATGCGCAGGTCCGCCAGCGCCATGGGGAAATAGAAGAGCATCATGTCGTTTTGGATCGCATCTTCCACGTCGTGCCCGGCAAAGGCATCCGGGTACTGGCGCACCAGCTGCAGCGCGTTGGCACGTGCCTGCTGCGGCGAGATTTCGCAGGGAATACCCTGATCCGGCACATACTCCGCACCCACGCCCATGGTCAGACGCTTGCTAAACGTCCCCGGCTTGAGCAGGTCGGCAATGCCGATCTTGTTGCCGCAGGACGGGCACTCAAACACGCGCTGGGTCGACTCGCCCTCAAAGGACGCACCACAGAAGGGGCAAGGAATACTCACATGCGTGGCCTCTTGGAACTCCTGCGCCGTGCCGCGATCCTCCCACAGCAGATGTTCCAGGACCGACTGATTGCGCCAGTGCGAATTGAAGAAATACCAGTCCGGGTCCTCCGGGCGCTCGAGTTGCGACACATGCGTGAGCTTGAGCAGTCCATCCACCACCGTCAGCGGCGTATGGCGAATGCCCAGGGCGCTCTTGGGCTCTCCGACGTCCGCCTGCCACGGAACGACCGTGCCGCAATAGGCGCACTCAAAGCTGCGCTTAGCCTGGTGCGAGTACATAGGGCCGCCGCAGTTTTGACATTTAATGGCAAACATCTCGTCCATGGAAACGTCCTCCTTTGCACAGGGGCTGTCGACATTAAGTATGTCGAGCAAGCAGGCACATGCCCATACCCATGTGGCCCAAAATGGACCACCCAGGCAGACGAGAAGGCTCGCTCGTTAGCACCGGCAGACTATTGCTGCATTTTCTGAGCATCGGTGCACGGCGCCCCCGCGCGAGCTACACTATCCCCTTAAACATGATTGTGAGGACGACCGCTATGCTATTTGTAAATCGGCTGGTACATACGCTTGTTCCCGGCAGCGAGAGCGAGCCGGTCGATGCATCTTGCCGCACCAACGCGGGCTTTTCCGCAAGCCTCGTCTGCATTGGCCTCAACATCACCCTGTGCCTGGCCAAGGGCATCGCGGGCCTGCTCGCCGGCTCCGTCTCCCTCATCGCCGACGCTTTCAACAACCTCTCCGATGCCTCGAGCAACATCGTGAGCCTGCTCGGGTTCCGCCTTGCCAGCCGCCCGGCAGACGAAGGCCACCCCTATGGCCACGGTCGCTATGAGTACCTAGCCGGCCTGTTCGTCGCCGTCCTGGTTTGCGCCGTCGGCATCAATCTGATCCTCGAGTCGGTCACTAAGATCATCAAGCCTTCCCCCACCGTGTATTCGGCGCTCTCCATGGCCGCCCTTGTTCTGTCCATGCTCGTTAAGCTCTGGATGGCAGCGTTCAACCGCACGCTGGGCGACCGCATCGACTCGGAGACGCTCATCGCCACGGCACAGGACTCCAAAAACGACGTCATCACCTCGGGCTCGGTCTTGGTGGCGGCGCTTATTTCGCAGACGACAGGCTTTGACCTCGACGGCTGGGCAGGCCTGGGTGTGGGCATCTTCATCTGCATCAGCGGCATGGGCCTAGTGCGCGACGCCATCAGCCCGTTGCTGGGGCAAGCGCCCGACCCCAAGCTCGTCCAGGCAATCCGCGACAAGATCATGTCCTATCCGCAGGTTTTGGGCACACACGACCTGATGGTGCACGACTACGGCCCCGGTCGTCAGTTTGCCAGCGCCCACGTGGAGATGCCCGGCGAGGGCGACGCATTTGAGCACCACGAGATTCTGGACACCATCGAGCACGACATCAAGCGCCAGATGGGCATCGATATCACGCTGCACTGCGACCCCATCGCCACCACTGGCGACGACCTGCGCGGCTGGGTCAAGCGCGGCGTCATGCAGATCGATCCCGCGCTCTCCATCCACGACCTGCACGAGCACGACGGGTTCGTTTCGTTTGACCTGGTGCGTCCCGACGGCTTTGACATATCCGACGAGGAGCTGCTGGAGCTCGTCACGCGCATCGTGCACGAGCGCCGGCCCGACGTCTCATGCGTCGTCACGTTTGATTCGGGCTTTAGCTCGCCCGAGCGTCCGGCCGAGCAGCTGTAGCCCCGCTCCGCTCGTCCGCTAGTTTCCCTGCGCGCCCGAGATGCCGTTTTGCAGGGCGTTCCAGGCATCCGTCGCCATGCCGCCCAAGTTCTGCGCGGTATCGCCCAGGTTTTGTGCCGTGTCGCCCAGCTCTTGCGCCTTGTCTCCCAACTCCTGTGCCTTGTTGCTCAAGTCCTCCAGCGTATTGGAGCTCGAACTGTCGGTACCGCTTTGGCCGTCGGACGAGTTGCCCGAGCTGTTCTTGTGCGTGAGTTGAATTTCGAGGTTGCCGTTGTCGTTATAGTAGGCAGAAGTAACGACCCAGTTGGCATCGACGACGGGCGTTGAGCCATCATCAGTCAGGACCACGGCATTCGAAAGATCGGCGCCGCGCGACTTGAGGATCTTCTTGGCGTTGGACCAGTACTGCCCCGGGATATCGCTCAGATCGACGGCGCTAGACGAGGCGGACTCAGTTTGCTCGGCAGTGGTATCGGCCGTTGAACTCCCTCGCTTGTTGAGCATGCCCGACACGATGGCAAACACAACCGACAGCGCAAAGAAGATCGCCAGCACGATGAGGATCTTCTTGATCACGCTCGACGAACGCGACGGCTTCTTCTCCTCGTCCTCGCCATATTGCGGAATCGACTTGGGGTACTCGCGATACGGTTGGCGCGACTCGTAGCGAGGCTGCGCCGTGCGAGGCATATACGTCGTCTGCTGAGGCTGCGGAATGGGATTCTGCGGCAGGTCATCATAGGGATTCGGCGTCGAGGCGGCATAAGAATCCTGCGGCGCGTAATCAAACGGGTCCGGAGCTGCGTTGCTATAGGGGCCTTGCGAAGATGCAGCGTAAGAATCCTGCGCCGTGTCGCCATAGCCCATAACCCGGGTGGGCTCGACAGAAGGCTGCGTCGCGGCGGGGTCGGTATAACCGGGGTTGGGAACAACGCGGGTTGCATCGGCGCTATCGCCAGCCTGCGCGGAACCGTAGCCGCCCATCACGGTTGTCTTGTCCTGATCCATGCAACGATTCCTTTCCGTCGCGCGTGAGCCTCAAGTTATCCATGCATTCTACCCGCGCAAAAGCCTATGATGGACGGAGCCCGCCGGTATCTACAAGACATGCGCGGGCCTAAGGATCAAAAAGCCCCGCCGGGCCTTGTGGGCGCGGCGGGGCAAGCAAGCAGCTATGCGCAGCGAGCTTAGAACAGGCCGGTGATGTTGCCGTCGTTGTCGACGTCGATGTTCTCGGCCGCGGGGACCTTGGGCAGGCCCGGCATGGTCAGAACACTGCCAGTCAGTGCGACCACAAAGTGGGCACCGGCGGAAACCTTGAGCTCGCGCACCGTAATGCGGAAGTTCTCGGGAGCGCCCAGGGCCTTGGCGTTGTCGCTAAAGCTGTACTGCGTCTTGGCCACGCACACCGGCAGGTTGCCAAAGCCGTTCTCGCGCAGCTCGGCGAGCTGGCGCTTGGCAGCCGGCGTAAAGTCGACGCCGTCGGCGCGGTAGACCTTGGTGGCAACAGCCTCGAGGGCATCAGCGACATCAGCGCCGTCCTCATAGGCAAACTTGAGCTCGCTCGGCTGCTCAATCAGACGCATGACCTCATCGGCCAGGTCGAGCGCGCCCTCGCCGCCCTTGGCCCAGACCTCGGAAAGCTTAACGTTGACGCCGAGCTTCTGGCACTCGGACTCGATGAGCGCAAGCTCGGCCTCGGTGTCCGTCGGGAATCGGTTGATGGCGACCACGCAGGGCAGACCATAAACGTTCTGGATGTTGTCGACGTGACGCAGCAGGTTGGGCATGCCAGCCTTGAGCGCCTCGAGGTTCTCCTCGTTGAGGTCGGCCTTGGCGACGCCACCGTTGTACTTCAGCGCACGAGCGGTCGCGACGATCACGACGGCGCTGGGGCGAACGCCCGTCATGCGGCACTTGATGTCGAGGAATTTCTCGGCGCCCAAATCGGCACCGAAGCCGGCCTCGGTAATGGCGACATCGCCAAAGCGCATCGCCATACGCGTGGCCATGATAGAGTTGCAGCCGTGGGCAATGTTGGCGAAGGGACCGCCGTGGACAAACGCGGGCGTGCCCTCGAGCGTTTGCACCAGGTTGGGCTTGAGCGCGTCCTTAAGCAACGCGGCCATGGCACCCTGGGCCTTAAGGTCGCGGGCACGGACGGGCTCGCCGGCAAAGCTGTAGCCGACGACGATCTCGCCCAGGCGCTCCTTGAGGTCGCTGATGCTCGTAGACAGGCACAGGATTGCCATGACCTCGGAGGCGACGGTGATATCGAAGCCGTCCTCGCGCGGCACGCCCTGGGCCTTACCGCCAATGCCGTCGATAACGTGGCGCAGCTGACGGTCGTTCATATCGACGACGCGCTTCCAAGTGATGCGCTTAACGTCAATACCGAGCTGATTGCCCTGCTGAATATGGTTGTCGAGCATGGCGGCCAGCAGGTTATTGGCAGCACCGATAGCGTGGAAGTCGCCGGTAAAGTGCAGGTTGATATCCTCCATGGGGATGACCTGAGCCCAGCCGCCGCCGGCAGCACCGCCCTTAACGCCAAAGACGGGGCCGAGCGAAGGCTCGCGCAGGGCCACGGCACTCTTGACGCCGCGACGACGCAGGCCATCGGCCAGACCGATGGTCGTGGTGGTCTTGCCCTCGCCCGCAGGCGTTGGGTTGATAGCGGTCACGAGGACGAGCTTGGCCTGGTGATCGGTCGGCTCGTTGAGCAGTGAATAGTCAACCTTAGCCTTGTCGAAGCCGTACGGAATCAGGTGCTTTACGTCGACGCCGGCGTTCTTAGCCACCTCGGTAATGGGCAGCGGCGTGACGGAACGTGCGATTTCGATGTCAGTAGGCATGGGCGGTCCTTTCGTTACCGAATGAGAAAAAGACCAATTCAGCATAGCACGGGCGCGCAATAGTAAAACGCCCATAACCGATGAACGGCGATATGTTTACCCGATGCCCAGCGATAGCCCAACAGCCCGCCAAAACAAAGCGCCCTAAACGGTAGGTTCAATCCCCAGGTGCTCAAAGGTGCGAAGGGTTGCCTGACGGCCCTGCGGCGTACGAATCATCAACCCGCATTGCAGCAAATAGGGCTCATAGACATCCTCGAGCGTGCCCGGGTCCTCGCCCACCGCGCTGGCAAGGGTCGTAAGTCCCACGGCACGACCGGAGAACGTCTTGGCGAGCGTCTCCAAAATGCGAATATCCATCCAGTCCAGACCGAGCTCGTCGATCTCGAAGAACTCGAGTGCCTGACGGCAGATATCGAGCTCAATGGGACCGTTGCCGCGCACCTGCGCATAGTCGCGCACGCGCTTGAGCAGGCGGTTGGCAAGACGTGGCGTGCCGCGCGAACGCGAGCCGATCTCGAGTGCACTGGGGTGGTCGATCGTCACGCCCAGGATAGTCGCCGAGCGCGTCACAATCTGCGCGAGCTCCTCGACCGTGTAGTAATCCAGGCGATATGAAATGCCAAAGCGGTCGCGCAACGGGCCTGTCAACATGCCTGAGCGGGTCGTTGCCGCTACCAGCGTAAACTTGGGAATATCCAGGCGAATCGAGCGCGCCGCCGGACCCTTGCCAATCACGATATCGAGGGCAAAGTCCTCCATCGCGGGGTACAGGACCTCCTCGACCGAACGGTTGAGGCGGTGGATCTCGTCGATAAACAGCACATCACCCGGCTGCAAGTTAGTAAGGATGGCCGCCAGGTCGCCCGTGCGTGCGATGGCAGGGCCACTCGTGGTCTTGATCTGAGCGCCCAGCTCGTTGGCGATAACGGTGGCCAGCGTGGTCTTGCCCAGGCCCGGAGGACCCGAGAAAATCACGTGGTCGAGCGTCTCGCCACGGCTCTGCGCCGCTTCGATCAACACGCGCAGGCTCTGCTTGATGTGCTCCTGGCCGCAGTAGTCGTCCAGGCGCTGGGGGCGCAAAGTGCGGTCGACATCGAGGTCCTCGGCCGTCAGCTCCGAGCCCACCATGCGCTCGCCGTGCGCCATGGATGCCGCCGGCGAGTTGCCGGGCGTCGCCCACAGGTCCTGAGAGTCATCGGCTTCCCACATCACGCATCCATTCCGAGTCGCTTAAGCGCCGCGCCGAGCAGATCCTCGACACGCATATTCTGACCATCATACCCGCTCAGGGCAACATCGGTCTCCTGCGGGCTAAAGCCCATGGAAAGGAGTGCCGCACGGGCATCATCAATCGCCGAAGGAGCGGCGGCGGGAACCGGCATCGCAACCTGGCCGGGAATCACGTCGACCGGCACAAAGCCCTTATCCTTGGCAAAGGTGCTCTTGAGTTCCAGGATCAGGCGCTGAGCTGTCTTTTTGCCCACACCGGGTACCTTGGCCATGCCCTTGTCGTCCTCGGCCATCACCAGCGAATACAGCTGCCCCACGGTATAGGTGGAAAGCACGGCGAGCGCCAAGCGCGGGCCAACGCCCGAGACGGACACGAGCCGGTCGAACATCGTGCGCTCATCCTTTGAGGAAAAACCGAAAAGTGTCATGGCGTCCTCGCGCACCTGCATACGCGTGTAGAGGCGGACCTCGCCGCCGGGCGTCGGCAACGTGGCCGCAGTGCTGCCCGAGATGCCGAGCTCAAAGCCAACGCCCGACACATCGACGACAGCAGAACTCATCGTGGACTCGACAAGCGTTCCGTGGAGCTGGGAAATCATCAGTATCCGGTTCCTCTCTGTTGATAGAACTCGCCACCGGTGAGGGCGCGGGTGCGGCTGAGGTTTACGTGGCATATGGCGCAAGCCAGGGCATCGGCGGCATGGTCGGGATGCGGGTCGTGGTCGAGCTGCGTGAGCGTGCGTACCATGTAGGCGACCTGCCGCTTGTCCGCGGCGCCGGTGCCCACCACAGCCTGTTTGATCTGCATGGGCGTGTACTCGCCAATCTCGAGCGCGCACTCCGAAAGCGCCACGAGCGCAGCACCGCGGGCATGCGCCGTGGGGATGGCCGAACGAACGTTGGCGCCAAAGTAGATGCTCTCGACAGCAGCCGTGTCGGGTCGATAACGCTCGACGACATCCTTAAGGTCATGGGCGATATGCGACAGGCGCACCGCGAGCGGACTTCCGGCACTGGTCTCGATGCAGCCGTAGGCACGGCAGCGAACCTCGCCACGCCGCTCCTCGATAATCCCCCAACCCGTATGAGCCAAACCGGGGTCGATGCCCAAGATAACCAAGCCAACCTCCCCTCGCCACAAGCACAGCGCAAGACAAGGCCCCGCGCATCATTCACGAACGTCTGTTCTAGAATAACACAACGGGGCCAAGATGCTTAAAGCAAGATTGCTTCTGCCCTAGTTCTGGCTAAAGAATGGGAACTGCCTCGGATCTACTGGCGGATGCGGCATCGGCGTGCCCTGGGGCCCACCCTGCGAGCCGCCCTGACCGCCCATCATCTTATCGATGGCGTCCTGAACCTCACCCTCGAACTTTTTCATTCCCTCGTGCAAACGACGCTGACCGTCCTCGGAGCGCAGCTCCTCCATCTGCTCGGGCGAAATACCCAGTAGCTCGCCCAGCACGCCCATCATCTCGTTTCGCACGCGCTCGCTCGTATCCTCGTCAGCAAAACGGCGCACCTCGGCGCGTGCCAGCGAATCGACCGACATACGCTCCTTGCCATTAAGCCCCAGGTCGGACCACGCGAGCATGTACGGCCAAGAGCGCTCGGCAAACGAGCGGGACGAGACGATCGGTGCCGTCGGCAACATGCGGCGGGCAGCCTCACCCTGTCGAACGAGCATCAGCAGCAGCGAGCAGGCCTCAGGCTTGCCAGCGGCCATCGGGATATCGTCGAAAGATCGATTGCGGTCCACGTGCGCCTCGAGCGCGCCATCGACCTCACCCGGCTCAAGCCCGCCGAGCAGCTGTGCCGCGCGATCGAGCATATCGACCGGACCGTCGAGCGTCGAGAGCGCCTGCGCCAGCACTCGCTCCATGCAGTCTTCCACCGCGTTGAGCGTCACGAGCTCTTGGGGCACCACGGAAGACGTGCGGTTGCGCACACGCGCCACAAACTCAAGCGTCGACAGGTACACATCGCCAAAGGGCGCGTAGTCGCCCTGATAGCCGCCGCAAAGCGCCGGCGCCGTCAGCGCGTACTCGGTTTTGGACAGCGGGCTCAGCGCCATCGCACCCAGCTCGAGCGCCGTGTCCTCCAGCATGAGGCCCAGTGTGCGCGAGCGCAGACGCTCGGCATCGCCCGCCGACACGTCGCGATCGAGCACACGCGCCGCATCCGGTGCATCGCGCTCGACAGTGCGAATGTGCAGACGCTCGGCGATGGCGCGGACGGCGGCACAGCGGGCAGCCTCGGCCTCTTCCTGCGCCGGCGTAAAGATACGGTTGCGCCCCAGCACCAGGCCAATCACATTGCGCGGGCCCAGAGCGTCGACGGCCAGCGCCGCCAGCAAAGACGACGGCAAGTCGCCCTCGAGTGCCACCACAGCACGCGACGCACCGTGGGCTCGGGCGTTGTCGCGCACGGCGAGCACCAGCGCCTGCCACAGCCACTCCTCGGAACGAAACTCGGGCAGTTCGTGATCTTCCAGGGCATCGAGCATCACGCCGCGCTGAATCTCCTGAACCAGGAGGCTCTCCTCAAAACACGGCGCCTGGGCCACCACGCGACCGCAGTCGTCGAGTACAAACGAACCGCCGGTATACACCGACTCGTCATAGGCACCGACCGGCGCCATGCAGGCGAACCACACGCTGCGCTTGGATGCGATCTTGCGGTAGGCGCCGCTGCGAACGGCGGCAATGGCGGCAGTCTCGCGGTCGGTCATGTCAAACGCGTTGAATTGGAAATACGCAATGAGGTCAACACCGGTCGGCAGCATCTCGAGTTCGCGGTCCAAGTCAAAAATCACGGCGATGCGCACGCCGTCCACGTCGAACACCGGCGGCGCCCAACGCGTGTCGTTGTTCTCGCCACGCTGCAGGGCAATGCTCGAACGCGCCGGCACCACATGACCGTCCTTGAGCATCATGTAGTCGAGCAGCGGCTGGCCCTCAAACGAAACCGCCGCGGGCACAATGCAGATCATGTCAAGCTCCTGGATACGCTCGGCGACACCAGTCAAGCCGGCAAGCATGTCGTGCTCAAAGTCGGCAGCGCCCACCAGGCCACCGGGCATGGCGCCCATAAAGAGCGGAGCCGGAACGCACAGCACGCGCGCCCCGCGCTCGCGGGCCAGACGAGCCTGGTCCTCGATGCGGCCGCAAATGCCCTCAATATCACCCAGGCGCATATCGATCTGTGCAAGCGCGAGCTTCATGGCTCAGCCCTTTCCGTCGTAAACCATCGAAATCGTAGTAAAAGCGCCGGCCGCATAATGCAGTCGGCGCTTGCATGTGCATATGCTAGCTATGATACCCCGAGCGGGGGCGCGCTCCTAGAATGTCGCGGACCACAGCCCGTGCAGGTTGCAGTAGGCATAGACGGTACCGGTCTTGGAGCCGCCCGCGAAAAACGTCGCGGGTTTCATGCCGGGCTCAAGGTAATGGACCTCTAAGCGGCCCTCGGCCTCAAGGGCGATCCACTCAATGTAGTGCTCGGGCAGGCTGGGGTGCTCGACCGAGCCAACGCGGGCGCGAATCACGTGACCGTCGCGCTCGGTCTCGACAACAGGCACGTGCTTCTCGTGCGCCGCGTCCTCAGTGTTTGCGGTCAGTTCCGTGCAACCGGCAGGGGTCGCAACGTCGTCGCCAAGGGCGGCGATGAGCTTACCGTCGGGGTCCTTAAAGAATTTCGCCATGATGTTCTCCTTTGCTGATGTGCCAATGTTCTTGATGGTTCTTATGCCCAAAGGCAGACAAACCATCCACGGCATTGCAAATGAACACATAACGGATCAGGCAAGCGGTCGGGCCAAAATGCGTCGACCGTCCTGCCCGCTCCAGCAGTCCCACCCCGCGCGCGGCTAGCGACCGTCGCCGCCGAGCAGCGCCAAAACATCCTCGCGCGTGAACAGTGCCGACGAGATGCCGTCGCCGCCGAGCACGCTGTTGACCAAGTCGCGCTTGGACTCCTGCATCTGCATAATGCGTTCCTCGATCGTGTCCTTGGCGATGAGCTTGTACACGGTCACGGCATGTTGCTGGCCAATACGGTGTGCACGGTCAGTCGCTTGGTCCTGCGCCGCCACGTTCCACCACGGGTCGTAGTGAATGACCACGTCGGCAGCCGTCAGGTTAAGGCCCACGCCGCCCGCCTTGAGCGAAATCAAAAAGACCGGAACCTCGCCCGCTTGGAACTGCGCGACCATCTTGGCACGGCTCTCCTTAGACGAAGCGCCCGTGAGCTTAAGGAAGGCGATGTCCTCCTTGGCCAAGCGCTTACCGATGATATCGAGCATACCCGTAAACTGGCTGAACAACAGGATGCGATGCCCGCCGTCGAGTGCGCCGTACACGAGCTCCATGCACGTATCGAGTTTGGCGCTCCCCGCCTTGTAATCCTCGTAGTGTAGACGCGGGTCGCAGCAGATCTGGCGCAGCTTGGTGAGCTCGGCGAGCACCTTGAGCTTGTCTTTCTTAAACTCGGACGCCTCGCGGTGCTGCACCTGCTGGGCGATGCGGTCCTGGTTGGCCAGGTAGAGCTTGCGCTGCTCGCCGGTGAGCTGCGCCATGACCGTATCCTCGATCTTCTCGGGCAGGTCGGCCACCACGTCCTCCTTTACGCGGCGCAGCACAAACGGCGACACGAGCGCTTGCAGGCGGGCGGCACTGTCGCCCTCGGCATGCTCGACCGGGCTTTCGAAGCGCTTGGCAAACGACTCGCGCGTGCCGAGCAGGCCCGGCATTAAAAAGTCGAAGATGCTCCAGAGCTCGGATAGGCGGTTTTCGATGGGCGTGCCCGTCAGGGCAAAGCGCACGCCGGCAGGCAGGCGCTTTGCGGCGCGCGCCACCTGGGTGAGCGGGTTTTTAATGTACTGGGCCTCATCGAGCACCACGCGGGCAAAGTCCCGCTCGGCATACTCGTCGATATCGCGGCGCATGAGGTCATACGACGTCACGACCACGTTATGCTCGTCGGCGCCGGCTATCTGCACGCGGCGCTGCGCCTTGGCGCCCACGATGGCGCACACATCGAGCGAGGGCGCAAAGCGCTCCAGCTCGGCAGTCCAGTTGTACACGAGTGAGGCCGGGCATACCACGAGCGTGGGCTTGGTGTCCCCCGCCTCCACGCGCGCCAGGATATGCGCAATCATCTGCAGCGTTTTGCCCAAGCCCATGTCGTCGGCCAAGATACCGCCGAGGCCCAGATGCTCGAGCGAACCGAGCCACTGGTAGCCGTCGACCTGATAGCCGCGCAGTGTGGCCTTGAGCGAGACCGGCACCGTAAAGTCCATCTTGCCGAGCGTATCCAAGCGCTCGACGGTGCGACGGAACGCAGCGTCGCGATCGGCTTCGAGCTCGGGCGTGCGCGCAAGCATGCTGTCGACAAACAGGGTACTCGACGCGGGAAGCGACACGCCGTCGAGCAGGTCGACGGCATCGACGCCCAGGTCCTCGGCAAGACCAAACGCGGCGCGGGCGCCCTCGTCCAGGCGCACAATGTCGCCAGACGTAAGGCGAGCGAACGTCTGGTGGCGCTTGTACGAGTCCAGATAGATGGCAAGGTCGGCCGCCGAAAGACCGCTCGCGCCCAGTTCAACATCGAGCAGGTTGCTCTTGACGGTCGCACGCACCGAAAGCTTGGGCGCAGGGCGCACCGAGATCTGGCGCAGGCGGTCGCTGAGCATGACCTCGCCCAGCTCGGACAGGGCAGACAGGCCCTCGGTCAGCAAGTGGAACAGGCTCTCGTCATCGCGTTCCTCAAACGCCAGGCCGCCCTCGTAAAAGTCGAAATACAGGGCCGCCGTATCCATAACGCGAAACTCTGCTATCTCGTCGCGCGGCGGCACGCCCGGGCGCTGCTCTTCGAAGGGGCTGCCCGGAGCGCCCAGGCTAAAGAGATCTGCCGACCAGTCGCCGTAGGAAACCGTAATCTTGCAGGTCACAAGCCCGTCATCGACACCGATTGCCATGGCAAAGCTCGGCTCGGGCGCCACGGTGTCGAGCACGGCGGGCGCGGTAAGGTCGGTGTAGTCGCGCAAAATGGGCAGCGCCATACGACAGAACTCCCCCACCTGGTCGACAGCGATATGGATCGGCGTGCGACAGGGCAGTAAGCGCGATAGGAACGGCGCCGCATGCTGGGCAAACGCTACATCGGCGCGGCGCGCACGGCGGGTGTCGACCAGATAGGCAACGTCGCCCGAAGCAAAGCAGTATGCATCGGCCGGCAGGCGTAGATCGTAGCTGCCGCCAGCCGCCGGCGCGATTTTGGCGGCAAGGAGCGGTGGGCGCTTAGACAGAGCCTCGTCCTCCCCTTCCGGAGGCATCTCAACCGCCACGTCATAGGTGCGATGCGTCGTCGTCCCCCGCGACCAGGCGGGCTCAAAGGAGATGGTCTGGCCACGCAGCAGGTCCAGCACATATACGATGCTATGCTCGGACAGCGGCAACTGACGCTCGGCGACAAAACCGCTGCGGGCAAAGTCGTACGACGCCGAACGCGAGCTTGTGATGTCATCGAGATAGGCAACTGTCGTCACAACAAGGTTGAGCAGCTTTGTCGACACGTCCTCGAAGGCTTCGGGCGTATGGACAAACGTGAGCTTCTTGCCGTACGAGAAGGTGCCGCCTCGGACATAGGCGTCGGCCATGCCGTCGATATCCTTGACCACGTAGGAGACCGATCCACAACGAATGCGAAGCTCGAGCGCCCAGCTAAAGCGGTCGGCAAACAGTGGATTGTAGTACGGCACCAACGAGGGCTCCAACACCGCCTTGGGGGCATCGGGATCCACACTGCCAGCGAGCTTGCGGCGCATGCTCGCCAGCTCATCCATGCGTGCGTCCGAAAGATCGGAGAGCGCCGCCATGAGGCTGGGACTCGTGGGGACGGGCGCCGGAAAGGGAAAGTTGGGATTGACGGCCGGCGCTTTGAGCGCGGTGCGCGCGGGCTGTTTCGGCTGCGCCGTAAACGTGCGAACCGGTGTGCGCAAACCTTCGACGGGCTCGGCGCCGCTGGCATCCAAATACGCCAGAGCCGTGGCAATAGCGTGCTTGCACATACCGGGGTAACGATAGGCGGCGGGGCAATCGCAGTCGTAGTCGATCACCTCGTGCTCGTCCATGTCGAGCGCCACGTGCGTCTTGTACAGGTCGCCACGCGAACCGCGCACCGAGCCCTCAACCGTCACGTTTTTGGAGAAGCGCGAGCCGCTGTCCTCGATCGACAGCACGGCGCCGTTGAGCATGAGCGAACGCCCCTTCATAAAGGTGCCGCTCAGCGCCGCCTCTTTCCGGAGCGCCTGCACAAACGTCCCCTGCGCCATCACTTCCTCCAATCTCACCCGGGGTAGCTTAGATAACCGTCACGCGGCCTTGGTTGCCGACGATGGCCTTTGCCTCTGCCAGCAGCGGAATCGAGCGTGCATTGACCTTGGCCGGCACCTCAGCGCGCAGCACGCGCCCGTCGACTTGCTCAATAAAGATCTCCACGCGGTCGCCGCCCGGGTTGGTGGTGAGCACCGTGGCCAGGCGCGCCATATTGCCCTGGCTAAATCGGCTGTTGGGCACCATGACCTCAAAGACCTTGGGCTTGTTTTTCTCCTCGCTAAGCTCCAGCGGCACAATCTCCTGCGCGATGATCTGGTCGCCGCGGTCCGAGCGCTCGAGCTTGCCCTTAATGCGCACAAACGCGTCGGACAGCTGCGCGCCGGTCTCGGGATCGACCTCGCCGTACAGATACCCCTCGGCCTCCTTGTAGGTCTTGGGGAACACCACGACCGTGGCCTCGCCTTCCATGTCTTCGAGCTGCACGATGCCCATGGGGTCGCCGTTTTTGGTCACGCGCTTGGACACGCTCGAGACCATGCCGGCCCACCACAGCGCCTTGCCCTCGGGAATCTCCTGGTTGATGGTGCCGCCCGTGGGGTTTTGCACCTCGTAGCCGGTGTCGATCTGCGAGAACGAAAAGTCGCGCGCCTTGGCTAGTGCATACTCAAACGGACGCAGCGGGTGGTCCGAGACGTAGATGCCCAGAACCTCTTTCTCCTGGCTCAGCTTAAGGTGGCGATCCCACTCCTGGCCATCCGGATCGGGCACGCTCACCTCAAAGCCCGAGCCCTCAACGTCGCCAAACATATCGAAGAACGACGTCTGGCCGCTCGCGCGGTCCTTCTGGCGCTTTACCGCGGCATCGATGATGTTCTCGGGGTTGTTCTTGTCCACAAAGTGCATCATCTGGCGACGCGGATACCCCGTGGAGTCGAAGGCGCCTGCCTTGATCAGCGATTCGATCACGCGACGGTTGGCCTGGCTCGAGTCCACGCGCTCGACAAAGTCGTGCAGCGTCTTAAACGGACCGCCCGCCTCGCGCTCGGCGATAATCGCCTGCGCCACTCCGGTGCCCACGCCACGGATGCCGGCCAGACCAAAGCGCACGCCCTCCTTGGTAGCCGTGAACTCGGTACCGGACTCGTTGACATCTGGCGAAAGCACGGGGATGCCGTCGTGACGGCATGCCGAGACGTAGTGCACGATCTTGTCGGTCTTACCCGTATAGGACGTCAGAACGGCCGCCATGTACTCGTGCGGATAGTGCGCCTTGAGCCACGCCGTCTGCATAACCAGGATGGCGTAGCCGGCGGAGTGCGATTTGTTAAAGGCGTAGGACGCGAACTCAAGAACATCGTCCCAAATCTTCTGGGCGACCTCGCGCGTGTAGTTGTTCTTGATAGCGCCGTTCATCCAGTGGTCGTAAGTGGTCTCGTCCGAGCCATCCTCCCAGTGGAGCACCGTCGACGTGAGCAGCTTAATCTTTTTCTTAGCCACGGGCTTACGGATACGCGAGTCCGATTCGCCCTTGGAGAAGCCGCACATCTCGACGGAGATGAGCATAACCTGCTCCTGGTAGACCATGGTGCCGTAGGTTTCGCCCAGGATGTCGTCCAGACGGTCGTCGTAGGAGACGGCCGGCTCCTTGCCGTTCATACGGTTGATGTAGGACGAGACCATGCCGGCGCCCAACGGGCCCGGGCGGTACAGGGCGATCAATGCCACAACGTGTTTGTACTCGGTGGGCTTCATGTTCTTGATCGTGGCCGTCATGCCGGCGGACTCGACCTGGAAGACGCCGGCGGTGTGGCCGGAACCCATGAGCTTAAAGATCTCGGGATCGTCAAAGGGAATCTCTTCCTCTTTGATGTCAATGCCGAAGTTCTTTTTGATGTTTGCCTTGGCCTTGGAGATAACCGTCAGCGTGCGCAGGCCCAAGAAGTCCATCTTGAGCAGGCCCATGTCGGCGACGGTATGGCCCTCGTACTGGGTAATCTCGACGCCGCCCTTGGTGTCGAGCTTGGTGGGCACGTGCTCGTTGACGGGGTCACGGCAGATCAAAACGGCGCACGCGTGCACGCCCTCGCCACGGGTGAGGCCCTCAATCGAGAGCGCCGTGTCGATGATGCGGCGGGCGTCGTCGTCCTTTTTATAGGCCTCGGCAAAATCGGGGTTAAACAGATCCTCTTTGCCGGGCTGCTTGTCGAGCACCTGCTTGAGCTTGACCTTGGGATCGCTCGAGACCATCTTGGACAGGCGCTGGCCCATGTAGACCGGGTAGTCCAAGACGCGCGCGGCGTCGTTGATGGCCTGCTTGGCCTTGATGGTCGAGTAGGTGATGACGTGGGTGACCTTCTCGGGGCCATAGAGCTGACGAACGTGCTCTACGACCTCGAGGCGCCGCTCATCGTCGAAGTCCATATCGATATCGGGCATCTCGGTACGCTGCGGGGACAGGAACCTCTCGAACATCAGGCCGTTCTCGAGCGGGTCGAACGCGGTGATGTTCATGGCGTAGGCGACGATAGCGCCGGCGGCCGAGCCACGGCCGGGGCCGACGCCGATGCCATTGTCCTTAGCCCATTGCACGTACTCGGCAACGATCAAAAAGTAGGCGGCAAAGCCCTTGTCGCAGATGACCTTGTATTCGTACTCAAAGCGCTCTTTGATGTTGACGCCGCCGATCTCGCGCGTGGCCCAGTCGTCGCCGTAGTGCTGGCGCAGCCCCTTCTCGCACTCGCGGCGGAACTGGCTCTCGTGCGTCTCGCCGGGATCGAGCAGCGGGAATCGCGGCAGGATGATGGAGTCCCAGTCCAGCTCAACGTAGCACTTGTCAGCAATCTCGAGCGTGTTGTCGCAGGCCTCGGGGCAATACGGGAACATCGCCCGCATCTCCTCCTCGGTCTTCATGTAAAACTCCGAGCCGGTCATGCGCATGCGGTTGGGGTCGTCGACCTTGGCGTTCATGCCGATGCACATGATGACGTCCTGCACAGGCGCATCCTCGCGGCGCAGGTAGTGGAAGTCGTTGGTGGCGATCACCTTGACGCCCACCTGCTTGGCGATGTCGATGAGCGTGCGGTCCATCTGCTCGTCGGTCAGGCCGTTGTCGGTGGTGATGCCGTGTTCCTGGATCTCGATATAAAAGTCGCCGGGATCGAAGGTGTCGCGGAAGGTCTCAGCCCACTTGATGGCGCCCTCCATGTCACCGCGGTCGATGTACTTGGGAATGATGCCCGCGATGCAGGCGCTCGTGCAGATCATGCCCTTGGCATGGCGGCGCAGGTTGTCGAGCGTCACGCGCGGCTTGTAGTAAAAGCCCTGCACGGCGGCCTCGGAGACCGTCTGCATCAGGTTGACGTAGCCTTCCTGGTCTTTGGCCAGGAGGATCATATGGTAGAGCTCGGGCTTGTGGTCGCGGGCAAGGGTCTCGTCCGGCGTAAAGTAGACCTCGCAGCCAAAGATGGGCTTGATGACCAGGGGCGGCTTGAGCTCGTCGATGTTGCCCTTCTCGTCCCACATGGCCATGTCCTTCACATACTGGGCATGCTCGCGCGGGTTTTCCTCGGGATCGGGCTCCACCAGCTCGTCGCGGCGGTCCTTTTCCAAGAAGGCCTTGTCGTGGCTCCAGGTTTTGTACTCGGGCGTGTTGTGGTTGACGGCGTCACAGGCCAGCGCCAGGTCGGGCACGCCATACATGTAGCCGTGGTCGGTAATGGCCACGGCGGGCATGCCAAGCTCAACGGCACGGTTGACCATATCCTGGATACGGGTTGCGCCGTCGAGCATGGAGAAAACAGTGTGATTGTGCAGATGGACGAATGCCATGTGATGAGCTCCGATGCGGGTTCGTGTTCTGACTGAACGATTTTACCGCACGGCGCGGACGGCACCCGAACCTAGCCAAACCAACACGGCTCCTCTTGCAGTTGCGGTGGAATACGGACTGTTTGGCGGCTTTTTGGCCAAAACAGTCCGTATTCCACCGCAAGTTATCTGAGGGCTAGAGATTGTAGATGACTACTTGAGGTTCGGCGGGTTCGACGAAGATGGCTGGATTCGCCTGCTCCACGCGAACGAACTTGACCGTCACCGTCTCAAAGCCCGCCTTGTGCAACACGTCGGCGTAAACGCGCGCCTGCAGGGCGTGCTTCTCGAGCAGCTGGTCCGGCGTCTCGTCCGGCGTGCCGCCCGTCTTGTAGTCGATGACCAGCGCGCATGACGAATCCGCCGGGTTCGACGCCAGTGCATCGATGGCGCCTTCGGCATATGCACCGTAGCGAGCGATGTCCTCGTCCTCGCAGCCCAGCGAAAAGAACGGCACCTCGGCGCGAACGCACGGCCACGCGAGCAGGTCGGCACGAACAGCCGACTTGAGCCAGCGGTCCAGGGCGACGTCGAAGCGTTCGCGCTGCTCCGGCGTCAGGCACCACAGGCGCGCCAGCGCATCGGCACGCTCAGCGGGCAGCGCATCGGCACCCATCTCGATGAGCCACTGGCAGGCGGCGTGGAAGGCCGAGCCCAGCGCCATGGGGTTGCCGGCGAGCTCAACGGCGGCCACGTCTGCATCCGTCATCTCGGAACCATCCGACTCCGCATCATCGCCGGCCTCGTCCATGGGCACGCGTGCCTCGGCGGCACGGTCCTCGGACTCGGCATGCAGCGCCGCGGCAATTGACGAGTAGCTGTACGAATCGCGCTCCGGATACGGGCAGGTGCCCATGCGCACGCCCGCCGCCTGGGGATACACGAGCTCAAACGCATCGGGATCGGGGTCGGCAGGACCGGGGACGATTGTACTGGCCGAATCGTCGGCAGTATCTGTATCGACATCGCCGCGAACAAGCCTGCCCTCGGCATCCAGCGAAGCGTTGGCCTCAAACGCCTGCTCGCCAAAGGTAAAGTTCGCGAGCGAAATGAGCTCGTAGTCGCCCGGCCGGGAGTTGTCGAACACCAGGCGGTCGGCATCGAGCTGCGGCATGTCCAGAGCGTCGGTCGGCAGAATACGGCGCAGCACGTCATAGGTCAGGTCCGTCTCGACGTCGAAGGTCGGCGCCGTCACCTTGCCACGGCTCACGCCGGCATCCATCGCCAAAATGACCAGCTCACGCGCTCGCGTCATGGCGACATAGAGCAGACGAGCCCGCTCCTCGAGCGAAAGCTGCAGGTCGTCGTTGCGCAGGCGGGCAAATGCCTCGGCGGGAGAACCCGTCGCGCAGACATCCTCCATGAGCTCCGGCGGCAGCCACAGCGACGTGCCCTTGCCCTTAAACGCATGCTCAAACTGCTTTTTGACGTCGTCGCCCTTCACAAAGGTACCGTCGGCAAGCTTAACGCCGTCGAAGCGTGCCGGCAGTGCCACGACCTGCGCTCCGCCCTCGACGCGACCCATCTGTGCCGCACCCGAGGACTTACGCACGCCAAAGCACTCGGCGACCGCCACGACCGGATATTCCAGACCCTTGGAGGCATGCACCGTCATGATGCGCACCGCGCCGTCGCCTTCCTCGTTGAGGGCACCCGGGGCTTCCTTGCCCGCCAAGAAGCGGTCGAAGGCAAGCGCGATGGAACGCGGCGAGTTGCCGAACTCGGCCTCAGCCTCAGCCACGGCGTCGAGCGCCTTGAGCACGTTGGCGGCAATGGCCTTGCCCTCGGGGCCGCGCTGCGCCAGACGCACAAACCAGCCGGAGGCGTTGACCACGTCGCGCGCGATGGCGGCGAACGAATCGCGGCCCACGCGACGAAGCGCGTAGCGCAGCACCTCGCGGGCGCGCGTTACGAGCGGCAATCCCTGCAAACCCGGCACATCGGAATCGCTCATGATGCCCGCATCGATGTTGCGACGCGACGTCTCGCCCGTCTGCTCGTCGAGCTTGGTCGCCAGCGCCAGGAACTCCTGGGCGCCGAGCGCAAACATCGGCGAGGCGAGCAGCGGCATAAGGCCCTGCGCCGTATCGGCCGGATTGGCGAGCGCACATACCAGGGCGCGCACCGTCTGCACCTCGGCTGCCTGGGCAAAGACCGAACCACCCGCGATGACGCAGTCGAGCCCCTGGTCGCGGAAGGCCTGGGCGTAGACGTCGGCGTTGGTCATGCGGCCCAGCAGCAGCACCATGCCGCCCTGGGGCTGGCCGGCATCGGCAAGCGCTCGGAAGCGCTCGGCGATCGCACGGGCCTTGGCCTGCGTGCGCTCCTGCGTACTGCCGCCGGCAACAAAGAGGGCCTGGCGACGCGAGGCGTCCGCCACCAGCGTGTCCTTGCGGCCGTCGCTCGCCTCAAGATCCAAAAAGCCCTGCATCAGGCCGCCGTCATCGCCGTCGAAGACGCGTGCCACGTAACGCAGCACCTCGTCATGGCTGCGGAAGTTGCGCACGAGCTTGACGAGTTCGCCGGCAGGGGCGTCGGCCACGGCAGTCGCCTCGGGCGCGGCAGACGAGCCCACCTTGCGCTCCTGACGACGGAACACCTCGACCTCGGCGCCACGGAAGCGATAGATGGACTGCTGCGCATCGCCCACGGTGCACAGCGCGCGCTCCCCCGCACCCGTCAGGTAGCGTATCAGATCGACCTGCATCTGGTCGGTATCCTGAAACTCATCGATCATGACCATCTTAAAGCGGCCCTCGTATGCCGCTCGGATGGCCGGGTAATCGCGCAGGGCCTCGTAGGTCATGCGCAGCAGGTCGTTATTATCGAGGGCGGACTGGGCAGCTTTCAGCGCGCGATACTCAGCCTCTACAGAGCGGGCCAAGCCCACCAGTGCATCGAGCGCGGGACCACCGCAGGCCAGCACGATATTGATAAATGCATCGGCGGCCTCGGCCTTGAGCAGCTCGACCTGCTCCTTAGGGAATGCCTTGCTCGCGCGCGGCATGGTGCACGACATCATGAGTCGCGCCGCATCGGCCATGGTCTTGCCGCTGGCCTCGAATGCATCGATGGCATCGAGCGCCACCTGTGCCTTCTCGGTCGCGGCCTTGCTTGCGCCCAGCGCTGCGCGATAGGCATCGGCGAGTGCCGAGGTATCGGCCTGGCCGCGCGCCACGCACACGTCGTCCATACCGCCCGGCAACTGGCTCGACAGCTCCAGCAGGTCGCGCACCAGGCCCTTGATGGTCGTGCCGGTGCCAAAGGAACCGCCCTCGCCCGCCATGGGATACCAGGCATAGAGGGCCTTGAGCGATGCCGCGAGCTCGGGGGCGGCATCGGGCGCCGTCGCGCGGGCCAGCACATGCTCAACAGCCTGGTCCATAAGCTCGTCGGTATCGGTGAGCACCGTGAACTCGGGGTCGATGCCCAGCTCCAGCGCATGCGCGCGCAGGATACGCGAGCACATGCCGTGAATGGTCGAGATCCACGCGTCGTCGACGGTCAGTGCTTCCTCGTCCATGCCCTCGTCGATAAGCGCACGGCGCACGCGGTCACGGATCTCGGCCGCGGCATCTTTGGTAAAGGTAATGGCGAGCACCTGGTCAAGATGTTCAACGAACGGACCGGATTCAGGCGAGAGCGCGTAGACGATGCGACGCGTGAGGGTAAAGGTCTTGCCCGAACCGGCGCCCGCCGAGACAAACAGCGGACGGTCGAGCGTTTTGACAATCTGCAGCTGTTGCGGCATCAAAGTCGAAAGATCCATGGTCTACACGTCCCTCCTTACAAACGTTCCTTCGTGGTTATACGAGCAGCGCGCATGCGCGGCCTGAGCCGACGTCGGGTCGACGGCGGCAACGTTGCCTGCCTCGAGCTCGCGCAGGCGCTCGGCGATGCCGGCCTCAACGCGATCGAGCAGGGCGTCGAAGTCCATGCTGCCACCCTCGCCGGGGAAACCTTTCTTAAGGCCCGGGATGCGACCGTCGCCGCGCTCTTCCTCGAGCAGCTCGGCGCTCGCGGCACCGCGCAACGCCGGCTTGCCGCCCTTGGTCGAAAAGTAGAGCGCCGCGCGGGTGTCCAAATCCAGCGCCCGGCGCATGGCCTGGGCGTAGATGAGCGTTTGGGTATGTGGTGGCAACCAGCGCGGATCGTCGATGGGCGCCGTGCCCGATTCCTCGTCGCGCACCGTGGGGTCGGCGAGCTTAAACTCCTCAACGCCCGTGCGATGCTTGTAGTCGATCACCACGGCACGATTCTCGGCGTCCACGTCCACGCGGTCGATGCGCCCGCCAAGCGGCCAACCGGCATACTCGACCTTGAGCTCGTTGAAGGCGAACTCCAGGTAGCGCGGGGCAAAGGGGGCAAGTGCCTCGGACTCGTAGGCAAGCACACCCTCCAGCTGCGGCAAGATCTCGGCCACCTGGCGTTCCTCCACCGCAGAGAGCGGCACCAGCGGGCCCTCCGTGCCGCGCTTGCCGGCGTGCTCGGCCAACGTCTCGTCAAAGACCTCGTGCAGCAGCTCCTGTGCGCGCGGCAGATTCTCGGGCGTCACGCGCTCCATGCCCTCTTGGGGCAGACGGGCATGCAGATGCTCCAGCACGTCGTGGACAAAGTTGCCCTTTTCCATGTTGCCAAAGCCCGCGTCGATCGACTGGGGCTTCACGCGGTACGAGACGAACCAGCATAGCGGGCAGGTCGAATAGGCCTCGATCTGCGAGGCGGACGTCAGACGCGGCACGAGCGGCGCGTCCTCACCCTCGCCATCGCGACGGCGCAGGACCAAATACGGCACGGCCTCGGCACTCAGATGCTGAGGGGCTTCACAGGTCACGCGCTCGCGCTTGAGGCCTTCACCTGCCGCGGGATCAAAGTCGGCGATGATATCGCCCTCGCCCACGCGCATGGGCTTGGCAGCGCCAGCGGCCTCGGCATGTGCCCACAGCTCGGTCCATACGGCTGCCGGGTAGCACTCGCGTGCCTGGCGATCGTGCGTCACACGGGCGAGCGCGACCGGACCGCTCGCCGCCTGCATCGCACGGCCAAAGCGCACGCGCAGCAGGGCAGCGGGCTCCAAAGACACGCCGTCGCGGCGCAGCTCGGCTGTCAACGTGGCAAGCGGGCCCTCTTCGTGCGAAAGCGGATAGCTGTCCAGGTCGACATCGGCAAACAGCACGGCATCGTAGCTGCCAGGGCGAAGAACCGACGCATCGGCAAGCGACGCGAAGCGCACTTGTGCTCGTGGTGTGCGATCGACCTCATAGGTCTCGTAATCGTAGGCGGTACTGCGCTTGTCCACCTTGGTTCGAACGCCGTCGAGAACCGGCACGGTCGCGGCCTGCGACACGTCGAGCGCGCGAGCATCGTTCATAAGGATGTCGATGGCATGGCGCAGCAAAGCCGTCTCTGCCTGGCGACGGGCCTGGCCGTCAAGGCCGCCTAGAGCGCGATCGGGCAACGCCTCGGCAACGGCAAGCATGGCCTTAAGCGCCGTCACGGGCTTGTCACGCCACAGCGCCTGGAACACGTCCGAGACCACACACGGTACGTTCTTAAACCAGTTATCGTCGCTCGTCGCCTTGCGCGCGCCCCTCACCTGGCCCTGAACGCTCTGCAGCAGGCTCTTGACGCCCGCGGTAGTCTTGCTGCGCGAGAGACGCATATTCTTATCGAAGGTACGGGCATTGACGGCATCAGCGCCCGAAAGCGGACTGTAGATCCAGTCGGTAAGCTCCGGCGCGGGCCACCACTCAGTCTTGGAAGCGGTGCCCTCGTCGGCGGCTTTCATACGCTCGATCAGGTTGGCGAGCGCCGTAAACTGCCTGCCCGCGATGGACTGGGAAAACGCCGTGAACTCAGTCGTCTCGGCCGCAATGTGACGCGCCGCCAAACGGGCGGCGAGCTCGCCGAACAGCTGGGGTGCCCGGGCAGAAACGACGAGCACGCGCACGGGGTCGGCGGGCGTTGCAGTAGCTTTATCGGCCTTGGACTCCTTGTGCGCTTTCACCAACTTATCGATGGCGTCCGCATAGACATGAGCACGGGCATGGGGGCCGGCGACCTCAATAAAGGCAGGCTGAGCGGCGGCCCCGCAAGCGACATCAGACGCGACGGCGTCCTCCCCCAGCGGCGCGATCTCAAACAGCACACCGCGGGCATCAAATGCCGTGGCAAGCTCCTCGCGCATCGCCGCCTGCTCGCGGGCAAGCAGCACGACGACCTCTCCCCCATTGTTCGCCACGGCAGACAGCAGCTCGAGTAGACCGTGCGTAAACGACGTGGTACCGCGCACGCATACGGCGCGGGCGCACGCCGGCAGGCTATCGGCCAGGGCACCGGCCATAATGTCGGCTGCCTCGCAGGGATCGACCATATCTCGACGGTCCAAACCGCCCGCGTAGGCACGCAAAAGCTCAAACACACGAGCCTCGGCATCGCTTTTTGGCTCAGGCTGACAATTGTTGCCACCGCATCGCTCGGCCGTCGTCCCCGCCACACCCGGCAGCACATCGCGAGCCATGCGCGCGAGCATGCGCACCGTGCCCTGGCCACGCGAAAGCGGCTGCAGGTCGGCATCGTCGCGGCGGGCAATCATATCCGAAAACAGCATCTGACGTTGCAGGTTGTCGACGAAACCGCGCCCGTCGCCCAAAAGCTCCCAAAGCGAGCGAAGCCACGATGCGGGTGTCTTGTAGTCGATACCCAGCGAAATGCCGGCTTCCGCCGCATCATGACGGCACAGATCGAGCTCGGCAAACGTTGGTGCCAGCAACACGGCACGCCCGTGACGGGCAATAAGGTCGGCAAGCAGCGCCGACTCGGCATCGCTCAAATCCGTGCCGGCATTGGTGGTATAGATTCGAACAGGCATGGTCCTCCGCTCAAACCGTTCGCAATAATCAATGCATCCATCCTACCCGCCCAAGCGGACACATTGCCACCGCAGTTCCATCTTTTGGTACAAAGCAACCTGAACCCAACGCACCAGCCGATTGCAGGCATATAAAAACCGCCCCCGGAGGGACGGTTCTTCGTAATTCAATGTTGTCGCTGGCCTACTCGCCATCCTCCAACTTAATGAGGATCTTGCGGTAGCCACCGTACTCGCCGTTCAGCGCCTTTGAAACGCGGCTCACCGTGGTGGACGAAGCGCCGGTACGGGCCTGAACCTCAACATAAGGCTCGCCCTCGTCCAAATAGCGCGCAACCTGCAAACGCTGAGAAAGGTCGCAAATCTCGCGCGGCGTGCAGATATCGGTCAAAAACGCTTGGATATCCTTCTCGTCGTCCAAAAGGCTAAATGCGTGGACCAGCTGCTTGACATCAGGCTTGTCAAACATGTTCTCGATATTCATCGATCACCGCCAAACCCGCCAAAAGGCATCGAAGTTGATACTGACATCGGGCATCGTTCGCCCGTTCTATGCAATAGGGCAACGCCTGTGGCTTTTGCCCGTAGCAGTGTAGCACACCACCAAACTAAAGTGACAAGACTCTCTGTCAGCGGCACGTTTTTCAGGACGAACGCCGTTTAGAAACCGAATGCGCACGTAAGCTCCACGAATATTTGAGACAATGGGCGCCCAAACACCGCGGCGCGCCCGCGCAACCATCCAAGTCGCCGCCGTAAGCCGCTTCACGCGACGCCAGCAACCCCGGCGCAAGAAAGGATTCACGCCATGCGCTTTATGCTTAACTGGCTCTTCACCTCGATCGCCATCGCGATCGCCACGTTCCTCGTCCCCGGTATCCAACCCTTCGGCTTTGCCGAGGCCTGGGTCTGTTTTGCCTTTGTGGGGCTGTTCCTCAACATCGTCGATTCGTTCGTCAAGCCGTTCCTCACGGTCATCTCGCTGCCGCTCACGATCATTACGCTCGGCATTTTCCAGCTCGTGCTCAACAGCTTTATGCTGGAGCTCGCCAGCTACCTGTCGGTCAACCTGTTGGGCGTCGGCATCTCCATCGCCGGCTTTGGCTCGGCCTTTATGGGCAGCATCCTAGTGTCCATCATGCGCAGCATCCTCGATAGTCTTGCCGAGGACTAAAACGGCCATTCCGACCGTGTCCGTCTCAACAGCCCAAAACGAAGGCCGCCCATCGCAAAAATGGGCGGCCTTCTTATTTGTCAATCCTCAGAGGGCAAGAAAATCTACCATTTCCACCCCGTCCCCAAATGGCAGGTGGGCTAGATGACGTAGTCGTAGCCTTCGCTGGGGGCGACGAGCTGGTCGAGCGTCACACCGTCGAGGTAGTCGTTGATGAGCTTGTCCAGGTTCTTCCACACATCGAGCGTGGGGCACTCATCCGAGCGCGAGCAACCCTTGCAGTCGCCATCCAGGCAGGCGACCGGCGCCAGGCTGCCCTCGGTCAGGCGCAAGATCTCGCCCACCGTGTACTGCTCGGGCGGGCGCGTGAGCACGTAGCCGCCGCCCTTGCCACGCATGCCCGAGAGCATGTTGGCGCGCACGAGCGTAGCCAAGATGTTTTCGAGATATTTCTCGGAAATCCCCTGTCGCGCCGCAATCTCTTTGAGCGGGATGCGACCGGCCGCCTGGTGCTCGGCCAGGTCAACCATAACGCGCAGGGCGTACCTGCCCTTAGTAGAAACCAACATATATAGTGCTGCCTTTCGGTCTTTTAGTCCGTTGAAATTCTAGCCGAAAAATTAGCTTTGGAAATACCCATTCCGGTCAAGATGGTTAATCAGCTTGTAATAATCTTCTATTTCCTATTGCATTACTAGGCTTTAGTGTCTACTATGCTTGCCAACAGCTAAACGAACAACCTATAAGGTTTATGGGTTTAGCTGCTAGACACGCCGTAAAACCACACGGCAACCAGCAACTTGAACACTTTGGAGGTTCACCATGAGCAAGGTTTACACGTCCATCGATCAGCTTATCGGCCACACCCCGCTTCTGGAGCTCACCCACTTTGAGGCCGACGAGGACCTCAAGGCCCGCGTGCTCGTCAAACTGGAATACTTCAACCCAGCCGGATCCGTTAAAGACCGCGTCGCCAAGAACATGATTGACGAGGCCGAGAAGGCAGGCAAGCTCGTGCGCGGCGGCGACTATACCATCATCGAGCCCACGAGCGGCAACACCGGCGTCGGCATCGCCTCGGTGGCGGCCGCCCGCGGCTACAAGGTGATCATCACCATGCCCGAAACCATGTCCGTCGAGCGCCGCAAGCTTATGCAGGCATATGGCGCACAGCTCGTACTCACCGACGGTTCCAAGGGCATGAAGGGCGCTATCGCCAAGGCCGAGGAGCTGCAGAAGGAGACTCCCAACAGCATCATCGCCGGCCAGTTTGTGAACCCCGCCAACCCCGCCATTCACAAGGCAACGACCGGCCCCGAGATCTGGGACGACACCGACGGCAAGGTCGACATCTTCGTCGCCGGCGTTGGCACCGGTGGTACCGTGACCGGCGTGGGCGAGTTCCTCAAGGAGCAGAACCCCGAGATTAAGGTCGTCGCCGTCGAGCCCGCCACCTCCCCGGTGCTCTCCAAGGGCCAGGCCGGCCCGCACAAGATCCAGGGCATCGGTGCCGGCTTTGTGCCCGACGTCCTCGACACCCAGGTCTACGACGAAATCATCCCCGTCGAGAACGACGACGCCTTTGCCACCGGCCGCGCCGTGGGCCACAAGGAGGGCGTGCTCGTGGGCATTTCGTCCGGTGCCGCCGTGTGGGCCGCACTGCAACTGGCCAAGCGTCCCGAGAACGAGGGTAAGACCATCGTGGCCCTGCTTGCCGACACCGGCGAGCGCTACCTGTCCACGGCGCTCTTCCAGGACTAAGGGCCCGTCGCCCATAGGTTGAGCCCAGGGACGAGCCGGTCTCCTCTCTCTCCCGGCAGTCTGAGCCCATCCCATCAGGGTGTCCCACGAGTCGTCCGAACTTGCTACAATGTCTGCGGCGCGGAACCAGCCTCCCGCGCCGCTTTTCTTTTTTGGCCATATGCCACCAAGGAGAACCTCCCCATGCACAACAAGCGCGTGCTCGTCGCCATGAGCGGCGGCGTCGATTCCAGCGTGACCGCGTACCTACTCAAAAGCCAGGGCTACGAATGTGTCGGTGCCACCATGCGCCTCACCTGTCCCGCGCCCGATCCCGTCACAGGCATGAGCAAAGTCGACCGCGACATCGCCGATGCAAAGGCTGTCGCCGAGCGCCTGGGGATACCCCACCATGTGCTCGATCTGCAGCAGACCTTCGACCGCAATGTTATCGAGCGCTTCGTGACCGCCTACCAGGAGGGGCTGACGCCCAACCCGTGTATCATCTGCAACCGCCATATTAAGTTTGGCGCGCTGCTCGATGCAGCGCTCGATATGGGCTGCGACTACATCGCCACAGGTCACTACGCCAAAACGAGCCAGACGTCCGACGGCACCTGGCAGCTGCATCGCGGCGAGGACCCCAAAAAGGACCAGAGCTACTTTTTGTATTCGCTCACGCAAGAGCGTCTGGCACGCACGATCTTTCCGCTGGCCGGGCTGGACAAGGAGCGCGACGTGCGCCGCATTGCCGCCGAGCAGGGCTTCATCAACGCCAAAAAGGCCGAAAGCGAGGATATCTGCTTTATTCCAGACGGTGACTACGCGGGCTATATCGAGCGCCGCTGCGGACATCCCGCTGCACCGGGCGACATCGTGTGGCGCGACGGCAGCGTGGTCGGGCGCCACAACGGCGCGCTGCGCTATACCATCGGCCAGCGCAAGGGCCTGGGCGTCGCGATGGCGCATCCCGTGTACGTAACGGGCGTCGATGCCGCCAACAACATTGTGCATCTGGGCGAGGCCGAGGACCTGACGGCCACGGCGCTCACGGCCAACGACTGGATCTGGAGCGCCCCCGCCGACCGCATGGAGGCAGGGCTCGATGCCGGCGGCATTCGCGTGGGCGCCAAGTACCGCTACCGTCAAAAGGACCAGGCAGCGACCCTTACACGTGGCGCCGACGGACAAATGCTGCTGACTTTTGACGAGCCGCAGCGAGCCATCGCCCCCGGCCAGGCCGTTGTAGTCTACCGCGGCGACATCGTCCTCGGCGGCGGCACGGTGACCGGCGCACTTAAGTAGCCGCGGGTTTATCGCTGCACGTGTCGAAGTACCTCAACGGCGGCACTAACCTCGATTACGCGACGCTCGAGGCCACGGCAAATGGCCTCGAGTCGACCCTCCGCCGTCGCCCATTCGCTCTGCGAAAGAATCTCGATCGCCTCATCAACAAATCCGTCGAGTCGCGATGCGTCGAACCAACCGAGTGAGTCCGCAAGCGCCAGCTGGACGGAAGGGTCGGGTCCAAACGGCTTAGCGGAAAACCCAAACTCCCCAGCTGCGAGCACGGCAGTTGGCACGTTGTACCACAGGCAGTTGCCGCTATCGAACAGCGGAGCAGGTTTTATCTCCAGGGTGTCGACATTGCGGATGATGCCGAAGTTTCGCCAATGGCGGTCGCTGTTGGCCAAAAGGGCATCGCAGACAATCATCTGCGACATAGACCTTCTCACAGCGGCCTCATCGGCACCATGCTTGCCAAGGTAGCGACAGTATCGATCGTATGTCGAGTTTCCCCGCTGGCCGCCAAGGGCGTTCTTAACGTAAACAGCCGGAACATATTCCTCGCGGCCATCAAGAAAGTCGTCGCACAGACAGACAGGGCCATCGAACATCCGCTCAACCGTATAAGGAACAAACTCGCCCTCCGATAGCAGGCGGCGATGCAGTGCCGTTGCGACCGCCTCGTTAAAGGGACGTTGATCGTCCATGCCGCACCCCTTGACCAGAACGCGAACACCGTTGCGAATCATCCACGATTTAGGGAGCTCGCCCTCGGACGTGTTATCCGGATTTTTAAGACCGATGCCTTCCAGCCAACCCGAACGCTCTTCGGGCGCCGATCGCTCAAATTCGTTCTCAAAGTAATTGATGTTTTGCCATTTGAGTTCGTCGCAATCAGTCGGCCGCAGCCAATAGCAATCCGAAAGCGATAGGCCCAGGCACCGAACCGGAACCTCGATGCCACTGGCAATTCCCAGTTCACGATAGCGCGAGACGAGTCCAGGGCGAACATCGGGCACCGACCGATGGCTCCACCACACGTTGAGCTCCCGTTTATTCACCGCAGGAGAAGAGCTCGAGCACGTGCCAAACGGCATTCGTTGCGTATCAAGGACCTCGGCGATTTCGAAGGGAAACTCGCGCGTCGGATCAAATGAGACATGCGCGACCTCATGGTCGGCCGACATCAGCGTAAACTTGCGTCCCACATCGGCCGCAGGACGACGTCCTCGCTTACGGACCTTTTGATAGGCGATCGCAGAATTGTGCTCGACCATCTTCCGGCCGCCCACAATATCGCACACAAGCGTCCCCGATGCGGCAAGTTGCGATATGCGGGCTTTCGTAACGCCCAACAGGCGGGCAGCATCACCCATAGACAAGTACTCAGATGTATCCATACACCGCATCACCTCGTTAAGTATTCCAAACGTATAGTTAATTAGTTACAAACAGCATAATACTAAACAGACTGAAGCGAAAAAAGGCCCGAGCAATCGGGCCTTAGAGCAATGGGTCAGCCGAGTCGCAAGCTGCTCCCCTAGCGTTGTACGTAGGCTCGGACCAGCTCGTAGGTGTTGCGCACGCCGTCCATGTGGCTGCGCTCGTAGTTGTGGCTCGCGTACACGCCGGGGCCGATCAGGCCATGGCGAATGTCGTAGCCAGCCGAAAGCGTGGCCTCGACGTCCGAGCCGTAGTGCGGGTACACGTCGATGGCGTAGTCAAGTTCAAGCTCGCGCGCGATATTGGACAGCGTGGTCACCAGGTCGTAGTTGTACGGACCGCCCGAATCCTTGGCACAAATCGAAACCATGCGCTCGGTGCAGCCCAGATCATCGCCCACGCAGCCCATGTCAACGCTGATCATCTCGCGCGTGTCGGCCGGCACAAAGGCACCGCCGTGGCCGACCTCCTCGTACACCGTAAAGAGCAACGAAACCTTGCGCGAAAGCGTCACCTCGCCTTCGGCGACGGCGCGGGCCAAACCCAGCAGAATCGACGCGGACAGCTTGTCGTCAAGGAAGCGACTCTTGATGTAGCCGCTCTCCGTCACCGTGGTGCGCGGATCCATAGCGATGATGTCGCCGGTTTGAATACCCAGCTCGAGCACATCGTCCTTGCTGTCAACGTTCTCGTCGAGCAGGATTTCCATGTTCTTCTCGATGGTCTTGACCGGCTCATCGGACACGTGCGCCGAAGGCTCGGTATTGAGGACCACACCCGTGTAGACATTGCCATCGCGCGTATAAACGGTGCAGTTCTCGCCATCGGCCGTAGACCACTGATGCCCGCCGAGCGTCGTGGGGCGCAAGCGGCCATTGTCCTTGATGGAGCGCACCATGGCGCCCAGGGTATCGACATGGCTCGCCAGTACGAGCGGCTCGCCCTCGCCGCCAAGCTCAACGAGCACGTTACCCTTATTAGAACGCTCAGGCCCAAACCCCATATCGCGCAGGGTCTCCATCAGATAATCAGTCGCCGCACGGGTATAGCCGGTAGGGGAGGCAATAGAAGTCAGCGTCTTAAGCTGTCCTGCGATATAGGAGAGCGTCTCCTCTAGAGAAGCATCAATATTAGAAGTCATATGCATCCTTCCAAGTAAAACTAAGACCGAGTCCCGATTTTAACCGTTCTGCACGTGCAATGCCCCAGGAGCCGAGCCGCCTCCAGACGTCCCCGCACCGGTTTTGTGCACGTGCACGGTTTACAATCTCAATCTTGCATAAATCCTATTGGTATTTGCATAGAAATGAGGCATCTTTTTGCTTCGTCTCAGGGTGCCCCACCTTGGACCGTGCAAAAAACGGAGTATTCAGCACCGTGGGCCCCAACGGCCCCATCACGAACGACAAAACGACGCGGTTACAGCAGTGTTGCAGGTCGTCGCAAAGCAGAAACTCAGTAACAACCCCCTCCACTCATCGATAGCCCGCCCACAATGGCTGTCGATGGGCGCCTGCGGATCACTACCGCCCATTCACAACGTTATGCATTTTTAAGAGCTTGTTGAATACTCCCAAAAATGCACGCAGGGAAGTGCACCACCTATCCGCAGCGGGCAGTACGCCTTGGTTTTGTCCGTCTCAGGGCATCGACGCAGCACAAAAAGCCCCGCCGTGCGTAGCACGGCGGGGCCAGCGGCACGTCAAAAGACCATACACCTACGGGCGAAGGACCACCAAACTGGGCTAGGCAGCCGGGCAGATCTTCTTGAAGAGCTCGATGACGTCGTCGAGCGTCGCCTCGCGCGGGTTGCCCGGGAAGCAGGCGTCGGCCATGGCGTCCTTGGCCAGGACCTCGATCTCGTCAGCCTTCATGGCCTCGCAGACGTGCGGGATATTCACGTCGGCGGAAAGCTGCTTGACGGCGGCGATAGCGGCGTCGGCAGCCTCGTCGGTGCTCATGCCCGTGGTGTCAACGCCCATGGCGACGGCAACCTTGGCCAGACGCTCGGCGCAAACCGGCTTGTTGAACTCCATGGCGATCGGCAGCAGCATGGCGCAAGCGACGCCGTGCGGGGTGTCGTAGTGAGCGGACAGGGTGTGAGCCATGGCGTGGTCGATGCCCAGGCCGACGTTGGAGAAGCCCATGCCGGCGACATACTGACCAAGAGCCATGCCCTCGCGGCCGGAGCCGGGCTGACCGGACTTGGCCTCGGCGACGGAGTCGCGCAGGTTCTCGCTGATCAGCTTAATAGCCTCAAAGTGGAACATGTCGGAGAGCTCCCAAGCGCCCTTGGTGGTGTAGCCCTCGATGGCGTGGGTCAGAGCGTCCATGCCGGTAGAGGCGGTCAGGCCGGCGGGCATGGAGGCCATCATATCGGGGTCGACGACGGCGACCTCGGGGGCGTCGTTGGTATCGACGCACACGAACTTGCGGACCTTCTCGGGGTCGGTGATGACGTAGTTAATGGTCACCTCAGCGGCGGTACCGGCGGTCGTCGGCACGGCGATGGTGAACACGGCGTGGTTCTTAGTCGGAGCAACGCCCTCGAGGCTACGGACATCGGCGAACTCGGGGTTGTTGATGATGATGCCGATGGCCTTGGCAGTGTCCATGGAGGAGCCGCCACCGATGGTCACGATAGCGTCAGCTTCGGCGGCCTTGAAGGCCTCGACGCCGTCCTTGACGTTCTGGATCGTGGGGTTGGGCTTAATCTCGGAGTAGAGGCTCCAAGCGATGCCGGCGGCGTCGAGCTCGTCGGTCACCTTAGCGGTAACGCCAAACTTGACCAGATCGGGGTCGGAGCAGACGAAGATCTTCTTGTAGCCGCGACGCTGGAGCTCACCGGGGATCTCCTTGATGGCGCCGGAACCATGATAAGAGATGGTATTGAGAACGAAACGATTAGCCATTGATAGCCTCCCATCGTGTGCGGGGCACCCATTACGCCCCACGCTATGAGTCCCATCCTAACGCTTTTGAAACAAAAAACACGTGAGAACGTCAAATTAGTTAAAGCGTTTCAACATGATAACGGAGTTCTAGACCTTCCCTCCCGACAGCAGCGAAGGCTAGATTATAGAAGCAATCGCCCAAAGGATACGACCACTCAGTCTATAAATTGTTTCTGTTTTAGCAATATATGTTTGACAATACGTTTATAAATGGTTACCTTTTAGTAAACATCTTAGTTCACTAAAATAACATTAGTGAAATGAAAGAGGCGGTAGAGATGTTAGTTCTACCCATAAAGACCCTCTTGGGCCACTACATTTATGATGCCAATCGAAACGAGATACTTGCAGTAAGCAAAGATCTCTTCAATTACATCTCAGAAGTCCAAGCAGGCGAAGTTTGCCCCGACTCCTATAAATCAGACCAAGAATTCCAGTTACTACAATCATGTGGCTACTGCTGCGATTCGCCATTGCAGGATGTCGCTTATCCATCAATTGACCTTTTGAAAGTTAAGCTGGAAAGAAATTTACGGATGATAACCCTTCAGCTGACTCAATCTTGCAACTTCCGATGTGATTACTGTATCTATTCCGAAAACTCCTTATACAACAGAACCCACAGTCATAACTCTATGTCTGTTTCGACGGCCAAACATGCAATCGAATTCTTTAAGATGCACTCGATTGACAACCCAAACCCGGTCGTAGCATTTTATGGAGGAGAACCTCTCCTTCGATTTAGTGAAATTAAGCTAATTACTCAATATGCAGAACAGGTATTTGAAGGAAAACACATCTCATTTCGAATTACAACCAATTGCTCTCTTTTATCTGAAGATATGGTTAAATTCTTCTTCGATTCTGGGCATGAATTCTATTTGCTAATCAGTCTTGACGGGCCGCAGCAAATCCATGATAAGTCTAGGCATTACGCTAATGGTGAGTCCTCATACCAAGCAGTTATAGACAATGTTCATATGATTTTAGACAACCATCCTGAACGCAACAAATATATTCATTTTAATGCCGTAGTCGACACGAACAACATCTATAAAACAGTCTCTTCCTTTATAAATGATAAGGATATCGAGGCTTGCGATGTTCAATTCAACTACTTGGAACGCAACGGACGTATCGCCCCCTACAATGACAAGTTCTCAAGTCAACTGAATTACGCCTTATTTAAAGCAAGAATTATGGACGAGCGCAAGATCGAAAAAGGAAACTGCAGCGATAGGCTCGCTTCATATACGCTTGCAAGCATCAACCAAAACATTAAGCGATTTGCACCTTCGAACATCCCAACAAAAGCTATACCCGGTGGTCCATGCGAGCCAGGAGTTACGCGTCTATTTGTGACAACAGCAGGAGCGCTTCTTCCTTGCGAAAGGGTCAGCGAAACAACCAAGGACATGTATATCGGTACATTAGATTCAGGATTTGATTTAGGTCAAATTGAAAAGATGATCAATGTTTCAAAGCTGACCAGCGATTCATGTAAAAAATGTTGGGCATTTCAGCTGTGCACTCAATGCATTAAAAGCGCAGATTGCAAAGGAGTAATTAGCCCTGATTACAAACGAACAGCATGCGACAACTCAAAACGAATTGCCTTTGATCGACTTAATCAGAAAATACTTCGCTTTGAGCTTCATAGACACGAAGTGTCCATTACAACGGCTCTTAAAAGGAACAAGCGATAATAATCATGAAGACAATTGGACTTATATCTTTCACGAGAGCTGACTATCCTCTTCTAATTGGATTGCTAGGAGTTGGCTACAATATTCGGGTATCAACACCATGCGGCATTCTACCGGACGGCGTAGATGTTGCCAACCTTGTTAATTGCAAAGAAATTGGCATAAGAAATCGAATTAACTATGTAACGACAATCGATGAATCAGACCTGGTTGTCGTTTTATCGACGAAAGAAAGCGCCACAGGACTCATAGAATTTAGTAAACACGCTGAAACCTATGCACATTCTGTAAATAAGAAGGTTGTCAGTCAACTCGCCACTGAACAAATTGAGTCTAGCAAAAGCGACATGCAGGAATTAGCCCTGATACCAAAAATTGTTGTCGGGAATCTATATACACCCGCCGATTCAACAATTACGTTTAGCAGCATCGTTAGCGAGATGAGAAAGCACCATCCCAATCTATGCGCTTTGAGCTTCAATCCTTTAAATGAAATCTGGGGCTGCAACACCCTTAGTTTTGATGGTGGCCAATCCGCCGTCATCAAAATGAATGAGCAGATCAACATCATCATTGAGAATGATAAATCCGACCTAGCTCTATTAGAAACGCCCAATGTGCTTATGAAATACGACGACCACATTTACGGAGATTACGGATTAGGATCGATTGCTGCATGTCGAGCTTTCTGCCCTGACTTGGCCATTATCAATATCCCATACACGATAGCCGACTACGACATAATGCTTGGGCTCATGCCCATAATTGAAACGCTAACGCAAGCAGAGAAAGTTCAATTTGAAATTACAAACGAAGTACTTGACGCCACTGAAGGGTTGGAGACGCATAGGTTTCAAATAAGCTATTCATCTAGCGATAAAGCAATTCAAGCAGCAAGAGAACTTCGACTAAGAGGAATGCCCTGTTTCTCAGCCAGCTTAGATCCAGAAGAATCATTACTATGCTGCAAAACAATCGAGAACGAGTTGTTTGATTTCGATATTGGGGTGCTGAAATGACAGCATATCGTAAAGATGAAACCATCTACGCAGAAATCGAAAAAGCGATAAGCAATATTAGAGATTTGGATTTGACTCAATTTGACCAAAATCTAAGAAATCAGCAATTGACCGACCCGCCATTCAACTTGTCCTCATCAGATTTAGTTCGACTGCTTATTTATCTTGAAAGCAGGTTTTCTGTTTACGTTGAGTACTCGTCGATTGAAAACCTAGGGTTCAACAGTGTTGAGGAGGTGAAGAAGGTAATAGAACAGTCAGAAACAATCGAACAATGGGAGGCAGATCATGAGAAGTATTCGTCCATTTAACATGCATGCAGTAAATAGCGTCATTCATTTTGTTAGAAATTGCCCATGCGGTTATTGCAGCTGCATGTACTGCAACATACTGCGCAATTCTCCGCACGAAGCAGAAGTCGGTTCCAATTCGATCGAGGCGATGACGCGTGGTGGCTACTGGTCCTAAATCGAGCAAGACGGCTACAAACGAATATCGAATCTCAATTGAAGGTAACCCTTATCCGCATGCTCTAGCTCTCATCAACCCAGCCGGAGACAACCTCAATATCAAAAGACATGGGTTCACGGGTCCACTAGGACAGCTATTGAGTCTAAAATATACCGTTTATGACGATGCAAATGAAAAACTCTTTACTGTCGTCGACGGTGGTTTTAGTAACATGCCCAGGGTTGCGCTCATCATCGAACACAAGGAAGTTGCGGTGTTCGATTATGGCCTAAACAGACTTGAGATGAAGTGCGTAACGAACATACCGAATTACACAATAAAAGGTAACTTCCTATTTGGAGATTACGACATATTCAGCCAACGGGAAGTGAAGCTATCTTCAGTTATCGTCCTTCAATGTGATAAACAATCGTGCTTTAGCATACAGGTTTTGGATAAAGCCGAATTGGCCGCCGCAATTGGAATACCCATAGCCATTGCCCTTCTGAGGGCTCGGATTGAAGAGCATCTCGAATAAATCGCAAAAAGCAGTTCGTAGCAACGTTCAGGAGCTAGATAGTTTTTTTCTGGCTCCTGAAACTGTATTACATAGTCTGCAAATTGTTCGAAACCATGTCCATGATCCGCAATGATGACGATTCGCTCTTTCATCTCCTGCGCAACCACCATCTTCAAAAAGGATATCGAAGCATTATCTAAATTGTTGCAAGGCTCATCCAAAATAATAATAGAATAACTGCTCAGAAAGGCCCTACAAAGTAATAGAGAAGCCAGTTCTCCGCCAGACAAATTGTGTCCCCTAGCTCCAATGATGGGATTTACTTCAAATAATTTATCGAGGCTAAAACCCTTCAAAAGATAGATGAGTTTTTCAGAGTCAATATCTACAAGACCATAGTAAAGAGCCTTCCTGAAAGTTCCCCCCATTATCAAATGTCTTTGCGGCATAGTTGCGCAGGGTAGCTGGATTAAAGTCGAACCATCGAAAATGACAGTAGACTCATTAACACACAGTCTGCCAGCAACTGGCGACAATAATCCGTTCAATACTTCCAGAAATGAAGATTTACCACATGCATTAGGGCCGCTTACTAAAACCAGACAAGGTGCCTGTATCGTGCAATCTGGAATTGTTATTCTCTCATTAGTTTCGTTCGACGAAAACGAGAGAATGATTCCTTTCCAACTAATTCGATCAGCGTGATCGAAACATATCAAATTAGGTTTTTCAGCTTCCAAAAGACGACGTAATTCCAAGACACGGTGCAACGATCTAAACGGCGGCTGAAGCTGAGCCCAACAATTCAGAACAAGAGGAAAAGGAGAATAGCATAGAAGTACAAGTTGATAGCTCTGCACCGCAATCCCGACCGTCAGTCCGCGCTTTGACACAAGGAAAATAAGCAGCAGAACTGAAAGCAAGCCAGTAATGATGTTGCCAGCGTCAACTATTTCAGTTGCCAATCTCGCAAAGACACTCTCCTCAACTCGAGAGTTCCTGCAGGCTTTAAGCATCTTTTTATAGCGAAGTAATTCCAAGTTAATTGAACGAGAAATACGAATGTAAAGTCGACAATTTATTAGTTGGGCTAAATAAGCAGAACCCCTCGCCTGGGCCTCCAATGCCTTTTCGCTCTTAGTCGATAGCTTACTAAGAGCGAACGGATATAGAAGCGAAATAAACAATGCCGAAACACAAACAGGAATCAAAAGCAACAAAGAGATATTAGATAGTGCCACAAATGATACCAAACCCGTCACTAGGCACGGAAGAAACGCAGTTGTAAATATTCCAATCATCGGCTGTAGGTTCCCAGCCTCTTCAATGCGCGATAACAGGTAGTCACTGTCTTTTGCTAAAACTAAGGGCCGCTCTAAAGCATGGCGGGCAAGCAATCTATAGAAGCAGTTAGTGCCATCGGAAGCCAATTGCTCCGCATATTTTGATCTGAACAGGTTTGTCACCAGCTCAACTGAGAGCAATACTAGCAGGCCTAACCCAATGCATAAAACGTTACGATAATTAGAGCGAAGCAGGCCATAGTCTATTATCAACGATTCAGCTTTAACAACAGACAGCTCCACCAGGGCAGATAAAATGCAGAGCGCCATCAACTTGATTACTGTCGTCTTATTTTGAATAAAAAGCTCTGGCATATGTCCATCCCCTCAACTAATAATTATAGCTAGAAAGATGACATTTTTATTCTATAGCCTTAAGCAGCACGCTTTGCTGACGTCAAATCTTGTCATTACAAACATGCACCTTAGGCTTAAGACTCAAAAAGGGGCGGCTGAGATGGCCGTCCCCTCCCCATTATCGATCTATCTGGCAAAGGGACAGCCCCTTTGCCGCATTCGGTTACTTTCGGCAGCCCTCTTTCCAAGCCTCGGCCGCAACCTTCCAGCGTAAGCGCAAGTCGCGCTCGCGGTCGATGAACATGATGGCAAACGCGACAAACAGCAGCAAGCTCGCCACGACGATGGCGTGCAGGCCCATGCGCTCAATACACCAGTTGCCCAACACGGCGCCAAACACAAAGGTAAGGATCACGCCAAAGTACAGCAGGCCGTTTTCCAAAAAGCCGCGCCTGTGGGTGATGATGTAATCGTCCACGTTTTGCAGCGCGTTGCGCAAGTTGCCGATGCACATGGTCGTAGCGATGCCGTGACCGTGGATCTTGCGGAAGCTCTCGACCTGCATGCCGCAGGCAAACGAGGTGAGGCAGTTGGCGAGCAGGTTGAAATTGCCGCCCGGGATAAAGCTCACGCCCAGTAAGATGACGGCTTCAAAGAACACCGTCACCTGACGCCAGTGGATCACGCTGCCAAACCGCTCGTGTACCAGATCGGCAAGCATAATACCCACGGCAAACGACACCACAGGGAAGAAGTAGCGCCCCGCAAGTGCCCAGTTGCCCTCCGAGATGCTCACGCCCACGAGCAGGATGTTGCCTGTCTGCGCGTTGGCGAAAACATGGTCGCGCCCAATGTACGAATACACGTCCATAAAGCCACCGGCGAGCGCCAAGATGATGCCCAGCTCAATAGACTCCGATATCTGTTTGGCACGCTGCATCGTCGTGCATCCTCCTTGTTGACGACTCTCTCGTGCGTTGGCGGAAACATAGCCGCCGTTCATACTGTAACCCATTGACAACATGGCGTGCGCGCGAGACGACCCCTTCGACACAGGGATACACAGTCTGGAAACAAACGACACCCGCATCGACACGCCGATCCGCTAGCTCATGTACTCCACCAGTCTTTTTAGCCCCGTCCCAAAAAGACTGGTTACAATTACGTGCAGCATACAAACACCGGGAGGGATCGTGGCAAAAAAGCCTCAGCACGCTCAGAACAACCAGCGCAGTCAGCAGGGCAAACAGGGCCAGCAGCAAAAGCGCGGCGGTAAGGCGCAGGGTGGGCACACCACGCATACCCCAGCAGCGCTCACACGCCCCTGGCGCCCGGGCCGCGATAAGTTCCTCCCCGTCAGCCGCGCCGACATGGATGCGCGCGGCTGGGACCAGTGCGACTTTGTCTACATCTGCGGCGACGCCTACGTGGACCACCCCAGCTTTGGTATGGCCATCATCAGCCGCGTCCTCGACGCGCACGGCTACAAAGTGGGCATCATCTGCCAGCCCGACTGGACCGACCCCGCCAGCATCACGGTGCTCGGTGAGCCGCGCCTGGGCTTTTTGGTCAGCGCCGGCAACATGGACTCCATGGTCAACCACTATTCGGTGACCAAGCACCGTCGCCATACCGACGCCTATACCCCCGGTGGCGAGGAGGGGCACCGCCCCAATCGTGCCGTCACGGTCTACGGCAACCTCATCCGTCAGACGTTCAAGGACGCTCCCATCATCATCGGCGGCATCGAGGCAAGCCTGCGCCGCCTGGCTCACTACGACTACTGGCAGGACAAGCTCAAGCGCTCGGTACTGCTCGACTCGGGCGCCGACATCCTCATCTACGGCATGGGCGAGCACGCGATTGTCGAGATCGCCGACGCGCTCGACGCGGGACTGCCCGTCGATCAGATCACCTATATCAACGGCACCGTCTACCGCACGGGTTCGCTCGACGAGGTCTACGACTACGACCTGCTGCCCAGCTGGGACGACCTTACCGCCGACAAGCTCAACTACGCACGCAGCTTCAATGTGCAGCAGCAGAATATGGACCCCATCACCGGACACCGCCTGGTAGAGCCCTACCCCAACAGCGTCTATGTGGTGCAGAACCCGCCATCGGCGACGCTCACCACCGATGAGATGGACGAGGTGGCCGAGCTCCCCTACGCACGCGATTGGCATCCCGACTACGACGCGGCAGGCGGCGTGCCGGCCTTTGCCGAGATCAAGTTTTCCATTAGCTCCAACCGTGGCTGTTTTGGCGAGTGCTCGTTTTGCGCCCTCACCTTCCACCAGGGGCGCGTGCTGCAGATGCGCAGCCACGATTCGATCATGCGCGAGGCCGAGCTGCTCACGCGCGATCCCGAGTTTAAGGGCTACATCAACGACGTGGGCGGACCGACGGCAAACTTTAGCCGCCCTGCCTGCGACAAGCAGCTCAAGCACGGCGTGTGCAAGAACAAGCGCTGCCTGTGGCCGAGCGTATGCAAGAACATGGTGGTCGACGAGAGCGGCTACACGCAGTTGCTGCGCGACCTGCGCCAGCTGCCGGGCGTCAAGAAGGTCTTCGTCCGCAGCGGCATCCGCTTTGACTACACCATGGCCGATGCCTCGGACGAGTTTTTGCGCGAGCTGCTGGAGCACCATGTCTCGGGCCAGCTGCGCGTAGCGCCCGAGCATGTGAGCGACGCGGTGCTGTCCGTGATGGGCAAGCCGAGCCGCGCCGTCTACGACGCGTTCTGCCGTAAATTTGAACGCCTGAACCGCGAATACGGACTCAAGCAGTATGTGGTGCCGTACCTGATCTCGAGCCACCCCGGTTCAACGATGAAGGAAGCTGTGGACCTTGCCGAGGCCGTGCGCGACATGGGCTACATGCCCGAACAGGTGCAGGACTTCTACCCCACCCCGTCCACCATGTCGACCTGCATGTACTACACCGGCGTGGATCCACGCACTATGCAGCCGATCTACGTGGCGCGCGACCCGCACGAGAAGGCCATGCAGCGCGCGCTCATCCAGTATCGCAAGCCCGAGAACTACAAGCTCGTGCGCGAGGCGCTGGAAAAAGCCGGCCGCCGCGATCTGATTGGCTACACCAAGCATTGCCTGATTCGCCCCGTGCCGCCACGCCCGGGCGAGACGTCTGCTGGCGGTGGGCATGGCACCGGTAAGAAGGGCGGCAAACCGCATGGCGGCGGCGGCAAGGGACCCAAAGGCAGCAAGGGGCACAGCGGCATGTCGCGTGCGCAGAACACCGCAGGCCGTAACCGCGCGGCCCAGGGACGACAGGGCGCCAACGGAGGCGGACGCCGCAACTAGCGCGACAGGGCGTGGCGGCACGACACGCCCCCACCAATGAAATGCCGCTCGCCGGGGCGTCGTAAAACGATTCCCCGGCGAGCGGCCGATTAATATTGTCTATCTCAAAACGTCGTTACTTTTTGTCGAAACGACCATAGAGCGCAAACGAGAGCGCCGCAGAGATAACCCAAGTCAAAGCGATGCAGACGACAATCATGATCAGGTTCATGGGATTGCCGCTTGGATCGGCATAAACGGGCAACGAGGTAATGCCGGGCATAACAAAGCCGAAGCACTTTGCGCCGAGAACAACGGTAAGCGCACCGCCAATACCATCCGCGATCATCGCAGCGATAAGCGGAGTCCTGTTAGGAACCTGAACGGTAAACAAGGCGGGCTCGGAAATTCCCATAAATGCTGAGAAGGCGCACGTCATTGCAGCGGACTTGAGCTTTTCGTCGGTCATGCGCAGGGCCGCACCAAAAGACGCACCGCTTTCGGCGAGGTTATGGCAGAAAGAGATCGGGAGCAGATAGTCATACCCAAGCGTTGCGATATTGGAAATCTGGATAGGGCTCGTTGACTGATGCATGCCGAAGAGCACAATAAGCGGCATAAAGAAGCCCAGCAGAAAACCGGCAACAGGGCCCAACGTCGAGAATAGCCAAACGATACCGTTGGCGAGACCAAGACCGCACCAGGCACCAATCGGAGCGAGCACAAACAGGTTGACCGGAATCACGATAGCAAGGGAGAGTGCCGGGACGACAACGAGCTTAAAAAGATCCGGCACGACTTTGTCGATTGCGCGATATACAAAAGACAAGCCAATGACGCCAAAGATGACCGGGAACACGGAATCGGCGTAGCTAAAAATCGGCACCGTAAAACCGAACAACGCAAGAGGCGTCTCGCCCGTACCGACAGCGTTGACAATAGTCGGGTACATCAGCGATCCGGCAACACAAAGCGCAAGCGAACGGTTGACTCGGAACTTATCAGCTGTAGACATTGCCAGCAAAAACGGCAAGAAGTAGAACGGGATATCCGAAATCATATTGAATATCGCAAAGTCGCCGGCACCCGTGTCGATTCCAAAAGCCGCGATAGCAGCCAGGATGCCCTTTACGATGCCTCCCGCCACCAGTGCGGGAATGATAGCGGAGAAGATGCCGGTGATGATATCGAATACGCGAGCCGAACCTTTTTGGAGCTCAGGCTGCTCGGCGTCGGCGGAGACCTCGCCACCCATCCTGTCGCCAAGCATGGGCTCCAATTCGTCATATACCGACCCCACGCTGGCGCCGATGATAACCTGCCACTGCCCGTCTTTAACCTGCGCGCCCAAGGCGCCGTCAAGCGTCTTAAGGGCCTCCAGGTCTGCCTTGCTATCGTCCTTCAGGTTGAACCTCAGCCTTGTAATGCAGTGCGTTGCCATAACAACGTTATCGGCGCCGCCCACGAGCTCGAGGACACGAGCGGCCAGTTCCTTCTTGTCTGCCATAACAATCACTCCTACCCAAGGTCTTCGCCATTGGTGGCGATGCATTTCTGGTACCAATAGAAAGAGTCTTTACGCAAGCGCTTCGCAGTGCCGTGGCCGCAATTATCCAGATCGACATAGATAAGCCCGTAGCGCTTGTCCATCGTAAGAGGACCGCAGGCAACAAGGTCAATGAATCCCCAGATCATATATCCGCGCACGTCAACGCCATCGATCACCGCCTCTTTAAGGCACTTTATGTGCTGGCGCAAATAATCGATTCGATACTCGTCGTGGATGCTGCCATCCTCCTCGACCACGTCAGATGTACCGAGGCCGTTCTCGGCGATATACAGAGGCAGCCCATAGCGGTCATACATCTGGTTAAGGGTAACCCTCAGGCCAATGGGATCGAGCTGCCAGCCCCACTCACTCGTCTCGAGATAAGGGTTCTTGTTTGCCATGACCAGATTGCCCGCAGTCTTCTCCCATCCCTGATCGCAGGTGGATACCTGGGAAAAGTAGTACGAGAAGGCCAGGAAGTCGACCGTGTTGCGAGCGATGAGCTCTTCATCGCCCGGTTCCATTTGAATCTCGATATCGCACGCATCGAAATAGCGATTCATATAAGCGGGGTATTTTCCGCGAGCCATCACGTCCGTATAGAACCAGTTGGAATACTGGTCGTCGTGAATAGCCTGCATGTTATCTTCGGGACGGCAGGTGGCGGGATACGTACAGAATCGAGCGATCATGCCGCCAACGGGAGTATCGGGCGAAAGACGATGGACAATCTCGACGGCACGCGCATTGGCAACGAACTCATGGTGCAGGCACTGGAAGATGGCTCGATCGAAGTTCTCCCCCTCTTCGTCTTTGACCAGACAGACCCCGTCCCAAGGCGAAAAACGCGCTGCATTGAACTCGTTAAAAGGCAGCCAGAAATCGACCAGATCGCCCAATTCCGTAACGATTGTCTCGACATAGCGGGCGAAGAAGTCAATCGTCTTGCGATTCTTCCATCCCCCATATGTGGTGACAAGATTTACCGGGATGTCATAGTGGAGCATGGTGACGAAGGTCTTAATGCCGTGCTTTTTGCACTCACCCAGCATGCTTCGATACCACTCGATGCCTTCGCGGTTAGGCTCAAGGTCATCTCCGTTAGGATAGATTCGGCTCCAGCAAATAGAGGTGCGGAACAGCTTGAGGCCCATCTCCGCAAAAAGCGCGATGTCCTCACGATAGTGATGATAGAAGTCGTTGCCACGCCTAAACGGGTAGAACTCAACGCCATCATCTGCGAGAGCGTTCATTAGCTCGTCATGGCAGAATGGGTTGTTTTGATGCTTGTCCTCAATCTGGTCATGAGTCCAGGTACCATCCAGCCATCGACAATCCTGCGTCGACTTTCCCTTTCCGCCCTCATTCCAGGCGCCATCGGCCTGCGAGCACGATATGGCTCCGCCCCATAAAAAGTCGGAGTCAAACCCATGTTTTAACTTACCCATTTGCCCTCCTTGATCGGATGCTCCAGCGGATAACCCAATACTAGGAAGAACAAGATGCATAAGATATCGCATAGAAAGCGTGGCTTTATAACATTTTTTTAGATATAATACCGTTCAAGGTATCGATTCTACCGTTCACCGCTGGAGCACCCCATGGATTCGAATCTCAAACAGCTGCTCTATACGCATACCGAGACCGAAGAGTGGCATCGCACACATCCGGGAGAGCTCAGCCCGCGATATAACAGGGTGGAAACCACAACCATTAACGGCGAAGAGGTCTATCTGTTTGATTGGAAAGAAACTCTCGACGAAAACCCCGTGGGCCTTATCAAGGAGTCGCGCTTTACCGATATTCCTCCTCATATCAATCGGGATATGGAGCTTAACTACGTGTACGACGGCGTCTGCACGTTTATCGTCAACGAACGGCGACTACTCCTTAAAAAGGGCGACGTGCTCATTTGCAACACCGGCGTAGTCAGAAGCGTTCCATACGTTAAGGGCGAGCATGATATCGTCATTTCGATCGTCTTCAAAAAAGAAATGTTCGATTCGTTGTTCCTGAGCCAGCTACCCGGCGCGTCACCATTAACGAATCTTCTATTTGATTTTGTGTCCAAAAACCGCGAGGCCCGAAAATATCTCATTCTTCCAGAGGAATACGCCCGACATGCGCGACGCCTCATCGAGATGCTTTTTATCGAATATCACTTTAAAGATGCCTATTCCAATGAACTCATGAGGCACCTCGCCGTCAGCCTATTCCTTGTTCTCATTCGAGGACTGTACCGACGCTCCGCAACTGATAACCAGGCGATCATGTCGGACGAACGCATCGTGTCGATTCTGAATCATATTGAGCGAAGTTACGGCGACTGCACGCTCGAAAGCATTGCGAGCGATACGGGTTATAGCACCAGCTATCTCAGCAGCTTGATCAAGCAAAAAACCGGCAAAACGTTTTCGCAAATCAAGCTCAACCAGCAGCTCACAGAGGCGGCATATCTTCTCAATAACACCGAGCGCAGCGTGCAGTATGTAGCCCGAAAAGTCGGCATATCCAACATGTCATTCTTTTACTCAAAATTTAAAGAAACATTCGGCGAAACGCCAGGTGCGTTCAGGACGCATCGGTCTAGTTAAAGGCGTTATTACTCAGACCGATCAGCTTCGCGCGACACGGGAATGCACAATCGTAGCAGCGAGCGCATCGACTCTACCAGCACAAAGCCGGCGATGCCAACCGTGACCACCACGTCGAGCGGTGTATTCACAAACCACAGCAGGCCCATGAGGTACGACCCGGCGTTAAAGGCAAAGTGCAGCAGAATCGTGTAGCGGAGCTTTCCGGTCGTCACGAGCACCCAACCAAAGATGAGGCCAGCGGCACCCGCGTAGCAACCCTGCACCCAATTCATGTGCATAAAACCGAAGATTGCCGCCTGCAGTACAATCGCCGCTGCGATACCCCACGTACTTGGGGCCGCCCAGGGCACCATGGCGCCGTCCTGCGCGCTCGCACGACGCCGGCGCTTCCAAAGTGGGCGGCACTGCGGATTAAACGCTCGGAGCGAAAACTCGAAAATAATGCCGCGCACCAGCAGCTCTTCACAAAATGGGGCGCCGAGTACCGTAGTCAGAACGTCGAGATAGCTAGTGTCGCCCATGCCTGTTTCCTCGACAAGCTCGCTGTAGTCGGCCGCAGCCTCGGGCAGCAGCGACAGCACGGCGTCGGTCACGTAGCCAACGACCACCTGCAGGGCCAGGCCAATCACGATAACGTAGGCGATGCGTTTCCACGCCCCACGCGCTCCCCCGCCGAGCGGGTGCTCGCTTTGCCGGCGTGCCATAAACGAACGCGGCCACAGATAACGCCACCACAGCAGCGCCATCAAAAACGATGCCGTCTGCGCGACGGCCTGAAGCAATTGAATGTCGAGGTCATAGGGCGAAAAACCCATGAGCACCGATGCGACGCCAAGGGCGGAGAACAAAACGACGCTCAGGGCAATATCGGCAGCGACGACGCCAAAACAGGCAAGTGCCCAAATCATCGCGTTGAGCATGCCAACCTCCTCAAAACCCGGCACTTAGGGATGTTCCTTAACTGCCGGCAGAAAAGGAACGTCCCCAAGTGCCGGCAGTTTGGGACAGTCATTGTTGATGAGAATCAGGCGCAGTGCCAAAGGCCCCGCTGGGCGAGATGTCGAACGGGAAGGTGCCGCAGCGATTGAACGCGGCGATGAACATGCGGATGGCGTTGGACGGCGTGGTGCCTACGAGTTGGGTTGCCGCCGCGAAGGCCGCCTTTTCCTCGGGCAAGACCTTCGCGACAACCGGGGTCATGTTTTCTGCCATGGCGATTCCTTTTTGAAACGACGGTGGTGCGGATAGATGCGGGCCACGCGGCTGGGCGACGGGCTGTGAAGGCAACCCGATTGGCCCGCATCTGGAGTTTGTTTCTACTGCGTTGGTATTACTTGGGAATCCTAAGTATTACCCCGCAGATAGAATACCATACCCAACCCTATGGGGACGGAGAAAAAACGGATCATTTTGTTGCTGAGTAAGTATTTAGAGCGTGATGATGTCCGAGATATTGAGGGCCTGAGCGTCGACGGCATCGTGCGTAGCAAGCAACAGCATGCGGCCGTCGAGCAAGTCGAGCACGACCTCGGCGCATGCGTCGCGCGCAGCGGTATCTAGGCCGGTAAAGGGCTCGTCCAGAATCACTGCGCCGCCCGGACACAGCAGGGCTCGGGCAATCTCGACGCGACGGCGCTGCCCGCCCGAGAGCTCGGCCACACGAGCATGCACATCGACCCCCGGCACCAGCAGGCGCAACAGGGCCGCGGCACTCGAGGCGTCCACGCGCGCGTCGGCGCACACCAGCACGTTATCCAAAGCCGAGGCGCCCTCTACCAGGCGCACATCCTGAAACACCATGGAGCACGGCGCGCACTCCCCCGCCGCCAGCGCAAGCAGCGTCGACTTGCCCACGCCCGAGGTGCCCATCACGCAGGCGCGCCCACCGGCGGGCACACGAAGCCCCAGTCCGTCGAGCGCCGGAGCCCAGGGAGCGCGATCGCCCACGGCGAGCGCAAGCTCCGCAGCAGCCCTGCCGCCAGCAGAGCCGCCTGCACGTCCGCGAGGACAACGCCCATGCGCCCGCACAGCAGCACGCCATGCTGCGGGCCCCGAAGCCCGCAGCAGCCACACCAGCACGCGCTCGCATGCCCACGATGCCGCCACGACCAACACGGTCCACGCCAGCAGGTCAGCCGTCTCGATGAGCAGCTTCGCCTGATAGATGCGCTCACCCACGGTGCCCACCGCCATGCCGATCAGCTCCGCCGCCACGCCGGCCTTCCAGCTCATGCCAATCACGGCGCGGGCGCACGAAAGCACAAACGGCAGGACTTCGCGCCAGGTGTGGGCACAAAACAGTCGCCAACCCCGCACGCCATGCAGACGAAACATCTGCTCCAGCGGTTTATCCGCTTGCGTCAAGCCCTCGACCAGCGAAAAATACACTCCCGGCAGCGCCATCAAAAAGACGGCCGCAATGCTTACGCGCGCCGACCCCAGCCAAATGAGCAGCAGGACCACCACGCAGGCAACCGGCGTCGCCTTAACAAACGAAAGCGCCGGAGCCACCAAGCGGGCAAACGCCCGCGAGCGCGACGAAATTCCGGCCAGCAAACCACCGCACACCGCGGCAAGCGCCAAACCGCCTAGAATCCGCGCACCCGAGCCCGCCAGAATCGCCCACGTGCCGGCATCGCATACCAGCCGCAGCAACGCCACCACAACAGCACCCGGACCCGGCAAAATCAGCGGCTGTGCCACCAGCGCCGCCACGAAGACCCACACGGCAAGCCAAAAGGCGGCAACGGCACCTGCTGCCGCCACCGCCTTCATACGCTCTATCATTTGTCGAGCAAACGCACGCACGGGTTACTCCATGTAGTAGAAATCATCAGCCGGGAGCTTGCTGCCCACGGCGCTCGCGTCCGCATCGGCCAGCACCTTCAGGTACCCACCGAGCGCGGCCTTCATATCCTTCCCTGTCTGGCAGACAAGCATGCACCCGGGAATCGCCTTTTCGGCAATCGTGGCGTTATCCACGATGCCCGCATCGACCACGGCCTGCGCCCAGTCCGCCGGCGCCGCGTTCACGGCCTCAACGCTCGCAACATGGCAGCTCAGGAATTCCGCCACGGCCTCGGGATGCTCCTCGGCAAAGGCACGGCGCACCACGGTCACACCCGTCAGCAAGCGCGAGCCCGTGTCTCCTGCCAGCTCGTCCCACACATCGGTCAGGCTCACCGGTGCCGACAGCTTGCCCTCGCTCTTGGCGATGGCCGCCGTCTTGAACGGCTCGGGTAGCACGCCCACGGCAGTCGGGTCGGCAAGCAGAGCCGAGAGAACCTCGGTAGGCTCGCTCTTAAACTCGAGCGCCACCTGACCGGCCAAGCCCGCGCGCTCCAGCAGGTAGTTCATGACGTACTCCGGCGTGGTGCCCTTGCCCGTCATATAGACGGTATGGCCCGCCAGATCGCCAAACGAGGCCACACTCGCGTCGCCCGTCACCACGTTCAGCACGCCCAGCGTGTTGATGTCGATGACCTGCACCGCGCCCTCGGTCTTGTTGTAGAGCACGCTCGCCACGTTGGCGGGCACCAGGGCGATATCGATATCGCCCTGAATGACCTTGGGCACAATCTCGTCGGCGGCAGTGTTGATCGCAAAGTCGAACTCATTGTCCGTCTCGCCATCGGCTGCCTGGTCCATAAACTGCACCAGACCGATCGACGTCGGACCCTTGAGCGAGGCGACGTGCACCTCGACCGGCTCTGCGGCAGCACCGGCGCCGTCCGTGGCAACCGAGCCCGCGGCGGACCCGGCACCGGCAGCCCCGCCGCCACAGCCCGCGAGCGCAAGTGACAGGGCGCCCGCGGCGAGCGCCGAGGCAAACCCCCGGCGCGACATCTCAACATCAAACGCGCGCATCGCTAGCACGTCCCCTCGTTAGGCATCGTCCATGCGTGATGGTCGGTATGCAGCAGCTCCTCGGCCAGTGGCGAGAGCGGCTCGCCTAAGAACTCGCGGTAGCACGCCTGGACATCAGGATTCTCATGCGAGAAGCGAATCTCGGCGTTCGCATCGAGGCCCCAGAGCACCTGGCCACGCTCGGCAGCTAGCTCGCAACCGTCGTGGATGGGCTGACCGCCACCACCGACGCAGCCGCCGGGGCACGCCATGACCTCGACGAAGTCATAGCCCACGCGGCCGTCGCGAATCGCGTCGAGCAGACGGGCGGCGTTACCCAGCCCGTGCGCCACGGCGACGCGCACCTTGGTGCCCTCGATATCGGCCACGGCCTCCTTCCAGCCCTCGAGTCCGCGCACGTCAGTGAAGAAGTCGGCATCCGGGTTCTTGCCCGTCGCCAGGTAATATGCCGAGCGCACGGCGGCCTCCATCACGCCGCCCGTGGCGCCAAAGATCACACCCGCGCCCGTGCCAAAGCCCAACGGCGTATCGAGCGGCTCCTCGACCAGCGTGTCAACGCTCACGTGGCTCGCGCGGATCATGCGCACCATCTCGCGCACCGTCAGCGCAACATCTACGTCGGGCGCGCCGCCCTCGCCCACCATGCTCGGCAGCGCGCACTCGGCCTTCTTGGCCGTGCACGGCATCACGGACACCACGAACAGGCGCTCGGGCTCCACGCCCAGCACCTTGGCGTAGTAGGTCTTGGCGATAGCGCCGAACATCTGCTGCGGCGACTTTGACGTGGACAGGCTGTCGACAAACTCGGGGTAACGTGCCTTCACAAAGCGCACCCAGCCCGGGCAGCAGCTCGTAAACATGGGCCAGCCGCGGCTGTCGCCCTCACCCTTAGCGGCGGCGCCCAGGCGCTCGAGCAGCTCGGAGCCCTCCTCCATAATGGTGAGGTCGGCCGAGAAATCGGTATCGAACACGTACTCAAAGCCCACGCGGCGCAGCGCGCAGGCCAAGCGCTCAACGGTGGCTTCCTCGCGAGATATGCCGAGTTCCTCGCCCCAGGCGCTGCGCACGGCCGGCGCGATCTGCACCAGCACGATCTTGTCGGGATTAGCGAGCGCGTCAAACACGGTCTCGGTGTCGTCGCGCTCGCGCAGCGCGCCCGTCGGGCAATGCGTGATGCACTGGCCGCACGCGACGCAATCGGTCTTGCCGATCGGCACGCGCCCGCGGGTGCCCACGGCGGTATGCGTGGCGCGGTTGGTCAGGTCCCAAATCCCTAGGCCCTGTACGCTCTCGCACACCTTGATGCAGCGCATGCATTTAATGCACTTGTCGTTTTCGCGGATGATGGGGAAATCGAAATCCCAGCCCTCGCCCGCCAAATGCCTTTGAAACGGCAGATAGAAAATGCCCAGGTCGTTGGCAATGGTCTGCAGGTTGCAGTTACCGCTGCGCACACAGCTCGTGCAGCGTGAATCGTGCTGCGAAAGCAGCAGCTGCACGTTGGTGCGGCGCGCCTCGCGGGCCTTGGGGCTGTTGGTGTGGACCACCATGCCATCGAGCACGTAGTTGTTGCAGGCGGCAACCAGCTGGTCGCAGCCCTCAACCTCGACCACGCACACGCGGCAGCCGCCGATCTCGTTTAGATCGCGCAGGTAGCACAGGGTGGGAATTTGGATGCCGACGGACTTGGCCGCGTCCAGGATCGTGGTGTGCTCGGGTACCACGACCTCGCAATTATCGATAGTGAGCTTGACCATGTTGTGCGCTCCGTTTTCGCTGTTGTCGCCGACGGTGGTTTTGTTGAGCTCTACCATTCCAGGTTCCTCCCTCCGCGGAACGCGCCAAAGCCAAAGTGGTCGCAGCGCAGGCAGCGGCTCGCCTCCTGGCGCGCCTCCTCCTCGGTGAGACCCTGCTCGACCAGATTCCAATCGTGAATGCGCTCGCCGGCCTCGCGCTCGCCCAGCTCGCAGCGGCCGCACTCGTGCTTGCCCTTAAACTGCACGGTCGGCAGCTCCACGTCGAGCTTGATCTTGTGGTCAAAGCCCAGGTAGCGGTCGATGTTTGCCGAAGCCACGCGGCCGGCGTTGATGGCACGGATGACGGTGGCGGGACCGGTCTGGCAGTCGCCGCCGCTAAAGAGGCCATCAAAGTTAGGCACGGCGCCATCCGAATCGGTGACCACGCAGCCCCACTTGCAGGCGATGCCCATGTCCTCAAACGGCTTGGAGTCGATGTCCTGACCAATGGCCACAAACACGCGCTCGCAGGGAATGACGCGCTCGGGCGTGGCGGCGGCACGCGGGGCCGGACGCCCACGACGGGGCTCGCCGATAATCTGCGGTTGCACGCGCAGGCCGCTCACGCGACCATCTTCGCCCGTCTCGATGGCGAGCGGGGCCGTAAGCTCCAGAACCTCGCAACCCTCGGCCTGGGCGCCGGCGATTTCGGCGTCCTGAGCCGTCATATCGCAGATGCGACGGCGGTAGACGATGCTTACCTTTTCGGCGCCGCAGCGCACGGCAGAGCGCGCCACGTCCATGGCCACGTTGCCGCCGCCGATGACGCACACGCGCTGGCCGCTCAGGTCGGGCAGTTCGTCGTCTCCAATGGCACGCAGCATCTTGACGGCCGACTCCACGCCGGGCGCCTCTTCGCCCGGAAGGCCGAGCTTCTTGTCGCTATGGGCACCGATGGCCAGATAGACGGCATCGAACTCGTCGCGCAGGCGGGCGAGCTCCTCGCCGTTCACGGAGTGGTCGAGTTCCACATCGATGCCGGCGCTCATGATCCAGTCGATCTCGGCCTGCAGGCGCTCGCGTGGCAGACGATAGCTGGGGATTCCGTAGCGCAGCATGCCACCCAGGTGGTGGCGCTGCTCAAAAATGGTCACCTTGTGGCCCATCACGGCCAGGTAGTAGGCGCAAGAAAGACCGGCCGGGCCGCCGCCGATCACGGCGACGCGCTTACCAGTGTTGTCCACTACATGTGGCTTGTGGTCGTTGAGGTCGCTATGCTCAACGGCAAACCGCTTGAGGGCAAGGATGTTCATGGGGTCGTCGACCATGCCACGGCGACAGTGCATCTCGCAGGGATGCTCGCACACCAGGCCGCAGACGAGCGGAAGCGGATTGTTCTTGCGGATGACCTTGACGGCATCGGCATAGCGGCCGGCCTCAACGAGCGAAATGTACCCGGGAATGTCGACGTGCGCCGGGCAGCCTGAGACGCACGGGACACGGGCCTCGCGGTCAAAGCCGCAGGAGTGCTCACGAATGTGGTGCTCAAAGTCGTCGCGGAAGCCGCGAATGGCCGTGAGCGCCATGGCGCCGGCCTCGTAGCCGATGGCGCAGTCGCTCGAAAGGTAGATGGTGCGGGCCGTGCGCTCAATAAGGTTGAGCGTGGACTCATCGGCGCGCCCTTCGAGCACATCGGCGAGCAGGTCGCTCAGCGCGCTCAGGCCCACGCGGCAGGGCGTGCACTTGCCGCAGCTCTGGGTGGAGCACAGGTTGACGAGCGCTGCCGTAAACTCAACGGGACACGGAGCGAGCGAACTCACCGCCAGACGACGTCCGAGCGCATCGTGCAGGTCGTCCATGACGGCCTGAGCGTGGCTGCGTTCCATTACATGCAGTCGAGCCATAAGATCCCCTCTCACATGGCAGCCCGGAGGCGAGGCCGGGCGAAATTGCTACACGCAACACACTGACCTATAAAGCTGTTTGGCAGCAACACGGTTCGGCAGGCGGTATGAAACGTCGTCCTCAGCGGTGAAATAGAACATTACCGCAGATAAATGCCATATTTGATAAAACGCATTACCCACAATGCGGCACTTAGGGACGTTCCTTTTCTGCCGGCACCCAGGGACACTCCTTGCACCAAATGACAATGCCCCGCCCACGCAATCGCGTGGACGGGGCATTGCTCCAGATATGCGGCCAGCGACCCTGTTGCTTTTACTTAAGCTCGGGCCAGTAACCCTTGTTGGCCTCGATCATGTCGTCGAGAACCTCCTTGGCGACCTTCATCGAAGGCACGGTCTTGTTCAGCGTAAAGGCCTTGAGCGCCTTCTCGTACGAACCCTCGATCGTAGCCTCGACCACGAGCTTCTCGGAGTTCAGCTGCTGCATCATGAGGCCCTGCTGGAACAGAGGAATGTTGTCACGGCTGATGACCTCGGGGCCGTTCTTGCCAATGTAGGCAGGCAGCTCGACCATAGCGTCGTAGGGCATGTTGGGGATAGCGCCCTTGTTCTCGCAAATGACCAGGAAGCGCTGCTTGGTATCGTTCTTCAGAGCGATAGCCAGGTCGGCAATCCAGTCGCCGTGGCTGCCCGCATAGAACGTGCTCTCGTCGATCTCGCCGGTCTTCTCGTAGTGGTCGATGCCGTCGAAGAGGTTCTTCTCGCGCGTCTCCTCAACCTCGTTAGCACGGGTGCGCTCGGGGTTGGAATGCTCGACGAACTCCTTCTGCTGCAGGTAGTAGTTCAGATACGTGTTGGGCAGGTACTCCGGGAAGCACTCCATGATCTCGTACTCGCCCTTCCAGACGTAGTACCAGCTGCCCTTAGTGTGGCGGTTCTGCTCGGGATGCTCGTCGGCGGTCTCCTCGGGCTTCTTTGCCATGAGCGAGCCCATGCCCTTGAGGTAAGAATCGGGCAGCAGAATCTCATGCTCCTTGATGTACTCGCGCAGCTGCGGGAGCACCTCCTCGCCCTTGTGGCGGATCGAGGTGAACCAACCAAAGTGGTTGAGGCCAAAGTAATCGTACTCAACATCCTTCTTGTCGATATCGAGCGCGGCGCAAACCACGTCGATGATCGCGATCGGCATGTCGCAGATGTTGATGATGCGAGCGTTGGGACGCAGCACACGGCAGCCCTCGGAGACGATGGCGGCAGGGTTGGAGTAGTTGAGAATCCAGTAGTCCTTCTTGGCGTACTTCTCAACGTCATCGATCAGCTCGACCATGGGGAAGATGGTGCGCATGCCATAGGCAAGGCCGCCGCAACCGCAGGTCTCCTGACCCACGCAGCCGTGACGCAGCGGAATCTTCTCGTCCTGCTCGCGCATGGCGTAGCCGCCCACGCGCATCTGGGCAAACACGAAGCTGGCGTCGGTAAAAGCCGTCTTTTTGTCGGTGGTCACCGTGAGCTTGATGTCCAGGCCGAGGTCCTCGTGCAAAATCCAGTCCACGAGCACGCCGATCTTGCGCTGGCGCTCCTCGTTGATATCGTACAGACGAATCTCGTCAACATCGAGCTCGTCCTTGCGCAGAGCGATGGACTTGACGATGCCGGGGGTAAAGGTGGATCCGCCACCACACAGAGTAATGATCATTGTTTACTGCTCCTTCTCAATTGCGTTTTCGACTTTGTCGCGCATCTCGGCGACTTTCATGCCAAAGATGATCTGGATATTGTTGCCGTTGCGGTTGATGCCGCTGTTGGGCACGTGGTTGATGAGGTTCTCATCGATGAGGTCCGGGTTCTTAACGTTCACGCGGAGACGCGTAAAGCAGTTCTCGAGCTCTTCGATGTTGTCCTTGCCACCAAGACCTGCAACCAGGTCGGCAATGCCCGCATCGACGCCCTCTGCGGGAGCCGCGGCAACAGCGCCCTGCTTCACCGCGACAGACGCGGCGGCCTCGCCCTCGGCAACGGACTCGGCGAGCTCGGACTCCTCCTCGCGACCAGGCGTGTGAAGGTTGAGCTTCTTGATGAGGAAGGTGAAGAGGAAGAAGTACAGAGCGGCGTTGACGACTCCAAGCACCAGCATAACCGGCCAGTTGGTCTTATCGACACCGAGGACCAGGTTGGAAACCACGATGTTGATGATGCCGCTTGCAGTCGAAGCGGGCACGGAGAGGACCTTGAGCAGAACCAGGAAGATGCCGGAAAGAACCGAGTGAACGACAAAGAGCACGGGAGCGGCAAAGACAAAGAGGAAGTCCATGGGCTCGGTGACACAGGAGAGCACGGCGGTGATGATCAGCGGGATGATAACGGCCTTGGTCTTATCCTTGTTCCCCTTGTAAGCGGTGACGATAAAGGCGAGACCGATACCGATGTAGGGCCACAGGTTGTTGAAGGTGTAGCTGTTGAAGTAGGTGCTATCGGAGAAGGGCTGGCCCGTCATTGCCATCTCGGCAACACGGATGGGGTAGGCGCCGGCGATAACCTGATCACCCAGCGTCAGGGTGCCGCCCACATCGGAGAACTGGAACGGGGTGTAGATGAGGTGGTGCAGACCGGTGGGAACGAGCAGCTTGTTGAGCATGCCGTAGATAAACAGACCGATGTTGCCCGACTCCTTAATGATACCGGCAACGGAGGAGATGGCACCCTGAACCGGAGGCCAAACGATGCAGAAGCCAGCGCCCATGATCCAGGAAATGATGATCATAATCAGGAACGGGAAGCGAACGCCCGAGAACATCGAAAGGGCAATGGGGAACTGCTTGTTCGAGTACTTGTTGAACACGGCACCGGTGATGCAACCAAGGATGATGCCGCCAAACACGCCGGTATCGAGCACCTGAATGCCCATAACGGTGGCCTGGCCGGTTCCGGTAAGACCGAGCATGCCGTTCGCATCGGCAAGAGAGCCGGTGGCGTTGAGCACGATGTTGTTAGCCTGCAGGAACAGGAAGAACGACATCAGGGCGATCAGCGAAGCATGGCCCTTGTTCTTCTTTGCCATGGCGCCGGCGATGCCCACGCAGAACAGAATCGAGAGGTTGTTGATGATAAACATCAGCGACTGATAGACAACGGCGCCCACAAGCTGGAACGGACCGGAGCCCAGTACGGGGACCAAAGCGCAGATGGTCTTGTTGGTCAGAATGATGCCCACGATGAGCAGGATGCCGGCAACCGAGAGATACATCATCGGCTGAACGATCGACTTCGCGAACACCTCCAACGGCGCTTTGAAATTGAACTTCTTTTTTGCGGTCATAGCGGTACTCCCCTTCCTTTTCCGCAAATTGAGACAGATGTGCCCTGGACAAGACCGTAAGTCCTGCCTTATATCAATCGATGTGTGGGCACGTTATGCCTAGAGACCAGGTTCTCCAAGCAGGTTAACAATGTGATATGCGAGATAACTCTTCTCGGCATCGGTAACGGCAACGTTATAGGTAGACGACAAGTGGGCGGCTATGGCGTCCGCGCACGAGAATGCGCACGGATACGCCGTTTCATCGATTCGGAACAGCGCGTCTCCGTTGATTTGCCCGGCCGTAGGATCGAGTGCTCGCTGAGCGAAAAACTGCAGGTGACGAACGAAACGTTCGTAAGGCAGCGAGGTGTCATCGAGGGTCGTAGCATAGCGCTTGGAAACAATCGCAAGCACGTCGCGAACAAGCTGGACCGAAACGATCAGACGATCGGAGCGTTGCGGCATGGTGGCGTTGACGATATGCAGCGTAATGAAACCCTGCTCCTCCTCGCTCATCTGGATGCCCATATACTCCTTGATAATCTGCAGCGCACGGCCCGCAAGTGCATACTCCTTGCGATAGAACTGCTGGATCTCGAGCAGCAACGGATTCTCACAGGAGACGCCCTTGCGCTCACGCTCCAAAGCAAGGCTGATGTGGTCTGCGAGAGCAATGAGAATCTTATCGTTGATATCAACATTGAGCTCTCGACGGAGCATCTGAACGATGTCCTCGGAAATCACGAGGTTGACGGTGGGGATGGACTCCAAAAGATGTGCCAAGCGGTCAATCGTACGCGAATCCTGAGAAGTTCCCTCCTGCAACGCGTAGGTCTTTTCGACCGACGTCTCATCGATGGCATCGCCGGCATGGCGACCAAAGCAGAGGCCTCGACCGATGACGATGAGCTCGGAGCCATCGTCCGAAGTGACCATTGCGACGTTGTTGTTAAAAACTCGCTTGATAACCACGGTACCCACCACAAGAATTTACTCGGAAAGCCAGACGACAGGCTCTTTAACAGCAACAGGGCCGGAAGCATGCTCGCGAAGAGTCGAGTTCTCCGAACGCTCGCACACGATAACGAAGACCGTGGGATCAAAGCCGGCAGCGCGAACCACGTCGAAATCGACCTCGACGAGGGGCTGGCCCGCGTCGACATGGTCACACTGGGCAACAAGCGCATGGAAGCCCTTGCCCTCAAGTTTAACAGTGTCGATTCCGATATGCAGCATCACCTGAGCAGAGCTGTCGTCGGACATGATGCCCAGCGCGTGCTCAGTCGGAAACAGCGCCGCGACGGTGCCGGAAACAGGAGCGCACACCGTTCCCTCTTGGGGAACCACGGCAACGCCATCGCCCACTGCACGGCTGCTAAAAGCGGGGTCATTGGTATTTTCTAGATGAACAAGCTCGCCGGAAACGGGAGCGAGGATTTCGAACTCGGAAGTCGCAGTCGCCTGCTTGTCCGAGCCACCCATTAGGCGAGAAAAGAAACCCATGGTGACATGTCCCTTCATAAATATAGCCCAACCAAAATCAATCGAATGCGCCCATTGAGACGCTCGCGATCAAAGACTTTGGTTAGGCCCACGTCCGAGGGGACTCGGTAACCTTCCGCATTTCTTTTTACGGGGGTTATTGTAGGCAACAACAAAGCCAGAATAGTCATTATGACCGGTGAGCGGTATTTTTTCTTCGATAAACGGTATTTAAACGGTATTTAAGCGGCACTTAGGGACGTTCCTTTTCTGCCGGCACCCAGGGACACTCCTTGCTCTGGTGCATTGGGGACAGGTTTGTTTGCACCAGGTTGGTGCAGATTAACCTGGCCCCATTGCACCAATTTCGTATGCGCTAGATGAAGAGCTCGCATTCCTTCCGCACGACGCAAACCTTGCTCAGCATCTGGGAAACAGCGGATAGCTTGTTGGGATCAAGCTTACGAGCGCCTCGCGGACATACGGCAATGCAGCGCATGCAGGAGATGCACGCCTCGCCAGCTGCTCGTTTGGGGTCACCTTTGTCGATAGCACAAACGGGGCACGCCGCGGCGCATGCACCGCAGGAGACGCAATCCTCTGTTGCCTCGGGTGCCATGCGGTGACCTCCAGCTTGTTTATAAGGACGATTGCCGGGGATAGAGGGCTCGGACGCATCCTCAGCCAACAGCTTTTGCTGAATTTGCTGCGCAAACTCTGCGAGCTGCGCCGCATCCTGCGCATCCGGACGACCGGCAGCAAACTGTCGCGCGATGGAATGTTCTGCAATGGCTGCGACTGCCGCGATCACCCGGAATCCCGCATGCTTCGCAACGTCCTCCAGCTCTACGAGCGTGTCCTCAAACGCGCGGTTTCCGTATACACAAACCAAAACAGCCCGAGCCCCGTTGCCGCGCACCATACCCAACCGGTCAGCCACCACAGCCGGGATTCTACCGGCATACGCCGGCACAGAGATTACGGCCACGTCGTCCTCAGTCATCGAGACAGCGCTGAAATCTAGCCCGCTATCGGTCAGATCGACGGTAACGGTATTCTTGCCCAGTGCCCCGGCCACAAGGCCAGACACCTTCCGCGTTCCGCCCGTCGGACTAAACACAATTTCGAATACGCTCATCGAGGCACCCTCCCCTACGCCTGGCAACGCGTCAAGCCGCTTTCACATCCAGCCAGAGTATACGGCACGTGGGGTCCCCGTTTTGATGCACCAAGCACCCCAATGCACCCACCCTACGCTGTCTGCCTCTTCGTTTTGTATAAATTACGGTACAGATTGTATATATTTACGGGATACCGCCGCGTTCTCCTAAGGTACCCCATCCTAGCCCGTGCAAAAAACGGAGTATTCTGCAACGTAACCACGCCAGCACCGCCGCGGGTGGGCAAAACTGTAGGGCGCCGTATCATTCTAAGTCCCGACATGGCGAGAATGACGCGCCCCTGCTCCGGAAAACGGCGAAATCTGACTCAGAACGCTCGCCAGGGATATCCGAAGGCCACCGTTGGCGACGTCGGATCATATGCAGACAACTCGAACTGCAGAATACTCCAAAAAATGCACGGCGCACCCCATGGGGCCCATTGCTGCATGGCAGAAAATAGGTCCTCAGCATCCCCCAGATGCATTCCCGAGAAAATCACGTTTGAATTAGCGATGGACACGGCAAACAAAAGGGCCCGAGCGTTGTTTGCTCGGGCCCTTAGCTTGTCTCACGCTAGCGTGCGATGTGTATGTTACTTGCGCTTGCCGCCGCCGTCACCGGGGCGACGGGAGCTGCCGCCGCGCTTGCCGCCACGGCTGTTGCCATAGCTGCCACGGTTATCGCGACCGCCGGCACGGCCGCCACGGGAGCCGGCCTGGTTGCCACCACGAGCGCCACGATAGCCGCCACGACGCTCCTCGCGGGTATCGTCGTAGTTGCGCCAGTCATCGCGACGATCGCGGCTGGCACGCGGGTCACGACGATCGCGCGACTCATTCGAACGACCAGCGCCGCCGCGGCCGCCATTGCCGCGAGCACCCTCGCGACGCTCGCCGCCGCGGCTACCGCGCTCTTCAAAGCGCTTGCCGCCACGGGACTCACCGCCACGGGCAGCACGCTCACCACGACCCTCGCCGCCGCGACGCTCATCACGGCCACCGCGCTCGTCATCACGACCGGAACGACGGCGGTCGCCCGCACCGCGCTTGCCACCGCGCGAACCGCGGCCCTCGTCCTCGCGCTCGACACGACGACGGCCACCGCGATCCTCGTCCTCGCGGCGGCGGCGATGTGCCTCGCCCTGGAACTGCTTGGCACGACGCTCGGCACGGTTGCCACGCGGGGCCTGCTTGACGGCGTCAGCACCGCCGCGCTCCTCGGCAGCAACCTCGCGGGCCACGCTCTCCACGGCCTCGTCCACGCGAGCCTGAACGCCCTCGCGCACGCGGGTCTTGCCACCGCGCTTGGGACGGCTCGGACGCTCGCCATCGCCACGGCGCTCGTCGCGACCGCGGTTGGAACGACCAGCCACGTCGCCGTAATCGTCGCCGTTGCGCTTGCCGTCGCGACGCGCCTGCTCAAGCTTCTTCTTGCTCTTGGACTTGCCGCGCTTGGTCTTCTTCTTCACCTTAAAGGCCGCAGGATCGCGCTCGGGGTCAACCGCGGGCGGATTGGGGCCCACATGCAGGTCACCGGCCTCGTAGATGTCGGCGGTCTTGTCCATGAGCTTCTCGATCTCGTAGAACTCATCGACATCCTGCTCGGTCACAAACGTGATGGCCCAGCCCAGCTCGCCGGCGCGGCCCGTGCGGCCAATGCGGTGGATGTAGTCGGTCGGCTCGGCCGGCACGTCAAAGTTCACGACGTAGCGCACGTCGCTAATGTCGATGCCGCGGGCAAGCACGTCGGTTGCCACCAGCACGTCAACGGTACCGTCGCGGAAGGCCGAAAGGGCACGCTCGCGCTGGGCCTGGCTGCGGTTGCCGTGAATCGCGGCGGCCTTGATGCCCTTGCGCTCCAGACGACGGCAGCAGCTGTCGGCGCGGTGCTTGGTGCGCATAAAGACGATAGTGCGCTCCGGGCCCTCCTTTTTGAGGAACTCGGGCAGCAGGTTGTTCTTGGCCTCGATGGACACCGGGAACACAAACTGGTCGACGGTGTCGGCGGTCGACGTGGCGGGCGCGATCTCCACGCGTGCCGGGTCGCTCACCAGGTCGGTGATCTCGCCCACGGCCTCCTCGTCGAGGGTCGCCGAGAACAGCAGCGTCTGACGCTCGGCCGGCGTCTCACGCACAATGCGGCGGACGGCGGGCAAAAAGCCCATGTCGAGCATGCGATCGGCCTCGTCGAGCACCAGCACCTTAACTTCGTCCAGGTGGCAGGCACCCTGCTCGATCAGATCGACCAGACGGCCCGGCGTGGCGACCAGGATGTCGCAGCCGTACTTAAGTGCCGCGGTCTGCGGCTTGTAGCTCACGCCGCCCACGACGGTCACGGCAACATGGCCGGTGACGTCGGCGATTTTGCTTGCGACCTCGTCGATCTGCTGGGCAAGCTCGCGCGTAGGGGTGATGACGAGCATCACGGGGCCGCGACCGTTGCCCTCGGGCTTTTTAGCACCGCGACGACGGTTGCGGCCGCCGCGCTCGCGCACGGGTTTGGGAGGAGCGATGTGCTCCAGATTGTTCATGGTCGGCAGCAAAAAGGCGGCCGTCTTGCCGGTGCCGGTCTGAGCGGCGGCAAGCAGGTCGCGGCCCTCGAGCACCACGGGGATGGAGCCGGCCTGCACGGGCGTCGGCGCCGTGTAGCCCAGGTTCTCGATAGCACGAAGCATCTCGTCGGAAAGCCCCAGCTCGTCAAAGGCGGGCAGGCTCTCGGTAGCGGACTCGACGGCCTGGGCGGCATTTGCCTCATCGGCGGCATCGAAGGCAGCCTGGGTCATGGCCTCGCGGGCCTCGTCCAGAATCTCGGCGTCCGTAACGTCGGATACAGAATTACGCATATGTTGTTGTTCCTTATCTGCACGCGCAATGGGCACGGCATGCGGCCGCGCGGGCGTGCTTGGTAGTGCGCTAATACATACAAAAACGGGTGCGCACAGAGAGGACGTTGCTCAGCACGCTGGCGATCGCTTTGGCAGCCCTATCACGCGCCGTCCAGACGCAGCAGCTCTAAGCGATGGAGCAGATTCGCCGCCGGTTAGTATACCCGTACTCCGTATGCCCCCACGTAAACCACAGATGACGAGGCGGACGAGGTGAGCCCGGCTGATTGTCTCGGTCTGTAACATCTACAGGGCAAATCTTCCTCTACGTGTTACAGATCGAGACAAACGGTCGACACGGTTCACAAGCGTCTCAATCTGTAACAATTACCGAGTAAAATCGGTCCTAATTGTTATAGATCAAGACAGAGGGGGATTTCCGTCCAGTCCAAACCAAATCTCTCGGTCTTCCTGCAATTTCGAACATGTGGCCTATAATGTTGCTTTGGTTACGCTATATATTGCGCAGCCATTTAATACGTCGCCCACCGGGGGCCATTAATTCCTATCGCCATATTGGCTAGGAAGCAATCAAAGGAGGTATCCGTGGCAGCAGAGACGCCTTGCTCGGTCCTCTATAACGATATTCGCTCGTTCGGCGGTCTTAAACATCTCGAGATCGCCCGAATGCTCATCAATGGAAACTCTTATCTCGGCAGTACCCTGCTCGAGAAATGCTCTTCCAACCGCTCGTATCTCACCCGTTACATCGTCCATCGCAAGCCTGACCAGTGCGCGCCCTCCATCTACAGCGACTTTACCGTCACCACGCTCAACCTTTCCTCGGCAATCTGCAGCAAGCTCGGCGGCGGCGAGTCCGCCTATCGGGCAATCGCCGAGCACTATCGCGGTCCGGCCGCCAACGAAATGATGTCGGCTCTCGCCAGCTACAAGCTGGACAGCCGCCTATATGCAAATGCCCTCAATCGCATCGACAACTTTGACGGCAATGCCGTGCGCGAGAAAAGCACGCTTTACCTTATGCTCTTTGTGGCAACGGGGGCGCTCGCCGATCCCGTTCAGGGCGTGGCCACCGTCGAGCGCTTTTGCGACAGCAAGACGGGCGAGCACTTTGGCACCACCGAAACTACCGTCGGACGTGGCTTTATGAGCAGCCTGGAGCAGCCGCGCACCGTCGCCCCCAACCTCGGTCTGCTCAGAACCCATGCCGACAACTGCGCCGGCATGCAAATCCATCCCCTCACACGCGATCCGCGCGGCACCGTGATTGGTTCTTTGCCCAAAACCTCGCCCAGCATCACCAATGTGGGCGCCGACGCATCGCGCGAGCATCTTCGCATTTGGCTTGAGGGTGAGCACTGGTACGCCCAGGGCCTTGGGTCGACCAACGGCACAGTGCTCGAATCGGGCGCGGGTGACGGCGATATTGTGATTGAGCCGCCGCGCGACCAACGCGAGCCTGGCAAGATCTATCCCCCAGTGGAAATCGAAAACAGCGACAGGCTCCATCTGGGTCTCTACACGACATTCCTTGTCATTGTGGACTAGCGCGGACGGCGATCGGAAGACGGTCGCCGTCCGTCTTTCGTCTTCTACCTTCTGCGTCGTAAACGACAATGCTCAGCGGTATACGTGGGCAGTGCGGCTATCATGGTACTTTACCGATATCCGCACTGCTCGCGTATACGTGCGGCAACCCATGCCAGACAAAGGAACGCCATGGATACTACCGATAGCGCCTATGGCGACAAACTCATCCGTCTCGATACGTTCGATACCGCCGTGGCGGTCGACCCCAGCGCCGAGGACGACGCCAAACGTCGGTTTATGACGCTTATTCTCCAGACGGCCCACCGCAACAACGGCAACATCGGGCACGTGCTGCGCGCGACCAACACGAGCGGCGAGGTCTTTGCCGTCAAGCTGCTCAAGGACAACGCTATCCTTTCCGGCCAAGCCCCCGACCGCTCCGCCGAGCAATCGGCAGCGCACCTGGCCAGCACCGCCGCGCTGTTCGAGGAGTACCGTCATCTGTGTACCGTCTCGCACCTGCGCGGATTTCCGCGCGTCTATGGCTACGGATCGTGCGAGGATGACCCTCTCATCCTCATGGAGTGGGTCGAGGGCACCTCGCTCGAGCAGGCGCTGCCCCTGCTTCCGCACGACGCCTCGGGCGGGCTGACCACCCAGATGGTCGCCGCCGTCGGAAACGCCGTGCTTCGTGCGCTCTTGATGACCCAAGGCCTCGTGAATCCGGTCATCCATCGCGACCTGTCGCCTGCCAATATCATGTTCCGCACCACCAGCCGAACGCTCGAGCAGCAGATTGCTGATTGTTCCTTTGACCCCTGCCTCATCGACATGGGCTCCGCGACCATGGCTCTCGGCGACGACACGATCACCCGACGCGCCGACATCTGGCGCTTTGCCACGCCCGCATACGCCGCGCCCGAGATGCTCACGCAGGATATCGAAGGCATCGCGGCCCTTCGCCGTTCGCCGGCAATCGACGTCTATGCGCTTTCGAGCATTCTGTACCAGCTCTACAGCGGTCGCAAACCGTTTGACTTTGAGTCGACGGACGCCGCTGCAACCGGCTCGTTCTATCTCGTAAAGACCAAGACCAAGCCGGCACCGCTCGAGCCGCGCTGCGAGGGCGATGAAGCGCTCGTCCAAATCATCATGAAGGGTCTCTCAGTCGAGCAGTGCGATCGTCCCACCGAGCAGCAGATGCTCGAGGTGCTCTCGGCATACCTCACCGATGCCGAATCCGAGGGCCGCGAAGGCACAGGAGACGAGGCCGCGATTGATATCGATTCTGGCACGCACCTTAAGGTCGACGTCGCCGGCGAGCGCGCGCGAGAGATCCTGGAGCAGGCCCGGCACGATGCCATGACCCGCCGCCGCTTTATTATCGGTGGCGTTGTCGCAGCCGTTGCGGGGCTTGGCGTTATCGGGGCGGCAACCCATGGCTTTGGCATCCCCGACTACCTGGACGGCATCCGCGGTTCACTTGACGACTACACCTGGGATCAGCTGCAGGAGATTTCGCTCAAGATTAAGGCCGCCGAGACCCGTAGCGAGGCACGCGAGATTGCCAAGCGCTATCATCTGCTCGATGACAACGGGCATATCCCCTATCCATGCACTAAGCGCGTGAAGCTCACCAATGGGCTGCACGTCGGCGCGCAGCTCGTGGGCATCCGCCACGACGAGCTTCTAGACGGTACGGGCAAGGCCGGGCTGACGTTTATGTTCGACGCGGGTATTGCCGAGCGCAACGCTGCGGCTGAACCGCCGAGCGCCGGCTGGGCAGATTGCGAGCTGCGGAAATGGCTCGACGGCGACGGCCTTAAGCTGCTGCCCAACGAGTTGCGCGCACTCATCAAATCTGTCAAAAAGATCTCGAATAACGTTGGCGCCGCCAGGAGCGCATCGTGTCTGAGCGAGCTGCCCGCGACCCTTTGGCTGCCCGCCATGGTCGAGCTGTGCGGAGTGCAGCCGCCCGAGTCGTTTGCCGAGGGCTTTCAGTACCTGGCAGACATCTACAACGGCGAAGGCAAGGAGTACCAGCTGTTCCGCGAGCTCAAGGTGAGCCCGTATTCCACGAACGAGACGATGGTCCGCCAGTGGAAGGGCAAGGACACCTGCTGGTGGGAGCGCACGGTGAGCCCCGACTCATCGGAGACCGAAGGCACGCTCTATTTGAATCGCGTTGGACACGACGGCGACGTCTTTACGTACGCAACGCCTGCGGACAAGCCAAACAAACGAACCTGTGTGATCCCCGGATTCTGTATCTAGGGAGCGGGCATCTTGCCGTGACGGGACCCCTCCCCGGCAATTGTCTTGATCTGTAACAGTTAGAACCCAAAAACCGGTCTAGTTGTTACAGATCGAGACAAAACCCCAGCCCCGCGAGACAACATCTCAATCTGTAACAGTAAGGGGTTAAAAACCTCTCTAGATGTTACAGATTGAGACATTTGAGTTGACCGCGAACGGTCTGTCTCGATCAGTAACAGTTAGAGGTCATATTTGCTGCTAGATGTTACAGAACGAGACATTAGCTTGCCGAGAACTTCGCCTCATAATATATGACTCAAGTGTGTCGATATTTCCTTGCCAATGTTGCGCAACAGAAGCCCTTTCGGCGGTCGTAACGTACGAATTGTCATAGTTACCCCTTCAACGATTGGGAGAAGAAATGGCAAAGTACGCACCTAAACACTTGGAAGTCTCAGGCGGCACCGAGTCTCGCCCCACATTCTCGGGCCACAAGGCAACACGACTCGCCATCACCGCGGCAACCACCATCGCTATGACTGGCTCGTCGCTGCTCGCGCCGTTCTCGGCATTTGCCAACGATGCGAGTGATACCACGGCACAGGACGCAATCATGTCCCCGCTTGCTGTCCACGCCGGCGAGGCAGCAGGCTCCGCAGTAAAGGCAAACGCCCAGAAGATTGCCGACTTGCAGGCTGCTATCGACGCCGCAAAGGCTGCCGAGGCAGACGCCAAATCCGACTACGACACGGTGGCTGCTCCCTATACCGAAAAGCAGGCGGCCCGCAACAACGCACAAAGCACCTATGACGCCTCCGTCTCCGACAATTCCCAGGCAGAGGCCGCCGCGCGCGCCGAATATGCTCGTCAGCTCGACGAAAGCGTCAAGGCGGCCGACAGCGCCAGTGCCACGCTGAAGGATGCCCAGAGCAAGCTCGACGCTACCAAGGCCGATGCCGAGAGCAAGGCAAAGGCGCTCGACTCCGCAAAGCAGGCGGCAGCCGATGCACAGGCCAAGCTCGAGGCAGCCCAGAAGGCAGCCGCCAACGCAACGCCGGAGGAAATCAAGGTCGCCGAGCAGGCTGCCGCAGATGCGCAGGCCGCCCTGGACCAAGCAAAGGCTGCGAAGGCCACTGCCGATTCCGCACTCGCCGATGCCCAGCAGGCTCAGAGCGCCGCGCAGAGCGCTTACGACGAGGCGGCAGGCACGCTGGCTTCCGCCCAGCAGGCAAAGACCGCTGCGGATGGCAAGGCGACTGAGGCACAGGCGGCATACGACAGCGCACAAGCCGATTTGGCGGCCGCAAAGGCAGGCGCCGCTGGCCCGGAGTATGATGCCGCCCAGGCAAAGGTCGATGCTGCCCAAAGCGCACTCGACCAGGCGAAGCGGCAGCAGGCGGCTGCCGAAGCAGGCCTTTCTCAGGCAAATAGCGACGTTGCATCCAAGCAGGACGCCCTCACCGGTGCCGAAAGCGAGCTCGAAGCCAAGAAGCAGACAGTCACAGCAGCCGAAAATGATGTAACGGCAGCCCAGACGAAAGCCGATGCGGCGCAATCGGAGTTGACCTCGGCAAGGCAGGCACATGCTACCGAACTGGAGAAAGCAAAGGCCGCTCAGAAACAAGTCGACCAGGCAAAAGCCGAGAAGGAGCAGGCAGACAAGGCGCTCGAAACTGCCAAGGCAAACCAGGCGGCCGCCGATCAAGCCGTTATCGATGCACAGAAAGCATACGATACGTGCAAGGCGGCAACCGATAAGGCAACGACGGCGGAGGCGCAGAGCGTCATCGGCTTCTACCAGTTCATCGGTGCCAACGACGCTGCAAACATCATCTATAGGCAGAGCGATAAAAACCCGACGACCATTGGCGATAAAAAAGACGGCACGTCACTCGACAACGCCAAGCTTTCGTTTGGCAAGCTGCGCGAAATTAATGAATATCGCAAAAGCGTCGGCCTTAGCGAGCTTAAGGTGACGGCAGAGCAAATGGCAATCGCTCAGTCTGATTCCAATTACTCCGACGCAACGAAGGGGCACTCAGACTATGCCGGATTTGAAAATGCCGCTTGGAACTTCAGTACCAAAGAAAACATCGCGCACCAATGGGTCGATGATGAAAAGAAAATATTTGACGAAGCTGCAGCGAAAGCTGGCCTTGGCGAAATTGCCCCCAAAGATGCTTGGGATACTTTCTGGAGTCACGGTACCGAATTCGGAGCCCAAGGCGTGGGTTTTGGCACCGTCGGCCACTATTTGAATATCGTACAGCCTGACGCCAAGACCATGGGATACGGCATCAACTCGCGCGGAACCCTTTGGCCGTATGTGTTCGTCTTGGAGATCGACAACAACTACGGTTCGTACGAGAAAGAGTACTCGATCGATGAACTCGAGAATCTCTTTGATCAGTATCAGCTGAGCCTCTCCAAAGCCAGCGAAAAGCTCGCCGCCGCAAAGACGGACCTTGAGCAAAAGCGCAGCACAGCGGCATCGAAAGCCGATGCCGTAAAGGCAGCTGAAACCCTCGTCGCTCAAAAGCAGGAAGGCATTGTTGCCGCGAATAGCGACCTTGCCGCCAAGAACGACAGCGTAGCAAGTGCCGCCGCCGCTGTTGCCCTAGCAAAGCAGAATCTCGCCAAGGCAAACGGAAAAGTTGCCGAAGCCGAAGGCCGGGTCAAAGCCGCCCAAAGCAACGTGGCGACCGCAGAACAGGTCGTCAACCAGAAGCGCGCCGAGCTTAAGGCATCGAAAGAGCAAGCCGCTCAGAGTCAGAAGAAGGTTGATGACGCCAAGGCAGAGACTCTCGTAAAGCAGCAGGCTCTGCAAGATGCAAAGAAGGAACTTGCCAAGTATTCAGCCGATGTTGCTGCGGCTCAGGAGAAAGCCGACGAGGCCCATCAGGCGCTTGATGAAGCCACGGCAGCCCAGACGTCTGCCCGGAGCGCTCTCAAAAAGGCGAAGCTCGACGAGGCTGCCAAGAAGCAGGCCCTCGACACCGCAAAGGACAACGCCGAGGCCAAGGCGGCGACCGCGGTGCACGCCGCAGGCGATTTGACCGCAGCGGATAACGACTTTGCCTCAAAGAAGGCCCATGCCGACGCCCTGAGTAACGCGGCCAATAATCTTGCCACCGCCGAGGCGGCCAAGCAGGACGCCGACGCAGCAGTTACCGAGGCCGGAGTCGCCCTTGGTGCGGCAAATGACGCCATCGCGAACGCCGAGCAGGCGGTCGAGAATTCTCAGGCCGCATCGGATGCCGCTGTCGCTACCCTCGGAAAGCTCAAGTCCATCAACGTCGAAAACGGCATTGCTACTGGCTCTGACGCAAACGCGAACGATACGCTCAATGCCCTCTTTGCCAAGTGCGTCGCCGCCAAGCAGGCAGAACATAACGCAAAGGCCGCACTTGATGCCGCTCAGGCAGACCTTGATGCTGCGACGCCCGCCTACACCGCAGCGCTCAATGCCTACAACGAGGCGAAGGCAAAACGCGTAGCCGCCGAGCAAGCCCTGAAGGACGAGATCGCCCGCCAGGAACAAGAGGCGGCGAAGGCCGAGCAGGCCAAGATCACGCAGGCTGCCGCTAAGCCGGTTGCTGGAAAGCCGTCTGCCGGCAACGCCCAGACGGCCGCCAACTCGGCACTTCCCACCACAGGCGACAATGCCGCGCTCGCCGGTGAGACGTTTGTCATCGGAGGTGTCGTGCTCGTAGCCGCCGGCGTCTTTCTGACTGACAAGAAGCGTCGTCAGGAGTAAGGATTTCGGGAGGACGGCTTCTCCTCCCTCCCACCGCTTCGCAAACCCTGCCCAACATGCGCCGGGGCGCCCATCACGCGGGCGCCCCGGCGTTTTACGTTGTATGCCCGGGGCATCTGCTCCGAGATTGTCTTGATCTGTAACAACTAGGACCCAAACATCGGTCTTACTGTTACAGATCGAGAGATTCGGGTTACCCTCGAATAGTTTGTCTTGATCCGTAACAAATACTCGGTAAAACGGGGTCTAGTTGTTACAGATCGAGATGTTAGTTTTCGACTGAAATGTTTGTCTAAATCTGTAACAGCTATGGTTCAAAAACCGGTCCAGATATTACAGATTGAGATGATTGGTTGGGACGGGCCATCGGCCAACCAACTGCCCTCATCTGTAACGAAATGTCATACATTTATTCTGTACTAGACACCCCCAGGGGGTATGGGTGTATAGTATCGGCAGGTTAACAATTCCAACACCAAGCTACAGAAAGGAGAAGCCATGGCTCAAGATAAGTTCGATGTGGGCGGCATGACATGCGCCGCCTGCCAGGCGCACGTGGACCGTGCTGTGAACAAGCTCGACGGCGTCGAGAACGTCGCGGTCAACCTACTCGCCGGTTCCATGATGGTCGACTATGACCCCGCGCAGGTCTCCCCCGACGATATCTGCACCGCCGTCGACCGTGCCGGCTACTCGGCCTCACCCGTCGATGCGAGCACCGGTGCCGCCGGCTCAAACGGCAGCACGCAAGCCAGGTCCGGCGCCGCCCACATGGAGTCGCCCACCAAAAAGTTGGAGGCCGCCGCCTCTGCCATGCGCACCCGCCTCATCGTCTCGATCGTATTCCTCATCCCACTGTTCTACATAGGCATGGGACACATGCTTGGTTGGCCGCTGCCCGGCATTTTCACCGACCATTCCCACAGCATGACGCTCGCCCTCACCGAGCTCGTCCTGCTCATCCCCATCGTCTATGTCAACGACGCGTACTTTATCAACGGGTTTAAATCGCTCGCGCACGGCGCGCCCACCATGGACGCCCTTATTGCCGTGGGCGCCGCCGCTTCCATCGCCTGGTCGCTCTACGCCATGTTCGTCATGGCCGACCAGCTAGCCGCCGGACAAGTGCACGAGGCCATGATGACAGGCATGGACAATCTGTATTTTGAGAGCGCCGGCACGATCCTGTCGCTCGTCACCGTGGGCAAATACCTCGAGACGCGCAGCAAGTCCAAGACCGGCGGCGCTATCGAGGCGCTCATCGACTTGGCACCCAAGACTGCGACCGTCGTTGCCGATGACGGCACCGAGACCGCTGTGGACGTCGACGCCATTCTACCCGGCCAGGTGCTGCGCGTGCGCCCCGGCGAGTCCATCCCCGTCGACGGCGTGGTGCTCGAGGGCGCCTCCGCCGTAGACGAGAGCGCGCTCACCGGCGAGTCCATCCCCGTGGAAAAGACCGCCGGCGACACCGTCAACGCCGCCACGGTCAACCGCACCGGATCGTTTACCTTCCGTGCCACGCGCGTGGGCGCCGACACGTCGCTCGCCAAGATCATCCAGCTCGTCGAGGACGCCAACGCCACCAAGGCGCCCATCGCCCGCCTGGCCGACAAGGTCGCCGGCGTGTTTGTGCCCGTGGTGTTTGTGATCTCGGCCGTGACCTTTGCGGTGTGGATGGCACTGACCGGCAGCATAAACGAGGCGCTCACCTCCGCCGTGGCCGTGTTGGTGATCAGCTGCCCGTGCGCGCTGGGCCTGGCCACGCCCGTCGCCATTATGGTTGGCACCGGCAAGGGCGCCGAGATGGGCATTCTGTTTAAGAGCGCCGAGGCGCTGGAGAACCTGCGCAGCGTGGGCACCGTGGTGCTCGATAAGACGGGCACGGTCACCCGCGGCAAGCCTGCCGTGACCGATATCGTGGTGGCCACGCGCACTGACGGCTCGCCCGCCATGAGCGAAAAAGCGTTACTGAAGCTCGCTGCCGCGCTGGAGCGCTCGAGCGAGCACCCGCTGGCCGAGGCGATTATCGCCGAGTGCGAGGCGCGCGGAATCGTGGCGCGCATGGTCGAGGACTTTGCCGCAGTGCCTGGACGAGGCGTTACGGCGCGCGAGGGGCAGAATGTCATCGCAGCCGGCAACGTGCGCTTCATGGGCGAGTTGGGCGCCGCCGCGCCTACGGACCTTGCCGAACAGTTTGCCACCGAGGGCAAGACGCCGCTGTTCTTTGCCAAGAACGGTGAGCTTGTCGGCACCATCGCCGTGGCCGACGAGGTCAAAGAGACGAGCGCTGCTGCCATTGCCGCATTGCGCAAGCTCGGCGTCGATGTGCGTATGCTCACCGGCGACAACCGCGTGACAGCCGAAGCAATCGCCCGCCGCGTGGGACTGAACAGCAAGCAGGTCATCGCCGACGTCCTCCCCGCCGACAAGGAGCGCCACGTGCGCGAACTGCAGGATGCGGGCGGCAAGGTCGCCATGGTGGGCGACGGCATCAACGACTCCCCCGCCCTGGCGCGCGCCGACGTGGGCCTTGCGATCGGCACCGGCGCCGACATCGCCAAGGAAGGGGCAGATGTGGTGCTCATGCGCAGCGATCTCATGGACGTCGCCCGCGCCATCGAGCTTTCGCGCGCCACGATCCGCAACATCAAGCAGGACCTGTTCTGGGCGCTGTTCTACAACGGCATCGGCATTCCGCTCGCCGCGGGCGTGTTCTTCCCCCTCACCGGCTGGCAACTCTCGCCGATGTTTGGCGCCGCGGCCATGAGTCTGTCGAGCGTGTGCGTCGTAAGCAATGCGCTGCGCCTGCGAACCTTTAAGCCTAAAGTGGCAAAATAGGCTCACCATTAAGTCCATTTAGAACGGGTTTTCCAGGTGCCCGAGATTGACCTGAAAGAGGAGCGACGCGTACTTTGGTACGCGAGCGACGGCTTGAGGGTCAAGGTCGGGTGCCTGGGAAAGCCGACACAGCAGAGAGGAATACCCATGCGTTTCACAATTAAAACGTCTGGCCTTATGTGCGGCCACTGCGACGCCACCGTCGAGACGGCGCTGCTCAACGTAGCCGGCGTGACCGACGCCGACGCCGATCACGAGACCCAGACCGTCCAGGTGGAGTGTGCCGACACCGTGACCGCCGAGCAGCTCGCCGCCGCTGTCGAGGCCGCGGGCGAGAAGTTCCATGCCCTGTCCGTAACCGCCGCGTAGCAGACGCTGTCTACTCAATCCCCAGAAGTTGCGGTGAAATACGGACTGTTGTGCCGCCCTAGGCCTTTAAACGGTCCGTATTTCACCGCAACTGACAGGGATATCCGAAAGATCGACCAGAAACGAGGACCCGCCATGATGGCAGACCATAAATCGGTGACCCGCATGCTCAAAACGGCACGCGGGCAAATCGACGGCATCCTGCGGATGGTGGAGGAGGACCGCTACTGCGTCGATATTTCCACGCAGCTCATGGCCACGCAGGCGCTCATCGCGCGCATCAACGCCGATGTGTTGAAGGCGCACATCGAGGGCTGCGTCGCCTCGGCCATCGAATCGGGCGACGAGGAGCTCAAAGCCGCCAAGCTCGCCGAGATCGAACGCGTCGTCGACAAGCTCGCCAAGTAATTGGTGCAAGGGGGACAGGTACGTTTGCGCCACCTTGGTGCAGATTAACCTGTCCCCAATGCACCAAAAGGGGTATAAAGGCGTGCAGTATATCGAACGAAAGGCAATTCGCATGAATGACTTTATGAAAGGTCGTAACGGCGCTGACGAACTCACCGTCGTGCTGGGCTTCGCAGGCATTATCATCGCGATGATCGGATCGATGGCTCGTATCCAGTGGCTCAGCTGGATCGCCATCGCCGTTATCGTGATTGGAGTGTTGCGCGGCCTGTCCAAAAACATCGACGCCCGCCGCAAGGAAAACGATGCCTTTGTCACGGCGACCGCAAACGTCCCCGGCCTAGGCAAGTTCGTCGCCAGCTTGGGCGGCGGGACTGCGGCCGCAAACGCTTCGCGTGCCGCTGGTACGAGCAAGGAGGACTTTGAGCGCGCCAAGCGAACGGCCAAGAAGATGTGGAAGGGTCGCAAGACCACGGCCTACCTCAAGTGCCCCAACTGCGGCCAGATGCTGTCCGTCCCCAAGGGCAAGGGCAAGATCCGCGTCACCTGCCCCAAGTGCCACGCCAAGATGGAAACGCGCTCCTAGCCGCTACACCATAGGACAAAATAAAAGCCGAGGCCTCGTGTTGAGACCTCGGCTTTTTGCATGAGGCGACATCATTCGATGAAGCTGTCGCCCCGTCGCGCCAGTGCCTAAGCTACGCCGTCGCGGGCAAGCTCCTCTGCCAGGGCTTCTGCTGGCATAGCCATAATCGCGTCGAGCTCGGTGTCGACCTCGGGGATGTGCTTGACCTTCAGCTTGCGCACCAAGTCACCGCGGCACATCACATGCATCGGCTCACGCAGAGCGCACAGGTCATCGAGCGGGTTCTCGCGCGTCACCAAAATGTCGGCTGCCTGGCCGCACTCGATCGTACCGGTCTCACCGCCCAGGCCCAGTAGCTCAGCATTGACCTGCGTGGCCGTGTGCAGTGCAAAGGCATTGCTCACGCCCACGTACTTGGCAAAATAGGCCACCTCGCGCCACATGTCGTACTGCGTCACGAACGGGCAGCTCGAGTCCGTGCCCAGGCCTACCTTGATACCGGCTTCTAGCGCCGCACGAGCACTCTCGATAATGCCCGAGCACACGATGTCGCCGTTCTTCTTTTGCGTATCGGTCGAATGAGTCTTCTCCGGATCGAGCAGTACAAACGGCAGTGCGGGACTGATCGTGCAGGTCACGCTCGGCGCGCGCCCCTCGAGCTGCGTGCCCGCGGCACCGCGGTACAGCTCCAGGATCTCGGGGGTCATCGGAGCGCCATGCTCGATTGTGTCGACGCCGGCCTGAAGCGCGGCCTTCACACCTTCGGTGCTCTCGACATGGGCCATGACCGGCAGGCCAACCTCGTGCGCCGCCTTGCACGCCGCGGCGGCAACCTCAACCGACATGCGCAGCACGCCCGGCTCGCCTACTTCGGTCGCATCGAACACGCCGCCCGTCACGAACAGCTTGATGACGTCGGCACCGCGCGCATACAAATCGCGCACCTGCTCGGCGGCCTCGGCAGGGCTGTTGGCAACCTGGGCGAACAAGCCCGCGCCGTGGCCATCCGGCACCGTGACGCCCGTACCCGGTGCCACCAGACGTGGACCCTGATACTTGCCAGCGTCGATGGCGTTGCGCACGGCAATATCGGCAAACAGCGGGTCGCCCGCTCCGCGCACCGTGGTCACGCCGCTTGCCAGCTGCTGCTGAGCGCTGCCCTTGAGGATATGGCGCACGATGGCGCGGCCCACGGGATTGTCGAGCTTCTTCATCAGCGCGCCCGCATCGCCCGCCGAAACCGGCTTGCCCGAACCGCACAGATGCACGTGCATATTGATGAGGCCCGGCATGAGATACGCACCTGCCAGGTCGATGACCTCTGCACCTGCAGGTGCTTGCGCCACGGCGCTCGGACCAATCCAGGTGATGACACCGCGCTCAACGGCCACGGCCATATCGGGCTGCGGCTCCATATGCTCCGAGCCATCCAGGACGGTCGCATTGATAAACAACGTGGGACGATCGGCAGTCGCCATATCGAGCTCCTCCCTCACGATTAACTTGAACATTTGTCCATTATCGCCCAGCGCGGCAGGATTGCTGCGGACATATCGGTTAACGGAGAAAGAAGGAGATGCGGGGAACGGAATGAGTTGCAGTCCCACCCCAGCGACATCCGGGAAATGTCTTGATCTGTAACAGGAAGACAGTCTTTGAGCCTCTAGTTGTTACAGATCGAGATTTTCAGTCGTGCGTCCAACCTTTGTCTCAATCTGTAACAGTTGGGTCGAATTTTGGCCGCTAGATGTTACAGATCGAGATATTCTCCAGCCCTGTCGTCAAACGTCTAAATCTGTAACAGGTAGACAGGTTTTCGGCCTCTAGATGTTACAGATTGAGATCTTTTAGCGGCAGCCAACCTTCTGTCTCGATCTGTAACAGTTACGAGGCCAAACGGCCCCTTGTTGTTACAGGTCGAGACAAACTCGGCAGGAACAACCACATCCGCGTCAGTTGCACCCCTCAGCGCCCATACCACTGACGTCTCCACTCCTCAGCCAAATCGGGCCGTCGCGGAATACCCGCCAACCTCATCTTCTCAACCAGCTTCCCCGGATTCTTGAGCTCATCAAACGTAAACCGAAGCACCTTGTGCCCGAGCATTGTCAGATGAGACTCCCGTTGACGTTCTGCCACGAATGGGTCGACCGACTCCCGGCCCTCGCCGTTCTGCAAGGTGTACTTCCCCTTTCCGTCGAGCTCGCCGATGACACACGTCCCGTTCTCGAGCCGCCAAAAATAGTCGACGCGAAACACCTGGCTCGAATCGAGCGGATCGCGAAACTCCACCTGCAACTCCGGAACCGGAAAGCCGTATGCAATAAAGAACGCTCGAAACCGAGACTCGCCACCGTTTTCGGACATCCCGTCCGCATACGACGCAATCACCTGTGACCTGCGATACCCTCGCCTGCCCTCGCAATCGGCGCGGAGGCGCTCGCACAAATCCCCACGTGAAACGCCTTTCGCCCGCAGTGCAGAATCGGCAATCGCCAACCCGTAGGAGAACGGCGCACGAAGCAAGCAATCCTCCACCGTGCGCCAAAATGACGTCACCTGCACGCCATCAACACGCTCGAGCGCGCCCGCCATCTGCGGACGCAACAACCTGCACCCGCTGTTCAACGTCATCGAACAGCCCGTCTTAACAAGAAAACGCGGCCCGAGCAGATCATTCGGCACCTCCAAACCCCACAAAAGCGCCGCGTCATAGCCCCAAAACGCCCAATCGGGATGAAATTCCGCAAGCCCTTTGATAGTCCTCAGCGCTCGCTCCGCCGGCGTCAATGCATCCCAATCATGCTGAAAACAGAACAGGTACGGCTCGGGCTCCGCGATATCGTCGGTTCCAACATGGCGTCGCAGCCACATGAGCTCGGTATTGTCATGCGTTGCGAGCAGCGCACCCTGCTTGGCCGTCTCCGTGAGACGCGCGAGCATCCTGTTCCGCGCCAGCGTGTTGCGAGTCGTATGCTTGTGTTTGAGAACGGTATTAGACACTTTCATCACCACCACGTCAGACAAATGGACCATCGTCACCGTTGCCTCCGCTGACAAATGTCTTGATCTGTAACAGGAAGACAGTCTTTGAGCCTCTAGTTGTTACAGAACAAGATCTTTCGGCACCGCGTCCAGCCTTTGTCTCGATCTGTAACAGGTAGAACGATTTTTGGTCCTTTCCCGTTACAGAACAAGATCTTTCGACAGCCGCCAACCTTCCGTCTCAATCTGTAACAGTTACGGGCTCAAACAGCCGCTAAACGTTACAGATTGAGACAAAGTCAGGGCTGTAGGGCGACACCAGTCACATCCCCTACTCCCATTCTTGTTCGTAGATGTTGAGGGACTTTACGTAGCGCCCCTGGGCGCCCATGATGTCGCGGACCAGGCGCAAAAAGAAGCTGATGCACGAGGTGTCAAAGCCATCCTGCAGGTCCTCCGGATGCACCGCACCCGGCCCATCGACTGCCGTGTCACTCAGGCGCGCGATGTCGTACAGATAGAGCTGTCCCGCCGTCAGCCAGACATCGTCGACGCAAGCGAGGCGCACCGCAATCGTGCCGTCGCTCCAATGCTCCTTTTGCACGATATGCGGGTCGTAGACATCAAAGCGACGGTCGGTGCGCGTATCCTTCAGCGCAACTATGCCGTTCGCAGGATCCTTGTCCAAAATGCCAAAGCGCGAGAAATACTGCGTGTCGCGTACCTGCTCGAGCCGCTTGAGCGAGGCAGGCGAAAGCGATGCCGGCGGCTCGTCAACATACAGCTCGAGCAGCGTCTTGCCATGGCGATAGGAGCGCTCGAAGAGCAGCCAATCGGTAAACGCCATGTTGTAGGCCATGATTTCGTTTTGCGAAGGCTCGGTGCAATAGCTGAGCCACGGGTCGACAATGATCTCGAACTGTTCGCGCGCCGGCTCCAAAAACTGGAACTTCCGCAGCATCCAAAAATGGGCTATGTCGGCAATATCGTTGCCGACGGCTTCGGCTAGCTGCGCTCGGTCCAAAGCGTGGTCAGTCATGGCATCCTCCTCAAACTGATAGACCTCAATTTGAGCTTACGAGGAGGGTGGTCGGCCACGACCAGCGCGGGCAAAATAGGCCTCCGGCTGCAAACCAGATGCTGACCAAACACTTGACGAAAAGCTTGACCGAAAATGCGCACCGCAACAAAACCGCAGGTAAACATAGACGGCCAACCCGCCCTTTTGAGCCAGATACCCACAGCCACCACAGAAACAACAGGTGACCACAGCCCAAGAAGTCGACAAATAAACACCCGTACGTCGACAAACGAGCAAATCGCTCGCAAAGAGTGTCCCCAACGACTAGACAAAAAATGACTAGTCATTGGGGACGTTCTTAAATGACTACTTTACAGCTCCAGCGCCTCGGCGACTTCGGCAGCGCAGGCCAGGGCGTCGGCCATGGCGCTTACCACGAGCGAACTGCCATTGCGAGCATCGCCGGCCACGTATACCGGTGTGGCGCCCGCGGCGACGCCGTCGACACGGGCCGCAAGGTGCGAGCCCTCGGCAGCCATCACCGGCAGCGGACGACCAGCGGTGGCAACAGGCACGCCAACGGCGTCGAACACGCCATGCTCGGGACCCGTAAAGCCGCAGGCGATGAGCACCAGCTGGGCCGGCACCTCGTGCTCGGAGCCCGCGATGCGCTCGGGCTTGCCAGCCGACCAATCCAGATCGACCACGCGCAGGCCCGCGGCAGCGCCCTTCTTATCCAGCAGCACCTCGAGCGTATCCACGCCCCAAGCGCGCATCTCGCCGCCCATGGCAGCGATGGCCTCCTGCTGGCCGTAGTCGGTCTTCTTAACGTTTGGCCACTGCGGCCAGGGGTTGCTCGCCGCGCGCGCATCAGGCGCCGCCGGCAAGAACTCAAACTGGCGCACGCTGCGCGCGCCCTGACGCACCGCGGTACCCACGCAGTCGTTGCCGGTATCGCCGCCGCCAACGACCACAACGTCCAGGCCGCGCGCGTTCACCGCGGGCTCGCCGCCATCGAGCACCGAGATGGTCGAAGCCGTCAGGTAGTCCACGGCATACACCACGCCGGGCGCATCGATGTTCGCAGCAGAAAGCCCACGCGGGGCGCGGGCGCCGGCAGCCACCACGACGGCGTCAAAGCCATCGAGCTTGGCCGCCACCGCAGGGTTCGTAACGTCAGCGCCCAGCTCAAAGACGATACCCAGCTCGCGCATAAGTGCCACGCGACGCTCGACCACGGACTTCTCGAGCTTCATGTTGGGAATGCCGTACATGAGCAGGCCGCCCGGGCGGTCGTCACGCTCAAACACCGTCACGCGGGCACCGCGACGCGCAAGCTCCCATGCTGCCACCAGGCCAGCCGGGCCGGAACCCACCACGGCAACCGTGGGCGCGCCCTCCCCTGCCGGCTCAAAGCGGCGCGGACCGCCATTTGCCCACTCATGGTCGCTGATCGCGCGCTCGTTGTCGTGAATCGTCGTGGGCTGGCCGTCGACCGAGCCCAGGTTACACGCGGCCTCGCACAGCGCCGGGCACACGCGGCTCGTGAACTCGGGCATAGGCGAGGTGAGTGACAGACGCTCGGCAGCCTCGTCCCAGCGGCCGCGATACACTAGCTCGTTCCACTCGGGAATCAGATTGTGCAGCGGGCAGCCACTCGGACGCACCTTGCCAAAGCTCGCGCCCATCTGGCAAAACGCCACACCACACATCATGCAGCGGCTCGCCTGGGCACGGCGCGCATCGTCGTCGAGCTCCACGTACAGCGGATCGAAATCGCGGCTGCGCTCCTCCACGGGGCGCAGCTCGTGGGTCACGCGATCGATATCAAGAAAAGCACCGGGCTTACCCATGGCACTTACGCCTCCTTTTTGGTCGAAGCAACAGAGCTGGCGGTGGTGGGCGCAGCGCCAGCGACACCACCCGCCACATCAAAGCGAGCGACATCGGCGGCGTCGGCGCGACCGGTCACAATGTCAAACGCCAGCTCCTCGGCCTGCGCATGCGTCTTACCGATGGCCTCGGCGGCGGCGACAATCGCCAACACGCGCTCGTACTCGGTCGGAATGACCTTCACAAAGTGCTTGCTCATCGAGTCGAAGCTGTAGAGCAGCTTAATGCCGCGCGGGCTCTGCGTCGCGTCCACGTGCTCCTGGATGAGCTCGCGAATCTGCGCCAGCTCGCCGGCCGTCGGGGCCTTGAGCTCCACGCTCTCGTGGTTCACGCGAGCACTGAGCGTGCCGTACTGATCAAAGACATAGGCCACGCCGCCTGTCATGCCGGCGGCAAAATTCTGCCCGACTTCGCCCAAGATGAGCGCCAGACCTCCCGTCATGTACTCGCAGCCATGGTTGCCGCAGCCCTCGACCACCACCGTGGCACCGGAGTTGCGTACGCCAAAGCGCTGGCCGGCCAGGCCGTTAATGAAGCCGCGACCGCTCGTGGCGCCAAAGAACGCAACGTTGCCCACGATGATGTTCTCGTCGAACTTGTAGGTCGCATGCGGGTTGGGGCGCACCGACACCTCGCCGCCCGAAAGGCCCTTGCCAAAGTAGTCGTTGGCGTCGCCGCACACGTTGAGCGTAATGCCGCGCGGCAGGAAAGCGCCAAAGCTCTGACCGGCCGAACCATCGCAATCGATGGTGATGGAGCCGGCGGGCAGGCCCTCGGGATGCGCCTTGGTCACCGCGTTGCCCAAGATGGTGCCCACGCAACGGTTGACGTTGGCGATGTCGGCGCGGAAGCGAATCGGGCGCAGGTGCGCACGGGCATCGGCCGTATAGGGCACAAACAGCGTGGAGTCGAGCGTCTTGTCGAGCTCGCTGTCCGCAGCCATCTGGGGCAGGAAGTGACGGCCGTCGGCGCCCGGGATGTGGGCACCAAACTCACAGGTCGCGCTTGCCAGCACGGGCGACAGATCGAGCAGGTTGGCCTTGCGGTTGCCCGGGACCTCGATCTGGCGCAGGCACTCGGGATGGCCGACCATCTCGTCGACGGTGCGGAAGCCCAGGCTCGCCATGACCTCGCGCAGCTGCTCGGCAACAAAGAGCATAAAGTGCTCGACGTGCTCTGGCTTGCCGCGGAAGCCGCGACGCAGGCGGCAGTTTTGCGTAGCGATGCCGGCCGGGCAGGTATCCTGCTGGCAGTCGCGCTGCATGAGGCAGCCCATGGAGATGAGCGGCATGGTCGCAAAGCCAAACTCCTCGGCACCCAGCAGGCAGGCGACGGCGACATCGGTGCCGTCCATGAGCTTGCCGTCGGCTTCGAGCACCACGCGCGAGCGCAGGCCGTTTTGCAGCAGCGTCTGCTGGGCCTCGGCAAGACCGAGCTCCAGCGGCAGACCGGCGTGCCAGATCGAATCGCGCGCCGCGGCACCGGAGCCGCCGTTGTGGCCGCTGATCAAAATCTTGTCGGCGGCACCCTTGGCCACACCGGTGGCGATGGTGCCGACGCCGGCCTCGCTGACCAGCTTGACCGACACGCGTGCGCCAGGATTGGCGTTCTTAAGATCGAAGATCAGCTCTGCCAGGTCCTCGATGGAGTAGATGTCGTGGTGCGGCGGAGGCGAGATCAGGCCGATGCCGGGCGTGGACTGACGGACCTCGGCGATCCAGGGGTAGACCTTCTTGCCGGGCAGGTGGCCGCCCTCGCCGGGCTTGGCGCCCTGGGCCATCTTGATCTGAATCTCGAAGGCGCTGCACAGGTAGCGGCTCGTCACGCCAAAGCGCGCACTTGCCACCTGCTTGATCGCGGAGTTCTTGGAGTCGCCGTTGGCCAGCGGGGTCTCGCGACGCGGGTCCTCACCGCCCTCGCCGGAGTTGGAGCGGCCGTGCAGGCGGTTCATGGCGATGGCCATGCACTCGTGTGCCTCTTTGCTGATGGAGCCATACGACATGGCACCGGTGTTAAAGCGGCGGACGATGTTGAGCGCGGGCTCGACCTCGTCGAGCGAAACCGGCGTACGGCCGCTGGCATCAAAGTCGAGCAAGTCGCGCAGGCGCACGGCACGGCCGGTGCGGTGCAGGCGGGCGCTGTACCCCTTAAAGGTGTCGTAGCTGTCCTCACGGCAGGCGGTCTGCAGCAAGTAGACGGTCTGCGGATCGATCAGGTGATCCTCGCCGCCGAGCGGGCGCCACTTGGTCAGACCCAGCGTGGGCAGCTGATCGGGAGCCGGGCTCTTAAGGATGGCGAGCGCGGCGTCGTAGCGCTCGTTTTGCTCGCGCTCAACGTCCTCGACACCCATACCGCCCACACGGCTCACCGTGCCGGCGAAGTACGCGTTGACGAACTCCGGCGTAAAGCCCACGGCCTCGAAGATCTGCGCCGAATGGTAGCTCTGCACCGTGGAGATGCCCATCTTGGACATGATGGAGACGATGCCGGCGGTCGCAGCCTTGTTGTAGTTGGCGATGCCCTGCTCGGCCGTCACGTCCAGGTCGCTGCGTGCCGCCAAGTCGCGGATGCACGCATGTGCGTTGTACGGATAGATGCCGCTCGCGGAGTAGCCCACCAGTGCCGCAAAGTCGTGCGGGGACACGGCGTCGCCGCACTCCACCACGATGTCGGCAAAGGTGCGCACGCCGGCGCGGATCAGGTGGTTGTGCACGCAGCCCACGGCGAGCAGCGACGGCACGGGCACCTCGCCCGCAGCGGCACGATCGCTCAACACCACGATGTTCACGCCGTCGCGGACCGCAGCCTCAACGTCCTCTGCAAGCTGCTTGAGCGCAGCCTGCAGCGCGCCCTCGCCGGCATCGCGGCGGTAGACGGCACGGAAACGGCGGGTCTTAAAGCCAACACGGTCAATCGCGCAAATGCGGTCGAACTCCTCCTCGCTCAGCAGCGGGCGCTCCAGGCGCACCAGCTGGCAGGCCGTACGGGAGTCCTCGAGCAGGTTGCCGTGGTTGCCCAGGTAGAGCGTGGTCGAAGTCACCATATGCTCGCGCAGGGCGTCGATCGGCGGGTTCGTGACCTGGGCGAACAACTGATAGAAGTAGTCAAAGAACGAGCGCGTCTTCTTGGACAGACAGGCCAGCGGCGCATCGATGCCCATCGAAGCGAGCGGTGCCTTGCCCTGCTGGGCCATGGGACGCACGACCTCGTCGACGTCATCCCAGTGGTAGCCGAGCTTGGCCATACGCACGGCGGCGGGCACCTCGGCGTCCTCGGCGGGCGTTGCCGCAACGGGCTCATCGAGCGCGTCAACGGTTAGCGTCTCCTCGGCAATCCAATCACGGTAGGGCTTTTCCTTGGCGTAACGGGCACGCAGCTCATCGTTGTAGATGACGCGCCCGCGGGCAAAGTCGACCTCGAGCATCTGGCCCGGTCCTAGGCAGCCGCTCGTCAGGATGTTCTCGGGGCTCACCTCGATGGTGCCCACCTCGCTCGCCAGCATAAAGCGACCGTCGCGCGTCACATAGTAGCGGGCGGGACGCAGGCCGTTACGGTCGAGGGCGGCGCCCAGCGTGCGACCGTCGGTAAAGGCGATGGCCGCCGGGCCGTCCCACGGCTCCATGAGCATGGACTGGTAAGCGTCGTAGGCGCGGCGCTCCTCACTCAGGCTGTCGTTGTGGTCCCACGGCTCGGGCAGCAACATGGACGCGGCACGCGTGAGCGGTCGACCGTTCATGACCAGGAACTCAAGCACATTGTCCAGAATCGCGGAATCGGAGCCCTCGCGGTTGATGATGGGCATCACGCGCTCAAGATCGTGCTGCAGCACGGGACTGTACAGGTTGGGCTCGCGGGCGCGAATCCAGTTGACGTTACCCTTGAGGGTGTTGATCTCGCCGTTGTGGATGATAAAGCGGTTGGGATGTGCGCGCTCCCAGCTGGGTGTAGTGTTGGTGGAGTAGCGCGAGTGGACGAGCGCCACGGCCGTTTTGACGGCGGCGTCGTTGAGGTCGATGAAGAAACGGCGCATCTGCGTGGCCACAAGCATGCCCTTGTACACGATGGTGCGCGAGCTCATGGAGCACACATAGAAGATCTTGTCGCGCAGGGCGAACTCAGCGTCGGCCTTCTTTTCGATGGTGCGGCGGCACACGTACAGGCGACGCTCAAAGGCATCGCCGGCGGGCGTGTCGTCCGGACGGCCCAGGAAAGCCTGCAGGATAGTAGGCATGCAGGCGCGGGCCGTCTCGCCCAGGTCGTGCGGGTCGACGGGCACCTCGCGCCAAAAGAGCAGCGGCACGCCGGCCTCGGCGCAGCCCTCCTCAAACACGCGGCGGGCATCCTCTACGCCCTTGTCGTCCTGCGGGAAAAACAGCATGGCCACACCATAGTCGCCCTCTGCCGGCAGAATCTGGCCGCACTTTTGAGCCTCTTTGCGGAAAAAGTGATGCGGAACCTGAAACAGGATTCCGGCGCCGTCGCCGGTGTTCTTCTCGAGTCCGGTGCCGCCGCGGTGCTCCAAGTTGACCAGAATGGACAGTGCGTCGTCCAGAATCTGGTGATGACGCTCGCCGTTGATATCGGCAAGCGCGCCGATGCCACATGCATCGTGGTCGAATTCGGGGCGATAAAGGCCCTGCTGCTGAGCGGAATCTGCCTGCATCGCGATCCTCCCCTAGATATTTAGACAGTCAGTTGACTAGGCATACTAGGAGCATCGCCGGCCCGTTGTGTTTCCCGCCCGTTTCGAAACAATCGCGTAACGCGCGCCCTGCGAGTGGGTGCCGCCGAGCTCAAGGGCGACAGCAAGGGCCCCAAGTTCGGCCTGTAAGCTCACCGCTTCAAACATCTCAATCTGTAACAGGAGGAGCCGATTTTGGCGCTTAGATGTTACAGGTTGAGATGTTTTCGAGAGACGGTTCCGAATGTCTCGATCTGTAACACGAAGGGCCGGTTTTGGCGGTCAGCTGTTACAAATCAAGATTTTTCATAGGACCATTTCTTCCTGTCTTGATCTGTAACACCTAGACCCAATTTCCATCCTTAGTTGTTACAGATCAAGACATTTCGGCAACTCCTTTCCCCATCCTATTCAAATACAACAATTTTGTTAGTCTCGGTTAACCTTTAAGCCTAAAACGGGTACCCTTTACGGCGTCAAACAAACGGCACGCGCGCCGTGCCAGATCAAGGAGGCCCCCATGGCACGCCAGAAAGACCAACAGAAGATGCAACTTGTCCTTATCCGTCACGGAGAATCCGAGTGGAACAAACTCAACCTGTTCACCGGCTGGACCGATGTTGAGCTCACCGACACGGGCCGCGAAGAAGCCGCCGCAGGCGGTCGAGCCCTCAAAGAAGCCGGTTTCGACTTCGACGTCTGCTACACTTCGCGCCTCAAGCGCGCGATCCATACCCTCAGCATCGTGCTCGCCCAGATGGACCGCGAATGGCTGCCCGTCATCAAGTCCTGGAAGCTCAACGAGCGCCACTACGGCGCGCTGCAGGGTCTCAACAAGGCCGATGCCGCGGCGGAGCACGGCGACGAGCAGGTACTCATCTGGCGCCGTTCCTTCGATGTCTGCCCGCCGGCGCTCGAGCCGGGCGATAGTCGCGACCCCCACACGCAGGAGCAATACCGCGACATCGCGCCCGACCAGCTACCCTACACCGAGTGCCTCAAGGACACGATTGCCCGCGCCTGGCCTTATTTTGAGGACGAGATTCGCCCCCAGATGCTCGCCGGCAAGCGCGTGCTCATCGCCGCGCACGGCAACTCTCTGCGCTCGCTCGTCATGAAGTTTGAGCACCTCACGCCCGAGGAGATCGTCAAGGTCAACATCCCCACCGGCGTGCCGCTCGTCTACACCTTCGATGCCGAGTTCAACGTCCTCGATAAGCGCTACATCGGCGACCCGACAACCATCGCCGCCAAGATCGACGCCGTGGCCAATCAGGGCAAGGCGCACAAGTAGCCCCAACCCAAGCCCAGCGCGCGGCGCCACGTGATCCAAGCGCGGCGCCGCACCACCCATATGCAGGAACCCACCATGTTCAACACCATGCTCAACCATCTCAAACATCATTTTGGCTCCCAACGCACCGGTGGTCACGGAGGTCTAGACATCGCGCGGCATATCGGCCCCGGTCTGCTCGTGACCGTCGGCTTTATCGACCCGGGCAACTGGGCCTCCAATATGGCCGCGGGCTCGCAGTTTGGCTACGCGCTGCTGTGGATCGTCACGCTGTCCACGATTATGCTCATTGTGCTGCAGCACAACGCGGCACACCTGGGTATCGCCACGGGCACCTGTCTTGCCGAGGCCACGACACGTTACCTCCCCCGCTTCGTTGGGCGCGCGGTGCTCGGCAGTGCCTATCTCGCGACCATCGCCACCGCCATGGCCGAAGTCCTGGGCGGTGCGATCGCGCTCCAGATGCTCTTTGGGCTGCCCGTGCGCGCGGGCTGTGTCATCGTGGCGGCAGTATCGGTGGCGATGCTCATGACGAGCTCCTACAAGCGCGCCGAGCGATGGATTATCGCCTTCGTAGGCGTGGTAGGACTCTCGTTTTTGGCCGAGCTTGCGCTGGTCAAGGTCGACTGGCCGCAGGCCGCCGCAAGCTGGATCACGCCCAGCATGCCCACCGGCTCGGCCGCGATTATCGTAAGTGTCCTGGGAGCGGTCGTTATGCCCCACAACCTCTTCCTGCACTCCGAGGTCATCCAATCCATGCACTTCGAAGGCCAAGGCGAGCAGGTTATCGAAGAACGCCTGCGCTACGAACTCTTCGACACACTCTTTTCGATGGGCGTGGGCTGGGCAATCAACTCGGCCATGGTCATCCTGGCCGCAACGACCTTCTTTGCGCACGGCATTGTCGTAGACGACCTCGCCGTCGCAGCGGCCACGCTCTCCCCCATCTTGGGCCCGGCGAGCTCGACCATCTTTGCGGTAGCGCTGCTGTTCGCGGGACTATCGAGTAGTGTGACGGCGGGCATGGCGGCGGGAACCATCACCGCGGGCATGTTCGACGAGGAATACGACATCCACGACCGACATTCCTCGATTGGGGTGGCGGCTTGTTTCGTCGGCGCTGTGACGGCGTGCTTGGTCGTCCCGAATCCTTTTGAAGGTCTCATTTGGAGTCAGGCGCTGCTGTCGCTTCAGCTGCCGATTACGGTCTTTGTGCTCATACGGCTCACCAGCTCACGCCGCGTCATGGGCAAATACGCCAACTCGCGCCCGCTCAACGCGCTGCTCGTAGGGATCGGTGCCATCGTGACGATTCTCGATGTCGTGTTGTTGACAGGGATGTAATGGGACGGGGCACCCACCCAGGCAAACGTCTCGATCTGTAACATCTAGACCCGCTTTTGATGTCTAGATGTTACAGATCGAGATCTTTCCGAGGGACAGCTCCGTTTGTCTCAATCTGTAACACGTAGACCCCGATTTCACTGCTAGATGTTACAGATTGAGATCTCGTGCCGGACGGTTTTGGTTTGTCTTGATCTGTAACAAGTGGACCAAATTTCCGCTTCTAGATGTTACAGATCAAGACATTTCTTCAGCTCCGACTTTTTGTCTCAATCTGTAACAGGAAGACCCGTTTTGAGCCGTTAGATGTTACAGATTGAGACAAAAGGTCGGCCGGACTCACGACAGACAGGATCGGCTAACAGCAGCCGTGATCCCTTGGGGACGGAGGAAAAGGGCCCCGGCCGGGATGACCGACCGGGGCCCTTGGACAGAGCTATATATTGCTGCAAGTCGTGTGTCTACGAGTTACTCCTCGACGAGCTCAAACTGATCGGGACCGACGCCGCAGACCGGGCACACGTAGTCCTCGGGCAGCTCGGGCGTATCGACCTCAACCTCGTAACCGCAAACGACGCACACGAACTTATACGTCTTCTTCTCCTCAGCCATGATGTTCTCCTCTCGAACGTGACTGGTGATGTACTTCGCTTATTAGTATATATTCTCAATAATATAATGCAAGTGTTTTTAAAACATTTCTAGCCTTGATACGAGGACGCCTTCGGAGGCGTCTTGCCCTTCAGAACCTTGTGATAGTAGTCGTACGTCAGCGGCGTCTCGTCGCTCAGGCGCTCGGCATCCTCGACCTCGCCGATAAACAGTAGATGCGTGCCCACATCCACAGTATCGATCAAACGGCAGCTAAACAGCGCTGCCGCGTGCTCGGGCACATAGGGCATGCCCAGAGCCGTCTCGCGGGTCTCGTATTTAGCAAACTTGTCATAATCGCTGCTGGTGCGGAACCCAAAGTTACCGATGTAGAGCATGTCGGCGGTCTGATCGATCACGGTCAGCGCGAACGCTTTGGCCGATGCGATGACGCCCGAGGTGACATTGTCCTTGTTCACGGCAACCGAAATACGCGGCGGCATGGACGTCACCTGCACCGCAGTGTTGATGACGCAGCCGGCACGCAGCCCGTCTGCCGCAGCGCTCACCACGTACAGACCGCTCGGCATGGTAAAGAACGCAGTTTTGTCCATAACGATCACTCCCCTAGCTCGGGTTGGAACCTCATGAATGTATGTACCCACAAAAAAAGGCGGCACCCATAACGGACGCCGCCTTTGAGACATATGTGTCAGAACAGTAAGAAAGATGAGACGCCCGCAGTTGCGGTGAAATAGGGACTGAATAGCCCCTCAAACAGGCAAAACAGTCCGTATTCCACCGCAACTTATGCAGAGTGCCTAACGGTTGCGTTCCTTAAGGGCGCGGTCGATCTCGCGTTGGACATCACGCTTGGCCATGTCCTCGCGCTTGTCGTAGAGCTTCTTGCCGCGACCCAGACCCAGCAGTAGCTTTACGCGGCCGTCGATATTAAAGTAGAGCTCCAACGGAACCAGCGCATAACCACGGTTGCGAAGTTTGCCGTCAAGAAAGTCGATCTCCTTGCGGTGCAGCAGCAGACGACGCCGACGGTCGGGATCGCGATTCCACACGCCACCATGGCTATAAGGGTGGATATGCAGTCCGACGAGCCAGCACTCGCCGCCACGAATCAGCGCAAAAGTGTCAGTGATCTGACAGGCGCGCTCGCGAATCGACTTGACCTCGGTGCCGCTCAGCTCAATACCGCACTCAAACGTCTCATCGATAAAGTACTCGTGATGTGCCGAGCGATTCTTGGAAATGAGTTTGCGCTCGCGCTTACTGGGCATCGCCGGCCTCCTTGGCTCCATCGGCGTTTGAGCCCGCAGCCTCACGCTTTGCCTTGCGCTCGGCATTGAGCTCGGCATCGCTCTCGCGCACCAGTTTGATAATCGCCGCGCAGGCCTCCTCGCCCACCAAGTCGCGAGCACGTACCGTCAGGCGCGTCGCCTCCTGCTTGTCGCCGTCGCTTGCAGCATCGGTCGCGCACATAATCAGGCAGATGGCAATCTCGGCCGAAGGCGAGGTCGGCACGCCTTGCAGGGCCAGTTCACCCATCACGTGGTCGTCGCTCTCATCGGCGGCATCCGGATAGGTGGTATGGATCTTGTTGAGCAGGCGCGTCGTATGCGCATCGTTGGGCGCCAGGCGCAGTGCCAGACGCGCGCAGCCCACGGCAGCCGAAACGTTCTCGGTCTCGGGCTCCAAGAAGTACTGACCTAGATTGGCGTAAGCGCGGGCGGCGCACTTGCCATCGCTTGCACGCTCCAGCACCGAGAACGAGAGCGATGCCCATTCCTGCTTGTCCTCGAGAGCGCGGAACAGCTCGGCCAAATCCAAGCGATAGTTGCAGTTCATGGGGTCCCAACGCACAGCCTGCATCAGGGCATTACGAGCGCTCACATAATCCTGCTGGCGAATGTAGGCAAACGCCATATCAGAGTACAGGCGGTCAAACGGCACCTCGACCTGCACGAGCTCGCGCGGATCCTTCTCCACGCGGCGATAGGCCAAGCGCTCAAACTTGCTATCGAAGCTAAAGTATTGGCGCTTCTCCTCCGTCTTGCACTCAGCGTCGATATACTCCTCGGCGAGCTCCACCAGACGCTCCAGCAGCGGCGTCGCCGTAGCCAGGTCGCCCTGCGCCAGATAGTTCTCGGCATACGTGATGTCTTGCAAGCTGATGGGCAGATCCATGGCTACTCCTCGATCTGAGCGAAACACGGCAGGCGCCGTATATACGGTTAATACACAAAACCCGGGTCTCTTACGAGGCCCGGGCGTTCAATTTTGGTAGCCCGTACCAGATTCGAACTGGTGATCTCCGCCTTGAGAGGGCGGCGTCCTAAACCGCTAGACGAACGGGCCATATGTAGCAAATGCAATGGCTGGGATGGAGGGAGTCGAACCCCCATTGACGGAACCAGAATCCGCTGTCCTGCCATTAGACGACATCCCAATGACTGCATCGCTGCGCTCGGCTGTGCCTTTGCGCAAGAAAGAAATATACGGGAAGTCTCGCCGTGACGCAAGCCCCAATTTTGACTTTTTTGAAATTCAGTCAAATTGGCCTAATTTAGTCCAACCCGTGAAGGACCTGTGAAGCCGACCGCTGTACACGAAGGGCAAAACGCCGCGAGCGGTAGCCGTCAACCGTTGGCAGATTCTACCGCGAAAACGATAGCACCAGGCAACACAATCGAAGTATCAATGATCACGTAGATATCGAGGCGCCATGGACGAAGAGCTTGATTACCTATGGGAGACCCTGGGCCTCGAGATCACTGCTGACCTTTGGCCCGAACGGGACAAAATCCATCCCACACTGCGCCCCGCCATCACGGTGATGCAGGCAAAATACCGCCGTGCATCCTTTTTGATCATGCGGGTGTCATGGCACGCGGGACTCCCCGACCTTAAGCGAATCCAGGCAAGCCTCGTCGAGCTGTCCGGTATGCCGACCGTCATATCCGAGGCGCACCTGGAGCAGCGCCAGCGCGAGCGACTGCAACAGCAGCGGATTCCCTTTATCTGCCCCGGCGTTCAGGCATATCTGCCCTTTATGGACGAGGAGTACTGGAGCGGCAAGCCCAACAAGCACGTAAAGGTCTACGATCCGCACGAATGGGCACAGCTCGAGGATTGAGCCGAGCGAGCCCGCCGATGGAAAACACATCCCACGCCGATCACCCAAAACGGGTCGCACTTTCCGCAGCCGCTACAGCAACGCCTCGGCCCAAGCCGCTTCCCTAAAGCCGGGAATCGCAAAGTCGTCGCCCACCAGCAGCGGACGCTTGACCAGCATGCCGTCGGTCGCCAGCAGCTCGTAGCACTCCCGATCCGTCATGCCCGCATCCAGACGCGCCTTCAGGCCCAGCTCTCGATATTTCATGCCCGACGAATTAAAGAAACGCCGCACCGGCAGCCCCGAACGAGCAATCCAGGTCGCAAGCTCATCAGCCGTGGGATTGTCCAAAACGATATCGCGGTCGATGCACTCTACCCCATGTTCGTCCAGCCATGCCTTGGCCTTCTTACAGGTCGAGCACTTGGGATATTCAACAAACAGTACGGTCATGGAAATCCTCCGAATATAGATCGGCCAATGCAGGCACACGCCACACGAGGCGCCTTCGTATGATGGGCCAATTGTAGCCCACGGGTCACACGCTAAACGAACCGTACCCCGAATCCGCGTTTGATGAACGGCAGCAGCTCCATTGCCTCGGGCGTGATATGGCCCGCAACGTTCATGCGCTCGTCACCGGGAAGATCGACCCGCGCAATCTCAAGCTCGCCTTCGCCGCCGCCCATATCCGCTATTACTCACAGCGATCGACCCCGCCTTTCGCGGCAGGCCGGCTCCGGCATCCGTCGGCACGGAATCCGGCTTAAGCTTCGTACGTGACTCCTGAGACCTAAAGATGAGGACACTCGAGTCGGGCCGGTCGTGATGAATCTGCCCGCGCACATAGGCATAACCGGGCTCAAGCTCGCATTGCAGGTCTACGTATCCGGCGGAAACTTGAGCAAACTGCGCCCAGCCCGCATCGGATAGATCGGGGTCGCCGACCAACACAATGTCGCAATCGGCGCCATGTGCAAGCTCAAGCATATTGAGAGCAACCTTTGACGCGCGACCGCGCTGCGCCTCGACCGTCGGCAGTCCCTCGAAAACCGGCCCGCGAACGTTAGCATCACCCGGCACAAAAGCCATGATTTCGAATCCAAGCGCCGCAAGACGAAGATTCGTCCGAGCAACATCTTCAAGAGCTAAACCGGTATAAGGCTTGGGGTAAAAATTGTGGCAGGCGGCAAAACGAGTCACATCGGCACCGGCCTCACGCCACGATGCGATTTCATCAGAACTCACCGTCGATGCATTGACCACAATGCGAAATACACCGGACAGCTCCGCGACCCGCTGGGCGCTAAAGCCATAGTCCAAACGAAGGTATTCCAACCCCAGATCGCGCAGGTCCTCAATGCGCTCAAGCCCGAGCAAATCGCACGTGCGAGGCCCCACATCGGCAATGAGCGCAATGCCGCGGGCGGAAAGCAGCGACAGCACATGACGGACCTTATCGGCATACGCCGCTCCCCCATCCTCGGGAATATGCAGCGAGGTGAACGCATAGCGCGCACCCGCCGCGGCACCACGCTCAACCGTCCGCTCAATATCCTGCAGAGGGCTGGAAAGATAAATCGAAATACCCGTTTTCACGCTTCAACGCTCCTTTAAAAAAGGCCGGCGGAGCAGTTAGCCCCGCCGGCACAACCATAGCATCAAGAAATCTGCCGCGCACCGCGAGCCCCGAGCAACACGGCTCGCGATATCAAACTACTCGCCAAAGAACTCGTTGATCTTCTGCTCGTCGACGCCAAAGAACCACGTCAGGACAAAGCCGGCGGCATAGGCAAGCAGCATAGCGGCAACGTAGCCGAGCTGCTGGCCAGGAACAACGATCAGCAGGCCAAACAGACCGGAAACGCCCTGAGAAACCGTGCCGATGTGAAGCAGCGCCGCGAGCGCGCCGCCAAATCCGGCACCCAGGCAGGCCGTCACAAACGGACGAACGAGCGGCAGCGTAACAGCATACATCAGAGGCTCGCCCACACCCAGGATTCCAACGGGAATGGACTCTGCGACGTACTTCTTGAGCTTGGCGTTCTTGGTCTTAAAGTACAGCGCCAAACCGGCACCGACCTGGCCGCCGCCAGCCATCATAAGGATGGGAAGCAGGTAATTGATACCCTTGGTAGCGCCGTCGGGATCGTTGAGCATAGCGTGGATCGGCGTGAGCGCTTGATGCAGGCCGACGGACACCAGCGGCAAGAAGCCTGCCGACAGGATATAGCCGCCCAGGACGCCCAGCTTCTCGAAGATAAAGGTCAAAACGCTAAAGATGGCAGTCGTCAGCCATGCGCCAACCGGCTGGATGACGAGCATCAGAGCAAAGGCGCCGATGATGAGCACCAGCAGCGGGGACAAGAACGTGTCGAGTGCGTTGGGCATAACCTTGCGAATCTGGCGCTCCATCCAGGCAAAAAATGCACCAGCGATGAGAGCCGCGATCATGCCACCCGCCGCGGGGTTGTACTGCGCATTGGTGAGCGGCAGCAGAATGGCAGTGGCAGGATCAGCCGCGCCAGGCGCAAGCAGGGGCATGGCACTGTTGGCGATACACATCATGCCGGCGATGCCGCCCAGCGCAGCGGAGCCACCAAACTCACGCGCCGCGTTATAGCCCACCAAGATGGGCAGATAGGCAAACAGGGCCCAGCCCATGGAACGAATGCCCTGGTACCACCACTCGCCTGCAAGCGCGCCTGCCGTCGAGACGTTAATGACGTTGCAGATACCGTTGATGAGGCCAGCCGCAATGATGCCGGGAAGCAGGGCGACGAAGACATTGGAAATCTTCTTGAGGAAGGCCTGAACCGGCTTGGACTCGTACTTGGCTTTCTGCGCGGCCTTGTTTGTGGCCGCAGCGTCAACCACGCTCTCGTCGGCAACGCCTTTCGCAAGGCCGGTGAGCTTGGAGAACTCCTCGAGCACCTTATTCACCTTGCCCGGACCCAGCACGATCTGCATCGTGTCGTCCTCGACCAGGCCCATCACGCCGTCGAGCGCCTTAATACCCTCCGTGTCGACGTTGCCCGTGTCTTTGACGGTCACGCGCAGGCGCGTCATGCACGCCGCGTTTGCGAGCACGTTGTCTTTACCGCCCAAAAGGTCCAGCAGCTTTTGAGCCAGCTCTTTGTTCGTCATAACTCCTCCTTGTATTGGGTATCTCGTCTAGATGTCATATCAGCTCACGCCGTGCACCTATTGGACATCGGCATTGCTCTTCTCATGGCCACTCACCGCAGTACGGACATGGCCGTGCGCCCGTTCAAGAGCTACCGCAGCCTGCTCGGCATCGCAGTCCAACAGCACCGAGACAATAGCGGTTTTTACGTGGCCGCCGGCATCCGCAAGCGCCTGAACAGCGCGCTCGCGCGTGCAGCCGGTCGCCTCCATCACGATGTTCTGGCCGCGCACCACCAACTTCTCGTTCGTCTGCTGCACATCGACCATCAGGTTTTGGTATACCTTGCCGATCTTGACCATGGCACCGGTCGAAATCATGTTGAGAATGAGCTTTTGAACCGTTCCCGCCTTGAGCCTCGTTGAGCCGGTCAGCACCTCGGGACCGGGCACGGGCTCAATGGCAAGATCTGCGCTCTCCCCGATCTTCGACCCTTGGTTGCAGGCAATTGCAATGGTCTTGCACCCAGTTGCCTTGGCGTACGCAAGGCCGCCCACCACATAAGGAGTACGGCCGCTTGCCGCCAGGCCAACGACAAGATCCTTGTCCGAGAGTCCACGCTCCCGCAGGTCGCTCGCGCCAAGCTCCTCGCTGTCTTCGGCACCTTCGACAGCCTTGATAAACGCCGTCTCGCCTCCGGCAATGAGCCCGACAATCAGATCGGGTGACACGCCAAACGTGGGCGGACACTCCGAAGCGTCGAGTACGCCCAGACGACCGCTGGTGCCTGCGCCCATGTAAAAGACGCGCCCGCCGCGCTCGAGTGTCTCAGCAGCCCAGTCGATTGCCATGGCAACCTGGGGCAACACTTTCGTGACCGACTGGACGGCACGAAGATCCTCATCGTTCATCGTCGTGACGATTTGCAGCGATGTCATCGTATCGAGGTCCATTGACCTTTGATTACGCTGTTCGGTCGTGAATTTTGTTAAATCGAGCATTTCATTCACCTCATCTTTCCTGTTTCTCGATGTAGTTTTGCTTTATGACATGCGTCGCCCGTTCGTAGTCGCTGGCAACGTAAGCAGCGTACAGGGCATCGACAACCATAAGCTGGGCCATACGCGAAGCCATGGCACCGCTGCGGACCAAGGGTTCACTCGCGGCGACGCCGAGCACGGCATCGGCCATGGTGGCAAGCTTGGATGATCCATCTACTTTGGTAACGGCCACAACGGGACAGTTGTGACGTTGAGCCTCGGCGGTGCAGTCCAGCACCTCTTGCGTCAAGCCCGAGTAGCTAAAGGCGATTGCCATATCGCCCTCATGCATGTTCTTGGCACACAAGAGCTGATCATGCCAGTCGTCGTACAGATGGCACTCTTTGTCGACACGCATGAGCTTTTGCGCCAGATCGTGTGCGACCAAACGAGAGGCACCAATACCGAACAGATTGACCGCGCGTGCCCGCTTAAGACGGGCCGCGCATCGCTCCAAGACGGTGTAATCGAGCGTTCGTGCCGTCGCCTCGATCGTGCGCACGTTGCTTTTCATCACCTTCCCCACGATACGTTCGACGCTGTCATCCATGGAGATGTCCTCGAGAGCTACGTCTTTCTTGTCACCTAAGAGCGCCAGCTCGGCAATCAGTTCGCGCTGGAACTCCTTGTAGCCCGCAAAACCCAAACGCTTGCAAAAGCGCAAAATGCTCGAGGGCGAGGAGAACGTGACATCGGCAAGACCGCGGACGGACAGCCCGACCACCTCGTGCGGATGAGCGCTTACATATGCGATGACATTGCGTTCCGCCGGGCTCGCGCTGAGCTCACGCTCGCGAAGCCGCAAAAGCAATCCGTTTGCCATCTCAAACACCTCCGTTGAAAAGAATTAAAGACCAACGAACGATTCGTACCGGATACAAACAGCTTTTGCGGTACATTGTGCCGCATCGTGGCGCACAAAGGGCGAGCGTTCTACCGCTCGCCTCTCAAATCCGACCGCTCGGAAATACGCGCGACACAAAATAATTCAACGAGGCCGCATTATCAGAAACGGGTTTGTTACCGGCTAGCGCCTCGCATGGGCGCCGATCGGCCGAGTCGCATGGCGCACCAACGCCGCCGCCAGCAATACCAACAGCATGGCGGTGACATAGCCCGCAGCGTCGAATCCTAAATCGATAACGTCGAAATGCCTTCCGGGAACAAAGATCTTATGCACCTGATCGCCAACGGAGCAGGCGGCGCAAAAGAGCAATACGGGCACGCAACGGGAGCATACGCTCCACGGACGCCTGGAAAAGCAAACCACGACCACGGAGGCGAACAATCCGACGAAGAAAAACTCTACGGTATGGGCAACGCGACGGACGTTTGTGCCCACCCACATGCGAATGGAAGCAAGTCGGCCAGACCGGACATTCGAGGCAGTCGAATCGGCGCCCCCGGTCATTCCGTACTCCGTCTGGGCTTCACCCGTGGCATCGACAGCCTGAACGCCCGTAGCCTGGCCCTCCACCACACGCGCGGTGGACTCGCTCAGCAACGACGTCTCCACCGCATTTTGCTCCGTCAGCACCCAGATGCCCGCCAGCGTTGCAGCGAACAGAACGATCGCGGTCAATCCGATTATTTGTTTTACTCGCGCCAAGGGCCAACCTCCTTTTTTGAATATCAGCGAGTGTAGCCCCAAATGGCATCGTCACCGTATCAAAATTTGAATCGCAACAGGAAGCGACAAAGCGACGCAAACCCCCTACCCCGCCTCGCGCATCCAGCGATCGAACGTCCCCACGCACACGCCCAGGCACTTTGCTGCCTGGCTGCGGGTAATATCGCCTGCCTCATAGCTATCGCGCACCAGCTCAAACTGAGGAGGGCATGGCTTGCGAGGTCGACCGAAACGGACCCCTCGCGCCCGCGCCGCTGCAATCCCCTCCGCTTGGCGCCGATGGATATTCTCGCGCTCTACCTGCGCCACGTAGCTCAGCAGTTGCAGCACAATATCGGCAATCAGGACGTTGGTCACATCCGGCGCGCCGCTGGCCCTAGCGCGCGTGTCAAGCAATGGCATGTCCAACACCACAATGGCAACCCCGAGCTCCTTGGTAATGCGTCGCCATTCCTCAAGAATCTCGGAGTAATTACGGCCAAGTCGGTCGATAGAAAGCACCACCAGTACGTCCCCGTCTCCCAGGACGTGCAGCAGCTCGCGATAACGCGGTCGATCGAAGTCCTTGCCGCTCGCATGGTCGGCATAAATATTCGCCGAGCCCACGCCATAGGCGCCCAGCGCATCCAGCTGCCGATTAAGGTTCTGATCGCGCGAACTCACCCGCGCATAACCGTACACCGTCGCCATCTCATCCCCGCTTTCTTGTAAACCTGCCAAAAAGGGACAGGTTTATTTTGGTAGGTTTTACCTCTCAAATAGCAGGTAAGCGGGCGGCCGAGTAGACGGCAAGGTAGCCACGATTCAAATGCGAAGGACGGTCTCGAAAGGCCGCCCTCCGCTCCCCCACCATGAGTCGGGATTTGGCTAATGGATAAGCTTAAAGTCCAAGTGCCCACGCGTGGTATTGACGCGCGAGACCTCGACAATCACGCGCTGCCCCAGCTCGTAACGGGTGCCCGTGTCGGCACCTGTGAGCGTGAGCGCGTCCTCGTCGAACTCGAACCACTCGTTGCCCAGACTCTTGATCGAAACCAAACCTTCGACCTGCGTTAGGTCCAAGCGCACAAAAAGGCCCATGCTGCTAACCCACGAGACGGTTCCGGCATAGCGCTCGCCCAGACGGTCCTCATAGTACTGGGCAATCTTGATCTTTTGCGTCGCATGGCTGGCGGCATCTGCCGCGCGCTCGGCATCGCTGCATGCGCGGCAGATCTGCGGCAGAATGCGCGGCAGGGACTCGCGACCTTTACCGATGAGCCGGGGCGTGCGCACCAAGGCGTCCTTGCCGCCCAGCTGCTCGTAGGCCAGCTGCAGCTTGAGTACGCGATGCACCACCAGGTCGGGATAGCGGCGAATGGGACTCGTGAAGTGGCAATAGCACGGCGCGGCAAGCGCAAAGTGGCCCTCGTTGCGTGGCTTGTACAGCGCGCGCTGCATACTGCGCAAGAGCAACGTGTTGACGAGCGGAGCGTTAGCCGTGCCGGCCGCGGCGTCAACCGCAGCCTGCAGCTCATCGGGACTTCCCAGGGCAATACCAGCCGCACGGCGATCGTCGATGATGCCTAGCTGCGCCAGCGCAACGGCGGCACCGTGCAGGCTATCGGGGCTCGGATCCTCATGCACGCGATAGCAGGCCTCGATATCACGGTCTGCCAGCCACTCTGCAACGCACTCGTTGGCGAGCAGCATAGCTTCCTCGATAAGCGACGTGGCACACGAACGCTCACGCGCCACAATCTGCACGGGCACTCCGTCCTCATCCAACAGAGCACGAATCTCGGCCGTGTCAAAATCGACCGAGCCGCGGGCGCGACGGATACGACGGCGGAGTTCGGCGAGTTCGTTAGCGGCGACAAAGAAATCGCCGAGGTCGACGTTGTAGCCGCGGGCGGCCTCCTCGCACGCAAGACCGCGCTCAAGCGCTTCCTCGCGCGAGGTCTCGGCAGCCGCAACATCCTCGGCTGCACCCTCCAGCACCGAATACTCAACCGCGCCGGCACGCACCAGCAGCGCCTCGGCGCCGTCATAGTCCATACGCACACGCGAGCGAATCACGCTGGGGTACGGATCGTAATGCCGCACGCGACCCTGTGCATCGAGCTCAATGTCAACGGTAAACGCAAGACGGTCCTCGTCAGGGCGAAGCGAGCACAGGTCATTGGACAGGCGTTCGGGCAGCATGGGAAGCACGCGATCGGCCAGATACACCGATGTCGTACGATGGCGAGCCTCAAGATCGATATGCCCGTCCCAAGCCACATAGTGTGAAACGTCGGCGATATGCACACCCAGCTTGTAGCCACCCTCGGGCGTGCGCTCCAGCGAAACGGCATCGTCAAAGTCGCGTGCGTCGACCGGGTCGATCGTGATGACAAAGCGGTCGCGCAGATCGCGGCGGAGCGGGTCCTTAAGCGCCGCGGACACATCGAGCGAAAGCCCCTCGGCCTCGTCCAGCGCGGCCTCGGGATAGCTATCGGTATAGCCGTAACGCGCCATCACATATTGAACGCCCAAATCGGGCGCGTCATCTCCGCCAATGCGGCGTTCGATCGTCACAGCGCCCGATTCCAGGCGCGTCGGGTAGGTCAAAATGCGCGCGACAACAGCATCACCCGGGTGAACGCCCAGACGATCCGCCGAGGTATCCTCAGGCAGAATGAAGAAGTCAGCCTTCAGACGCGAATCGAGCGGCTCGATCACACCGAGCGGACCGGCGGTCTGGTACGTACCCACCACGCTTATGGCTGCGCGCTCAACCACGCCTTCGATCACGGCGCGCCGCTCACCGTGCGGGCTGTTCTTAATGCTCACGGCAACGGTATCGCCATCCATAATCTCGCGCTTGCCACGGCCCATGACCTTGTAGTCGCCATTCTCGGTTATGACATAGGCACTGTGCTCATGGAGCTGCACGCGCCCGGTCAGGCTCGGACGGCGTTCGCTGCGCACCGGCCCGCGCTTATTGCGAGCTCCACGCTTATGCTTGTTATTGCGCCCCATGGCGCCTCCTAACTATCGATTGCCGACTCCAAAGAGTCTACCCAAATGATTCGCCATCCTACCGTCCCCTAGGGATCAAAAAACGGGCCGCCCCATAAGAGACGACCCGTTGGAAGGGATGAATTCCAGGCATGCCTACACGCGCAGGTAGCGGCGCATGGCGATGGCAGAACCAAAGAGACCGATAATCACGCCGACCAGAATCAGCGCAGCATAGGTCACCAGGTAGTACTGCATCGGCAGGGCAAACGACATCCAGCCGATGCTCTCCTGCAGACGCGGAATCATCAGATTGCGCAGCAGCTCCAGAACGCCGATGGAAAGCAGCGAGCCCAAAATGGCCTGCAGCACGCCCTCGGTGATAAACGGGCCACGAATGAAGCCGTTGCTGGCGCCGACCAGACGCATAATCGCAATCTCACGACGACGCGCCGTGATGGACAGGCGAATCGTGTTGTTGATGAAGATGAATGCGATAAAGGTCAGAAGGCCAACGAGCACCACGGCGGCGATGCGGATGTAGTTGGTCACCTGGAACAGGCGGCTCACTTCCTCCTGGCCGTACAGCACGCTCGCGTTGACGTCGCCGTCATCCGCGATCTTCTGGAAATCGGCATCCTTCTTGAGCTTCTTTGCCGTGCTCTCGACCTTGGACGGATCGTCCATCTCAATAGCGAAGGAAGCCGGCAGCGGGTTCTGGCCATCGAGCGCGCTCATGGTGGCGTCGGCGTTGCCCGACATCTTGCTCGTATACTCGGCCAGCGCGTCGTCCTTGTCCTTATAGGTCACGGACTTGACGTTATTCCACGTCTTAAGCTCGGCCTCAAAAGCCTGAACATCGGCCTGATCGGCGTCATCACTAATGAACGCGTTGATGACAACCTGATCCTCGACGGTGCCGATCACGGAGTTCAGCATCGCAGAGCCCATGATGAACAGGCCGATGATAAACAGCGAAAGGAAGATCGTGATGACGGCGCCGAGCGAGGTAGTCCAGTTACGGAAGAAGTGGCTGATTGCCTCTTTGAAGGAGTAGCCCACGTTAGTTGGTGCCATAGTTGCCGTAACCTCCCCTCTCCTGGTCGCGGATGACGTGGCCGCCCTCGAGGGCGATCACGCGACGGTGCATGCTATCGACCATCTCGCGGTCGTGCGTGGCGACGATCACGGTGGTGCCGGTGCGGTTAATACGCTCGAGCAGTTTCATGATGCCCAGCGAGATCGCCGGGTCGAGGTTGCCCGTGGGCTCGTCGCAGATCAGCAGCGGCGGACGGTTGACCATAGCACGGGCGACGGCAACGCGCTGCTGCTCGCCACCGGAAAGCTGGTCGGGCAGCGAGTCCATCTGATCGGCCAGACCGACCAGGCGCAGCACCTCGGGCACCTGGCTGCGAATGACGCCCTTGGGCTTGCCGATGCACTGCAGGGCAAACGCCACGTTTTCGTAGGCGGTCTTTTGCGGCAGAAGCTTAAAGTCCTGGAACACGGCGCCAATCTGGCGGCGCAGGAACGGAACCTTGCGGTTCTTGATCTTCATGAGGTCCTGACCGGCAACCAGGATGCGGCCGCTCGTCGGCTTGACGTCGCGGTTGAGCGTCGACAGCAGCGTGGTCTTACCCGAGCCGGAGTGACCGACCAGGAAGACGAACTCGCCCGGATAGATCTCGATGTTGATGTCGTCGAGTGCAGGCTTGTTGGGCTGTGCCGGATAGATCTTGGTGACATGCTCCATAAGGATGACGGGCTCGACACCGGCCTGCTTGGCCATCTTCTTGCGGCTGGCCTGCGGATCGATGGGCGCAAACACCGACGTAAAATCGGGGTTGTTGAGCGCGTTATCGAGGCTTGCGACCTCGGCGGCCTGGTCGCTCTCGACCACCGGGGCAGCAGGCTGCGTGGGGTCGGGAATAGCGGCAAAGAGACCGGACTGCGCAGGCTGAGGAGCCGGCGTCGCAGGGGCCATGGGGTCGGGAATAGCGGCCATGGTAGGCTGCGGCGTGGCGGCGCCAGCCTGAGGCTGCTCCACGCGAGCGGTCACGGCCTGAACGGGCTCAAAACCCGCCGCGCCGGAAAGCGCGACATCGCTGGTTGGATTGTAGGCAAAGGGATCGGATGCCGGCTGTGCCTGATCTGCCGGCTGAGCGGGGGCCTGAGCAACAGGCTGGCCCTCTGAATCCGGAGTGGCGAAACGACTGCCCTGGACGCCTGCCTGCGTCTTGGGGGCATCATCGCCCGCACCGGAGGTACGGAAGTGGTTACCCACTGGTGCTCCTTATCGTCGTGCGTTTAAACTACATGAGCGCTTTGTATTTTAGCAGCATTAGCTTTGCTGCACATAAGAAGCATGGCGTGCTTAGGGATCCCGTCGGCCGGACACAGGGTTACTCTCCAAATCGTCCTCGGACATGTCGGAGCCCCCGCTGCGCGCTTCGCGCGGCGGGGGCTCCTCCGTCCTGCGGAAAGATTTGGAGAGTAACCCTGTGCCCGGCCTGCGATAACTAAGGGGTCGCTGCGTTTATCTTGGGGTGCTGCATATACAAAGCTGGAAGGGTCTGAATTGCGCTTTGTCGATATATGCCCTTTTCCCTGATGGGACCGTGCTTGAGGGGCGTCTTCATAAGTTGCGGTGAAATAGGGACTGTTGAGCCTTTAAGCTGGCAAAACAGTCCTTATTTCACCGCAACTGAAACAGGGGCGCACTCCAAGAGAGCGCCCCTGCCGGGTTTCCATAGTACTGGCGAAACAGTTTTATAGTTCTGGCGAAGCAGTCCTTGAGATCCGCCTTGCCTTATGCCAAGAACTCCTTGGTGGTCGCCACGATGTTGGCGGCGTCCAGGCCGTACTTGTGCAGGAGCTCGGCGCCCGGGCCGGACTCACCGAAGGTGTCGTTGACGCCGATCTTCTTGAGCGGCGTCGGGCACTGCTCGCACAGGACGTCGGCAACGGCGCTGCCCAGGCCACCGATCACAGAGTGTTCCTCGACGGTCACGACGTGGCCGGTCTTGGTGGCGCTCTTGACGATCAGGTCGGCATCGATGGGCTTGATGGTGTGCATGTTGATGACCTCGGCATCGATGCCCTCGGCAGCAAGCTGCTCAGCGGCCTCGAGCGCCTCGCCGACCATCAGGCCGCAGGCGATGATGGTGACGTCGGTGCCCTCGCGCATGACGATGCCCTTGCCCACCTCGAACTTGTAGGTCTCGGGGTCGTTGACAACCGGCGAGGCCAGACGGGCGAAGCGCATGTACACGGGGCCGTCGCACTCGTAGGCGGCGCGCGTCACGGCGCGGGCCTCGACGTCGTCGGCGGGAACGATCACGGTCATGCCGGGGATGACGCGCATCAGGGCGATATCCTCGCAGCACTGGTGCGTGGCGCCGTCCTCGCCCACCGAGATACCGGCGTGCGTGGCACCGATCTTAACGTTAAGGTGCGGATAGCCGATGGAGTTGCGGACCTGCTCAAAGGCGCGGCCAGCAGCGAACATGGCAAAGCTGCTCGCGAAGGCAACGCGACCGGTGGTTGCGATACCGGCGGCAACACCCATCAGGTTGCTCTCGGCGATGCCCACATCGAAGAAGCGGTCGGGGCAGGCTGCCTTGAACTTGCCGGTCTGCGTGGCGGCGGCCAGGTCGGCGTCGAGGACCACAAAGTCATCGTGCTCGTTGGCGAGCTCGACGAGGGCCTCGCCGTAGCTTACGCGCGTGGCGATTTTCTTGACGTCTGCCATCCTAGAGCTCCTCTCCGGCGGCCGTGAGCTCTGCCATGGCCTGCTCAAACTGTTCATCGTTGGGGGCCTTACCGTGCCAACCCACCTGGTTCTCCATAAAGGAAACGCCCTTGCCCTTCATGGTCTCGGCGATAATGGCAGTCGGCTGGCCCTTGGTAGCGCGAGCCTCGGCAAAGGCGGCGCGGATCTGGTCGAAATCGTTGCCGTCGGCAAGCTCCACCACGTGGAACTTAAAGGCACGGAACTTGTCGGCGAGCGGCATGGGGTCGTTGACCTCCTCGACGGGGCCGTCGATCTGCAGGCCGTTATGGTCGACGATCACGCAGAGGTTGTCGAGCTGCTGGTTGCCGGCAAACATGGCGGCCTCCCAGACCTGGCCCTCCTCGCTCTCGCCGTCGCCCAGCAGGGCGTAGGTGCGATAGTCGTCGCCCCAGTGCTTGGCGGCAACGGCCATGCCCACGGCGGCGGAGATGCCCTGGCCGAGCGAGCCGGTGGACATGTCGACGCCCGGGGTGTCGTTCATGTTGGGATGACCCTGCAGGTGGCTGCCGATATGGCGCAGCGTCTCGAGATCCTCCTTGGGGAAGAACCCACGCTCGGCGAGCACGGCGTACAGGCCCGGAGCGCAATGGCCCTTGGAAAGCACGAAGCGATCGCGGTCGGCCTTGCGGGGGTCGGCCGGGTCGACGTTCATTTCCTCAAAGTACAGATAGGTCATGATGTCGGCAGCGCCAAGCGAACCGCCCGGATGGCCGGACTTGGCAGCGTGCACGCCGGTGACGATGCCCTTCCTTACCTCGTTGGCAACCTTTTTGAGCTCTTCGTCGCTCATTGTGCCTTCCTTTCATCCTCATTAGACAAAATGCGCACGGCACCGAAGGTAATCCCAACACAGCCGCAATGCACGTACGTCATTCATTATGCTGGAAACTGATGGCTTTACCAGAGTTTTTATCATTATTTGAACAATTTAGCAGGCAGAACCGCTGATGAAACGGTTTATCAATGTGAACGTCTTTTGGATGGAACGCGGTCGACCCTACGCGCTAATGTCCTTGAATCCCTCGCCGAAGGCTTCCGTAACGTCAGCGACCGTCACAATGGCGTGAGGATCGCGCTCGCGCACGATCGTCTTGAGGGTATTGAGCTCTCGACGGCTCACGATGACCATAATCACCGGCTTCTCGGCACCCGAATACATGCCAGTCGCCTTAAACTTGGTACAACCACGACCCAGGCCATACATGATATCGGCAGCGATATCAGGGAACTTGTCCGAGATGATGAGTACCATACGGCGTTTGTTGCCACCATCGACCACGGCATCGATCACGTAACCGCTAATGACCATCGAAAGGCCTGCATATAGTGCGTTTTCGATTGAAAAGACCGGAGCCGACAGCGCGCATACGGCAACATCGATCGCCATGACGGTCGAGCCCACCGGCAGCGAGGTGTTACGCGAGATGATTTGGCCAATCGTGTCCGAGCCGCCGGTGTTGGCGCCGGCGCGCAACACCATGCCGTAACCGATGCCCGTTATAATGCCGCCCCACATGGCAGGGAGCATCAGGTCCGCATCCGCCAGAGGTGCTACAAACGGGGCGAACAGATCGGTAAAGAAGCCCAGCAGCACAAAGCCCGTCGCGGTCTGCACCACGTAGAACATGCCACCTTCGCGCATAACGACCAGCAACAGCAAGGCGTTCATCACGATCGTCTGAATACCAACGGGAAGCGATAGGCCACGCGATGCGCCGACCGCCTGGATAATGGTGGCAAGGCCCGTAACGCCACCGGCAGCAAGGCCGTTGGGAATCAAAAACAGGTCGGTCGCAATAGCGGCCAGAGCGCACCCCAACATAATCTGGGGCAGGTCGTGAAAGAAGTTCATCGATAGAATGCGCTTGATGTCCAGACGATATGCCATGCTGCCTCCCTCAAAAAAGCGCACCCAAACGGATGCGCTTCGAACTTCTTGCTGTATTCGATTCTACCGATTCGCCGGACAAAAACCACCCCTGCGCAGGGTTTGCTCTGGATACAAAACCACCCTGCTGGGAGGGTTTTAGTCCATTTCCACATGAACCGGGCGGTTTATGCAGACGGGGTCTCCGCGTCAGCGTTGCCGGTAGCCCAACGGTGATAGCCAATAACAAATGGATCCAGATCGCCATCGTCAAGAACTGCCTCGACGTTGCTGGTCTCAACGCCCGTGCGCAGGTCCTTAACCATCTGATACGGGTAGAGCACATAGCTGCGAATCTGGTTGCCAAAACCGATCGTGGTCTTGGGTCCACGAATCTCGTCGAGCGCCTCGGCGCGCTTCTCGAGCTCGATCTCGTACAGACGGGCCTTGAGAATCTGCATGCACGCGGCCTTGTTCTGGATCTGGCTGCGCTCGTTTTGGCAGGTGACCACAATGCCGCTGGGGAAATGCGTCACGCGCACGGCGGAGTCGGTGGTGTTGACGCCCTGACCGCCCGGGCCGCTCGCGTGGTACACGTCCACGCGGATGTCGTCGGGACTGATCTCGATGTCGATATCATCGGGTAGCACGGGGATGACCTCGACGCCGGCAAACGTGGTCTGGCGGCGCTTCTTGTCGTCGGTGGGGCTAATGCGAACCAAGCGGTGGACGCCAGCCTCGGCGCGCAGCATGCCAAATGCGTCCTTGCCCTCGACGGTAAAGGTCGCGCGGTCGATGCCGATGACCTCGGCCGCGGGACAGTCGTTGATGGTGACCTTCCAGCCGCGACGCTGGCAGTACTTCATGTACATCTTAAAGAGCATGAAGGTCCAGTCCTGGGCCTCCAGACCACCCTGTCCGGGCTTGATGGTCACGATGGCATCGCCGTGATCGAACTCACCGGTAAACCAGCTCGAAAGCTCAAGCTCATCGATGGCACGGGCCAGGCGCTCAGCCGTGGCTGTAGCCTCCTCGCGAAGGGCGACGGCATCGGGGTCATCCCCCATCTCCTCGGCAAGCTCCAGCGCGGCGCGGGCATCGGAAAGCTCGCCCCGCGCGGTATCCACGGCAGCGATATCTTCCTTGGTACGCGCGATCTCCTCCATGGTGGCACGGGCGGCGTCGGCGTCATCCCAAAAGCCAGGGGCAACACTTTTGGCCTCGAGCTCGGACACGCGGGTACGCTTCTCGTCCAGGTGGAGATACGACTCGACCTCACCGAGCCGGTCCGCAAACGCGTCCAGCTCGGCGGGCGTCACCTCTAAAGCCTCAGCCATTAACGATTCCTGCCGTGGCAGTACTTAAACTTCTTGCCGCTACCGCAGGGGCACGGGTCGTTGCGGCCCACGTTGACGTACGGATCGTCGCTCTCGGACTTGCGATAGGTGGTCACCTTGCCACCGTTGTTGACGGCAGCCGGACCACCGTGGACAGCCGTGCGGGCCTGCACCTGCGCCTGCTTGCGCAGCACCGAGTCGCCGTTGTCACCATCGACCTCGGCAGGACCGGAGAAGCGCGCACCCTCGAGCGCGGGCTCCTCCTTGTGCTCCACGGCACGCGGGGCAGCCTTGATCTCGATGCGCAGAACCGTGCGCAGGTAATCCTCATACATGGTATCGACGAGTATCTGGAACGCGCCGTAGGCCTCGGTCTTGTACTCAACCAGCGGGTCGCGCTGGCCAAAGCCGCGCAGGCCGATGCCGGTCTTGAGGTAGTCCATCTCCTGCAGGTAGTTCATCCAGCGGGTATCGATGACGCGCAGCATGACCTGGGTGTTGAGCTCGCGCATCAGGTCCTCGCCCAAGCGCTCGGCCTTCATGTTGTAGCACTTCTCTACGTAAGCCAGGACATCGGCAGCCAGGGCCTCATAATCCTCGTCGGGGAACTTCGGCGTATCGATGTGGCCGGTGAGCTCCACAACCCACTTGCGCAGGCCCTCCAGGTCGCGCTCGCCATCGTGACTGTCCTTGGTGCAGAACTCCTGCACGCAGCGGTAGACGGTATCGTGCATGACCTCGGTGATGTGGTCGGTCAGGTCCTTGCCGTCCAGAATCTTATTGCGCTCGGCGTAGATGACCTGGCGCTGCTTGTTCATGACGTCGTCGTACTCAAGGACGCTCTTACGCATGGAGAAGTTGATGCTCTCGACCTTGTGCTGGGCGCTCTCGACGGCCTTGGAGATGATCTTGTGCTGGATGGGCATGTCGTCGCCCATGTCGGCCGTGACCATCATCTTGGAGACGCGGTCCATCTTGTCGCCGCCGAACAGGCGCATGAGGTCGTCCTCGAGCGACAGGTAGAACTGGGTCTCGCCTGGATCGCCCTGACGGCCGGAACGGCCGCGCAGCTGGTTGTCGATACGGCGGGACTCATGGCGCTCGGTGCCGATGACGGTCAGGCCGCCGGCGGCAAGCACGCGCTCGCGCTCGGCCTTGCAAGTCTCCTTGGCCTCGGCGTTAAACTGCTCGAGCTGCTCGGGCGTCACGTCCTCCATGGTCAGGCCCTCGTACTCCAGGCGCTCGCGCACCAGCTCGTCGGGGTTGCCGCCCAGCAGGATGTCGGTACCACGACCGGCCATGTTGGTGGCGATGGTCACGGCGCCGTAGCGTCCGGCCTGGGCCACGATGTGGGCCTCGCGCTCGTGATGTTTAGCGTTGAGGACCTCGTGCGCGATGCCGCGCTTGGTAAGGGCGGCCGACAGCTTCTCGGAGCTCTCGATGGAGACGGTGCCCACCAGGACCGGCTGGCCCTTGGCGTGACGACGCTCAACGTCGTCGGCAACGGCGTTGTATTTAGCCTGAATGGTGCGGTACACCAGGTCCTCGTGGTCCACGCGCTGCACGGGCTTGTTGGAGGGGATGACCTCGACGGGCAGCTTGTAGATCTCGCGGAACTCGGCATCCTCGGTAAGTGCCGTGCCGGTCATGCCGGAGAGCTTGTCATACAGACGGAAGTAGTTCTGCAGGGTGATGGTGGCCAGGGTCTGGTTCTCCTCGCGTACGAGCACGCCCTCTTTGGCCTCGATGGCCTGGTGCAGGCCCTCAGAATAGCGGCGGCCTTCCATAATGCGGCCGGTGAACTCGTCGACGATCTTGACCTCGCCGTTAGTGACCACGTACTGCTTGTCGCGATGGAACATGTACTGGGCCTTCAGCGCCTGCTGCAGGTGGTTGACCAGCTGGCCGGAGAGATCGGCGTAGATGTCATCGATGCCCAGGCGGCGCTCGATCTTCTTAAGACCGCGCTCGGTGGCGGCGATGGTGTGCTTGGCCTCGTCCATGACGTAGTCGCCCGTGGGCTCCACGTCCTCGGTGGCGGTGAGCATGTCGTGCGACACGTCCTCGCCGCGCTCAAGGCCACGCACGGCACGCGCGAAGTCCTTGTAGGTACTGGCGGACTTGGTGCCAGCGCCCGAGATGATCAGCGGGGTGCGGGCCTCATCGATCAGGATGGAGTCAACCTCGTCGACGATGGCGTAGTTGTGACCGCGCTGCACGCGCTGCTCGGGACGGGTGACCATGTTGTCGCGCAGGTAATCGAAACCGAACTCGGAGTTGGTGCCGTAGGTGACGTCTGCCTGGTAGGCCGGACGCTTGAGCTCGAGCGGCATGTTGTTCTGGAGCAGACCGACGGTCATGCCCAGGTACTTGTAGATGCGGCCCATCCACTCGGAGTCGCGCTTTGCCAGGTAATCGTTGACGGTAACGACATGCACGCCCTTGCCGGCGATAGCGTTGAGATAGCCGGCCAACGTGGAGACGAGGGTCTTACCTTCGCCGGTCTTCATCTCGGCGATGTGGCCCTCGTGCAGTGCCATGGCGCCAATGAGCTGTACGTCAAAGTGGCGCATACCCATGGTGCGCTTGGAAGCCTCACGCACGGTGGCAAAGGCCTCGGGGAGCATGTCGTCGAGCGACTCGCCGTTGGCGTAGCGCTCGCGGAACTTATCGGTCTGGGCGCGGAGTTCCTCCTCGGTCATCTTCTCAAACTGGGGCTCAAGACCGTTGATCTGATCGACGATCTTGTAGTAGCGCTTAAGGTCCTTATCGGATCCAAAGGACAGCAGCTTTGACATGAATCCCATGTGGTTTTCCTTTTTGGCCATCGCCCACGCCATGCAGCCTTGGGCGAGTTAAACACAGATAAATGTACTTTAGCCAAACAAGGCGCGGCCTATACGGTCGACCTCGACCGCCACGTAATAACTACGACCAACCTGCCAAAAAGGGACTGGTTTAATTTGGCAGCTTTTATCTGGGAAAACGCTGTCTCTCTGCCATTTGGTGCAAGCTAACCCGTCCCCTTCGTACCAATCTGGTGCCATGGAGACAGGTTCGTTTGCACCAATAAAGGAAAAGGGCCGCGCACCCAAATGGATACGCGGCCCTTTAGCCATGAATGCGAGTGTTTGCTCAGCGAGCTATTTACTCAGCAGCCTCGGTGGTCTCGGCCTCAGCAGCGGCCTCCTCGACGGGAGCCTCGGCGGCCTGCTTGGCAGCCTCCTCGGCGAACTTAGCGGCACGCTTAGCCTTCTCGGCAGCCTTAGCCTCAGCGGCGGCCTTGCGAGCGGCCTCGGCCTCAGCAGCCTTGGCAGCCTTGGCAGCCTTGGCCTCCTCGGCCTTCTTGAGCTGGGCGGCAGCGGCGCCACCGAACTTGTCGGCGAAGCGCTGGACGCGTCCACCGGTGTCGACGAACTTCTGCTGGCCGGTGTAGAACGGGTGGCACTCGTTGCAAAGCTCAACCTTCATCTCGGACACGGTAGCGTGCGTCTTGAAGGTGTTGCCGCAGGAGCACGTCACCGTGCACTCGACATACTGGGGATGGATACCCTGCTTCATGGTAGGACTCCTTATTGGTCAGGCGCTGGTTACCGATCAGCGCATAAGGCGTCTTGGTTTCCGACCAAGACAACAAACCTGGCTATGGTACCACGGCGCCGCGCGTCCCACAAAAGGTTCACGGTCTTTGTGCAACACGGCGTGGCCAACCGCAGCGGACACGCACCCTGTTGCCCCTTCTCCCATGTTGCAGACGTGTAACGCTGCAGTAAGCACACCCCTTTTGGCGCCAGACAGGTACAATGATGAACACTGTACCGTAGCGGAGCGCCCCCGCGCGCCGCAACAACGCGAAAGGGTTTCCCATGGCCGAGATCTCGTCCTCCCGTATCGTCATCACCGTCCTTGGCAAGAACCGCCCCGGCATCGTCGCCGGCGTCACCCGTGTCCTGGGCGAGGCCAACGTCGACATCCGCGACATCACGCAGTCCATTATCGAGGACATCTTCACCATGACCATGCTGGCCGATACCGCCGAGTCCAAGCTCGACTTCGCCGAGCTGCAGAAGGCGCTGGCCGAGGCCGGCGAGCTTTCGGGCGTCAACGTGTCCATCCAGCGCGAGGACGTCTTCAACTTTATGTACCGCCTGTAGCGAACGAGCCGCCCGGGGCAGGCGGGCGCTTCTGCGTCCAAGCGTACCGTCCCGACGTGGCATGGAGAGGAGCGCGCATGGCCTACGACGCCAAGAAAATCTACTACCGCTTCGATGACCATCTGAGCCGCCTGGTCCTGGACTACGAGGCCAGCCGCCAGATTGCGCCCGAAAGCGAAAATTTGTATTACGGCATGCCCACCGAGCCTTATGACGAGGGCCTGTTTGTCGAGCACAATGTTAAGCGCGGTCTTCGCAATGCCGACGGATCGGGCGTGGTCGCGGGCCTCACCCGTATCTCGGACGTGCACGGCTACAACAAGGTCGACGGCCAGGTCGTGCCCGACAAGGGTCGACTCACGCTGCGTGGTTACAACATCGAGGACCTCGTCAACAATGCCCAGGCCGAGGACCGCTATGGCTACGAAGAGGTCGCCTACCTGCTCATTACGGGCTCGCTGCCCAACAAGGATGAGCTCGACGGCTTTTGCGGGCGTCTGGGCGCGTTTAGGCACCTGAGCGACGAGTACGTTAAGGAATTCCCGATGACCACGGTGTCGTCGAGCATCATGAATGTGCTTCAGCGCGCCGTGCTGCTGCTCTACGCCTTCGACGCCGAGCCCGACGCCATTACACCCGAGCACGAAATCGACGTCGCCATCTCCATGCTCGCCCGTCTCCCCCGCATCGCCGCCTTCGCGCATATGGCCTCGGTCGCCAAGCGCCGCGGCTCCGAGGTTCATGTACCGCACCCCACACCCGGCCTCTCCACCGCCGAGACCATCCTGCAGGTGTTGCGCGGCGGCATGGCATTCACCCGCGACGAAGCCATGCTGCTCGACGTGATGCTCATGCTGCATGCCGAGCACGGCGGCGGCAACAACTCCACGTTCGCCTGCCGCGTGCTGTCCTCATCGGCCACCGACCCGTATTCCGCCTACGCCGCGGCTATCGGCTCGCTCAAGGGCCCGCGCCACGGCGGCGCCAATGCCAAGGTCGTGTCTATGCACGAGGACATCCGCGCGCATGTCTCCAATTGGGAGGACGAGGACGAGGTCGCGGCCTACCTGGGCAAGATCCTCGACAGGCAGGCCTTCGACGGCACGGGTCTCATCTACGGTATGGGCCACGCCGTCTACACGCTGAGCGACCCGCGTGCCGAGGTGTGCCGCCGATACGCGCGCACGCTTGCCGCCAAGAAGGACCTGGGCGATGAGTTCGCGCTCATCGAGCGCATCGAGCGCCTGGCACCGCAGGTGATGCGCGACCACGGCATGACCAAGCCTATCTGCGCCAACATCGACCTGTACACGGGCTTTATCTACAAGATGCTCGGTGTACCCGAGACGCTTTTTACGCCGCTATTCGCCGTCGCCCGCATGGCCGGCTGGTCGGCACACCGCATGGAAGAGCTCTTCTGCGCGCACCGTATTATTCGCCCCGCCTACCGCCCGGTTATCGAGCCGCTGGAGTACAAGCCACTCGCCGACCGATAGGACGCGGACCGTTATAGATCTTGAGCGTGGCCAGGGACCCAAGCCCTTGGCCACGCTTTTTTGCCAGTAGAAAGGGCTGCATCAAATGATTGTGTTTTCCGATATGGACGGAACGCTGCTGACGAGCGATAAGCAGATGAGCGACGCCACTTGGGCAATGCTCGACGAGCTCGCACATCGTAGCATCGAGTTTGTTCCCTGCACGGGGCGTCCGCTGTCGGGCATCTTTGAGCCCATTCTCGCCCATCCCGCCGTGCACTACGCGGTCTGTGCCAACGGCGCCAGCGTCTGGCAGCTCGACGAGGATACGCCCACCGATGCCTCGCGCGCCACGTGCATCTTGAGCCGTCCGCTCGACCGTGGCATTGCCCACCGCATCCATCGCATTGCCGCCGGCCACGATGTGACCTTCGATATCTTCGCGGATGGGCAGTGCTTCCTCCCCCGCTCGTTATACGGGCGTCTGGATGAGTTCTGTGGCGGCGACCCCCACATCGCGGCTTCGCTCAAGCGCACACGAACGCCGATCGACATGGATATCGACAGCAAAATCGACGAGGTCGAGACGCTCGAACGCATCGCTATGTACTGGCACGACCCCGCCGATCGCGACGCCATCGCGGCGGCGCTCGACAAGCTCGGAGGCATTGAGGTCACGCGTTCGTACGCCATGAATATCGAGGTTATGGGCGAAGGCGCCACCAAGGGAACGGCCCTCACGTGGCTATGCGAGCACCTGGGTGAGCGTCTCGCCGACGCCTGGGCGTTCGGCGACAACATCAACGACATTCCCATGCTGCAGGCAGCGGGCCACGGCATGGCCATGATCAACGCCGAGCCCGAGGATCGCGAGGCCGCCGACGCCATCACCGAATACGACAACGACCACGACGGCGTCGCCCGCACCATCATGGCCGCCCTCGCCTAGCAGCATCAACCCGGCAGGGTAGCTAAAATAGCCCCGTCCCAAATTAGCTACCCTGGTCACAGTAGTCGTTGGGGACACTCTTCGCGAAAAAGCTGCAAGGACTGTCCCCCACTGTCGGCAGAAAAGGAACGTCCCCATCTGCCGGATTAGGAGAGACTCTCCAGCACGCGACGGAGCTCATGCTGAACGGCGTGGTCGCGGTTGCAGCCTACGACGCGATCGGCCACCGCCTTGAGCGCGGGGCGCGCGTTTTCCATCGCGCAGCCCGTGCCGACAAAGCGAATGATCTCGTAGTCGTTCATCGAGTCGCCAAACGCCATGACCTCGTCGCGTTCGACGCCATAGTGCTCCATGAGCTGCTCGATTCCCGAGGCTTTCGACACACCGGGCTGCATGGCATCGATCCATGCGTTTCCAGAAGGCGCAAAGGTAAAGAGCTGGCCAAGCTCGCGCTGCAGTACGTAGGCACTGTCCATAACGGCACAGTCATCGCAAAAGATACTCGCCTTGATGATATTTACGCTAGGATCGGGCAGCTCCCAAATGCGCTCGGCATTGGGAAGGTCCTTATCGACCTCACGCACGAACTTGCACTCGTCATCGAGCAGGAAGGACTTGGTTCGGTCAAAGAGCGCAAGATGCAGATTGGGAAACGTCCTGACGGCTTGGGCGAGCCTTCGAATCGCCAGGTGGGAATACACCTCACGGTCTACCATCTTACCGTCGGCGTAGACCTGGGCGCCGTTAGCGGCGACAAAGTCCATCTTGTCGCGAACGGGCGCAAAGAACTCACACAGGCGATCGTAGCGACGACCTGACGATGCAGCGAAATGCACACCATGCTCGTGTAGCGCCAGAATCAGTTCGTAGGTCTCGGGAGGCACCTGGCCGTTTTCGTCAAGCAGTGTGCCGTCCATATCGGATGCAATCAGTTTAAACATAGAAAAGCTCCCTTCGGGCTTGTTGGAATCGAACGCGTATCCGATTCCAACGTACCCAAAGGGAGCTCAAATAAGACTCCGCGGGCGTAAACGTTACAACTAGTCGTTTAAGTGCGTCCCCGATGACTAGTCGGCGTAGGTGAAGGTGGTGACGTCGAACATGCCCTCGGGGCGGATGCGGAGCGTCGGAATCACCGGCAGGGGCAGGAAGATGATGCCCATGATGGGATCGAGCGGCGGCTCAATACCCATGGCGCGCGCCTTGACCATAAAGTCGTCGTGCTGCGCGGCGACATCCTCGGCCGTGCCTTCGCTCATAAGGCCACCGAGCGCCAGCGGAATGCGCGCCACGACCTCGCCGTTGCGCACTAGCACGTGACCGCCCTGATCCACGGCTTCAACAGCCGCCATCATATCGGCAGCGTTATCGCCCACCACGCACACGTTGTGCGAGTCGTGGCCGATCGTCGAGGCGATAGCGCCGCCTGTGATGGTAAAGCCGCGCACCCAGCCGCGGCCGATATGCTTGCCGACGAGCCCCATGCCGGCGGGACCGTCGCCATCGGCGCCCTCGGCCTGCAGCGACACGCCGCGACCGTGACGTTCGATCAGCATAATGCGGCGCAGACCCTCGGCATTCTCGGGACGAACCATGCCCGTGATGGCCTTGCCCGGCACCACGTCGATCACGGCCTCGCCCGGCTTAAAGGCATAGTCGAACACGTCGAGCGATAGCTTCGGCAGCTTAACGGAAGCACGCAGCTCATCGGCAAGCGCTGCGACCTCGGCGGTCTCGGGCGCAACCTCGCCCACAAAAGTGCCGTCCTGTGCCACGAGCGCGCCGGCTGCATACACGCGATGCGGAGCCGTGGCAAACGTCAGGTCGTTGAGCACCAACAGGTCGGCACGCTTGCCCGGGGCGATGGCGCCACGCAGTTCGTGCGGGTCGCGGCAACCGTGGTCCAGGCCAAACGCCTCGGCCGTGGACAGGGACGCCATAGAGATGGCAACCACGGGGTCAATACCGGCCTCGATAGCCACGCGGCAGGCATTGTCAATCATACCGGTCGAAAGCGCGTCGGAGGGAGCGCGGTCATCGGTCGCAAAGCAGCACCGACGGGCGCGGGCGGGGTTCTCCAGCAGCATCGGCGACAAGTTGGCCAGGTCGTGGCTGCACGTACCCTCGCGCAGCATCACATACATGCCGCGAGATAGCTTGTCGAGTGCCTCCTCGGGAATCGTCGACTCGTGGTCGGCGATAATGCCCGCCGCGGCATAGGCATTGAGGTCCTTACCGGCAACGAGCGGCGCATGGCCGTCGACCTGCTTGGACGGCGTCTGGTTGGCAGCATCGATGCGAGCACAGGTCTCGGGGTCGGCCATAAAGACGCCCGGCAGGTTCATCATTTCGCCCAGACCAAAGACATCGCCTGGATGCTCGGCAAAAAACGCCTGCATATCGGCAGCCGAAATAACGGCACCGGCCTGCTCGTCGGGCAGCGCGGGCACGCACGAAGGCATCATGTACTTGATGGAGATGGGTGCGCGGCGGCCGTCCTCGATCATAAAGCGCAAGCCGTCGAGACCGGCAACATTGGCAATCTCGTGGCTGTCGGCAATGGCGGTGGTAGTACCGCGCGTCGCGGCCATGCGAGCATACTCGGCGGGGCGGATGTTCGAAGACTCGATATGCAGATGCCCGTCAATAAAACCGGGAGCGAGATAGCGACCCTGGCAGTCGATGACCTCAGTTGCCTCGTAGGTGCCAGCAGCATCGTCGCGACCATCGTAGAGCACGCCGACGATCACACCGTCCTTGACGGCAACGCTACCGGGCGCCACACGCTGGCCATACACGTCGACGATCTGCGCATTGGTAAACAGCGTGTCGACGGGCACGCGACCCTCGGCGGCCTCGATCACAGTCCTCATGACCTCAACGGACATACATACTCCTTTAACCGTAGAAAAAAGCTGCGGAGCGGGCAAACCTTCACCGCAGCAGGCCAATAGCCATTGTATGCCCAAAAGGAAGCCCTGCTAACACCCCTTCCGCTTAACGGCACCGCCAAATGATCCCTCCGTCCCCAAGGGATCGTCGCAACCAAAAAAGGCCGCGGCCGGAAATCCCGGCTGCGGCCTTGTTGCACTTGTGAGGTCAACTCGCTCGTTAGACCAACTTGAAGCCCTTGCGCTTGCCCACGGAGAGGGTATCGCCCAGCTTGAGGGCGCTGGGATCGATGTTGTAGCTCTTGGGAGCCACGGCCTTGCCGTTGATTTTGACGCCGCCGCCGTCGATATCGCGGCGGGCCTGGCCGGCGCTGGCCGAAAGACCCAGGTCCTTGAGCAGGCCGGCGAGGTAAATCTGGCCCTCGTCATTGACAGTCAGCTCGGCATGCTTCTCGGGGAAGTCGGCGAGCTGGCCCTCCTTGAACACGCGGTCGAACTCGGCCTGAGCCTCGTCGCCGGCGCCGGCACCGTGGTAGGTGTCGCACAGGTCGCGGCCCAGAGCGCGCTTGAGCTCGTAGGGGTCGGCGGAGCCATCGGCCAGGGCGGCGTCGATCTTGTCGACCTCGGCAGGGGTGAGCGAGCTGGCCAGACGATAGTACTTGCCGATCATCTCGTCGGGGATGGACATGGTCTTGCCGAACATGTCCTTGGGAGCGTCGGTCAGGCCGATGTAGTTACCATAGGACTTGGACATCTTGCGCACGCCGTCGGTGCCCTCGAGCAGCGGCATGGTGAGCGCAATCTGCGGCTCCATACCCATCTTCTCCATGAGCTCGCGGCCGGCGAGCAGGTTGAAGAGCTGATCGGTGCCGCCCATCTCCACGTCGGCCTTGATCTGCACAGAGTCGAAAGCCTGCATCACGGGATACAGGAACTCATGCAGGGCGATCGGCGTCTGAGACTGGTAGCGCTTGGTAAAGTCGTCGCGCTCAAGAATGCGGGCAACGGTGAACTTGGAGCACACCTGCAGCAGGCCGGCCAGATCCATCGAAAGGATCCAATCGCCGTTGTGCACGATGGTGGTCTTCTCGGGGTCCAGGATCTTCATGGCCTGGCTCACGTAGGTCTCGGCGTTGGCCTCGATCTGCTCCTGCGAAAGCTGCGGACGCGTGGAGTTCTTGCCCGAGGGATCGCCGATCAGCGCGGTGCCGTTGCCGATGATGAGGGTGACGTTGTGGCCCAGGTCCTGGAACTGGCGCATCTTGCGCAGCGGCACGGCATGGCCCAGGTGCAGGTCGGGGCTGGTGGGGTCGACGCCGAGCTTGATGTTGAGGGGCTCGCCCTTCTCAAGCTTCTTGCGAAGGTCGGCCTCGGGAACGATCTGCGCGGCGCCCGAGGTGATGATACGCATTTGCTCGTCAACAGACAGCATTGGGTATCCTCCTTTTGCTATAGCACCCTCACCGGATACGGCGGTGCTGGAAGTCCATAAACTCTCATATGATAACAAACTGACGCGACGCGGCACCTACGACAGGAAAATCCTCGTCCTGCCGCATGCGTCAATGGCAACTGGCAAACGTGTACCGTCACGCTCGACCAGATAGCGTACCTGCCGACGGCGCAAGCAGTCGCGGCAACGGACCTGTCCCGTCGCATCTGTAGCGCAGACGCCCTCGGCGGTCAGCAGGCAGTGCTCGCACACCATAAGCTCGGGACGGTCGGCGTCGACCGGACCCCAGACGCCGGGTTCAGCAGCCAGTTCGGCAATACGCTCCGCATCATTGCCGAGCAACTCGGCCGGCAAGTACACCCGCCCCGCACCGAGTCCGCGCAGCCAGGTAAGCGTGGCCCGATTCGCGCAGAACACCGGCGCCGCCACGTCAAACGTCACGCCCAGCTCGCGAGCGATCACCACCTGTCCCAGGTTGCGGCAGACAACGCGCCCGGCACGCTGCATCAGTGAGCGGGTCCAGTCAGCGTCACACGTGCGGCACACCTCGTCAAGCACCACAACAGCGTCGGACAAATCGAGTTCTCCGCGCGGGTCGGCATCCATCAGCTGCCAAGCAAAAACCATGCGAGCGGGAACCGCGCACTCCACCAACTCCGTCGACGCACCGCCATCCACCGCAACGCCCTCAAAGGGCAGTACCTCAACGGCACGCGCAACGGGCGCAATCGCATCCGCCTCGGCCCGCATGCGCTCCAACACCGCCGCCGTCTGATCCAACACGCCGGCGCTGCGGATCAGGTACACCTCGCAGCCCGCGTCCACCTTACGCTTGCAATGCACGACGACGCGCTCCCCCGCCGCGGCATCCACCGGACAGGGCACCTGCGGCCAGCGCTTGGGCACATCGGGACGCGCGTCGGCACCCGGATAGAACCGAATCTCGAGCGTGTCACCCGCCGCCACGGCGGCATCGAGCTCAACGGTCACCTCTTCGTGGCCAACGGCCACCAGGCGTCCCACGCGCACACCTTGGTTGATCGCACGCTCAAAGCTCATAAGCTCGGCACCCGAACGTCCTCGCAGGTACGCATCGGTAAACCCACGGTTAAACGACCTTCCCAGCTCGCGCTCGAGCTCTTCCACGGCACCGGGGTCCCACGCGCCGTCGCACAGCATATCGAGTGCCCGGCGCCACACCCGCACCACGTTGAATACGTAATCAGGGTTCTTCATGCGCCCCTCGATCTTGAGCGACGCCACGCCGGCATCTACAAGCTCGGGCAGATGCGCAATACCCAGATAGTCACGCGGGCACAGCAGGCGATCTCCCTCGACGGCGACAACGCTCTGTCCAGCCTCGTCCACCAGGTCGTACGCCAAACGGCACGGCTGCGTGCAGTCGCCGCGCATCGCCGAGCGCCCACGCCGCAGGGCCGAGAACTCGCACGCCCCCGAATAGCCGATGCAAATCGCACCGTGGCAGAATACCTCGATGGGCACGCCCGTGGCACATAGCGCCGCAATCTCGTCGACCGTCAGCTCGCGTGCCGTCGTCACGCGCTCGACCCCAAGCTCATCGGCGGCAAGCCGCACGGCGCTCTCGCTATGAGCGCCCGCCTGCGTGGACAGGTGAATCTCGACCCCGGGAATCGCCGCGCGCAGCGCGCAGGCCAACCCGGCATCGGCGACAATCAGAGCATCGGCGCCCAACTCCAGTGCATGAGCTCCCAACGCCACCGCGTCGGACAACTCATCATCAAACACGAACACGTTGAGCGTTACGTACACACGCACGCCATGGGCATGCGCCACGGCGCAGCCGCGCGCAAACTCGTCATCCGTAAAGCCATGGGCGCTCACACGGGCGTTAAAGCCGCCCAACCCCGCATAGATGGCATCGGCACCCGCGGCGATGGCCGCAAGCATCTGGTCGAGTCCGCCCACCGGCGCCAGCAGCTCGGGCAGCGCCGCACCGGCAGCATCCAATCCAGTCTCGTATTGTCCGCTCGGCCCCATCGTCCGAATCGCCATCGACATACTCCTTACCAAGGTATGCATTCACTCTGAAAAATGCCGTCTTCCAGCATACACGAGGCCTCGCGCGCCCCGTTTGGTTTATCGTGTAATAACTTATGTCCATCCTGCCCCGACGGCACATCCACCGTCCGGCACGACATACCTGGAGGTCAATATATGGGTCCTCGCCAACGACAGGGACGCAGCCGTTCAAAGACGCATGCTCTGCCCATAATCCTGCTCTCGTTTTTGGGCTTTTTGCTTATCGCGGGCGTGGCGTTTGGCATCGGCATGGTCGGCAACGTCAACCGCTGGCTGTCCGATCTGCCCGACTACACCGACGCCAACGCGTATCTGGTGAGCGAGCCCACCGAGATCGTCGACTGCAACGGCAACAAGATTGCGAGCTTCTACACGCAAAACCGCAAGTCCATCACCAAGGACGAGGTCTCCCCCTACGTGCTGCAGGGCACCGTTGACGTCGAGGACGAGCGCTTCTACGAGCACGGCGGTATCGACCTGTGGGGTATCGCGCGTGCTGCGGTGGCAACCCTCGGCGGCGGGCACGAAGGCGCCTCGACTATCACCCAGCAGCTGGTGCGCAACACCATCCTGCAGGAGGAGCAGTTCGACTCGACCATCGAGCGTAAGGTGCGCGAGGCCTACATCGCCGTCAAGATGGAGGACATGTACTCCAAAGACGAGATCCTCATGATGTACCTCAACACCATCTATTACGGCCACGGCGCCTACGGCATCGAGGCCGCAGCCGAGACCTATCTGTCCAAGAGCGCCGCCGATCTCACCCTGAGCGAGGCCGCGCTACTCATCGGCCTTCCCAACTCGCCTTCGCAGTACGACCCCACGGTCAACCCCGACCTGGCGCTGTCCCGTCGCAACAAGGTCCTCGACAACATGTTGCGCCTGGGCCACATCACGCAGGAGGAGCACGATGCCGCACAGGCCGAGCCCATCGCCCTCAACGTGACCGAGATTTCGGGCAGCGGCGTCGACGTATACTCGCAGCCCTACTTTGTCGCCTATGTTAAGCAGCTGCTGGAGCAGGAGTTCTCGACCGACGTGCTCTTTAAGGGCGGTCTGACCGTCAAGACCACCATCGACCCCACGATGCAGCAGGTGGCAGAGAATGCCGTCCGCCAGCAGCTCGACACGCTCTCACTCGACGGTCTGGACATGGGCATGGTCGTCGTCGACCCCAAGACCGGCTACATCAAGTGCATGGTGGGCGGCTACGACTACAACGCCGACGAGAACCACGTAAACCATGCCACGGCCAAGCGTCCCGTCGGCTCCACCTTTAAGGCCTTTACGCTGGCAACCGCCATCCAAAACGGCATGAACCCCAACGTCACCCTCAACTGCAACTCGCCGCTCAAGGCCAAGGGCACCACGACCGAGGTCCAAAACTACGCCAACCATAGCTATGGCAACATCACGCTTAAGCAGGCGACGGCATACTCCTCCAACACCGGCTACATCCAGGTGGCGGAAGCCGTCGGCAACAGCAAGATCATCTCACTCGTCAAAAAGCTCGGCATCGATCCCGCCAAGGACAACATCGAGGACGTTCCCGTCATGACCCTCGGCACCGGCTCGATTTCGCCGCTCGAGATGGCCGCTGCCTACGCGACGTTTGCCAACGGCGGCTACTATCGCCAGCCGATCGCCATCACCGAGATTGACTCTCGTACCGGTTCGGTGCTGTACCAGCACACCGACAATCCCTCACAGGTGCTTACCGAGGGCGAGGCCGCCGCGGTCACCGATGTTCTGACCGGCGTCATGCAGGGCGGCGGTACGGGTGCTGCTGGCGCTCTGAGCGTCAACCAGCCCTATGCCGGCAAAACGGGCACCACCGACAACACCACCAACCTGTGGTTCTGCGGCTATACCCCGCAGCTGGCGTGCGCCCTGTGGACCGGCTATTCCGCGGGCGAGATCCCCATCCAAAAATACGGCACGGACCTGCTGGGCGACAGCACCAACCTGCCTGTCTTCAAGCGGTTTATGAACACCGTTCTGACCGGTACCGAGCGCGAGGAGTTTGCGACCGGAACGGCGCCCACCTATAAGAACAACAGCGTCTGGAAGTTCTACGGCACCAACAACACCAAGAAGACGGAGAACGACGACAAGGACAAGGACGAGAACGAGGACGAAGAGGAAACCACCACTACAACGACTACCACGACGACCACGACCACCGAGACCACGGGCGGCGACACCACCGGCGGCACCGGTACGACCGGTGGCTCGACGGGCGGCTCCACCGGTGGTTCGACCGGCGGCGATGGCGGCACGCCTACGCCCACGCCCACTCCCGACCCCTCGCCCACGCCTGACGATACGGTCGGCTAGAAATCATCCGGCCATAAGCAACAAGGCCCCCGAACAGCTTATTCAACTGCTCGGGGGCCTTTTAGTTTAAAGCGACCTGGCAGGCGGTCTTTATACCGGCAAACAAAAAGGGGGTACCGACCCTCGTCGATACCCCCTTACAGGCAACTATGTCAGCGCGCGCAGGGCCGAGCGCACGACCCGCACGCCTACTTGCGAGAATTGCTCAGCTTATTGATCAGCGCCTCGAGACGCTCGCCGTCCTCGGCCGTCTGGGCAATAACCAAAATCGTATCGTTGCCGGCAAGCGAGCCAAGCACATCGGGCAGCTCTGCCGCATCAACAGCGGCGGCGATGCCGGAAGCCGTGCCAGGCTGAGCCTTAATCATAACCAGATTATCGGTGCGCAGAACGCCCGTTACGAGCTCGGAAACCATACGCTGCAGGTGCAGGTCCTCTGCCAGAACATAGATGCCCTCAGGGAGCTTACGCAGCCCCATATCGGCAATATCGCGAGAGACAGTCGCCTGCGTGCAATCAAAGCCCATAGCGCGGAGCTCATCGACCAGCACGCGCTGCGTGCGGACGTCCTTATTGCGCACAATATCTCTAATGGCATCCTGGCGCCCATTGCGTTTTTTAGCCATACAAACCCTCTCTCCAAAAGATGGCGGAGACAATCAATCAGTGATTGAATAGTTTAACGCTATTTGAAGGCTTTTGTGTATAAGAACGCATTTCGAAACAATTCTATGCAAATTTGTTTCGAAATGAGCCGTTTAGGCGGTTTTTGCGCCCGTCCGGTTAAGAAAAGCTGCCAGATGCGTACACATCACGCAGCGCGCGGGCTTGGCGCTGGCGATCGGCCCAAACAACAGACCGAGTCCCCGATGGTTATCCTTGAGCGCGGCGACCATCTGACGGGTTCGAGGCGCCTCGAGCATATCACGCATGCGGGCGGAACGCTCGATTGACGACACTCCATGCGGGCTCAGACACAAATTCTCGATGCAGGCGACCAGTCCGGCGAAGTAGAACTTTTGGCTTGCCAGCTTGAGCCGACCACCGCTATCTGCTTCCGAGAGTGAGTCCGTAAGCTCGTCGAGCGCTCGAGTGTCATCGGATATCCTGGCATACATGGTGGGATCAAAGGCATCTGTAAGCTTAGGTGCCACCGCGTGGAAACAAGCGTCGCCGCAGCCGGACACGAATCGTGCCTGCGAGAGCGCATAAGCCATAAACTCAACCGTACGGTACGCCTTGCCACGCGACAGGCATGCTTCAAACAGCGGACGGCTATACATCACGCCAGAGGTCTGAGCGACTAGGCCGCCCAAAATCAACTGAGGCAGCCCGGCCACCATCGAAGATTTGCCATCAATGGAAATATGAGTAGCATCCAAGACGCGCGAATGACGCTCGCGATGCGCATCGTATCGATCGAGCGACACCGAGGGGAGCACAATGTCTGCCGCAGTATCGCACGCGATATCGACCATCTTGGAAAGGGCCTGCGGAGCAAACCACTCATCGGCGTTCATGGCGATGATGTGAGAGCCGCGCGAGGCATCAAAACCGGCACGAAGACAAGCGCCGCGCTTCGCGTCCTCGACATCAATCAAATCAATATGGATGTCCCTGTCGGCAGCAACTTGAAGCGAATGGCGCACACCGGGCGCAGCATCGCGGCAGACAACGACAATCTGCAAATCATAGAAGTCTTGGTTCTGGATACTCTCGAGCGCACGCATCGCATAGCTGGGCGAACCTTCTGCTACAAGGATCACCGAAAGTCGCGGATGCGAGCCACGTCGAACCAAGTTATCCGTCCTCTCGACAGCAATGAATCAAACTGTCGTTCATGGTACACCCCGGCAATAAAAGCAATGAGACACCGGTTGCACTGCACGCCAAGAACAGATGTTGCACACGCGCAGCCCACAGATGACAGGTGCCGACGAACGGCGCGTCGAGCCCTCCCCTAGTCGAGCACGACAAGCTCGGCGGGATCGTAATCCACGCCCATAAACGTAAGGCCGCAGGCAGGAGCCGTGGGGCCCGCAGCGGTACGATCGCAAGCATCGATGACCTCGCGCATCCACTCGGGTTCACGGCGATGCATGCCAATCTCGACAAGCGTGCCAACGATCGTACGGACCATCGAATGCAGAAACGCATTACCCTCGATGGTAAACGTCAGGATGTCCTCGCCAAACGCAACCTCATGGCCAAACTCGGCGCGCATTACGCAGCGGTGCGTAGGTTTGCCCACGGCAGAGGCAACCTTGCAAAAGCTTTTAAAGTCCTGCTCGCCCAAAAGCGCAGGGCAGGCGGCCGCCATCGCATCGACGTCGAGGGGATAGCGATGCCACCACACAGCACCGCGTGACAGCACGGGCCGCGCATCACGATCGGCAATGCGATAGGTGTAAGTGCGAGAGCGCGCGTCAAAGCGCGCAGAAAAGCCCTTACGGGCCCTGTAGACCTCGTTTATGGCGATATCTTTGGGCAGCAGGGCATCCATAGCCCGCAGCCACCTACGGCGCGTACACGCGAGCTCAGCGTCCGTTACGGGAACGCTGATGTACTGAGCCACGGCATGCACGCCGGCATCGGTACGCCCCGCGCACGTCAAATCGATCGGGCGGCGAAGCAGCGTCTCGATGGCTCGACGTAGCTCGCCCGCAACCGTCGTCTGTCCCGGCTGCTCGGCAAATCCGCTATACGACGAGCCATCATAGGCCACACGAAATACGAGCGTGGCGTCAAGCTCGGAAATCGAATTGAAATCAGACGGGGCAGTCATGGGCGCTCCCAACAAACAAGTAACGGTATCGCGACAAAAAAAGAGGGGTACGCGAACGTACCCCTCGAATATAGCCTATGCAGACGGAAAGTCTACTCAGCGGTCTCCTCAGCAGGAGCCTCCTCGACGGCCTCGACCTTCTTGGGAGCAGCGGCCTTCTTGGGGGCCGGAGCAGCCTTCTTGGCCTTAGGCGTGCAAGGCTCGGTGACGAGCTCCATGATAACGATGGGAGCGTTGTCGCCCTTGCGGTTGCCGAGCTTCATGATGCGGGTGTAACCGCCGTTGCGGTCCTGCCACATGCCCTGGGCAGCCTTGTCGAAGATCTCGGCAACGAGCTGCTTATCGCCGAGCTTGGCGATAGCCAGACGACGAGAGTGCAGGTCGCCCTTCTTGGCCCAAGTGATGATCGGGTCGACGACCGAACGCAGCGCCTTAGCGCGGGTCTCGGTGGTCTTGATGCGGTCGTTCTCGAAGAGGGCCTTAGCAAGGCTCTTCTTCATGGCCTTGGTGTGGCTCGCATCGGTGCCGAGCTTCAGGCCCTTCTTAACGTTGTGACGCATGGTCTAGTTTCTCCTCAAATATGCGAAGCATTAAGCCTTCAGGCTCAGGCCCATGGACTCAAGCTTGTCCTTCACTTCCTCGATCGACTTAACACCGAAGTTACGGATGTTGAGCAGATCGTTCTCCGAGAACTCAACGAGCTGACGGACCGAGTGAATGCTGGCGCGCTTAAGGCAGTTGTAGGAACGGACGGAAAGGTCCAGATCCTCGATCTGCTTGTCCAGCTCGGCGTTGTCGTTGGTGACCTCGGGAGCGAAGATCGAAGCCTCCTCCTCGACCTCGGGGGTCTCGGCAAGGTTCATAAAGGCGGCCATATGCTGGTTGATGATATTGGCAGCCTGGACCACGGCGTCGCGCGGGGCGATGGAGCCGTTGGTCTCGATCTCGAGGACAAGGCGGTCGTAGTCGGTGTGCTGACCGACACGGCAAGCCTCAACGAGCTTGGCGCAACGGGAAACCGGCGAGTACAGCGAGTCGACGTGGATCACACCGATGGGATCGTTGTCGCGCTTGTTTGCCTCGCCAGAAACATAGCCGCGGCCATAGCCGATGCGCATGCTCATGGTGAGATGGCCACCCTCGGTGAGCGTAGCAATGTGCTGCTCGGGGTTGACCAGCTCAAACTCGGACGGAATAAAGAAGTCCGCACCGGTGACCTCGCAGGGGCCGTCAACCGAGATGGTGGCGGTCGCCTCGTCGGTCGTGCCGAGAGCCCTGAAGACAAGACCCTTGACATTCAGGACGATGTCGGTGACATCCTCGACCATGTTAGGGATGGTCATGAACTCGTGCTGCGCACCATCGATCTGAATAGCCTCGACGGCGGCACCCTCGAGCGAAGACAGAAGAACGCGACGAAGGGAGTTACCCAGCGTATCACCGTAACCACGTTCGAGCGGCTCGACGGAGACACGAGCAGACGTCTCGTTGATCTCTTCGACCTGAACCTGAGGCCTAATGAATTCTGACATGTATTACCTCCAGCCTCAGCAGCCCGGATGGACTACTTAGAGTAGAGCTCGACGATGAGCTGCTCGTTGATATCACCGCTGATCTGCTCACGCGTCGGCAGAGCGAGCACGTTACCAGACAGCTTCTCGATATCGACCTCGAGCCAGCCAGGGACCTCAAAGCGCTCGGAGGAAATCAGGGCCTCCTTGATGGGGAGGAGGTCACGGAACTTCTCGCCGACAGCGACGACGTCGCCGGCCTTGACGCGGTAGGACGGGATGTCCACGCGCTTGCCGTTCACGGTGAAGTGACCGTGACGGACGGACTGACGAGCCTCTTTGCGGGTGCGGGCGAAGCCAAGACGGAAGACGACGTTGTCGAGGCGAGACTCAAGGATGATCATGAGGTTCTCACCGGTGACGCCGTTCATCTTGCGGGCCTTGTTGAAGTAGCCGTGGAACTGCTTCTCCAGAACGCCATAGATGAACTTGACCTTCTGCTTCTCGCGCAGCTGCATGCCGTACTCAGATTCCTTGCGACGGCGCTTGGGCTGACGGATAGATTCCTTCTTGCTGCTGTAACCGAGCTCAGCGGGATCGATCCCGAGCTGACGGCAGCGCTTAAGAACAGGAGTCCTGTCGATTGCCATATTGATACGATCCTTTCAGTTACACGCGGCGACGCTTCTTGGGGCGGCAGCCGTTGTGCGGAATGGGGGTCTTGTCCTGGATGCTCGAGACCTCGAGGCCAGCAGCCTGGAGGGAGCGGATGGCGGTCTCACGACCGGAGCCGGGGCCCTTGACGAAGACGGAAACCTTCTTCATACCGTGCTCCATGGCCTGCTTGGCAGCAGCCTCGGCAGCCATCTGGGCAGCGAACGGCGTGGACTTACGGGAGCCCTTGAAGCCCACCTGGCCAGCCGACTTCCAGGAAATGACGTTGCCCTGGGGATCGGTGATCGAAACGATCGTGTTGTTGAACGTAGAACGAATGTGAGCCTGGCCCACGGAAATGTTCTTACGGTCCGCGCGCTTCAGACGGGCAGCGCGAACGTTCTTCTTAGCAGTAGCCATCTATCTAGCGCTCCTTATTTCTTCTTCTTAGCACCGATCTGACGCTTCGGGCCCTTGCGGGTACGAGCGTTAGTGTGGGTGCGCTGGCCGCGGACCGGGAGGCCCTTGCGGTGACGAAGGCCGCGGTTGCAGCCGATGTCCATAAGGCGCTTGACGTTCTGGTTGCGCTCACGGCGGAGGTCGCCCTCAACCATGATCTGGTTCTTATCGATATAATCGCGGATGGCGTTAACCTCATCCTCGGTGAGGTCCTTAACGCGCGTATCCACGTTAACGTTGCACTCGACGCAAATCTTCGTCGCAGTGGTGCGGCCGATGCCGTAAATGTAGGTCAGACCGATCTCAACGCGCTTCTCACGCGGGAGGTCGACACCATTAATACGGGCCAACGTAGTCTCCTCTCTTAACCCTGACGCTGCTTATGACGGGGGTTCTCGCAAATGACGAGGACCTTGCCATGGCGCCTAATGATTTTGCACTTATCGCACATCTTCTTGACCGAAGGACGTACCTTCATCGTTCTTCCTTTCGGTAGCGCTCAAACTACTTCCCTACTATCTACTCGCCCAGCCGCAGGCGTTTAAAACTATGGCTGGTCTTCACACACAATCCGACCGTAGGTTGAGCTAAGCCTGCAGTCGGAAATGGAGTGCGTGTATGCGTGCCGCTATTTGTAGCGATAGGTGATGCGGCCGCGGGTCAGGTCGTACGGGGAAAGCTCCACGACAACCCTGTCACCGGGGAGAATACGGATGTAATTCATTCGGATCTTGCCAGAAATGTTGCACAGAACCGAATGACCGTTCTCGAGCTCGACCTTAAACATGGCGTTGGGCAACGGTTCCTTTACCGTACCCTCGAGCTCAATTGCGTCTTCCTTCTTCACAAGCAATCATCTTTCTCTAGAAAACGACAGCGATTGAGTATTCTACAACACGTATGCACGCATCGTAATAACTTCGTAATGGCTCCACAACTAAATGGAACTTGTTACATTTCTCCGCCTTGGAGGGAGCACCAAGCACCTTGGGCATCCGTGGTGAGAATCACCGGACCGTCATTGGTAATGGCGACGGTGTTCTCGTAGTGCGCGGCGGGCAGGTGATCGTTGGTCGTAACAATCCAACCGTCGGAGCCCGTGCTCACATGGTTGGAACCCATCGTAACCATCGGCTCGATGGCAATGACCATGCCGGCCTGGAGGCGAACGCCCCTCCCCTTCTTTCCATAGTTAGGAACGTTGGGGTCCTCGTGCATCACGCGGCCAATGCCATGGCCTACATAATCACGAAGCACACCGTAACCGTGAGACTCGGCGAGGGACTGAACGGCATAACCGACGTCCCCGATATGGTTACCGGGAACAGCCTGCTCGATGGCAGCCTTAAGGCAATCGCGCGTGACCTCGCACAAAGCCTTGGCTTCGGGCGTGGGGGTGCCGACGAAAAACGTCCAAGCGTTATCGCCGACCCAACCGTCGACAACGGCTCCCGTATCGATGGAGATGATATCGCCATCGCGCAGGATCATGTCGGGGTTGGGAATACCGTGGACCACGGCATCGTTGATCGATGCGCAAATGGTCCCCGGGAACCCGCCGTAACCCTTAAAGGCCGGGGTGCCGCCATGCATGCGGATAATCTGCTCCGCGAGCTGATCGAGCTCAAAGGTGGAAACGCCGGGGCGCACCATGGCTCCAACGTGGCGGAGCGCCATCTTAGATAGCGCTCCTGCCTTCTTCATCTGCTCGATTTGCGTTGCAGACTTAATCTTGATCATAGACCGAGAGCCTCTTTGACATCCCCGTACACGGTCTCGCGAGCCTGGTCACCGTTGACCGACTTGAGCAGACCCTGGCCACGATAGTAGTCGACGAGCGGGCTCGTGGACTTCTCGTAGACGTCGAGACGGTTCTTGATGGTCTCGGGCTTGTCGTCGTCGCGCTGATACATCTCGCCGCCACACTTGGGGCAGGTAGCATCGGCAGCGGTGCCGGTGTAACCGCATGCGCGGCAGGTGCGACGCGAAGACAGACGATCGATAATGACCTCGGGGGCCACATCGACCAGAAGGGCGCAGTCGATCTCGCGACCCATGGCGGAGAGCTCGGAATCGAGCGTCACAGCCTGGGCGGTGTTGCGCGGGAAGCCGTCGAGGATGAAGCCCTGCTGGGCGTCATCGGCGGCAAGGCGCTCCTTGACAAGGTCGATCACGAGCTGGTCGGGAACGAGCTCGCCAGCGTCCATGTACTTCTTAGCCTGAATACCAAGCTCGGTGCCACCCTTGACGGCAGCACGCAGCAGGTCGCCCGTGGAAATGTGGGCGACGCCAAACTCGGCGACGAGCTCCTGTGCGACGGTGCCCTTACCGGCACCCGGAGCTCCGAGCAATACGAGGTTCATGAGCAATCCTCCTCTAGCCTATTTAAAGAATCCATCGTAATCATACATCTTGATCTGGCCTTCGAGCTTATCGACCGTGTCGAGCACTACGCCGACCATGATGAGGATGGACGTGCCGCCAAATGCCTGGATCAGATGGTTACCCGTGAAGGAGAAGATGATCGAAGGCACGATGGCGATGAGCGCCAAAAAGACAGCGCTGGGAAGCGTGATCTTGTTGAGCGCGTTCTTGATGTAGGCCGCGGTAGCCCTACCCGGACGCACGCCCGGAATAAAGCCGCCCTGCTTCTTAAGGTTATCGGCCGTGTCATCGGGGTTGAACACCATGGAGGTGTAGAAGTACGCGAAGAACACGATGAGGACAACGTTAAGCACCCAGTTGAGCCAACCGGTCGAAAGCGCGGAGGCAACTGCCTGAATCCAGCCGATGCCGGGGAAGAACACGGCAATCTGAGCCGGGAAGTACAGCAGCGCCGAAGCGAAGATGATCGGCACGACACCCGCGGTGTTGACCTTGATGGGCAGGTAGGTGGTCTGGCCACCCATCATGCGACGGCCCACGACGCGCTTAGCGTAGGAGACCGGGATGCGGCGCTGGCCGCGCTCAAGGAAAACAATCAGCGGGATAACCAGCAGGATGATGGCGCAGATGATCACCATGGTGATGATGCCACCGGCATTGCCCTCGGTGCTGGAGAAGATAGCCTGCGGCAGACCGGCCATGATGTTCGCGAAGATGATCAGCGACATGCCATTGCCGATACCGCGCTGGGTGATGAGCTCACCAATCCACATGATCAGCATGGCGCCCGCGGTGAGCGTACCGACGATCATGAGGTCGAAGATGATCTCGGGAGCGCCGGCGCCATTGAAGCTGATGCCGAAGCTCTTAAAGAGGAAGAGGTAACCCACGGAGTTGAGGATTGCCAGAGCCAGGGTGAGGTAACGCGAATACTGCGTAATCTTGGTCTGACCGACCTCGCCCTCGCGGGCAAGCTCATGCAGGGAAGGCACGACGGCCTGGAGCATCTGGAGGATGATCGAGCTGGTGATGTAAGGCATGATGCCCAGCGAAAACACCGACACATAGCTCAACGCGCCGCCAGAGAAAAGATTCAGGAGGGCCATAGCACCTGCGGCGACCGAATTGTTATCGGTCGAGAAAAGGCCCAGCATCCCCTGGAAGGGAATGCCGGGCACAGGAACGTGCGCACCAATGCGGTACACGACGAGCATAGCTATGGTAAAAAGAATCTTTTCGCGCAATTCTTTGATGCGGAAAGCATTCTTAAGACCATTTAGCACGGCAGCTCGACCTTTCCGCCGGCGGCCTCGATCTTGGCCTGCGCAGAAGCGCTGACCTTGTCGACCTTGACCGTGAACTTCTTGGTGAGCTCACCATTGCCGAGCACCTTGACGGGCTCGAACTCGCTCTTGGTGATGCGAGCGGCCTTAAGAGCGGCACCGTCGATCACAGCGCCGTCCTCGAACTTACGCTCGAGACGCTCAACGTTAACGGCGGTGTACTCGATACGACGGGGGTTGCGGAAGCCCGGAAGCTTGGGCAGGCGCATAGCCAGCGGAGTCTGGCCACCCTCGAAGCCGGCACCCTTGGTGCCGCCAGAGCGGGAACCCTGGCCCTTCTGGCCGCGGCCAGAAGTGGTGCCGTGACCCGAAGAATTGCCACGGCCGACGCGCTTGCGGTTCTTGGTGGAACCGGGCGCGGGAGTAAGATCGTGAAGCTGCATTTGCTACTCCTCTACAATCTCGACAAGGTGCTTGACCTTGAAGATCATGCCGCGGACGGACTCGTTGTCAGCAATCTCGCGAACCTCGCGGATCCTGTGGAGACCGAGGGCACGGACAGTACGGACCTGGTCCTGCTTGCAACCGTTGGTGCTGCGGACCTGCTTGATCTTGATGGTGTCAGCCATGCTTAGTTCTCCTTACCGACGAACATCTCGGAGACCGTCAGGCCACGGCGAGCCGCGACGTCCTCAGGGCTGGAGAGCTCCTTGAGGCCCTCGACGGCAGCCTTGATGATGTTGAGGCCGTTGTCGGTACCGAGGGACTTGGACAGGACGTTCTTGATGCCAGCAAGCTCAAAGAGGGGACGCACAGCGCCGCCGGCGATAACGCCGGTACCCTCGACAGCGGGCTTGATGATGATGCGGCCGGCACCAAAGTGGCCGAGAACCTCGTGCGGGATGGTGCCCTGCTCGGTCACCGGCACGTGGAACATGTTCTTCTTGGCATCGAGAGATGCCTTGGAGATGGCCATGGGCACCTCAGCGGACTTGCCCATGCCAACGCCGACGTTGCCCTTGCCGTCGCCAACGACGACGAGAGCGACGAGGCTCATGCGACGACCACCCTTGACGGTCTTCGACACGCGGTTGATGTAAACGACGCGCTCCTCGAACTCGGAGGCCTCGCGCTGCTGCTTCTGATTACGAGCCATGTGCTACATACCTCCTAGAACTCGAGACCGGCGGCACGAGCACCGTCGGCGAGGGCCTTGACGCGGCCATGGTAGATACGGCCACCGCGATCGAAGGCGACCTTGGTGATGCCGGCCTCGATGGCGCGCTTGCCAACGAGCTGACCGACCTTCTCCGCAGCCTCCTTGTTCGAGGTGTGGGTGCCCTTGAACTCGGCCTCGAGGGTCGAGGCAGAGACGAGCGTCAGGCTGGAGCCCTTGCTGTCGTCGATGACCTGGGCATAGATGTTGGCGTTAGTACGGGTCACGCGAAGACGCGGACGCTCGGAGGTACCCGAGACCTTGCCGCGAACACGACGCTGACGACGCTTGAGGCCTTCCAGCTTCGCCTTATGCTTGTTCATACGTAAACTCCTAAAAAGGTTGATCTTGCCAGCACCTGACGGGGTGCTGGTCTTATGCGAGTGAGTCGGTTACGACTACTTGGCAGCCTTACCCAGCTTGCGGCGGATGTGCTCGCCAACGTAGTGGATACCCTTGCCCTTGTAAGGCTCGGGAGGACGATGGCCGCGGATCTCAGCGGCGATCTGACCGACCTGCTGCTTGTTAATACCCTTGACGTTCACGTGGGTGTTGTCGGGAACCTCGAAGGTGATGCCCTCGGGAGCCTCGACGATCACGGGGTGCGAGAAGCCCAGGGAGAACTCGAGATTCTTGCCCTTCTGCTGCACGCGGTAACCGACGCCGGCGAGCTCGAGCTTCTTCTCGAAGCCCTCGGAAACGCCAACAACCATGTTGTGGATGAGGGCGCGGGTGAGGCCGTGGCGGGCACGGGTCTCACGCTCGTCGTCGGGACGGGAAACGGTGAGGACGTTGTCCTCGACGTTGATAGCGAGCTTCTCAAAGACATCGAGCTCGAGCTGGCCCTTGGGGCCCTTGACGACAACGTTGTTGCCGTTGACTGCCACTTCGACTCCGGCGGGAATCTGGACAGGCTTATTACCGATACGAGACACGGTGATCTCCTTTCCTTCTACCTACCGAGCGAATTACCAGACGTAAGCGATGATCTCGCCGCCGACGTTGTGCTTGCGAGCATCGCGGTCGGTCATGACGCCATGGCTGGTGGAAATAATGGCGGTACCAAGGCCACCGCGGACGCGGGGCATGTCGGCAACGCCGGTGTACTTACGCAGGCCCGGCTTGGAAATGCGGCGGATGCCGTTGATGACCTTAGCCTTCTTGGGACCATACTTAAGCGTGATGTGCAGAGTCTTCTGGGGAACGGTGTCCTCGACATCGTAGCCCTCGATGTAGCCCTCCTCGTGCAGAACACGAGCGATCTCGACGAGCTTCTTGCTGCTCGGCATGGAGACCGTGGCCTTGTTCACAGAGTTAGCGTTACGGATGCGCGTAAGCATATCTGCGATCGGGTCTGTAAGGTTCATACAGATTCTCCTTCGTTCTTGATGAACACGTGCTCTTGGTTCTTCGCCGCCCTTAACGGCAAAGCCTAACTAGCGCGTTTTCCCTGTTCCAAACGGATGCTTGAAACGCTGGTAGTGACTTACCAGCTGGCCTTCGTAACGCCGGGAAGCTCGCCCTTGAGTGCAAGCTCGCGGAAGCAGACACGGCACAGGCCGAACTTGCGGTACACAGAGTGCGGACGGCCGCAGCGCTGGCAGCGCGTGTACTCACGAGTAGAGAACTTCTGCTTGCGATTGCACTTGACGATCATCGATGTCTTAGCCACTTATATCCTCCTCACATAGAGTATTGTTCGCCCCAAGCGCCGCCCCCTTGTGGGAACGGCGCTTATAGGGCAGGTGAACCTATTTCTTGAACGGGAAACCGAAGGCGTCCAGAAGGGCCTTGGCCTCCTCATCGGTGTTGGCGGTGGTCACGAAAGTGATGTCCATACCACGCTGGTGATCGACGGAGTCGAAGTCTATCTCGGGGAAGATGAGCTGCTCGGTGACGCCCATGGAGAAGTTACCACGGCCGTCGAAGCTCTTGGCGGAGATGCCGCGGAAGTCGCGGATACGGGGGATCGCGACGGAGGTCAGACGATCGAAGAACTCCCACATACGGTCGCCACGCAGGGTAACCTTGCAGCCGATCGGCATACCAGCGCGCAGGCGGAAGGTGGCGATGGACTTGCGGGCACGGGTGATCATCGGCTGCTGGCCGGTGATGGCGCGCAGGTCGCGCACGGCACCGTCGATGGCCTTAGAATCGGTAGCGGCCTCGCCGACACCCATGTTCACGACGATCTTCTCAAACTTGGGGATCATCATGACGTTCTCGTACTGGAACTTGTCCTGAAGCTGCTGCTTGACCTCGTTGTTGTACTTGGTCTTCAGACGCGGCACATACTTCTCTTCTGCCATTGTTCACTCCTTCTTGGGGTTTTAAGCACGGGGCGTGGCCACGGTGGGTTGTCCTCGTGCCTCCTGGCTGCATCCGCGCCGCTCATGGCATTTCGCGGTTTGGACTCGACGCAGCAGGAGCCGACAAAACAATCGGTACTATACGCGCATCGGGGGCGTATTTCCAGAAAAACCTCGTCTGCCTGCACAACTCCACAACTCCCCCGCACAAATGGGTCCCAAAAAGCAGTTGCGGTGGAATAGGGACTGTTTGGCAACCTAACAGGCTTAAACAATCCGTATTTCACCGCAACTTATTGGTGGGGATGCGATTAGCGCTTGCGGGGGACGAGTTTGGTGCGGCGCAAGTGGATCATCTCGGCGGCGATGGAGATGGCGATCTCCTCGGGGTCCTCGGCCTCGATGGCAACGCCGATCGGCAGGTGCAGCTCGTCGATCTGGTCCTGCGTAAAGCCCTCCTGCTCCAGGCGGGCGCGTACAAAGGCCGTCTTACGGCGCGAGCCCAAGCAGCCCAGATAGGCGGGTTTGGCGCGCATGGCCTGAATCACCACGTCGATATCGGACTTGTGGCCCGCCGTGGCCACGACCACCAAGTCGCGCGGACCGATGGGACACAGCTCGCTCAGGTTCTTGTAGTCGACCAGGCGACGATCGTAGACACCGGGAACCCATTCGGGCGCCAGCGTGCCGGGGCGGTCATCGCACGCCACAACGGCAAAGCCCGCCGCCGTGAGCACGCGCGCCGTCGCGGCGCCCACGTGTCCGCAGCCAAAGATGTAGGTCAGGCCCTCGGGGCAGAGCGTCTCGATGTGCGCCGGGGGAATCTCGGAGGCGGCGTTGGTGTAGGTGACCTTACTCCCCTCCTCCACCAGCGAAAGCCCGGGGCAGCCGGCAATGGTATGGCGCGATGTCTCACCATGGTATTCGTCCACATCGCCCTCGATCGCCTGGGTGACAAACGGTTCAAAGTCGATGACGAAGTCGCCGATGCGTCGATACGCCAAGACGTCGGCAATTTCCTGGAACAACGGTGCCTGAGCCGCATCCAGATGCAGGTAGCACAGGCAGATGGCTCCGCCGCAGATCATGCCGGTATCGGAGTTCTCGCCGCCCATGGTGTAGCGGACCAGACGCGACCGTCCCGCGCTCAGGAGCTCGCGCGCCTCATCCAGCGCAAAGAGCTCAATCTTGCCGCCGCCGATGGTGCCCGTTTGGCTGCCATCGGCAAAGACGGCCATCCAGGCGCCCACGCCGCGCGGCGACGACCCCGCCGTGCCGGCCACGACCACGAGCTCGCACGTCTCGCCAGCACGCAGGGCGGCAAGCGCCGCATTCACAACATCGAGCTTTTCCATTGCCGCCTTCTATCCTCTAAAGATATCGGTGAGCATAGCGAGTGCCTCGAGCACGCCGCCGCCGACCGACGTCGCCTTGTCCGAAATGTAGTTGATATAGCTGGCATCGCCGCGCGGATCGACATCGGCGCATTTAAAGCCCTCAGTCACCTGCACGCCGTTCGCCAAAAGCCCCCGCAGACAGCCATCGATCTGCGTGCACATGGGCGTATCGCCCGCGTAGCCAATCACGTCTCCGGCGCTCACGATGTCGCCGATTGCGCGATCGGACCGAAACATGCCGGCGGCGGGGCTGTGGATAACGCGCTCCTTGCCATAGCCGGCGATAATGCCTGGCACGCCCGTGTTGGGCTGGGGCGAACCTTGGGTAATGACACGGCCGAGAAAATGCCCGCGCATGGTCTCGACCACGGCGTCGCAGTCAACCGGCGCGGTAAAGCCCGGCCCCACGGCGATGACGACAGGCGCCATATCGCGCGTGGTGCCCAAGTTGCGCTTGGCCAGAATCGCGTCGACCACGGCAGCGGGTTTCAGTTCATCGAGCATCTTGGCCTGGGGGTCCACCACGACGGCAACATCCCCCGCTTGGGTAATCCCGAGCGCCTCAGCCGGCGTCTGTGCCAAGCGAGCGCGAATGCCTTCGACCTCGACCTCGCCCAGGCGAATGGCCTCGCAAAAACTGATTGTGCGGCGGATGCACGTGGGAACCGCGATATCGGCCATAACGACCGACACGCCGGAGCGCACCAAGCGAGCGGCGACGCCCGTGGCGATATCGCCGGCGCCGCGAACATAAACGAGCATTCCCGGGGCACCTCCCTGTGCTACGGTTTGAGCAGAGCAAAAGCGGTTCGACCGCCACTCTGATGATTATTTATTATCACAGTATTATACGGCGGTGAACAGATGGAAACGACGAGTGGAAACCTTGCCTCCGCGCTCAAGATCGAGCCGGGCATTACCGCGATTATCGGCAGCGGTGGCAAGTCGACCCTGCTAAAGACGCTGGGTCTTGAGCTCATGCGCGCTGGCGGCCGCGTGCTCCTCTGCACCACCACGCACATGTTTCCCGTCGCCGGTGTGCCATGGGACGGGTCGAGCCGTCGTCTGGACGCCGCGCCTTGGCAGCCGGGGACCCTGCATGTCCCCGGCTGCACCTGCGAGGCATGCACGGGACTTGCCCGCGGAAGCATCTGCCAGGCGGGTGTTTTGGACCCGGAGACAGGCAAGCTCTCCGCCCCCGCCGAGCCGCTCAACGAGCTGGCGCAGCGCTTTGACTACGTGTTGGCCGAGGCAGATGGCAGCAAGCGACTCCCGCTCAAGGCGCATGCCGCCTGGGAGCCGGTTATTCCTGCCGGCACTGCCAACGTCATCTGGATCGTCGGCGCCTCAGGCTTGGGCAAGCCCATCAACGAAGCCGTCCACCGCCCCGAGCTCTTTTGCGAGCGTTGCGGCTGCGAGCTCACCGATATCGCCACGCCCGAGCGCGTCGCCATGGTGCTCAATGCCGAACTGCGGATGCTGAACCTCAACAATGCCCGCATCATGCTCAACCAAGTCGACACGCTTGCCGACCCAACGATGGCAGATCGCTTCGAGGCCGCCCTCGACCGCTCCCTCATCGCCACCAGTCTCAAATAGCCGGCGCTGCCCCAACAGACCTATAAGTTGCGGTGGAATAGTTCCTGAAACGGCCTATTTGGCGGCTAAACAGGAACTATTCCACCGCAACTGCGGAGGGGAATCCGGTGATCTTCCTGCTAGCGGGGGACGTAGCGGCCGGGCTGGGCTCCGGTGGGCTCGCCGTCGCGCGCGGCCAGCACGCCGTTCACAAACACAGCCTTGGCGCGGCCGTGCGCCTCAAAACCCTCGAGCGGCGTGTAGTCCACAGCCTGGTGCTGCGTCGCCGCGCGAATGGTCCAGCGCGCCTGGGGATCCCATACGCACACGTCGGCATCGGAGTCCTCGGCAAGACAGCCCTTGCGCGGATACATGCCAAAGACGCGCGCCGGGTTCTCGCTCATCAAGCGGCACAAATCCTCGGGGCCCAGCTGTCCCTCAAAGCTCGTGGCGATCGCGACGGGACGATGCTCCACACCGGGCCCGCCGTTGGGAATCGCGCGGAAGTCATCACGCCCGCGGTCCTTTTGCCCGTGCAGGTTAAAGCTGCAGTGGTCGGTCGCAATCGTATCGATCTCGCCGGCCACAAGCGCCTCGCGCAGTGCCGCGCGGTCACCCGCATGGCGCAGCGGCGGGCTCATCACATACTTGGCACCCGCAAAGCCGTCCTCGCCCTGCTCCAAGTAGCACGTATCGTCGAGCATCAGATACTGAGGGCAGGTCTCGACATAGATATTCTTCTGCCCGCGCGCCTTGGCGGCACGAATGGCCTCGAGCCCCAGCTTGGTCGAAAGGTGCACCACGTTGACCGGTGCGTCGCCGGCCAGGTGCGCCAGATATAGCAGACGGCTCACTGCCTCGGCCTCGCACACATCCGGACGGCTGAGCGCATGGCCCTCGGGCCCGTGGATACCCTGCTCAAACACGCGCTTCTGTAGCTCATTCACCAGCGTACCGTTCTCGCAATGCACGCACAGCATGCCGCCAATATACTTGAGCTCCTCGAGCACCTCGAGCGTCTCGGCATCGTCCAGGCGCAGATGATCGTAGGCAAAGTAGGTCTTGAACGACGATACGCCCGCCTCGCGCATGGCCGAAAGGTCGGCGCGGTTGCGCTCGTTCCACTCGGCGAGTGCCATATGAAAGGCGTAGTTGGCCGTGCAGGTTCCGTCGGCGCGGCGATGCCACTCGGCCAAGGCATCGGGCATAGTCACGCCGCGATCGGCCGTCGCGTAGTCCACGATGGTCGTCGTGCCGCCGCAGGCGGCCGCGCGCGTGCCGGTCTCAAAGCTATCGGCTGTCCAATCCATGCCGGTCCAGCACTGCATGTGCGTGTGGCCGTCGATAAAGCCGGGAAACACCCAGCAGTCCGCGGCATCCTCGACGGTATCGCCCTCGGCCGGCTCAATCGCCGCGGCGATCCGCACGATCTTATCGCCCTCCATAGCAAGATCGGCGCGGCGAAGTCCCTGCGGCGTCACGAGCGCGCCGTTTTTGATGATGATCATGTTGCTCCTTATTGATTAATACAGTTGGCCACGCGATCAAAATACGAGCAGGCAGCGATATGCTCCGTTATGCGTTGCTGTCCCTTGGCGGTATCGACGTCCCACAGCTCGTAGGCACGCGCCTCGACCAGCACCACGTCGATACGGCTCTTGAGGATCGAACCGCCGCCGTCCTTGCCCTCGAGACACATAAGTGCATCGAACAGTTCCGCCGGAAAGAGCACCGGGCTCGAAGGCTCACCGTTGCACGCAAGACGCACCGGATGCTTGCGGCCACGCTCGTCAAATGCACGAACCATAGCCTCAAAAGAATCCGAACTCACGAGCGGCTGGTCGCCCGGCAAAAAGAGGCAACCTTTCCAGTTGCGTTCGACTCCCCACGAAAGGCCCGCACGGGCGCTTTCGCTGCGCAGCTCGCCATCGTGCAGCACGCACGGGCAATGCTTGTCCTCGCAAATCTGAGCGACCTCGGGCCAACGCGTCGAAACCACGACGTCAAAGCCCCGGGGAACCGAATCGATGGTCCGGGCAATCAGCGGCTCGCCATAGATATCGGCAAGCATCTTGTTGGAGCCAAACCGCTTGCCCTCGCCCGAAGCCATAATGACGCAACCGAGTTTCATCTCCGCAAACCTCCCCTGGCTGCTTTGGACACCATAGTTGCTATACCCACCATACCAAGCTCACACTCCGTCGGAACAGGCACGCACTCGTTTTCCAGCGAACGACCCTTGGCTCTCCATAGCACAAAGGAGGGCACCCCGCGACGCAGGGCACCCTCCTCAATGGTGCAGATATGCCTACTCAGCGTCGCCGGTAAACGTGGTACCGGTCTTGCCGGCAAGACCGTCACGCGCCTTCTCGAGCAGCGTGATGAGCGCCGTGCGGCCCGGCTTGCTCTCGGCAAACGTCGAGGCGGCCTGGACCTTGGGCAGCATGGAGCCGCGACCGAACTCGTTGGCCTCGGACAGACGCTTTACGTCAGCCGCGGTCAGCGTGTCGAGCCACTGCTCATGGTCGGTGCCAAAGCCAATGGCAACCTTCTCCACGGCCGTCAGGATAATCAGGGCATCGGCATCGAGCTGCTCGGCGAGCTTCTCGGCCGCAAAGTCCTTATCGATGACGGCGGCAGCGCCCTTAAGGTGGTTGCCCTGGGCCTTGGTGACGGGAATGCCGCCACCGCCGCAGGAGATCACCACGTGGTTGGACTCGACGAGCGACTTAATGGTGTCGAGCTCGACGATGTTCACGGGCTTGGGCGAGGCAACCACGCGACGGAAGCCCTGCTTCTCGTCGTGGATGAACTGATAGCCGCGGTCGGCCTCCAGCTCCTTGGCCTCGGCCTCGCTCATCCACGGACCGATCGGCTTGACCGGGTCGGCAAAGGCCGGGTCGTCTGCCGCAACCTCGACCTGGGTGAGCACGGTGGCGACGCCCTTGTCGATATTGCGGTCGAGCATTTCCTCGCGCAGGGCGTTTTGCAGGTCATAGCCAATGTAGCCTTGGCTCATGGCGCCGCAAACGGACAACGGGCAGGGAACGTACTTCTGAGGATTAGAACGCGTGAGCTCGGCCATCGCGTTGGCGATCATGCCCACCTGGGGTCCGTTGCCATGCACGACGACGACCTCGTTGCCTTCCTCGATCAGGTCGACAATGGCCTTGGAAGTCGTCTTGACGGCCTCCATCTGCTCGGGAAGGTTGGCGCCGAGGGCGTTTCCGCCCAGGGCGACAACGATACGCTTAGCCATTTCTCAGCCCAGCTTTAGGCCTGGAACCAACGGGCGGTGTTGCGCTCGTCGAGAGCCTTGAGGGTAGCGGCGGGATCGGCAACCTTCTGCAGGAACATCATGGCAGCGATGGCGTACGGCTTGTAGCTGGCCTCCTTGTACATGCCCACACGGTGCATGTCGAAGACGTCGGCGTTGACCTCGCCGTGCTCGCAGGAGACACCGGAGATGTCGGCGGGCAGCGGATGCATAAAGATGGTGTCCTGGCCGTTGGCGGTCTTCTCCATGAGCTCGGTCGTGGAGCACCAATCCTGATGAGTGGCGTTCTGGGCGAGCAGCTCCTTCTCGAGCGCGGCGATGCCGGCGTCGTCGCCCTCGGCGTACAGGTTGGTGCGCTTCTCCATGGCGGCAAACGGAGCCCAGCTCTTGGGGATCACGATATCGGCGCCCTCGAAGGCCTCGGCCATGGTGTTGACCTGCTTAAAGGTGGTGCCGGACTCGGCGGCGTAGCCCTTAGCGCGCTCGACGACCTCGGGCATGAGGTCGTAGCCCTCGGGGTGAGCCAGGGTGACGTCCATGCCAAAGCGGGGCAGCAGGCTGATCAGCGACTGCGGGCAGGACAGCGGCTTGCCGTAAGAGGGCGAATAGGCCCAGGTAACGGCAACCTTCTTGCCCTTGAGGTTCTCAAGACCACCAAACTCGTTGATGAGGTAGAGCATGTCGGCAGAGGACTGCGTGGGGTGATCGGAGTCGGACTGCAGGGAGATGAGCGTGGGACGGTGATCCAGAACGCCGTCCTCGTAGGCCTGCTGCACGGACTCGGAGACCTCGGCCATGTAGGCGTCACCCTTGCCGATGTACATGTCGTCGCGGATGCCGATGACGTCGGCCATGAAGGAGATCATGGTAGCGGTCTCGCGGACGGTCTCGCCGTGAGCGATCTGGGACTTCTTCTCGTCCAGGTCCTGCAGCTCAAGGCCGAGCAGGTTGGCGGCCTTAGAGAAGGAGAAGCGCGTACGGGTGGAGTTGTCGCGGAACAGGGAGACGGCAAGACCGGAGTCGAAGATCTTGGACGAAACGTTGTTCTCGCGCAGCTCGCGCAGAGCGTCGGCGACGATGTAGAGCGCCTTGAGCTCATCGGTGGTCTTATCCCAGGTGTGCAGGAAGTCGCTGCCGTACATACCCTTAAAATCGAGGCCGTTCAGCTGCTCGACGAGCTCGGTAAACTTAGCGTCCATGGAAATGTCCTTTCTAAAGATGAAACGATCGCAATGAGCAGATGTGCTCCGGCATGCGCGTGTGGCTAGAACATGCAGAGCACCATGACGAGGACCCGCCACCGTTGAGGAAGCATGGGAGATAACGACCGCGGGCCCCAAGTCAACAGGGGGTGCCGGGGACACGAGCGGCCCCCGGCTCAACAAGATCGAGGAATGGGACTAATCGATCTTGTTATTGGTCAGACCGGCGCGGAACACGGTGGCATCGCCATCGGCCTGGCTCGGATCGTAGAGGTTCAGGGCAGCCACGTACATGGCAGCAGCGGTGACCAGGTCGTCCTTGTAGGTGACCTCGTTGGGAGCGTGAGCCTGAGACTCGGCACCCGGACCAAAGCCGACGCAGGGGATGCCGTAGCGGCCCTGGATGGAAACGCAGTTCGTGGAGAAGGTCCACTTGTCGCACAGCGGACGACCGGTGCGCTTGTCCATGCTGGGCTCGCAGCCGATGCGCTCGTCGCCGAACATGGCCTTGTGGGCGTCGACGAGGGCCTTGACGTGCGGAGCGGTCTCCTTGTTGATCCACGTGGGGAAGTAAGCCTCGGTCTCGTAGACCTCGCCGGTCCAGGACGGACGGTCGTACATGTACATGGAGACCTTCACATCGTCGCCGTACTTCTTGGCGGCCGGCAGGTTGCGGATCTCGTCCAGGCAGGACTCCCAGGTCTCACCGGCGGTCATACGACGGTCGATGGAGATGGCGCAGGAGTCAGCGACAGCGCAGCGGCTGGGGCTGGTGTAGAAGATCTGGCTGACGGTGCAGGTGCCGCGACCCAGGAAGCGAGCGTCCTCGAAGTGCTCGGGGTTGTACTTGGGGTCGAGCATCTTGACGAGGCCCTTGATGTCGGTCGACTCGTCGCAGCCGTTGTTGTTGAGGGCGCGGACGTCGGCGATGATGTCGGCCATCTTGTAGATGGCGTTGTCGCCGCGGTCGGGAGCGGAGCCGTGGCAGGAGGTGCCGTGAACGTCGACGCGGATCTCCATGCGACCGCGGTGACCGCGATAGATGCCGCCGTCGGTGGGCTCGGTGGAAATGACGAACTCGGGCTTAATGCCGTCCTTGTTGTAGATGTACTGCCAGCACATGCCGTCGCAGTCCTCTTCCTGGACGGTGCCGACGACCATGATCTTGTAGCCCTCGGGGATGAGGCCCATGTCCTTCATCATCTTGGCAGCGTAGGTAGCAGAAGCCATGCCACCCTCCTGGTCGGAGCCGCCGCGGCCGTAGATGATCTCGTCGGTCTCGTAGCCCTCATAGGGATCGGCATCCCAGTTCTCGATGTTGCCGATGCCGACGGTGTCGATGTGGGAGTCGATGGCGATGATCTTGTCGCCCTCGCCCATAAAGCCCATAACGTTGCCCAGGCCGTCGACCTTGACCTCGTCATAGCCAAGGCTCTCCATCTCGGCCTTGATGCAAGCGACAACCTCACCCTCCTCGCAAGACTCAGAGGGGTGGCTAATCATTGCGCGAAGAAAACGCGACATATCAGCACGGTGGGACTCAGCAGCAGCCTTGATAGCGTCGAAATCGAGTTCTTTAGCCATTGTTCATAACCTTTCAAACGAAGGAATCTACCTGTGGGGTGGCGGAGCGATACCTATTTACTCCGCCCCAACGATTAACAAGTGGGATATTCGCCTTCCCAAACAATTCGACGATACTGGTCGGGGTCCGTGTCACCTTCCGTGGAGAAGCAGAGCACGGAGCTCGTCTTATCCAGGCCGATGAGTTCCTTGAGCTCGGCGTACTCGGAATCGAGCATGAGGGTCTCGACCAGGCCGGTGGTCACAGCGCCGGACTCGCCGGAGATGACGCGCGGGTCGCCCTTCTCGGGAGCGCCCAGGGTGCGCATGCCGCGAGCGGTGACCCAGTCGGGGCAGGACACGAAGGCGGTGGCATGGTTGCGCAGGATATCCCAGCCCAGGATGTTGGGCTCGCCGCAGCACAGACCGGCCATGATGGAGGGCATGTCACCGTCCACGATACGCGGATCGCCGTCGCCGGCGGCAGCGCCCTTGTACAGGCAGGCGGCAGGAGCGCACTCGACCACAACGAAGGTGGGCGGGTTATCGGGATACAGGTTGGTGAAGTAGCCCACCACGGCGCCGGCGAGCGAGCCCACGCCAGCCTGGACAAAGACGTGCGTCGGGCGGTTGATGGCCATCTCGCGCAGCTGCTCGGCAGCCTCGGAAGCCATGGTGCCGTAGCCCTCCATGATCCAAGACGGGATCTTCTCGTAGCCCTCCCAGGCGGTGTCCTGAACGATGACGCCGCGCTCGCAGGCATCGGCCTCGGCGGCGGCCATGCGCACGCACTCGTCGTAGTTGACCTCTTCGATGGTCACCGTGGCGCCCTCGGCGGCGATGTTATCGAAGCGGGGCTTGGTGGAACCCTTAGGCATGTGCACGACGGCCTTCTGGCCCAGCTTGTTGGCAGCCCATGCCACGCCGCGGCCATGGTTGCCGTCGGTGGCGGTAAAGAAGGTGGCCTGGCCAAAGTCCTTGGCAAGCTGATCGGAGGTCAGGTAATCGAAGGTGCACTCGGCAACGTCCTTGCCGGTCTCGTCGGCAATGTAGTTGGCCATGGCAAACGAACCGCCCAGGACCTTAAAGGCGTTGAGGCCAAAGCGATAGCTCTCGTCCTTAACGCACAGGTTGGACAGGCCCAGGCGTGCAGCCTGGCCATCCAGGCGGGCAAGCGGAGTGACGGTGTACTGGGGGAACGACTGGTGGAAGGCACGGGCCTTCTTCACGTGGTCGAGGCTCATGATTCCCAAGTGCTTGTCATCGCTCTTGGGCATCGTGTTGCCCGCCCACTGGATCTTATCGGCCATACGGTGAACTCCTTAAGTCCTCTCTTGCCGGCCCCCGCATACGCGTTTCAGCCCATTCCCATTCATGCGACTGAACTTTTATGTGGATGCCAAACAAAAAGTTTGTTAGTAATGTTCTATCACACTTTTTGATTGGCATACCTAACAAATTGTTTGTTGCCGTAATCGGTACTTTTTCGCCGCCGAACGGTCATGAATTGCCTTGTTGATGGATTTGTTTGCGAACAGATGTGGTTTATGGCAAAGTGTGCCCAAACTAATTTTTAGGAAGGCACCCATGACCCCCGCACAGATTGAGTTTTACAAGCGCCTCGCACACGGCCTGGCGCTCCAATTTGGCCCCAACTGCGAAGTCGTCGTCCACGATCTGGAGACCGAGGACGTGGACCACTCCATCGTAGTGATCGAAAACGGCCACGTCAGCGGGCGCAAACTGGGTGACGGCCCCAGCCATATTGTGTTTGAGTCCATGCACGAGGGCAGCACCGACGTACACGACCGCGAGCCGTACCTCACTAAAACCACCGATGGCAAGCTGCTCAAGTCCTCGACCATCTTTATCCGCAACGACGAGGGCAAGCCCGTCGGCATTTTGGGCATTAACTTTGACATTACGCTCATGAAGGCTTTTGAGCGTTCGCTCGACGCCTTTACCGGCACCGGCGGCACGGGCTATACCGAGCCCGAGCCCATTACCAAGAACATCGGCGACCTGCTCGAGGACCTGCTGCACGAGTGCGAGCAGTTTGTGGGCAAGCCCGCGGCGCTCATGACCAAAGACGAGCGCATTCGTGCCATTGGCTACCTCGACCGTCGCGGCGCCTTTCTCATTTCCAAGTCGAGCGAGCGCGCCTGCGAGTTCTTTGGCATCTCAAAGTACAGCTTCTATAGCTACCTCAATGAGGCCAAGGCGGCGGCCGGCGACAAGTAAGCGCTCGCCTGGATTGCCCCTCCCATTTTGGGCGCGAGTTCTGGAAAGCTCGAATCCAAGACCGAGCCGCTTGAGAAGTTCCATATAATCGATGTCATTAGTATTTCGAAAGGGTGGAACAGAATGGCGTTGAGCAAGGCATCATGCACCGGTCGCGGATTGATTCCGGCAATTGGTGGACATGTGCACCGCATGTTCGATGAGGGTGAAGACGACCTGTTTTCGCTGAGCCTTGATGACGTGATGGATGATCGCCCGTGGACCGCCGACGAACTCATGGGCGGCGGGGCTCGCCCGTCAAACCCCAGTCCCGCACTTGCGCCTAAGCCCGCATCTGCGCCGACTCCTGCGCAGTCGCCTGTTTCGACGCCCGCGCCTACGCCCGCACCCACTTCGGCGCCCACGCCCGCTCCCCGCCCCGCAAGCGACCCGTCCGAGACGGCGGCATTTCTCGCTGCAGCGACGCAGGGCAAATCGGCCGACAGCACCGTTATGTACAGCGCCCAGCAGTTGCCTGTTCCTGCGGCACGCAAGCCTCCGGTCGCAAGGCTCGATGAGCCCGTTGCCCATCAGGTTGCCTACGATTCCTGGGCTGCAACCGATCTGGATGAGACCTCTACCGGCATGCCGGCGCTCGATGTTCCAGTTAACCCGCTTTTTGCCGCCAACACGAGCGCCGCAGACTCTGAGGGCGGTGCGGCATATTCCGATTATTCCGATGGCTATGCTGGCAACGGTCGCATCGAGACCGAGGATTATGGCACCGCATCGAGCGATTATCTCAACGATCCGTACGCTGCCACGCCCGCACCGGAATATGACCCGGAGGCCGCGTCCGCGCCGGCGTATACCAAAAGCACGGGCGAAGAGCGCTTCGCCGATTATTACGCCGAGGAAAAGGCGCTGCGTTTCTCGGAATTTCCGCAGGCAGTCAAGGTTGCCTTTATCGCCATTATCATTGCCCTGCTCGGTGTCATTGCGTTTGAGGGATTCCAGCTGTTCCGCGGCCCTACCCAAGCGGAGTCGGAGACCCAGCAAAAAGAGGACGATAACCAGTACCTGGACATCAACACCCTCAAGGGCGACCCCAACGACGGGGACGACGAGTAGCGAGGGCTGAAGGCGGCCGCAGGATCCCGCATCCAGCATCGGCTTCTAAGTGCTGTTTTGTCATCCAGCTACACTTTTCCGGATAATTTGCCCATCGAATTTGACACTTTTCCGAAGTTTTAAGGTGCCTATTTCGACACTTTTCCGTACTTTTACACGGCTGATTTCGACACTTTTCCGGATGAAAGCCGAATAATCACTTGGGAAACCAACGCCATCCGCGCGTCATTTCGCGGATGGCGCTTGATTTCTGTCCGTACACGTTGAGTCCGTACACGTTGATAGACTCCATCTTGCCCGCAAGGAGCGGGCGCGTTTTATCCAGAGTCGGGGTAGAGAGTTGGCTCCACGATCCCGACGCCAACCGGCCAAGAGGCACGGTGGCCCTGCCAACATCGATGAAAGGAGTCCGTATGGACAATTTCTCCGTGCGCAGTGAGCGCAACTTCCACAACCTGGCAGCCAAGCCAAAACGAATGCATCTTCTGGACGAGCCGAGCGGCTATGCCTCGGCCATGGTCAAGAACAGCCTCTCCCACCAGATGCGCTTCACGGTGCAGCAGCTCGAGGAAGAGCTCTGTGCTGCTGGTGAACCGCACGTGCTGCAGATTCAGCTGCTCGGAGACGATTCGCGCGAGCCGTCCAGCTGGAAGCTCTTTGCCGACGGCAGGTGCGTTGCGGACGGATCGGGCGCCTTTGTTATGGACGCTATCGACCAGGGCATAATACAAGCCTGTAAGACATGGGGAGATCACGACGCATTTGCCGACATCGCGGAGGCCATCGTTCTAAGCAAAGCTGCATTTGATATCAAGGAGCGCGCTTGTCAGACGCTTTCATATATCGCATGGACAGTTGGTCGGTTCCACGCCCAGCACCTGATCGAGGGCATGGTCGCCGCCGGGGTAGACCCGATGCTGGAAGATCTTCTCAGCGCCCCCGCGTAGATTAATCGAGCACTCTATCGACAAAGATGCATCTACCATAACGGCATGGGGCGTGCTCGCCTTGTACCGGCCCCAACCAATCCCGTCGGCGCGACTGCAATCTCAAACAGCCACCGGCACCATCCATCCGCACACGAGAGGCGATGGGCACAGGCGAACCCCTCAACCTCGCTATTCGTAAACTTCATCAGTGTTTCCACATCCCCATCAAAAGAATCCGAAAGACATCCCCCGTTAATAAAACGCTTCTGAACATCTCGCTCTGCGGGCAAAGCCGCATCGGAGCGATGCAGAGCTCCGTGCGGGGTTTCACGGGCCCCCTTGACGCTGCCTAGCGGAAGTGCCACCCGGCATCCCTTCCATAACGCACGGGTAAACAAAGGAAAATAGCGCCACCCACCGCGCAAGGAAGGACGCCGCCATGGACCTCACGAAAACAGCCAGGGAAATCACCCGTCTCATGCTCCCCTACCTGACCACGCAGCAGAACCGCCAGCTCAAAAAGGTTTTATCGCACTGCCTTTTCGATGAAAGCCAATTAGCCGAAGACGGCGGCGACGGTGAAAGCGAATCATTCCTGGATCTATTTCTGTCTGCAAAACGCCTCGAAGGCTGCTCGGATAGGACCATCTCCTACTACGAAACCACCATCAATAAAATGCTTGAATCATTCGATACACCAGCTTGCGACCTGGGAACCGAAGAGATTAGGTCCTATCTTTCCGACTATCAGCAAAAAGCCGGCGTCAGTCGCGTCACCGTCGACAATGTCCGAAGAATCATCTCAAGCTTCTACTCATGGCTCGAAGACGAGGACCATATCATTAAGAGCCCGGTAAGACGCATTAAAAGAGTCAAGGCTCCGCAGCCCATAAAGGAAACGTATAGCGATGAAGTCGTTGAAATTCTTTGCGATAACTGCGGGTCGCCCCGAAACCTTGCCCTGATCGACCTGTTGCGCTCCACGGGCATGCGTGTGGGTGAACTCGTCTCGTTGGACAGGAACTCTATCGACACTATCAATCGGGAATGCATCGTACACGGCAAGGGTAATAAGGACCGCATCGTCTATTTTGACGCAAAGACTAAAGTCCATATTGAGAATTACCTGTCAACCCGAATGGACAGCTCTGAAGCACTCTTCGTGTCGAGCAAGGCGCCACACGAGAGGCTACAAATTGGCGGCGTCGAGGCGCTGCTTAGAAAACTGGGGCGCGAGCTTGATTTAGGAAGGGTCCACCCTCATAAGTTCAGAAGAACGCTTGCTACAAAGGCAATCGACAAAGGAATGCCCATCGAACAAGTCCAGGTGCTCCTTGGCCATAAAAAAATAGACACCACATTAAGGTACGCAATGGTCGACCAGCGCAACGTCAAAGCATCCCACCGCAGATACCTAACTTAAATTTCGATTTGTCGACCGAGGTGGCAAAGTCGGCGAACTCCTGCTGGAGCTCG
>CABVDH010000001.1 GCA_902497065.1 uncultured Collinsella sp. | reverse complement strand
GCAGGAAGCTTGGATACGCCTAGGCGCGGTCCAAGAAATCGTCCGCACCCCCTTTTTGCTGGCAAAAGGCCTAATTAATCCCTATTTCACCGCAAGTTTTGATCAGTTGTTGGGATTACTTCACCTCGACAGGCTTGGCGCCGGGATAGCGCTCCTCAAAGTCTAGGCGGTACTTATTGTCATTGGTGCCCGCCACGTTGTCGCGCGACAGCGGCGCCACGATCTCATTCTTGTGATCCGCAGGCTTGGCGTATTTCAGGCTGATCTCCCAGGCATCACAGATTGCGTCAATGCGGTGATCCAGGTCGTCGTACAGGGCGATGATGTCCTTCCAGGAGCTGTAGTTCTTGGAGCTCGTCGGAACGTCTAGGTCCTCGACGATGTCGTAATACTGCTCGATGGTGTCCTCCGTGCGCTCGGCGACGTCAGCGAGATTTTGACGGGTGGTCCGATCCTCTTCCAGATAGCTGCCGTTGAAGTTCTGCGCGCAGCCACGGACGTAGTTGTCGAGGTCTTCGAGCAAGTCGTAGTATTCGCTCAGGCGACGGTAGAGGTTCTGCTCGGAGAGCGTTGCTTCGCCGCCATCCTCGTCGTCATCGTCATCATCGTCGTACAGGCTGTTGGGATCGCCGAGAGGCTTTAGGTCATCGTCGTCGACGTCATGGTGCAGCTTAGCTACCTCGGCAGTCGTCTGCGTGGCGGCGCTGTCGAAAGGCTTGATCACAAAGAAAACGACCAGGGCGATGATGATCGCCACCAGCACAACGATAACGGCGATAAGCGGCCCGGCGCCGCTCTTTTTGGGAGCGGGGGTCTGTGGCGAAGCGGGCGCGTATGCGGGAGCCGGCTGCTGTTGGGGCGAGCCGCTCGCGATGGGTATGCGCTGCGTGGTCTCGACGGCCGCGGGGCTTGCGGCGGGGTCGGGGCGATAGGCGAGGGGGTCGTCCGCCTTGGCTTGCGGCGCATCAAGGGAGCCGGTCTGCTCAAAAGCGGGCTGGCTATCGCTCGCGGTTGTTTGCTCAACGGGTGCACCGCACGAGGTGCAGAACTTGGCATTATCTGCAAGAAGCTTGCCGCACGAGGCGCAATACCGAGACATTGCCACTCCTTTCGCCACATTTCAATGCAATACGACGATTATACCCAGCGTCCAAAATTCCCCATCATAAGTTGCGGTGAAATAGGGACTGTTTGGCGGTCTCAGAGCTTCAATCAGTCCCTATTTCACCGCAACTTTGGAAAGGCACCTTTAGCCATTGGGGACGCACCGAGCACTGGGGTATCATGGCTTGGTTGATATATATCTGCATTTACGCGCCTTGTAGGAAGGGGCTGCGCCCATGGCTTTTGAGCCCGCTCAACATAGCTTCATTACGCTCGAGGGTGTCGATGGCGCCGGTAAATCTACGCAGGCGCGCCTGCTTGCCCGTGCGCTCGAGCTCGCTGGCTACCAGGTTGTGAGCCTGCGCGAGCCGGGCGGTACCGCCATCAGCGAAAAGATCCGTGCTCTGCTGCTCGACCCTGCCAATACGGCGATGGGCGACACCTGCGAGTTGCTGCTCTACGAGGCGGCACGCGCTCAGTTGGTGCACGAGGTCATCGCGCCCGCCCTTGCTGCCGGCAAGGTGGTCCTGTGCGATCGCTTCTACGATTCCACGACCTGCTACCAGGCGTTTGCCGATGGCCTCGATCGTCAGATGGTGCGCGATGCCAACAACCTGGCCGTCGCGGGTACGCACCCGGCGCTCACGCTCGCCTATCACATCACGCCCGAGCAGGCGGCGCTGCGCATGGCAGCCCGTGGCGCGGCAGATCGCATGGAGGCTAAGGGCATGGCCTTCCAAGAGCGTGTCTACCAGGGTTTTTGTGCAATTGCCGCCGAGGAGCCAAACCGCGTAAAGCTCATCGACGCGACCGCGTCCATCGAGGACGTATTCGCACAGACGGTCGAGCAGGTTCGCGCCTACGGCCTCGACATTTCCCAGGATGCCGTCACCGCCGCGCTTGCCCAGGAGGCCGAGTAACATGGCCCCCGCTCAGGCAAGCCTGCTGGCCAAGCTTGACACCCAACAGCGCGTGCGCGACTTTTTGACCAATGCCGTCGCCAGCGGTCGCGCATCGCACGCCTACCTGTTTTTGGGCGCGCCCGGCGCGGGCAAGCTCGACGCCGCGTGGGCGCTCGCCCAAGCCTTCCTGTGCGAGCAGGATGGCTGCGGCTCATGCGATAGCTGCGTGCGCGTCGCCCGCCATACGCACCCCGACGTGCACTATTACACGCCCGAGAGCGCCACGGGCTACCTTATCGCCCAGACACGCGAGCTGCTCGACGACGTGCCCCTGGCGCCCATCCGTGCCAAGGCCAAGGTCTACATCATCGACCGTGCCGAGCAGCTGCGCGCCAACACCGCCAACGCACTGCTCAAAACACTCGAGGAGCCGCCCGAGGGCGTTATGTTTATCTTGCTGGGCACCTCGGCAGACGTGATGTTGCCCACCATCGTGAGCCGCTGCCAGTGCGTGCCGTTTCGGCTGGTGTCGCCCGCCGTCGCCGCGCAGGCCGTGAGCCGCGCCACCGGTCAGGACCCTGCGCGTTGCCGCATGGCCGTCGCCGTGGCGGGAAGCCCCACGCGTGGCATCGAGTTCCTCAAGAGCGCTGAGCGCCAGGACGCCCGCCGTCAGATGGTTCGCGCCATCGATTCGCTTATCGCCGCCGACGAGGCCGACGTGCTCAGCCGCGCCAAGTCGCTCATCGTCGCCGTTAAGGCGCCGCTCGCCGAGGTCAAGTCCACGCAGGAAAAGGTGCTCGAGCAAAACGCCGATTACCTGTCGCGTGGAGCATTGAAGCAGCTTGAGGACCGCAACAAGCGCGAACTCAACGCGCGCGAGCGTTCGGGTATCATGGAAGCGCTGGCGAGCGCGCGGACGCTCATGCGCGACGTGCTGCTGACGCTTCAGGACGAGGCAGCCGACGTGGTGAACGAAGACGTGCGCGACACGATCGGTCGGCTTGCCGCCGCGACCAATGTTGCGGGTGCCACCCGGGCGCTCGAGGCAGTCGCGACCGCCGAGCGCAACATCGCCAGAAACGTTACTCCCCAGCTGGCCATCGAGGTCATGCTGTTCGATATCAGGAAGGCACTGAAATGCCGTTAGTCGTACCCGTTAAGTTTACCTACGCCTCGCGCGACCTGTGGTTCGATCCGCAGGATTTGGATATCCTCGAGGCCGATTATGCCATTTGCTCCACCGAGCGCGGAACCGAGATCGGCCTGGTCACGGCCGATCCCTTTGAGGTGCCGCAAGACGAGATCGGTCAGCCGCTCAAGCCCGTGCTGCGCGTGGCGAGCGACATCGACCTGCAGCTTGCCGACGACCTGGCCATCCAAGGCGACGAGGCGATGGTCGACTTCCGCCGCCTGGTCAAGGAGCTCGACCTCGAGATGAAGCCGGTCGGCGTCGAGTACCTGTTTGGCGGCGAGAAGGCCGTGTTCTACTTTGCGGCCGAGGAGCGCGTCGATTTTCGCCAGCTCGTCAAGGATCTGTCCTCGACGCTGCACATTCGCGTCGACATGCGCCAGATCGGCGTGCGCGACGAGACCCGCCTGGTGGGTGGCTACGCCCAGTGCGGACAGGAGCTCTGCTGCACGCGCTTTGGCGGACAGTTTGAACCCGTCTCGATTCGCATGGCAAAAGAGCAAGACCTGCCGCTCAATTCCTCCAAGATTAGCGGCGTGTGCGGCCGCCTGATGTGCTGCCTGCGCTATGAGTTCGAGGCGTACAAGGACTTTAAGAGCCGTGCGCCCAAAAAGAAGACGCTCATCGATACGCCGCTTGGCAAGGCGCGTATCCAGGAGTATGACACGCCGCGTGAACAGCTGGTGCTGCGCTTGGAGAACGGCAAGGTCTTTAAGGTCAACCTGGCCGATATGACTTGCTCGGAGGGCTGCAAGAAGAAGGCTGCCGAGCAGGGCTGCAATTGCCGCCCCGATTGCGTGACACGCGATGTGCTCGAGCGCATCGAATCGCCCGAGATGCGCCTGGCGCTCATGGAACTCGATCGCGAGAACGGCGTCGACGTGGGCGATGGTCTGTCGAGTGCCGACCGTCTGGCCGGCACGTCGATGCCCAAGCGCCGTCGTCGCGATGCCGAATCCGATGCTCGCGCCGGTCAGGGTCAGGGCGAGGGCCGTGGCCGCGGAAAGGGCCGCGGCAAGGCCGAGGCGCCCGAGGCCGAGGAGGCCGCCGGTGGCCGTCGTCGTCGCAAGCGCGCGGGCTCGGGCGATGCCGGCGAGGCTGCAGCCGCGGGCAAGAACGCCTCTCGCGAGCGCGAGGTTCAGCAGCCCCAGCAGCAGAATCGCGGCGGTGGCATGAACCCCACACGTCGCCGCCGCCGTCATCTGTCGAGCGAGGAGCGCGAGGACGCCTTCCGCGCCGCAGCTGCTCGCGAGGCTGGTGCCGCTTCCAAGGGCCCCTCGGCCTCCGATGCGCCTGCCGACAAGGGCGGCAAGTCACGTGGCGAGGAGGAGCGCGCGCCGCGTCCGCGCCGTCGCCATTCCTCGGGCGCGCAACAGAAGCCCTCAGTGCCCTCCGTGGCCGATCAGGTCTCGGATGGCGAGGTCAAGGTCACGCGCCGTCGTCCCGGAGATGGCGGGGGAGCGGCTGCCAAGGCTTCGCGTGGCGCCGCTCGCGACGAGCGCGAGCCGCGCGAGAATCGCGGTGGCGAGGGCTCGGCCGACCAGGGTCAAAAGCGCCGTCGCCGTCGTCGTTCCCGCAAGCCGCGCCAGGATGGTGGCGAGGGCTCGACCCCGTCTTCGTCCGCACCACAACCGCCCGCCGGCGAATAACGCCCGCGAGCGGATTTAACCCGCCTTGCCCCGAGCGCATCGGGGTATCATAGCGCCGAATCAACAACCCTCCCTGCGATTGAGCGTAGGGAGGGTTGTGTCTTGAAGAGCCATCTGAACATATTGAGCCGTCTGCAGAGTGCCGGTGCCCTACCGTTTGCGGACGAATTGCTACCGTTTGCCGAGCGCGCGACGTACGAGGCGCTCGAGGCATTGTCGCCAACACGATGTACCGGCTGCGAGCGCGCCGGTGCGCTTATTTGCCAAGACTGCCTGGCCGCGCTCACGCTCATCGACCCACGTCATAGCTGCACCCGATGTGGCGCCCCGTTTGGGGATTTGCTGTGCACTGAGTGTTCGGTCGAGGGCACGTCTTCGGCAATGGCGGAGGCGCTCGACCGCTGCCTGGCGTGCGCCGTCTATGCGCATCCGCTGCCGCGCATCATTAAAGCGTACAAGGATGCGGGCGAGCGACGTCTGGCTCCGTATCTGGCGGAGCTGCTCTACGACACCGCCCTGCATGCCCAGGTCGTAGCTCCCGATCGCTACGGAGGCGTGCTTTCCGGTGCGGATGCGGTGGTGTTTGTGCCTGCGACGGCGGCAGCGTTTCGGCGGCGTGGTTTTGATCATATGGAGGCCATTGCGCGCCCATTTTGCGAGCTGTCGGGTGTTCCCTTGCTCGATGCTCTCGTCAAGTACGGGCATGGCGACCAGCGAGAACTCGGTCGTGAAGAACGCCGTGAACGCGCCCGAGGCATGTATGAGACCGTTGAGGACGTGCACGGCCGCCACCTGCTGCTTATCGATGACGTTATCACCACGGGCGCGACGATGGCCGCGGCTTCGGCGGAACTCAAGCGCGCCGGCGCTGCGGCAGTCGATGGCCTTGCTATCGCACGTGTTTGGTAGGGGTGATTCATGTGGCGGTAACAATCAGGTGGTGCAACAAACCGACAAAAGAGCAGCTAGCGGCTTCCGTAATCCTAACTGGCGCCTCGGCGCTACGCATGATGCGCGCCGAGCGCCGGCAGATGGGCTACATAAGCTGGAAGGACCTTAATCCCGATGAAGAGCGCCGTGTGCTGCGCACATCGTCGCCCTCGACCGAGGACATCTATCTTCCCGATTTGGTGCGGATTGGGGCCGCAAGCGGCGAGGTGCAAGAGGATTTGTGCTTGCTGGTAGGGTCTGCAGCGCAGCGCCGCCGTATTCTTGGCGTGAGCTGGTCCGTATGCTCCGAGTTGCCCGCCGGCTCGATTCTAGAGGTGGAACCGGGGGTGTACAGTCTATCTCCCGAGGCCCTTTGCGTAGCCGTCGCGCGCGAGGTCGGCTGCATCCAGGCATTTGCCCTGGCCCAGGAGCTGTGCTCTAAGATTTCACTGAGTGACCGCGGGAAGTATCTGCCTCCCTACACCTCGCCTGTCGTGAACAAATTGGCAAAGGACAAAGACCAGCCGCCAGATGTCGGTTACTTTGAGGTCGAGTCCGTGCTGACACCCGATTGCCTGGTAGATTACCTTGCGGCATGCAAGGGGAGCGCGGCCAAGCAGCTGCGGCGGCTGTGTCCCTATCTGTCGGAAAACCTGCGTTCACCCATGGAGTGCATCATGCTTGCCATGTTTTCGCTTCCGTTTTCCTATGGCGGATTTGCCTGTGGTCCCTTTAAGACCGACTACAAGATCGAGTTCGATGACCGCGCGCAGGCAATCTCGGGGATGCCGCATGCAGTTTGCGATGCGTATCAGGAAACAGCCCGGTTTGACCTGGAATACAACGGTGAGCTGGGCCATTCCTCTCGGAGGGGACGTATCCATGATGAAAAGCGCAACACGGGCTTGATTACTATGGGAATCGAGGTCGCGACGGTCAACAACGAAATGCTCTGTGACATGGAAGCGATGGAAGCGCTCGCATGGCGCATCCACCAGCGTATGGGTAAGCGATATCAGAATCGCGTAGAGGCTCGTCGAAAGAGGCAAGATGCTCTGCTGAATACGCTCCGAGCGTGCTTTGGGCTCAAACCAGCGTAAAACTATGGCTTTATAGGGGGTCTGTTTATATGCTCTGTGCAAAAAACGGCAAATATGAGTACTGTTACTAGATTAGTGACAGCAAAAACAAAGAAACTTGGGCCGATAATCTGGATTCAGCGAAGAGATAATAAACGAATGTGGAATATCTTGGCGCCAAGCAGGCTGTGCGGAACTCAAAAAGGGCTCGTGAGGCGGTAATACTCTGCTACTAAATTGGTAACAGTACTCATATTTGCCGTTTTTTGCACACGGCACCCTGAGACGGGTGCCCCGGAGCTCCCCGTGGGGGAGCTCCGGGCTTCATGGGGGTACGAATGATCCGCCCCGACCTGCGAAATCTGTACTCGCGATGCGAATGACGCCCCTAACCTTAAACTTTAGCTTGAACTTAGCTATAATGCGCTACGTTCCTGCCAGGCTGTGGTTGCGGACGGACGAAATGCCCGTCCTAGTCCAAGACAGACGCGGTCAAAGGGATCCACGTAAGCGACCGCGTGCGCGCGGCGCGATCATGGCGCGTCCTAGATGTAAGCCGCACCGTCCGTTCTACTTTCTTTGGGGCAATACCGCCTCGCGGGCGAGCGGGCCAGTCGTGAAGGTGGCTGCGGCCTCCCGAGCAAACACCCCGGTGCGCAAGTGTGGGGTCAAATACCAGGTCAGCTGGTGGGAACAACCTGATATTTCGCGCAACGCACGGATCGTATACGACACAGAAGGCAGGGTAGTGGACATGGTGAGGGGCAGCTTGATGCACGCGGCTCGGTTAGGTGCTGGGGCCGCAGCGGTCATCGCCGTTTTGGGCCTGAGCGGATGCGCGTTCAACCCGCTGTCTACGTTCACGACTCCCACGATCGACCAGATCGAGTACGAGACCGTCACGCCGGCGGTGTCGGACGATGCCCTGGTCACTCCCGGAACCCTGACGGTCGCCCTCGATACTTCCGATGCGCCGCAGGCCATGCAGGGCGCCGACGGCGAGCTCACGGGATATGCGGTCGACGCCGCCCGCGCCCTCGCAAGCCGCATGGGCCTTAAGGTCGCCTTTGTCGATGCGTCCTCGGCAGGTTCCGCGCTCGGCGACAAAAAGGCCGATATCTTTATCGGCGAGATCAACTCCACGGACGGGGACGTTAGCTCGCTCGGCACCTGCCTGTACGATGCCGCTTCCGTGTTCGGTAAAACCAGCGATGGTGGGTCGCTAAGCGTTTCCACCGATACCCTTAACACGTCTACTCTGGGTATTCAGATGTCCTCGGCCTCGCAGGAGGCGCTTGCTAAGCAGAGCATCACCGCCAACCAAAAGACCTACTCCAACATCAACGAGTGCTTTGAGGCGCTCGAGTCCGGCGAGGTCGACTATGTGGTCTGCGACTCCACGGCCGGCGGCTACCTTGCACGCCTGATGAGCGAGGTCTCCTATGTCGGTGCGCTCGAGGCGCCCTCGACGCTTGGTGTTGCGGGCCTCTCGTCCAATGACGAACTGTGCCGTGCCGTGAGCGATGCCCTCGACGGCATCACGGTCGACGGTACGCTCGAGGCAGTCCACTGCGTCTGGTATGGCACGATGCCCTACGACCTCACCACTAAGACGGTTTCGGGCGCTAACGTGCAGCCGGGCGACTCTGAGTCCAGTGAGACCACGTCCTCCGGCAGCGAGTCCTCCGATTCCAACAATGAGACCGCATCCTCCGAGGACAAATCGTCCAGCCAGGAAGCCACCATCACCGACGACGACATTAACAAACTCAATAGCTAGTTATTGCTAGGGGTGGTGTCTCCTATACGTTGGAAAGGACACCTCTTCACGGTTTCAACACGCACTGCCGGACTTTCCCAATAGGGGAGCCCGGCTTTTTCATCCCTATAAAACCAGCAGGTCAAAGCCAATTTTTGGGACCAAATATAAAGCCGCCAGCTCCCTCCTATAGCGCACTTTGCCACAGAAAAGTGCGAGACTTCGGTATGCGGTATCAAGCAATCGTTATTCGGGTCTTTGGGAATCCGCGTGATTAAATGCACGGCAATGGGTACATAGCCAGTACAGTAAGTCCCCGAGGCAGATTGGAGCCACGTATGGATATCAAGGTTTCTGGACGCAAGACGACGGTAACCGATGCTCTGCGTGCGCATGTGGATGAGAAGATCGGCGAGGCGCTCAAGGTTTTCGATATCGAGCCCATGACGGTCGACGTTGTACTTCGCTATGAGAAGAACCCCTCGAATCCCAACCCGGCAATCGTCGAGGTTACGGTTCGTGCCCGCGGTTCGGTGATTCGCGTTGCCGAGCACGGTGCAGATATGTACGCCGCCATCGACCTCTCCGCCGATAAGGTCACCCGCCAGCTGCGCAAGTTCAAGACCAAGGTCGTAGACAACCGCCAGGGCGGTGCCAGCGCCGCGGATGTCGCGCCGGTCGAGCGCGTCGAGGATCTGGCCGACCTGCTGCTGCCCGAGGAAGAGGACGACCTGCTCGTCCGCGAGAAGGTTATCGACGTCACCCCGATGACTGAGGAGCAGGCGCTGGTGCAGACCGATCTGCTGGGTCACGACTTCTACGTGTTCGAGAACGCGACGACCGGCCTTATCAATGTGGTGTATCACCGTAAGAATGGTGGATATGGCATCATCAAGCCCCGCATCGAAACACTTGACGAGTAAAATACGTTAACTTGCATGAGTTAACGGTTGGCGGCCATCCCATGCGGGTGGCCGCCTTTTTACGTAAGGAGTCGCTTTGATGGACAAGGCCGCATCCGCCGGTCATTCGGACCGTTGCCGCATCGTCGTCGATACCTGCTGCGACTTTAGCCCCGAGGTCGCCGCGAACCTCGATGTCGATATCCTGGGTTTCCCCTTCATTATCGATGGCGAGGAGCGCACGGACGATATCTGGTCGAGCATGAGCCCTAAGGAGTTCTACGACCGCATGCGCGCCGGCGCTCGCGTGTCTACCTCCGCCGTGTCGCTCGGTCGCTATATCGAGTTCTTTACCGAGTGCGCCAAAGAGGGCACGCCCACGGTCTACCTGTGCTTTACCTCGGCGCTGTCGTCGAGCTACAACTCCGCGTGCCAGGCGGCGGACGCCGTGCGTGCCGAGTATCCCGATTTTGAGCTCTACGTGGTCGACAACGCTCTGCCCTGCGCGACTGGCGCGCTCTTGGCGCTCGAGGCCGTGCGCCAGCGTTCGGCGGGACTGACCGCCAAGCAGCTGGTCGATTGGGCAAACGAGGCAAAGACCTACGTCCACGGCTACTTTACGCTCGAGAGCTTCGACGCACTAGCTGCCGGCGGCCGCATTCCGCCCGCGGCGGCGCAGCTCACGGCAAAGCTCGATGTCAAGCCCGAGCTCTCCTACGACCTTGCCGGCTCGCTGTCGCTGATCGGCGTCAACCGCGGCCGCAAGAAGGCGCTCAAGTCCATTCTCAAGTCGTTCCGCGAGAACTACGTGCCCGACCGCACCATGCCCATCGCAATCATGACGGCCGATGCCGAGAAGGACGGCGACTGGCTCGAAGCTGCCATCCGCAAGGAGGAGGGTTGCGCCGACGTCACGATCATTCGCGGCTCCGTGGGTCCCACCATCGGCTCGCACGTGGGCCCCGGCATGGTGGGCTGCGCGTTTTGGGGTAAGAACCGCGCCGACAAGGCGTCGCTTTCCGACCGTATCGCCCGCCGCGTGCGCGGTCAGTAGGCAAGCGCTGCGTCCGTTATCGCCCTCGACTCACAGCCCAAACGCTGGCACCGAGTATTCAACCTGGTAACAACACCCAACCCAAAAGGAAAGGTTTCATGGCAAACAAGCTCTCCGTCGCATTTATCGGCACCGGAATCATGGGTGCCCCCATCGCCGGCCACATCCTGGATGCCGGCTATCCCGTCACGGTTAACAACCGCACCAAGTCCAAGGCTGCCGCGCTTATCGAGCGCGGTGCCGCTTGGGCCGATACGCCGGCCGATGCCGTGGCTAACGCCGATGTTGTCTTTACCATGGTGGGCTATCCCTCCGAGGTCGAGGAGCTCTACCTGGCGGGCGACGGCCTGCTCTCGTGCACTAAGCCCGGCGCGGTCCTGATCGACCTCACCACGAGCTCGCCCGAGCTGGCGCGCGACATTGCCGAGGCCGCCCAGGTTTCCGGTCGCATGGCGTTTGACTGCCCCGTCACCGGCGGCGAGTCGGGTGCTATCGCCGGCACGCTTACGGCTATCGTGGGCGCCACCGAGAACGACATCGCGCCGGTCCGCGACATCCTTGCCACCTTCGCGGCCAACATCTGCTGCTTCGATGGCGCCGGCAAGGGCCAGGCTGCCAAGCTCGCCAACCAGGTGTCGCTGGGCGCCTGCATGGTCGGCATGGCAGACGCCATGGCATTTGCCGAGCTGAGCGGCCTTGACCTGGAGAAGACCCGTCAGATGATCCTGGGCGGCACCGGCAAGTCCGGCGCTATGGAGAGCCTGGCGCCCAAGGCGCTCGACGGCGACTACAAGCCCGGCTTTATGGTCGAGCACTTCATTAAGGACCTGCGCTTGGCGCTCGCCTATGCCGACGACCGCGAGCTTGCGCTGCCCGGCGCCGACGTGGCCTTTACGCTCTACGACATGCTCGACGCCATCGGTGGTGCCAAGCTGGGCACCCAGGCCATCACGGTCCTCTATAAGGAGGAGGCCGACGCCATCGCCGCCGGTCTGGACTGGTCGCAGTATCGTCCCGAAGAGCATGGTGCTCACGAGGAAGGTTGCGGTTGCGGCGAGCACGGCGACGACCATGAGTGCGGTTGCGGCCACCATCACGGCGAGGACCACGAGTGCTGCGGCGGCCACGGCCATGACGACAGCCACGAGTGCTGCTGCGGCCATCATCACGGGGAGTAGCGCCCATGAACTGGACGTTCGTGGTGCTTGCGCTGGTGCTCTTTCTCTTTGCGATCTACATTGGCTTTTTGTGCGGCCAGTGGGCGTGCGAAAAGCGCGTCATCACCAAGCGCGACTACTGGATTGCCAACTTTGCAGGCGCGGCGGCAGTCGTCCTGCTAACCTGGGTGTTTTCGCTGTTCCCGCTGGTGCAGTTTGCGCCGATCGGCTGGCTCGGCGGCTTTATCGCCGGCCTTAAGATGAGCTTTGGCGAGTCCGTCGGCCCGTGGCGCAAGCACGACGAGGTTTTTAACGTCAACAAAGCACACCGCGCCGCCGCCGATGCGGGCGATGCCGAGGAGCGTCGCCGTGCGCGTCACAATGGTGCAGCCGACCGACAGCTCATCTCGGTCACCGATGACAGCAAGGGTGCTGGCAAGCACGCTAAGAAATAGTAAGAAGAGGTAACTATGGCAGAAAACAAGGAAGAACAGCTCACCGACGAGGAGCTGGCACAGCTTCAGCTGGCAGAGGAGAACGAGAACGCCGTCGACCGCCTAGTCAAGGAGCTCGGCTGCCCCACGCGCCGCATCCGCCAGTTTGCCGCCCGCGTGCTGCACCTGCTTGCCGAGCGCGATCCGCAGCGCGTCGTGCCCTGCGTGCCCGCGCTGATCGAGGCGCTCGACCGCCCCGAGGCGCAGACCCGCTGGGAGGCCCTCGATGCCCTGACGGCGCTCGCTACCACCTGCCCCGAGCAGCTGGGCGATGCCTTTGAGGGCGCCGAGACCGCGCTGTTCGACGAGATCTCCTCCACGCTGCGCTATGCCGCCTTCCGCCTGCTGTGCGTGTGGGGTGCCACGAGCGTCGAGCGTTCGCGCGAGGCTTGGCCCATCCTGGACGAGGCCATCCAGTGCTACCACGGCGACCTTGAGTATCGCGACATGCTCGGTTGCCTGTACGAGTTTTGCCAGGGCGAGATCGACGCCGAGGTTGCCGAGAAGCTTGCGCTGCGCCTTAAGTTCGATGCCGAGAACGGTAAGGGCAGCTATCTCAAGGCCCGTTCGAGCGAGATTTGCGAAATGCTTGTTAAACGTTTTGGCCTGGATCTCTCCAAAAAGAAGAAGCGTGCTAGCGTTAAAAAATCTGACGACGCCGAAGACGAGGAGTAACAGATTATGGCGCACGATGTAGTCCTGATTCCCGGTGACGGTATCGGTCCCGAGATTACGCAGGCCATGCGCCGCGTGGTCGAGGCCACCGGTGTCCAGATCAACTGGAACGTCCAGGAGGCCGGCGCCGGCGTCATGGACGAGTTTGGCACGCCGCTGCCCCAGCACGTGCTCGATGCGGTCGCCGAGACCAAGGTTGCCATCAAGGGTCCCATCACCACACCGGTCGGCACGGGTTTCCGCAGCGTTAACGTGGCCCTGCGCAAGCACTTTGACCTGTACGCCTGCGTGCGCCCCTGCCTGTCGCAGCCGGGCGACGGCTCGCGCTTCCGCGATGTCGACCTGGTTATCGTGCGCGAGAACACCGAGGACCTCTACGCCGGCATCGAGTTCGATGAGGGCGCTGCCGAAGTTGAGGAGCTCTCGCGGCTTGTCGAGCGCTCGGGTCAGAAGACCTTCGCCGCTGATTCCGCCATCTCGATCAAGCCGATCTCCATCGCCAAGAGCCGCCGCATTGTGGAGTATGCCTTTGAGTATGCCCGCCGCTGCGGCCGCAAAAAGGTGACGGCCGTGCACAAGGCCAACATCATGAAGGCGACCGACGGCCTGTTCCTGCGCGTGGCGCGCGAGGTGGCCGCCAACTATCCCGATATCGAGTTCAACGACAAGATTGTCGACGCCACCTGCATGGGCCTGGTCCAGAACCCCAACGACTTCGATGTCCTGGTGCTGCCCAACCTGTACGGCGACATCGTGAGCGACCTGTGCGCCGGCCTCGTGGGCGGCTTAGGGATGGCCCCCGGCTCCAACATCGGTGCCGACTGCGCCATCTTCGAGGCGACGCACGGCTCCGCGCCCGATATCGCTGGCCAGGATATCGCTAACCCCACGGCCGAGATTCTGTCTGCGGCTATGATGCTCGATCACCTGGGCGAGAACGACGCGGCCAATCGCATTCGTGCCGCCGTTTCTGCCACGCTCGACGAGGGTGAGCAGGTTACCGGCGACGTTCGTCGTGCCCAGACCGGCTCCGTTGAGGGCGCTGTGGGCACGCAGGCCTTTGCCGATGCCGTTATCGCGCACCTGGCCTAAGGCATGCAGACTGCAAACGCCTAAATAGTACTTAAGTGTTTGCGTATAACCTGAGAATCAATACGCCCGGCGCTCTGTCGGGCGTATTCTATTGAAGACTATGTTTCCTAACAAGGAGTAACCGATATGGGTCTGATTCAAAAGAAGGACGAGAAGGACGAGATCGACGGCATCCAGATCATCGAGCGCGGCGAAGGCCCCGACGGTGATGAGGACGAAAAGATCGACCTGGTCGCCGGCACGTCTGCCGAACATATTGCCGCCGGCACGTCCGCCGAGGAGGAGGACGCTCGCCTGGAGGCAAAGATCGCCGCGGATGCAGCTGACGAGAACCTCATGCCCGAGGAACAGGACGAGGACAACGACTCCGACGTGGACGACCACGCTTGCAAGCACAAGAAGACGATGATTGCCGCCTTTGTGGTCGCCGTCGTGATTGCTGCCGTGGTCGGCTTCTTTATCGGCAACGGTGGTTTTGGCGGCAAAGGCGTCGGCTCGGCGACCCTCACCGAGGACCAGCTCGATTCGACCGTGGCAAGCTATAGCTACAACGGCAAGAAGAGCGACATCACCGCGCGTGAGGCCATCGAGAGCCAGTACAGCCTCGACACCGTCAAGGACGACGACGGCAACTACACCGCTCCGTCTGCCGACGTTATCCTGTCCTACGTGCGCAACCAGATTCTGCTGGACGCTGCCGAGGACGAGGGCATTACCGTCTCTTCCAAGGAAATGAAGCAGTACGCCGAGGATTCCATCGGCACCTCCGACTACAAGACCATGGCCACGCAGTACGGCGTGTCCAAGGACCAGGCCAAGCAGATTGTCCGCCAGTCCGCGACGCTGCAGAAGCTCTACAAGAAGAAGGTGGGCGATAGCTCCGCAAGCATGCCGACCGCCCCGACCGAGCCTGCTGACGGCAACGAGGAGACCGCGAGCAAGGACTACGCCGACTACATCATCAACCTTGCCGGCGATGAATGGGATAGCTCAAAGGGCACTTGGAAGGATGCCGACAGCACCTATGCCAAGGCCTTTGCCGATGATGCCTTTACGGCCGATAGCGCTACCTATAAGCAAGCCATGACCGCCTATTACACCGCCTACCAGCAGTATTCCTCGCAGGCTTCAGGCGCTAGCTCCAAGTGGACCGAGTATGCTAACGGCCTCTACGCCAAGGCCAACATCAGCATCTACGGCCTGTTTGCGTAAAGAGTTGCACGGCTCATCGAGCATCTAGCTGATAGAAAACAAATTGCCCGCCAGTACGGAAGTCGTTCTGGCGGGCAATTTGCGTTGAAGGCGTGATTGGCGGCTTAATTATGGCTATTCATCTTTAAGTCCAAAAAGGCTATCGGCTTCATCGTCGGATATATATTCCAGTACATCGCCCGGTTGGCAGTCGAGTGCCCGGCATATCGCGTCAAGAGTTGAAAAACGTATGGCAGAAACCTTGCCCGTCTTAATGCGTGACATATTGACCTGGGAGATGCCCACGCGTTCCGCAAGCTCTTTGGATGAGATCTTGCGTTCGGCGAGCATGCGGTCAAGCCGCAGAATAATCATGGATTCCCCCTAGAGCAATTCGTCATCTTGTTTTTGCAGGATATACCCGTAGCGGAAGATGCTGGCAATCAGGCAAATAATCAGGCCTGCAAAGAGCATAGAGGGCTCGAATAACTGGCCGACGAACGCATCCGTAAAGATGCCGCCAAATCCTGAGAGTATCATTCCCGTGATTGCGGCACCAAGAAGCCTCACGGCAACGCCGCCGATAAGGAATAAATTTCCTACTCGACGAAGTGTCTGGTTACATTCAAGGTCAAAGGGCCTGCCTTCCTTTTCAATGTTGAAGAAAAACCTGCGCACGCTTATCGCGATGGTAAGCGCGAGACATGTCATCAAGAGGCTCCCTATGGCAGTGTGACCATCGTGTGCAACGAGCATAAGTGGGGCCTGCGCATCGGTACCGACGATAGCAAGGCACGGCCCTTCGCCGGCTTGAAGTTCTACGGATTGGAGACACGACCCTTGGGAGAATCCAGGCAATATGAGTAGAAGGTCAATCGCAATGACTGCGAGGAGTCCCAGAGCGAGCGCGGTGGTAATGCAGGTTGTGGCCCATTTGCAGATGCGAGTGAGCTTCCTCAGATCGGCTATTGCCTGTTCACGGTCGATGGCTTCATTCGATTTGGATACGTTCCAGCGGATCATAGCTCCTCCAACCAATGTCTTGGATGATACTTGTATCATATCAGAATTAACGACAAACGATAAATAATTACGAATATTGAGTAAGTAATGATTGAAAACGATTAGCGTGAACTATTGGCTCATTTTGGGTGCCTGAGTTTGGTGCGCGGGGGATGAGGACAAATGTCAAAACTTTCCGTGATCGCACAAGTGCTTCATCGGGTTCCCCGATTCATATGGGAAAACAACTGCAAACGATTGCAAGTAACCGGTGAACGGTCGAAAACTACCGTTCACCGATAATCTCAAAACTGGTTCTAACTGGTATTAAGTCAAAAAGACCAATTCACATATCTTCACAATGACCTGCAATTTTTCTACACGCTATTTTTAGCCGCCCTGCGTTGTTTAGGGACAGGAAAAGTTCCGATCTTTTGCCAAAGCATTTCGAAACGGTTTCAAAACCGCAGGTAGAAGTGTTAACGACCGGTAAACGGTCGATTTATCACCGTGAGCGGTGCAAAAACGTTTTACCGTATGAATCAACGAAAGCGACCTCTTCTGGGGTGATATAGTGACAACAACACGTCACGTGGTTACTACCAGTTTAGAAACCACTGGTCTTCAAAGAACGCTTTCTAAGAAGCTTTAAGGGCGAGCGCCCGCTGGCTTCCGAAAATCATCGGACTCAGATTGTACACACCTTCGGAAGGGAAATTTGAATGGTTGGCTTTATTCTTACCGGTCATGGACAGTTCGCACCCGGCCTAGCTAGCGCTATCGCTATGGTTGCCGGCGACCAGCCCGCTTTTACCGTCGTTCCTTTTGAGGGCGACCAGGCTGCTTCCTACGGTGAGGATCTCCGCGCCGCTATTACCGCCATGCGCGAGGAGTGCGATGGCGTGCTCGTCTTTACCGACCTGCTTGGCGGCACCCCGTTCAACCAGTCGATGATGATTGCCCAGGATGTCGACAACGTCGAGGTTCTGACTGGCACCAACCTTCCCATGGTTATTGAGCTTCTGTTCCTCCGCGGCAATGCCACGCTCGCCGAGCTTGGCGAGCAGGCCGTGACCGTTGGCCAGACGGGCGTCACCGCCCAGACGGTCGCATCCGTTGCCGGCTCCGAGGAAGAGGATATCTTCGGCGACGAGGACGGCATCTAATGGCCGATTTCGGAGCCAACGTCCTGAGCTCCTCGGTCGCCCTTTTAGGCCTGCTTGTCATCATGGGCTTGATTTACACCATCTGGTCGCAAATCAACATGAAGAAGAAGCAGAAGTACTTCAAGGAGCTGCACACCGAGCTCAAGCCGGGTCAAGAGGTTCTTTTCGCCGGCGGTATCTACGGAACCGTCAAAGGCATCGAAGGCGAGAAGGTCCAGATCAAAGTCCGATCCGGAGCCGTCGTAGATGTTTCGCGTTACGCGATTCAGGAGATCAAGTAACTGTCGTCAGCAAATAACGAAAGGAAGCTGATCAACATGGCAGAACCCAACATTCTTCTTACCCGCATCGATAACCGACTGGTTCATGGTCAGGTTGCCACCCAGTGGAACTCCACCCTGGGCTCCAACCTCATCCTCGTCGCCAACGACGACGTGGCGTCCAACACCATGCGCCAGAACCTCATGAAGATGGCCGCTCCCGCCGGCGTCGCTACGCGTTTCTTCTCTCTGCAGAAGACCATCGACGTCATTGGCAAGGCGAGCCCGCGCCAGAAGATCTTCATCGTGGCCGAAACACCGGAAGACGTGCTTACGCTCGTCAAGGGCGGTGTGCCTATAAAGAAGGTAAACATCGGCAACATGCACATGTCGGAAGGAAAGCGCCAAGTCGCCACCTCCGTCGCAGTTAACGACGAGGATGTCGCTGCGTTTAAAGAGCTGCAGGAATTGGGGGTGGAGTTGGAGATCAGGCGCGTTCCGAGCACGCCTGTTGAGGACACGAGCAAGCTCTTCTCGTAATCCTCGTGATCCACGTTGTCAGGAGTGAAACCCTGACGTTCTGTACGTGAAATCCAAAGTGCGTACATACATTTTGAAAGGAGGAGCAAGATGGAATACTCGATCATCCAGATCGCTCTGGTCTTCGTCGTCACGTTCATCGCGGCAATCGACCAGTTTGACTTCCTCGAGTCTCTCTATCAGCCCATCGTCACCGGCGCCGTCATCGGTCTTATCCTTGGCGACCTCAACACCGGTCTTCTCGTGGGTGGTACCTATCAGCTCATGACGATCGGCAACATGCCGATCGGAGGCGCTCAGCCGCCTAACGCCGTCATTGGCGGCATCATGGCAGCCATTCTCGCTATCGCTACGGGTCTCGAGCCCAACGCGGCAGTCGGCCTTGCCATTCCGTTCGCTCTGCTTGGTCAGCTCGGCGTTACCCTGGTCTTCACGCTTATGTCCCCGCTTATGTCCACGGCCGATAACATGGCTCATAACGCGGACACCAAGGGCATCGAGCGCCTGAACTACTTCGCCATGGCTCTGCTCGGCCTGATCTTCGCTGTCGTCGTCACCCTGTTCTTCATCGCTGGCGCTACCATTGGTCAGACCATCGCTTCCGCCATCCCGACTTGGCTGCAGACCGGTCTGTCCGCTGCAGGCGGCATGATGCGCTTCGTCGGCTTCGCCGTCCTGCTCAAGGTTATGATGAACCGCGATATGTGGGGCTTCTTCCTCATGGGCTTTGGCCTCGCGCTCATCACCGTTGCCAACGATTCTCTGGCAACCCCTGCCCTGCTCATCCTCGCTCTCATCGGCTTCGGCATCGCTTTCTGGGACTTCCAGCAGCAGACCGAGCTGAAGGGTGCAGCTGTTTCTGACGGAGGTGACTTCGAAGATGGCATCTAATGAGTATGTGATCCCGGAGCACTACGAGGATCTCACTCCTGCTCCGCAGCTCGACCAGAAGACCCTCAACAAGATGGCTTGGCGCTCCTGCTTCCTGCAGGCCTCGTTCAACTACGAGCGTATGCAGGCCGCCGGCTGGCTCTACTCCATCATCCCCGGTCTGGAGAAGATCCACACCAACAAGAACGACCTCGCGGCTTCCATGAGCCACAACCTGGAGTTCTTCAACACCCACCCGTTCCTCGTCACCTTTGTTATGGGTATCGTGCTTTCGCTCGAGCAGAACAAGGTTGACATCCCCACGATCCGCGCCGTCCGCGTTGCCGCAATGGGCCCGCTCGGTGGTATCGGTGACGCTCTGTTCTGGCTGACGCTCGTGCCTATCACGGCCGGCATCACCTCCAACATGGCCATCAACGGCAACGCCGCTGCACCGATCATCTTCCTGGTGATCTTCAACGTCGTCCAGTTCGCTCTGCGCTTCTGGCTCATGAACTGGTCCTACAAGCTTGGCACCAGCGCTATTGACGCTCTGACTGCCAACATGCAGGCCTTCACGCGTGCCGCTTCCATCATGGGCGTCTTCGTCGTCGGTTGTCTGGTCGTCACCATGGGTGGCACCCAGATCAACCTCCAGATCCCCAACGGCACCACCCGTGGTCTCTCCGCTACTACCGTGATCGTCTCCGAGAAGGAGGCCGAGAACTTCACCGGTATGGAGGGCATCGATACCGAGACCGCTGAGGCCGGTACCATCGCCATGACCGATGAGGACGGCAACGCCCTCACCGCTTCCGATGCCGACGGCAACGCTGTCGAGTGCGGCGTCACCGATCTGGGTAACGGCATGGAGTCCGTGACCTACGGCACCGTTACCGAGGATCCGGTCAACTTCTCTGTTGCCGACACCCTCAACACCATCGTCCCGAAGCTCGTCCCGCTTATGCTTACGCTGCTGCTTTACTACATGTTCGCTAAGCACAGCTGGACCCCGACCAAGGGCATTCTCCTGCTCTTCGTCCTTGGCATCCTGGGCGCTGGCCCGCTTGGTCTCTGGCCGAGCATCTGGTAAGGCTCTAGCTTGAGGGGTGTGTCCCTACGCGGCTCAACCCCGACCCCTTAAGCCATGTGTATGTTAAAAGCCGCGTGCTCGAAAGAGCGCGCGGCTTTTGTTTTCTTAATGATTCGGGTGTGGCAGACAGATAATGCATAACACCCTAGGTAGTTAGCCGAATTCGAGCAAAAGGGAGGATAGGATGGCGATCGGAGCGCGTAAGCAACCGCTGTACGATCAGCTGGTCGATATTCTGACCGAAAAGATTGACCATGAATATCGCGCCGGTGACATGATTCCTTCCGAGCGCGAACTTTCGGAGCGCTATGGTCTCTCGCGCACTACGGTACGCCTGGCTCTGCAGGAACTGGAGCGTTTAGGACTGGTGGTTCGGCAGCACGGTCGCGGTACCTTTGTGACCGACCGTTCGGCAAAAGCAACCAATCTTATGCAGTCCTACAGCTTTACCGAGCAGATGCGCGCGATGGGTCGAGAACCCGAGACCACGATTCTCGAGTTTTGCGAGATGGAGGCCGATAAGAATCTGGCCGAGCATATGGGATTGCGCATCGGTGATCGCATTTTTAAGCTCAAGCGCCTTCGCTCTGCCGACAACATGCCCATGATGGTCGAACGCAGCTATCTACCGGTTCGTCAATTTCTGTCCCTAAAGCGACCGCTGCTGGAGCGTAAGCCGCTTTACGATGTGATTGAGCAGGACTTTCAGCAAAAGATTCGCGTGGCCGAAGAGGAGTTCTATGCGAGCATAGCCCGTCCCACCGATGCCCACCTTTTGGGAATTGTCGAGGGCTCGCCTGTGCTCGATTTGGTCAGGACTACGTATAACGAGTCAAACGAGGTAGTGGAGTACACACTCTCGGTTGCTCGTGCCGATCAGTTTAAATACAAGGTTTACCACCAGCGCAGTAACTAGTGCTCGCATCGTTTCCATATGGTGATTCTTTGCATTTAACTGGTTACTACCAGATAACCAACCGAAGTGTATAATTGCACGTCAGAGGATTACTTCTAGAGAGAGGTATTAGAAATGTTCGAGAAGAGTGTCGAGGAGCTCACCGAGCTCGGCGCCCAGATCACCACGGCCGAGATTGCTCAGCAGCCCGAGCTTTGGCGTGATACGCTCAACATCTATCGCGAGAACAAGGAGGCCATCGAGGCCTTCCTGGCCGAGGCTCGCGCTATGGGCGAGGGTCGTCTGTCCGTTGTCTTCACCGGTGCCGGTACGTCCGACTACGTTGGCGATACCTGCGCCCCGTACCTGCGTCACGCTGGCAACACTGATCTCTACGACTTTAAGCCCATCGCCACGACCGACATCGTGAGCGCTCCGCGCGACTTCCTGCGCGCCGAGGATCCCACGCTCGTGGTTTCCTTTGCCCGCTCTGGCAACAGCCCCGAGAGCCTTGCCGCCGTTGCCGTTGCCAAGGAGCTCGTCCACAACGTCAAGTTCCTCAACATCACCTGCGCTCCCGAGGGCAAGCTCGCCGTCGAGTCTGCCGATGATCCCAATGCGCTGACGCTGCTCATTCCGCGCGCCAACGACAAGGGCTTCGCCATGACCGGTTCTTATTCCTGCATGACCCTGCTCTCCACCCTTATTTTTGACACTGCCTCTGACGAGCAGAAGGCCGAGTGGGTCGAGACCATCGCCAAGATGGGCGAGGAGGTTATCGCTCGCGAGTCCGAGGTCGCCGATTACCTCGCTGGCGACTTCAACCGCGTGACCTACCTGGGCTCCGGCTCCTTTGGCGGCCTTGCTCAGGAGAGCCAGCTTAAGATTCTCGAGCTTGCTCACGGCCTGGTTGCCACTTCTTACGACACTTCCATGGGCTATCGTCACGGACCCAAGTCCTTCGTCGACGATAAGACGCTCGTCTTCGTGTTCGTCAACAACGACGCCTACACCCGTCAGTACGACATCGACATCCTCAACGAGATCGGTGGCGATGATATTGCTCAGCACACCGTCGCCGTTCAGCAGGAAGGTGCCACCGTCTATGAGGGTGAGTCCTTCACCTTTAAGGGCTACGAGGCGCTTCCCGAGGGCTACCTTGCTCTGCCGTTCGTGATGTTTGCCCAGGCTATCAGCCTGCTCAACTCCGTGCGCGTGGGCAACACGCCCGATACGCCGAGCCCCACCGGCACGGTCAACCGCGTGGTTAAGGGCGTGACGATTCACCCCTTCACCGCTTAATCGCGTCCCCCTGTAAGGGCGCCCGTCCGCTCATAACGGCGGGCGGGCGCTTTTTGTTTTACGTGTGCTGGGTATAAGCATCACCACAGTCAACTGCTTCAAGAAGCAAGGAGTGCATATGAGCACATACGCAATTAAGGCTGACAAGTTCTTCTTGCCGGCAGGCCCGCAGCTGGGCGGCTATCTTATGGTCGAGGATGGCGTCTTTGGCGCCTGGCAGGCCGACGAGCCCTCCTGCGAGATCAAGGACTACACGGGATCGTGGATCGCGCCGGGCATGGTCGACACCCACATCCATGGCTTCTATAACCATTCGACTACCGATAACGACCCCGAGGGTATCGATATCAGCTCGACTGAGCTCGCCCGTCGCGGTACCACCAGTTGGCTGCCCACGACGTTCACCGATGGCGTCGAGCAGATCAAGGACGCCTGCGCCGCCATCGCCCAGGCGGACGAGGGTCGCGGCCCCGACTTCTGTGGTGCTCGTATCCAAGGCATCTACCTGGAGGGCCCCTTCTTTACCATGAAGCACGTGGGCGCGCAGAACCCCGCTTATCTTATTGATCCTTCCGAGGAGGTCTTCGATCAGTGGCAGGAGGCTGCGGGTGGTCGTATCGTCAAGAGTGCCATGGCCGCTGAGCGCGATGGTGCTGCCGCCTATGCTGCCGCTCTCAACGCGAAGGGCGTCGTGACCAGCATCGGTCACTCCGACGCCACCTACGATGAGTGCATCGCCGCCATCAATGCCGGTGCCAGCTGCTTTACGCATACCTATAACGGCCAGCGCGGGCTGCATCACCGTGAGCCCGGTGTCGTGGGTGCCGCCATGTCCACGCCCGAGACCTATGCCGAGATCATCTGTGACGGCAAGCACGTGAACCCTGCCGCCATCAAGGCGCTGCTGCAGGCAAAGGGCTGGCGGCACACGGTGCTCATCACCGACTGCCTTGGCTGCGGCGGCATGCCCGAGGGCAGCTACACCAGCGGCGGCATGGACGTCATCATGAAGGACAACCTGTGCTGGCTCGCCGACGGCAAGAGCATTGCCGGCTCGGTGCTCACGCTTGCCCAGGGCGTCAAGAACATCGTCGACTGGGGCATCGCCAGCGCCGATATCGCCATCCGCATGGCAACCGAGGTGCCGGCTCGCTCTGCACACATCGAGGATAAGTGCGGCAGCATCATGCCGGGTCGCGACGCCGACTTTGTCGTGTTCGACCATGAGCTCACCCTCGTCGAGACGTATGTTGGCGGCCAGAGCGTCGGCAACGCCTTTACCGAGTAACGATAGAAAAAGACGGCGGGCCCGAATCTGCTCGGACCCGCCGTATGGGTTAAACGCTCAAAAGCACCTTTACAGTTACAGCTTGTTAGCGATCTTCTTTACCGTGCGCTTGACGCCGGCCACCAGGCCTCCTGCAGGATGCTCCTTCTCGTAGGCTAGACGCTTCTCGCGCTTGGCATACTCTTCGACGATGATGTCGCCGTACTCGTCTTCGATCTTGTCGAAGAAGTCGACGGCGCCCTTAATTTCCTCAGCGGTCGGGTGCCCCTTTTGGACACCGCCGGTGAGTTTGAACGGCCCCCACGTATCAAAGCCGGGGCAACCGTAGACACCCATAAAGATGGCCTGCCTCATGCGGCAGATGCCATCGATATCCTTGCCGTACCACTTGTTTTTGCCGCCATAGGTCATAAGGCCAAACACCTTGTCCTGCGGCTGCAGCACGTTAGTGAGCACGCGTGCCATATCTTTGTCGATCTCGGAGTAATAGATGCCCGTGGCGACGCCGATCAGATGATATTCGTGCAGGTCGGGGTACTCGTTTTTCCCGAGTGACTTCACGTCGAGAGTATCGATTTCGGGGTGCGCCTCGACGATGGCGTCCACGAGCTTTTTCGTATTGCCGTGGTGGCGTGAGGCATAAAGGATGATGGTTCGCATAAGAAGGCCTTTCAGCTGTAATTGCATCAATGTCTGTATGGTACCCCGTTATATGGCGGGGATACCGGACGCATCGATGAACGTGCGGGTTTGTCCTTTGGTCAGGGCCGAGACGGGTTCTTGCGAGCAAAAAGTAGTTGTTCGAAAGGATGGGCAATGGAATACGCTCTCTCCAACGATTCGATTTCTATTAAGGTGTCCACGGCTGGTGGTTCGTTTACCTCGATTGAGGCCGGAGGTCGCGAGTATCTGTGGCAGGGCGATCCCGCCGTGTGGTCCGGCCAGGCACCAATTTGCTTCCCGATTTGCGGAGGCTTGCGCGATAACAGCGCCATGACGTTTGCCGGGCATCACGTGAAGCTCGCCCGCCACGGGTTTGCGCGCAAGCAAGAGTGGAAGCTGCTGAGCCAGAGCGAAAACGAGCTGGCGATGTGCCTGGCTTCGGAGGATAACGCCGCGCTGCTGAGCGATTATCCGTACCCGTTTAAGCTTGTCGCTCGTTATACGCTTGAGGGGGATGCCGTTCGCGTCTCCTATGAGGTGACCAACGAGGGAACCGAGGACATGCCGTTCTTTATCGGCGGTCATCCCGGCTTTAGGTGTCCGCTCGATGAGGGCGAGGCCTATACGGACTACGAGCTGCGCTTTGAGAAAGACGAGGCTGCGGAGCTCTGCACCGCCGTTCCCTCGACTGGATTGATTGACGTGGCAAACCGCTCCAAGAACCCCATGGTGGGAAAGACGCTGCCCCTGTCGCACGAGCTCTTCGATTTTGCGGAGACCATCTTTGACGTGCTCGAGAGCCGTCAGGTCACGCTTTCCAAAAAGGGCGAGGACAAGGGCGTCCGCCTGAGCTTTGAGGGCTTCCCATATCTCATTGTGTGGAGCAAGCCCGAGGGCGATTTTGTGGCGGTTGAGCCTTGGGGCGGTCTCTCGACCTGCTCCGATGAGGACGACGTGCTTGAGCATAAGCGCGGCTGCCTTGTCGCCAAGCCCAAGGAGACCGTCGTTCGCTCGTTCACGATTGAGATTCTGTAATTCCGTTTTGTCGACTCGTATCGCGAGGCACAAGGAGCCTGCGAGATAAGGAGCTAAAAATGATCCTCACCGTTACGATGAACCCGTCTGTCGATACGCGCTATCAGCTCGATGAGCTCATTATCGACGACGTCAACCGTGTGACGCCCGAAAAGACCGCCGGCGGCAAGGGCCTCAACGTGGCCCGCGTGCTGGGTCAGCTGGGCGACGACGTTGTGGCAACCGGTCTGCTCGGCGGCCACATGGGCGCCTACATGGCTGAGCTCATGGACGCCAACGGTATTAACAACGACTTTGTGCCCATCAAGGGCGAGACTCGAATTTGCCTCAACATTCTCCACGCCGGCAACCAGACCGAGCTGCTCGAGAGCGGCCCGACAATTGCCCCCGAGGAGCTCGATGCCTTTACCGCCAAGTTTACCGAGCTTGCAGGTAAGGCCGACGTCGTCACCATCTCGGGTTCGCTGCCCCGCGGCGTCGAGGCGGACTACTACGCCAAGATCACGGGCATTGCCGAGAACGCCGGAGCCAAGGTGCTGCTCGATACCTCGGGTGCCTCGCTCGAGGCTGCGCTCAAGTCCGAGGTTAAGCCCGAGCTGGTCAAGCCTAACCTGACCGAGATCAACGGCCTTCTGGGCACGAGCTTTACCACCGACGATGTGGACGAGCTCCGCGCCGCGCTCGCTTCTGACGCCCGCTTCTCCGATATCCCCTGGGTCGTCGTGTCCATGGGCGCTGCCGGCTCCGTTGGCTTCCACAATGGCCGTGCGTTCCGCGCAAAGACGCCCGATATCCCTGCCGTTAACGCAACGGGCTCTGGTGACTCCACTATCGCAGGCTTCGCGCATGCCATCGCTGCTGGCGCAGACGACGAGACGGTGCTGCGAACCGCCAACACTTGCGGCAAGCTCAACGCCATGGATCCTATGACCGGCCATCTGGTCATGGACCGTTGGGACGAGGTCTACAACGGCGTTGTCGTGACCGAGCTGTAAGGGCTTGGGCGTCGGTCCCGGCATCGCTTGCTAGCTCATGTCGACGACAAGTGCGATAGCATTATGTCGGGGCGCGACGCCGACGTTGTCGTGTTCAATCCCGACCTTACCCTGGTCGAGACGTATGTGGGCGGCAACAGCGTCGGTAACGCGTTTATCGAGTAGCCGCCAAAGAAACGATCCGAGAGGGGATTTAGATGATTTACGGTGCATTGGGCGATATCGAGGAATACCGCGGAATGCTCAAGGGCCTCGATGTGCTGATTGACTGGCTCGAGGAGAACGATCCGGCGCAGCTCGAGGTAGGCAGCCATCCGATTCTGGGCGACAAGGTCTATGCGAACGTCATGGCTCCCACGACGCGTCCCGAGGCCGAGGCTCACTATGAGACGCATCAGCGCTATCACGACCTGCAGATCGATGTCGAGGGTCGCGAGGCCTTTAAGGTCGCTACGGGCAGCTTGACGCTGGTCCAGGAGTTTGACGAGAAGGACGACTACGATCTGGTCGATTCCGACGCTTCGATCGCCGGCGATCTTGCTGACGATAAGTTTGCGCTGTTCGTTGCCGGCGAGCCTCACATGCCCACGCTCGAGTTCCCGGGCGATGGCGCACAGCCGGTCAAGAAGATCTGCTTTAAGCTGCTTGCAGACGCTTACTGGGAAGAGTAGCGCGCTGCTCGGCTGAACTGTTCGTCTGATGGCGTGATTCCCTTGAGGAGCGCGCTTGAGCCCCGTTAATCGCGGTTCCCTTGGGGATTGCGGTTGGCGGGGCTTTCTGTTTTTGAGTAGGGGAGTTGAGGCCGTTACGATACGTGGATTGGCGCACGCGCACTCAAAATCGGCAACAAAAAAGCCGCCCGAAGGCGGCTATCTTGTGCAATGGAGCCAGCGACCGGGCTCGAACCGGTGACCCCCGCTTTACGAGAGCGGTGCTCTACCAACTGAGCTACGCTGGCGGCCATGTGATGACGCAACAGAGGCGTCAACGGCTGTCTATGATACGGGACATCGCAAATCCGCGCAAGGGTTCTGACGGCTTTTCTCACTTTAAATGCACTAATATTAGAGATGTGATGTCTGCGGCGTCCATCTGGCGCTTGACCTGCTGTTGAGTTGGTGGCCGACGTCCCGTTCGTATGGGTCTCAGACAGAATGGGGCTGCCATGGCTCAACCCAAGATCCTTCTTACACGTATCGATGACCGTTTCATTTACGGGCAAGACGTTGCGCTGTGGAACGAAGCCGTAGGTTCCAACCTTGTCCTAATCGTCAACGATGAGATCGCGGCGGACGCTCGCATATGGGCCCCTATGAGGGTGGCGACACCCGAGGGTGTCTGGACGCGGTTTTTCTCGGTGCAAAGGACCGTCGACATCGTTCATACCGCAACGCCGCGCCAGTTGATTCTGATCATGGTGGCCTCACCCGCCGATGCGCTCGCGCTGGTTAAGGGTGGCGTGCCGATCAACAAGATCAGCATCGGCCATATGCAGGCAGGGGAGGGCAAACGTCCCGTTACGCCTGCCGTTGCCGTAGACGATACGGACATCGCCGCCTTCAAAGAGCTGCAAGAGCTCGGCATAGAGCTGGAAATCCGCTATCTCCCCAGTTCCGCCCCCGACCCCATCGGCAATCTGTTCAACTGATCCCTTGGGGACGGAGGAAAACGGATCATTTTGCCCTTGCGAGGGACGCGCGCGATGCCGCCTGTCAAAAACTATGCCCATTTACTACGTTTGATCGGCTATCGCCGAGCATGTCGAATTTGAGAAAAACAAAACCGCAGGTAGACGGCTTGTGAATTTAACAAAAACCGGTGCATAGTCGAGCATCCCGGGCTAAACGTAGTAAATGGGCATAGTTTTGATATGTCACTCATACAGTCACAGCGAAAATGAGCCCAAAAGATGAAAAAACGCCCGTCGGCGGTGGTGCCGGCGGGCGATGCTGTGTGATATGTCGCGTTGTGGGCTTAGTGCCTCATAAAGTGGTACTCGATCACATTGCTGTAGGGGTGACCCGGGCCCACAATGCCCTGTGGGAACAGCGGCTGGTGCGGCGTGTCGGGGTACATCTCGGCCTCGAGGGCAAAGCCGGCGCCCAGGCCATAGTTAGCATCGTCCTTGGCGTGCTCGTCGCCCAGCCAGTTGCCGGTGTAGAGCTGCACGCCCGGGGCGGTGGTGTAGTAGTCCAGCTCACGGCCGGTCCACATCTCCTCAACATGCAGGGCGCGACGCAGGTTGCGGCCGTACTGATAGCCATCGATGCACAGGCAGTGATCGTAGCCACGGGCCTGCTTAATCTGCGGGTCGTCGGCCTCCATGCCGGGTGCGACGGGGCGCAGCTCGCGGAAGTCGAATGGCGTGCCTTCGACCGGAGCAATCTCGCCGGTGGGGATGTTCTGCTCGTTAATGGGCAGGTAGTGAGCAGCGTTAGCAACAAAGAAGTGCTCACAGTCCATGCCGGCGTTATGACCGGCAAGGTTAAAGTACGTGTGGTTGGTCATGGACACGTAGGTGGCGCGGTCGCTCTCGCAGCCATACTCGATGCGAAAGACGCCGGTGCGTGTAACGGTAAACACGGCCGTAAAGGTGCGGTTGCCGGGAAGGCCCAGTTCGCCATCCTCAAGCGAGGTGGTCATGCGCACGGCGTTATGGGCCTCGTCGAGCTCAACGTCCCACACGCGTTTATGCAGACCGTGCTCAAGATCGCTGTGCAGGTTGTTGGCGCCCTCGTTGGCGGGCATATGCCAGTCCGTGCCGTCGATGGTAATCGTGGCGCCCGCGGTGCGGTTGGCCACGGGGCCGATGGTCGCGCCAAAGCAGGCGGGGTTGTCAAAGTAATCCTCGAGCTTATCGAAGCCCAGCACCACATCACGCACGTTGCCGGGGATGTCGGGCACATCGATACCCAGCACGGTGGCGCCAAAGTCCATAATGCGAACGCAGATCTCGGGCCCGTTGAGGGTGTAACGATGAACGGGGGTACCGCACGGCGCGGTGCCGAAAAGCTCGGAAGTGATCATTTGGTTCCTAACATCGAGGTATTTCCGACAAACTGTAGCGCGAACAGGCGAGATTATCACTACACCCCACTAAAGCAGGGGGTATTTTTCTCAAAAAAGTGATGATTGGGGGGTGCGGCGTTGATTTTTGACGCGCACGAGTCTGATACAATTTGTTCGTTACTGTTTGAATGATATGCGCGCAAAGAACGGCGAGGACTCATCGTGATTAAAGCGGAGCGACAGGATAAGGTTCGTCAGCTGCTCGAGGAACAGGGAACGGTTTCGGTCAAGGAGATTTCGGACGCGCTGGGCGTCTCGGACATGACGATCCGTCGCGACCTTGAGGAACTTGCGAGCCTGGGCGAGATCGAGCGCGTGCACGGCGGCGCTCGTAGTGCGCAGGGCCGTCCACATGCTATGTTGCGCCACGAGTATTCGCACAGCGAAAAGCGTACCAAGCATGCCGAGGAAAAGCTGCAGATCGCGCGCCGTGCCGTTGAGCTCATCGAGGAGGACTCGACCATCTTTTTGGGTACGGGCACCACGGTTGAGCAGATGGCCTCGATGCTGCCGGCGTTTCGCCTGCGCATCGTGACCAATTCGCTTTCGGTGTTTAACTTGCTCGAGGCGCGCGAAGACTGCGACCTGTGCCTCGTGGGCGGTATGTACCGTCGCCGCACAGCCGCTTTTGTGGGGCCAACGGCCGAGGATACCCTGCGTGCGTTGGGTATCGATGCGGCGTTTATCGGCGCCAACGGCATTCTGGATGGCGACGTATCTACGTCCAACATGGACGAGGGCCGTATCCAACAGCTCGCTTTTAGCAAGGCAGACTCGCGCTATCTGATCGCCGACTCCAGCAAGATTGGCAAGCGCGACTTCTACACCTTCTGCCGCCTGGACAATTTGGACGCCGTGGTGTGCGAGCCGGGTATTGCCGCCGAGGATCGCGCCGCCATCGAGGAACATACGCGGGTCATCTGCTAGCTAATGCTACAGACGATACTTCTGCCCCTGCCGGCGCAGGGGTTATCGCTTCACAATGACGCGTAAATAACTTTGGGCAACAAGGATGAGGCTATTCTGGGATATGACTAGACTCCGTATTTCGTCTTTATGTCCCTTGAGAATGAATCGTAGTCTTCATAGAGCCCCTCTCTGCTTTCATCCTCGGCGTGGTTTACACGTTCAAGGAGCTTATCCTTTGGAGCCTCTTTTGTTATTGCGGCCTCGCTATCGGGTATTGTGGATTGCAAGAATAGTTCTAGAGCATGGACGTCTTTGAGTATGTAGCCCGTCGAACGACCCGCTCCTGTTTTTTCGATTGCGCTGCAACTAACAAGCTGACCGAGGGTTCGTTTAACGGTAACCTCGCTGATATCGGGGCAGTTGGATCGGATGTCGGATTTCTTAATGACGCCGGGTCTCTGTTGAAATAGAACAGCGATGCGCGCTTGCTTCGACATGGGACGAGTGCTTGATTCAATTAAGGTACGCTGCTCGAGCTGTCGGTAGGCGGCCAGGGTTGTTCCGAGCATGAAACGGATAAAGGGTACTTCGGTGTTTTGATTTTCATTCCATCCAGTGGAGCTTGCAGCGAGGGCGTTGTAGTAGAGCGCCTTGTTGTCTTCAATAAGTCGTTCGATGCTGATGTAACGCGCAACGTCGTATCCAGTCTTTTCGAGTAGCAGCGTTGTAAGGAGCCGGCTCATCCTGCCATTGCCATCGTTGAAGGGATGAATGCTGACAAAATCGAAGATGAAGCGGAATGATATAAGGAGGGGGTCGCAAACTTGACGAGATAAGGCGTCGTTGAGGGACCGACAGGCTTCTTCGATAAGTCCGGGGGTTGCTAGGGCCGAAGGCGGCCTAAAGCGCACAAATCGATTGCCTTGATCGTCGATGGAGATGATTTCGTTATCGCTATCTTTCCAATGGCCCCCATACGAGATTGCTGTGTGTACCATGAGGTCACGATGCAACTGCAGAATGACCGATGGCGTTACGGGAATGGAATCGTGTTGCTCGTGAATAAGCGACAGCACATCTCGGTATCCAGCGATTTCTTCCTCTGCGCGGGAGCTTGGCTTGGCGGAATACGCCATGATCGCTTTGAGTCTTTTTTGGGTGGTAACAATTCCTTCAAGTCCGTTGGAGGATTGGGTGCTTTGGATCTTAGCTTCCTCCATAAGGGACGATAGAAGTTCGGGTTTGACTTGACTCAGAGCAAGCTGTCGGCCTTTATGCTCGCGTATCGAGAGGAGGAGGTTGGTGATTGGAGTTGCTTCGAGTTCCGCTGGGACTGTGGTGTAATCGAACTGGCGCATGCGGCTCCTTTCGGTATCACGAACACACTTTCGATATCATAATACCATTAAATGATACCGAAAGTATGTTCGTGATACCGAAAACTAGAAACCATGCTTCATAACTGCTTGGAAAGTTTGGATTTGACTATCTTATTGTCTTGATCTGTAACATCTAGACGGTCAAAAGTGGTCTACATGTTACAGATCGAGATTGTTCGGCCCGGGCCACCCGTTCGTCTAAATCTGTAACAGCTAGGGCCGAAATACTCGACTAGATGTTACAGATTGAGACGAATGATTCGCTCGGGCTCACCAAAACAAAAAAGGCCGCATGCGAACCCGTGGGGGATTCGCGTGCGGCCGACAGGGGGTATGTGGCAAAAGTTAGGCCATGAGCAGGCCGGTCTCCGCGACGTTCTTGTACCAGTACGCGCTTGCCTTGGGATAGCGCTTCTGGGTCTCAAAGTCGATGTAGAACAGGCCGTAACGCTTGTTATAGCCGTTGGTCCAGGAGAACTGGTCCTGCAGCGACCACACGAAGTAACCGTCGACGTTCACGCCGCCGTCGATTGCCTTGAGGATCCATGCGAGATGCTGGCGCATATAGTCGATGCGAGGGGCGTCGTCGATAAAGCCGTCCTCGAAGTCGTCCTTATAGCCCATGCCGTTTTCGGTGATGTAGATCTTCTTGTAGTTGGGGTAATCGTTCTTAATGCGCAGCAGCAGGTCGTACAGGCCCTCGGGATAGATGATCCAGTCCCAATCGGTGGTGGGTATGCCTTCGCGCACGCATGACTCGCCCACGCCCTTGAGGAACCAGCGCGAGGAGCCCTTGTCGCCGGTGCCATTGTGGTTGATGTCGTTTTCGCCCTCGGCGGCACGCAGGAACTGGCACTTGTAGGTGTTGACGCCCAGGCAATCGTTGTAGGGGAGCGCGGCGGTCAGCGCGGCGACGTCCTCGTCGCGGACGTCGAGCTCGCCGCCGGCGATATGGGCCAGCTTGGTCGCAGCCTCCATGGTGTCGGCTGCATAGCGGCCGCGGAAGGTGGCGTCGAGTACCCAGCGGTTGTTGATGACGTCGGCCATGCGAGCCGCCTCGCAGTCGGCAGCGCTGTTGGGATCGAGGGGATACTTGGGCTCCAGGTTCTGGACAATGCCGATCTCGCCCTCAAAGCCGCCCTCATGGAAGGCGACGACAGCCTTGGCGTGGGCCACCATCATGTTGTGCATGAGCTGGAAGGCCTTGTCCAGGCGGTACTTCTCGCCGTGCGGCCAGTTGCCGACGATAAAGCTGCCCTCGGCGGTCGCGGGAATCTCGTTAAAGGTAAACCAGTGCTTGACCTCGGTGAACTCGGCAAAGCAAAACTTGGCGTACTCGACAAAGGCGTCGATCGTCGTGCGCGTCAGGAAGCCCTCGCCGCCGTTCTGGTAAAAGGCCTCGGGCGTATCAAAGTGATCGAGCGTGACATAGGGGATAACGCCGGCTTTGTTGCAGGTGGCGAAAAGCTCGTGATAGAAGGCGACGCCCTCAGGGTTAATCTCGCCAGTGCCGTTGGGGAAGATACGGCTCCAAGCGATGGAGACGCGAATACCGTTGATGCCGAAGCGCTGGCACAGGTCAATATCGACCGGGTACTTGTTGTAGAAATCGCTTGCAGGATCGGGGGAGAAGCGACCCTGGGCTGCCAGGAAATCGTCCCAGGGCACTTTGCCCTTGCCGTGCGTACGGGTCTCGCCCTCAACCTGGTAAGCAGCGGTGGCGCCGCCAAACACAAAGCCGTCGGGGAACTGCATGGGGTTGGTCATGAGTCATCCTTTCTGTGGGATACGAATAGGGAGAGGTGCCCGAACCGGGAATCCGGGCACCAACAGAGGGAGGAACTAGTCGAGGTTCTCGCGGAGCCACTTGATGGCGCCAGCGGGGTCGCGGGTAAGGTCGATATATTCCTTACCGCGGGGAGCGAGCAGCTTAATGCCCAGACGATCGGTGTCGGCCTTCATGTCGTTGTAGTAGCTACGAACCTGCGGGGCGAGCACGATGACGTCGTACTGATCCATGATGGCGGTGTGCTGGCCATAGGCGCCTGCGGAGGAAGCGATGTTCTCTCCGGTCTGCGCGGCACCTTCCTTGATGGCGTTGGCAAGCATGGCAGAGGTGCCGGCGCCGGCGCACAGGACGAGGACTTTCAGGCCGTCGACATCCTTCTTAGCGGATGCATCGGCAGCGGGCTCGGGCTGATCGGCGACAGGCTCGCTGTCGGCGGCGGCAGCGGTCGTCTCGACGGAAGCGGTCGTCTGCTCGACAGCGGGCGCAGAGGTGCTGGCGGCGATGGTGGCAGCACCATCGGACTCAAGACCCAGCTCGGCGGCGCGCTCGGCCTCCTGGTCGCAGAGCAGCTTATCGTATGCCTTCAAGAACGGCAGGTAGATGATGGCGTCCAGCAAGATGATGATCGCGACAAACACCAGGGCGATAAGCTGGAAGTTCGTGGTGATGAAGATGCCGATGGGAGCGGGGGTAGCCCAAGGCACCACGAAGGAGAAGCCGTTCATGCCCACGTTGTCGATAAAGAACTTGGCAACACTCACGTTGACGCAGCCGGCGGCAACAAAGGGGATGAGCATGTAGGGGTTAAGGATCATCGGCGCGCCAAAGAGCAGCGGCTCGTTGACAGCAAAGGCAACAGGAACAATCGAGGCCTTACCGACGGCTTTGAGCTGCTTGGACTTCATGAAGAGAATCAGCAGAAGCGGCACGATGAACGTGGCGCCGGTGCCGCCGAACTCACCCACGAGCGACATGTTGAAGGTGAGGGAATGGGCGGGGTGACCACCGGCCAGCAGAACCTGCAGGTTCTCGGCCTGGTTGGCAAGACGGATGGGGTCGATGCCCGGCTGGACGATCGAGGGGCCGTGGACGCCGATGAACCAGAAGAACGCGGTGGCTGCCTGAATAAGGATGAGTCCGGGGTAGGTCTCTGCTGCAGTGAAGAGCGGGGAGAGCAGCTTGATGAGCAGCTCGGAGAACGGAACGCCCATGAGGTTGCGCACGACGACATCGATGATGCCGCAGATGATGACGGCGCCGCCAAAGGGGATGATGTCACGGAAGTTCTGAGCGATGGCGCCCGGGACCTCCTTGGGCAGCTTAATGGTCAGATCGCGAGAGACGCAGAATTTGTAGACCCACACGGTGATGAACGCGGCGATATAGGCCGAGAACAGACCGCGCGTGCCCATGCTGGTGCAGTCGAAGACCGAAAGCTCGGAGCCGTTGAACTTGGTGGTGAACTGCGTAACGGCGAGCAAAAGCATACTGCACTGGGCGGCCACCATGGTGGAGCCGTCGTTGAGCACCTTGCCGGCGGGCATGCGACGGTTCATGGAAGCCGTAAAGTTCTTGGCAGTGGTGCCGGCGACCATGATGCCCATGACGCCCATGGTGAAGTTGTACAGCTTGTTGCACCAGTCGATGAGCGGCTGGGGCAGCGTGATGCCGACTACGCCGGGAAGGGTGGCAATGAGCAGAAAGATCGAAGAGGTGAGGACGATGGGCATGCACCCAAGGAATCCGTCCTTAATAGCCTGGAGGTAGATGTTCCTCGAGATCTTCTCAAAGAACGGCTGATGCTTTTCGAGCATCTTTACGATGGCGTCCATAGAGCTCCTTTGCTACTTGATGCGCGATGCATGTGGATGGAACTGGTCGTCGATGGATGGTCAGGACTGCCCGGAAACCTTCCTGCTTAAGGAAGGCATTGTGAAATGACAACGTTGTCATTTCGTTAATGACAACGTAAGACATATTTGGAAGAGCAACAAGGATTTACAGGTGAACGGTCGATATCGTCCGATAAACGGCTGATTTATCAGTCAGGCAGGTGGTGTATGCTAGAACGCAAAAAACAAGCGATAGAGAACCGAGTGGAGAAGCGGTGACAACGATGGACAAGAAAAACGTTTCGATGAACGACGTGGCGATTGCCGCGGGTGTTTCTCTCAAGACGGTGTCGCGCGCGATCAACGAGCCCGATAGCGTGCGAGAGTCGACACGCGATAAGGTCCATTCGGCAATGGAGGCGCTCGGGTTTCGAACCAACTTTGCCGCGCGTTCGCTCAAGTTGGGTCGTTACGGGTGCATCGGCGTGGTGCTGTTCCACTTATCGGGCGGTGCCGTGGACATGATTGACGGTATCGCCGATGCCGCCGAAGAGCGAGGCTTTGCGCTCACGATGATCAAAAAGCGGGCGGGGGAGAAGATGACCCTTGCCGATGCGGCGCGCAGGATGTCGCAGCTTCCCGTCGACGGCATGATCTTCAACCTGCGTCAGATGGTCGATGACTTTGATACCTTTGAGGCGCCGAAAGACCTCAAGACGGTGATTATTACGCCGATGGAGCATCCTACCTGCTCCACCGTCAGTGACGACCAAGAGGGCGGCGCGCGCATGGCGTGCGAGTACTTCTTGAATCACGGGCACAAGAACGTGTACTTCGTCTCTGGTAAGAAAGAGTCGCTGTCGAGCCAGTGCCGTATGAGAGGTTGGCGTGCGGCACTCGAGGCGCGTGGCATTGAGCCGCCCGAGCCTCTGCAAGGCGATTGGAATGCGGATAGTGGCTATGCCGCGGGCCTTGTGCTTGCCGATAAGCCCGATTGCACGGCGGTCCTCGCTGCTAACGACTGCATGGCAAACGGCGTGATGATGGCTCTACGTGACAAAGGGCTCAGTGTGCCCAATGATGTGTCCGTGATCGGCTTCGACGATGAGCTCTATAAGACGATTCCCAACTCGATTCTGACGTCGGTGAAGTTTCGCCACCGCGAGCTGGGCGTCCGTGCGCTCAACGAGGTCGTCGCGGGTCTGGAAGCTCCGAGCTCCAGAAGCCGTACGCTCGTCTCGGGCGTGTTGGTCGAGCGTTCCAGCGTAAAGGACTTGCGGGCGTAGACGTGCTCGGCCTATTCCGTTTGTCTCAATCTGTAACAGCTAGGACCCAAGAACTCGGCTAGATGTTACGGATCGAGATTTTTGGCCCGGCTTATTCCGTTTGTCTCGATCTGTAACAACTAGACGGTCAAAAGTGGTCTACATGTTACAGATTGAGATTTTCGGCTTGGCCTGTGCGTTCATCTCGATCTGTAACAGCTAGGACCGAAAAACTCGGCTAGATGTTACAGATTGAGATGAACAGGAGGACGGGTGCGGTCTAAACAAAATGGCCCGCGCATCACACATCGATGCACGGGCCATTTATTGTCTGCAAGCGGCAGGTGGTGTCAGCGTCTTATGCCTCGAGGTTTTCCTCGATCCAGGCGACGGCACCCTTGGGATCCTTAGTGAGGTCGATGTACTGTTTGCCCTTGGGCGACAGCAGCGTGATGCCCAGGCGGTCGGTGTCGGCCTTCATCTCGTTGTAATAGGTGCGAACCTGCGGAGCCAGGACGATGACGTTGTACTGGTCCATGATGGCGTAGTGGCTGCCGTAGGCACCGGCGTTGGCGGTAATGTCGATGCCCAGCTCGTCGGCGCCTTCCTTAAGCGCGTTGGCGAGCAGTGCAGAGGTGCCGGCGCCAGCGCACAGAACCAGAACCCTCAGATCCTTGCCCTTAAGGGCGGACGGAGCTGCGGAGGCCTCAGTGGCAGAAGCGGTCTCGACAACAGGAGCCTCAACGGCGGGGGCGGCAGCGGTCTTGACGGCCTTGGTCTCCTCGGCCTCTTCTTCGGCCAGGGTCTCGGCCTCCTGCTTGCACAGGACGTTGTCGTAGGCCTTGCAGAACGGGTAGTAGATCAAGAAGTCAACGACCAGCAGGACGACAACCAGGACCAGAGAGATCGGCTGGAAGTTGGTGTCGATGAAGGTGCCGATCGGTCCGGGGAGTGCCCACGGCATGGCATAGATAAAGCCGTTCATGCCCAAAAAGTCGATGAAGAACTTACCAATGAGGACGTTGGCCACGGGGGCAAACAGGAACGGGATCAGGAAGTACGGGTTGAGGATGATGGGCGCGGCGAACAGCAGCGGCTCGTTGACGGCGAACATCACGGGCACGACAGAGGCTTTGCCGACGGCCTTGAGCTGCTTGGAGCGCATAAAGAGCAGGAAGATGATCGGGACAATGAACGTGGCGCCGGTGCCGCCGAGTTCGCCGATGTAGTTACCGAAGTTTTCGGTCAGGGCGAGGGCGGGGTGACCGCCGGCCTGCAGCGTGGCGAGGTTGGTGGTGATGTTGCCAAACAGCGCGGCGTTGAGGGCAGGCTTAACGACCGAGGGGCCGTGGATGCCCATGAACCAGAACAGCGGGATCATGAACCAGATGAGGGCGAGGCCGGCGTAGGAATCGGCAGCGGCGAACAGCGGGCTCACCAGCGTGGAGATGACGTTGGCAAACGGGACGGCCAAGCAGGTGCGGCAGATAACGTCGATGACGGCGACAAACAGGATGGAGAAGCTGAAGGCGAAGATGTCGCGGAAGTTCTGGGCGATGGCGCCGGGGACTTCTTTGGGCAGCTTGATGGTGATGTCTCGCTTAATGCAGAAGGCATAGATGTTGACCGTGGCAAATGCGGCGACAAAGGAGCTCAGCAGGCCCTTGGTGCCCATGTTGTCGGTAAAGAACACCGAGACATCGGCGCCGTCGATCTTGGCACTCGTCTGGGTAACGGCCAAGATGAGCATAGCGCACATGGCGGCGACCATGGTGCTCGTGGCGTTGATGGCCTTGCCGGCAGGCATGCGGCGGTTCTTGGAGCCGGTCAGCGCGCTTGCGGTGGTGCCGGCGACCATGATGCCCACGACGCCCATCGTGAAGTTGTAAACCTTGTTGCAGAAGTTCACGACGTCGACGTTCCACCAGTCGGGCAGCGTAAAGCCGCCGACCGTGGCGACAACGCCCGGCAGGGTCGAAATAAGCAGGAAGACAGAAGAAGACAGGATGATGGGCATTGCTGCCAAAAAGCCGTCTTTAATGGCCTGAAGGTAGATGTTCTTAGAGACCTTGTCGAAGTACGGCTGACCTTTCTCCAAGAACTTAACGATCGATTCCATAGTTCACGCTCCTCTTTGCATGAAATCTTAATGGCATGGACGTTGAAAACCTATATGGTCTCCCGCTTGCTAAAAGCCCGGGTGCAGGCGGGGTCGGTCCCAGGGGGAGAGAGGGGAGCGGCTGGGTTTGTATCGCATAGGGCCGCTCCCTTCTCGGGGGAAAGCGAGGCGATGCGCTACTGCGCGTCCGCCATAGTGTCGGCGAGCTCCTTGTACCAGAGTGCCGACTGCTTGATGTAGCGTTTTTGCGTGTCGAAGTCGATGTAGAACAGGCCGTAGCGCTTGTTATAGCCATTGGCCCACGAGAACTGGTCCTGCAGGCTCCAGATAAAGTAGCCCTGGACGTCGACGCCCTCGGCGCGCGCCTGGAGCACCTTCTCCATGTGCTGGTCGACAAAGTCGATGCGCTCGGGATCGGCGACGATGCCGTTTGCGTCGGGCTCGGGGTCCTTGTGGCCCAGGCCGTTTTCGGTGATATAGATGACGGGGAGGTTGGGATAGGTGGCGCTGATGTGCTTGAGCGTGTCGTAGAGGCCTTGCGGGTAGATGAGCCAATCCCAGTCGGTGGTGGGGATACCCGGCATATCGACCTGCTGCCCGACGCCCTTAAACTTAAAGCACGAGGTGCCCTTGTCTCCGGTGCCGTTAAAGCTGTTGGTTGACTCGCCATCGTAGGCGGCGATAAACGCCGACTGATAGTAGTTGAGGCCGAACATATCGTTGCGGGGCGCCGCCTTGGCGAGCTCCTCCATGTCGCTGTCCTCAACCGTAAGTGTGGCGTTGTTGGCACGCAGAATCTCGTTGATGAGTGAGAGGGTGCGCGCGGAGTAGTGACCCAGGAAGGCGCCGTCCATGATGAAGTCGGTGTAGAAGGCGTTGTACAGGTCGGCGGCGTGCTGGTCGGCGGGCGAGTCGGTGGCAGGATATGCCGGCGTCAGGACGTTGACCATGCCAATGCGTCCGCCCAGGTGCTCGGTCTCGTCAAGATCCTTATACAGGTTGACGGCGCGGGCGTGGGCAACGAGCTCGTTGTGCTGGCTCTGGATGCCGCTCGTCACATCAAAGTGATGGTTGGGCGGGAAGTTGCCTTGGATGTATTGGGAGTGCGAGAGGCTGATGAGCTCGTTGATGGTGAACCAATTCTTGACCTCGCGGAACTCGCGGAAGCAGAACTCGGCATAGCGCACATAGGCGTCGACGGTCTTGCGGTTGAGCCAGTCGCCCTGGTTGAACAGGGCGGCGGGGGAGTCAAAGTGATGCAGGGACACATAGGGCTCGACGCCATACTTTTTGCAGCAGGCGAACAGCTCGTGGTAGTGCTTAACGCCCTCGGCGAGGGGTTCGGCATCGTCGCCGTTGGGGAAGATGCGGGTCCAGGCGATGGACACACGAATGGCGTTGAGTCCATGCTCGGCAGAAAGGCGGATATCCTCCTCGTAGCGGTTGTAGAAATCACTGGCCGGGTCGGGCAAAAAGCGACCCTGGGCGACAAGGTAATCGTCCCACATGGTCTTACCCTTGCCTGCCACCTTCGTGGAACCTTCCGTTTGGTACGCGGCGGTTGCGGCGCCCCAAACAAAGCCCTTCGGCAGCTGCTGTACGCGGTTTAGCAAAGACATATGCATACACCCTCTCGTCTCGCTGTTCGATATTGTGCGTTTGCGCTCAGGAGGCTCCCTGGTTAGCGTTCAGCGGTGAAAAAGCCCGATAAACACTATCTTAAAATGATTAGAACCAAAATGAGCACGTGAATATTTGACAATGAGCACGTTAACATCCGGCTGGGATGTATAGAAACAAAACAACTTCAAACAGCCGCGAACGGTTGTATTTGTTCGGTAAGCGGTTTTGATTGACAGAAGTTTTCATGTTGTGGTATATGGCTCGGGTATCATGAGCACGTTATCAATGTATGTACGATGCGCCATGGGCGCGGGGAATAGTTGGGAAGCAGGTTAGCGTGGAAGGCATGGATCAGCAGACAAGGAATGGTCGTTCGGCGAGCGCGGCAGAGGTTGCGGCGCTCGCTGGCGTGAGCCGCCAGACTGTGTCTCGCGTGGTCAACGGTATGCCCAACGTGACGGAAAAGACGCGCAAGCGTGTGCTGGCCGCCATGGAAGAGCTGGGCTTTCGTCCCAATTTTGCTGGAGCGGCGTTGCGCGGCGGGTCGTATCGTTCTATTGGCCTGTGCATGTACAACATCACACGTGTCGGTAACCTGGCGACGCTCGAGGGTATCATGCAAGCGGCGCGCGAGCACGATTTTGCCGTCACTATGATCGAGATGGGCGGCGACAAGCCCTATGCACTTGCCGATGCCTCGCGCCGCATGGTCGAGCGACCCGTCGATGGCATGATTCTCAACATGAACCGCATGGCTCCCGATTTTGAGGAGTTTGTTCCCCAGCCGGGAGTGCGAACGGTCATCCTGTCCATGTATGCGCATCCACGCTGCACGACGATCGACTCCGACCAGTATGGTTCGTGCGAGCTGTTGACCAATTATCTGCTGGAACATGGTCACTCGAATATGCGGTTTGTGGCGGGTCCGGAAAACTCGATTTCCTCGCGTTTTCGTGAGGCCGGTTGGCGCGATACGCTGGGTCGTGCTCATGTCGATGCCGCTCCGATGCTGCGTGGCGATTGGAGTGCGGACAGTGGGTACGCCATGGGCGAGCGGATTGCGGCCGAGGTGCTTGCCGGCGGGTCGCAGGCGCCGACTGCCGTGCTTGCGGCAAATGACCAGATGGCGCTGGGCGTTATCGCCGCGCTCGAGAACGCGGGCCTGTCCGTGCCCGACGACGTGAGCGTGGTTGGTATCGACGACGCACTCGAGGGACTTGTTCCTCACAATCGGCTGACGACGCTGCGATTTGATTTGCGCGGTGTCGGTAAGCTTGCGTTTGAGGCGGCGATTGGAGAGAGCTCGTCTATCGAGGCGATTCATGTGCCGAGTACGCTGGTCGAACGCTCGACTGTTAGGGACATACGGGGTTAGGTCCTACTCCGTTTGTCTCGATTTGTAACAGGTAGACGGTCAAAAGCGGGCTACGTGTTACAGATTTAGATTCTTCGGAAAGAGCAATCCTGTTCGTCTCAATCTGTAACAGCTAGGACCAAAAAACTCAGCTAGATGTTACAGATTGAGACGAACGGCTTCCGACCTGAACAAAAAGGTCGGGGGCGGCTCGCCGTGTGACGTGCCGCCCCCGGCTGAGAAATGGGGACAGGTTATGTGGGCGGTGCAACTCCGCCAACCGCTCGTCGCAAGCCGCTAGTCCAGACGACGGGTCTGCGCCACGTGCTTATACCAGTATGCGCTTGCCTTGGGCGTGCGCTTCTGGGTTTCAAAGTCAACGTAGAAGAAGCCATAGCGCTTGTTGTAGCCATTGGTCCAGGAGAACTGATCCTGCAGGCTCCACAGGAAGTAGCCGCCCACGTTGACACCCACCTCCATGGCCTTGAGCAACCAGCGCAGGTGCTGCTCGATGTAGTCGATGCGCGGCTGGTCGTCCACAAAACCGTCCTTGTAGGGGTCCTTGTAGCCCATGCCGTTCTCGGTGATGAAGATCTGCTTGTAGTTGGGGTAGCGCTGCTTAATGTAGACGAGCAGATCGAACAGGCCCTCGGGATAGATGATCCAGTCCCAGTCGGTGGTGGGGATACCAGGCTTGTTCACATGCTCGCCAATACCCTTAACGCGCCAGCGGCCGGTGCCCTTCTCGCCCGTACCGTTGTGGTGCAGGTCGTTCTCGCCATCGTAAGCCTTCAAAAAACGGCACTGGTAGTTGTTAACGCCCAGGTAGTCGTTGTAGAGCGCGGCCTCGCGCATAATCTCGAGGTCCTCGTCCAAGATTTCGATGGTGCCGCCCGAGACGGCAGCCAGGCGGTTGGCGCACTCGAGGGTGTCGGGGGCATAGTCGCCGCGGAAGGTGGCGTCGAGCAGAAACTGGTTCTGCAGCACGTGCTCGTTGTTGGCGGCTTTGATGTCGGCGGGGTCGTTCTCGTTGAGCGGATACTTAAACTCCAACGACTGAATGACGCCGATCTTGCCCTTAAAACCGCCGTTGTGGAAGGCCAGTACTGCCTTGGCGTGGGCGAGCATCATGTTGTGCTCGCACTGGAAAGCCTCGGCCAGATGCGCCTTGACGCCACCGGGGAAGGTGCCCTCGATGTAGGTGTTGGAGGCGTCGGCCCAGATCTCGTTAAAGGTGAACCAGTAGGTCACCTGGTCGGCGTACTCCTTAAAGCAGAAGGTGGCAAAGTCCACAAAGGCGTCGATGGTCTCGCGGTTGAGGAAGTCGCCCTTCTCAAAGAGGGCAAGCGGCGTGTCGAAGTGATGCAGCGTGACAAACGGCTCAACGTGGTGCTTGTGGCACTCGGCGAAGAGATCGTGGTAGAACTGCACGCCCTCGGGGTTGATCTCGCCGGTGCCGTTGGGGAAGATGCGGCTCCAGGCAATGGAGAGGCGAATGCCGCTGATGCCGAACTCCTCGCACAGCTCCAGATCGACGGGGTACTGGTTGTAGAAGTCCGAAGCGGGATCGGGGGAAAAGCGCCCCTGGGCCTCCAAGAAGTCGTCCCAGGCGACTTTGCCCTTACCGTGGGTGCGGGTCTCGCCCTCTACCTGGTAAGCAGCAGTGGCGCCGCCAAAGACAAAGCCCTCGGGAAACTGCGCAGGCGGGTTGGTGACGCTAGCGGGGTTAACGGACATGATGATCCAATCGTCTAAATCGAAGGGCCAGCCGGTCTTGGATGGTCGGCTGGCCCTAAGCGTTACTTACTTCGAAAGCTGTTCACTCACGAAGGCGAGAGACTTGTCGCCGTTCTGGGAGAGCTCGATGTACTGCTTGCCACGGCAGGCGACGCACTTGTTGCCCACGCGCTCGCAGTCCTTCTGCAGGTCGGCCAAGTAGCTGGCAGCCTGCGGGGCCAGGACGACCAGATCAAAGTCGGGGAGCATGTCCACGTGGTTGCCATATGCCTCGGCAGCGGTCTCAAGATTGATGCCGCGCTCCTTGGCGGCCTTGGCCAGCGCGTTGGCGAGCAGGCCCGAGGTTCCGCCACCCTGGCAGAGCACGAGTACGCGCTTGCCGTTGAGGTCGCTGGCGGTCGTTGCCTCAGTGGCGACAGCGGCGGGGGCGTCGGCCTTCACGGCCTCGGCAGCAGCGCCGGCGGCAACGCTCTTGGCGTCAGCCTTGCCCTGGAAGGCATCGTTGAGCTTGGCGGCCTTCTCGGCGTTCTTGGCGGCGAGCTCCTCCTGGGAGATCTCGGCCTCCTCGGCGCACTTCTGGGCGTCATAGGCACGGAAGAACGGATAGTACAGGACGAAGTCGACGACCAGGATAAGGGCGAGCATCACAAAGGCGAGCGGCTGGAAGCCCAGGCCCATGATGGTGCCGATGGGGCCGGGGACGGTCCAGGGCAGGGTGTACATAAAGCCGTTCATGCCCAAGAAGTCGATAAAGATCTTGAGGATCCAGATGTTGGCGATCGGGGCAAAGACAAACGGGACAAAGAAGACGGGGTTGAGCACGATGGGTGCGGCGAACAGCAGCGGCTCGTTGACGGCAAAGCACACGGGAACGATAGCGGCCTTACCGACGGCGCGCATCTCCTGGGACTTGGCCAGGAAGCAGAACATAAAGACCAGGACGAGCGTGGCACCGGTGCCGCCCATGCAGACGACGAAGTACTGGGCACCCTGGGTCAGGACAGCGGAAGCGTGCTGGCCAGCCTGGAACGCAGCTAGGTTGTCGGTCATGTTGGCAACGAGGGCGGCGGCGATGGCGGGCTCGACGATCGAGGGGCCGTGGACGCCGACGAACCAGAAGAGGCTCATGGCGCCGTAAATCACAGCGAGACCGATGTAGCCATCGGCAGCGGTGAACAGGGGCTGGAACACCTGGATGACGCCCTGGGCAAAGCAGAAGCCAAAAGCAGCGCGGAAGATGATGTCAAAAACCCAAAAGACGGTGATGCAGACGGAGAAGGGGATGATGTCCTTGAAGGTCTGCGAGATGTTGGGCGGAACCTGCTCGGGCATCTTGACGGTGATGTTGCGCTTAATGAAGAACTTGTAGATGATGCCGGTCACAAACGCAGCTATGAAGGCGGTCAGCAGGCCCTTGGAACCAAGGTAGGCGGTGTTGAAGCCGCTGGCGGCGTCCGTGGCGATGGTGTCGCTCGAAAGGAGCAAGAAGCCAATGATGGCCGCGCACATGCACGAGATGAAGTTGATCTGGTTGTTCTTGGGCAGATCGCGGTTCTGGGCGTCGGCGAAGTGCTTGGCAGTGGTGGCGGCGCAGGCGATGGCCAGGATGCCCATGGAGTAGTTGTAGCACTTCCACAGGGCGTTGTTGATGTCATCGGGCCAGTAGAAACCCCAGATGTTGGGGACCGAGGCTACCAGGCAGAAGATGGACGAGAAGATGATGATGGGGATGACGGAGATAAAGCCGTCGCGGATCGCCTTGAGGTACTTGTTGCGGGCGATCGCGTTGAAAAAGGGCTGGCCCTTTTCGATGATGGCGATGAGTTGCTCCATGCAATGCTCCTAAGAGTCGGTGGGTTAGCAACGATGGTAGCTTTTGGCGTTCGGTTGCCAAAATGTTGACGTTGCCATTTTGCGACACAAAAAAAGACGCGAGCCGGTGGTTCCTGTGCCTGCGAACCGTCGATTCCTTATGCGTAAACGTTTGAGCCGCCCGGTGGCTCTGTGTTTGCACAATGGCAACGTTAACATTTGGGCGCCAAAAGCCGTTTGGAGAAGCAAAAATGTCGGTGAACGGTAGGTTTTGGGTGGTGAGCGTATGGTGGGGGAGGCGTTGGATATACTTGAAGGCGTTTCATTTGAATGCGCAGGGTGCCACCAATGGCATCGTTGACATAGAAAGATGATCTATGGCCGCTGTTAAAAAATCGGTATCCGTCAAAGACGTAGCGCGCCTCGCGGGCGTCTCGGAGCAGACAGTCTCGCGTACGGTGCACGATTCGCCCAGCGTGCGCCCCGAGACCAAGGAACGCGTGCGTGCCGCCATGCGCGAGCTGGGGTATCGCCCCAATTTTGCCGGTCGATCGTTGCGCCGTGGCAAGTTTAAGACCGTCGGCGTCGCCATGTTCAACATTACCGGTACCGGCAACCTCGACCGTATGGAGGGCTTTGCCGCCGCGGCCGACAAACATGGCTATGCCATTACCCTCACTAAAGTAGACGGGCATCCGTATACCCTCGAGAGCGCATCGTCGCGCATGAGCGCGCTGCCGGTAGACGGTATGGTCGTGATCATGAACCGCATGCCGGCAGACTTTGGCACTTTTGAGCCACTGCCCGGTATGCAGACGGTGCTCGTTACCATGCTGGAGCACCCGCTCTGTTCAACGGTCGATAACGACCAGTTCGATTGCTCGCGTCAAGTTGTCGAGTACTTGCTGGGACGGGGGCACAAGACCGTGCACTTTATCTCATGCCCCGAGCGCTCGCTTTCGGGCATGCGGCGCGAGGAAGGCTGGCGCGAGACATTGCGCGCGCATGGTATTGAACCGCCGCGACTCGTCCGTGGGGATTGGACGGCACAGAGCGGATATGCTGCTGGTCAGGCTCTGGCGGAAGATCCGACCTGTACGGCCATTTATGCTTCCAACGATGCCATGGCCTACGGCTGCATTCGCGGGCTCGAGTCGCGCGGAAAGCGCGTGCCCCAGGACGTGAGCGTGGTGGGTGTTGATGACAGTCTGGGCGACATCGTGCCCGATTGTCGCCTGACCACGGTGCGCTTTGACAACAAGCGCGTCGGCATGTGGGCGGTCGACAAGATTGCCGGCGCCGATGGGGGTGCGTCTGGCGTGGAGCACATGCTGATTCCCGGTGTGCTCGTAGAGGGCGATACGGTGCGCGATTGGCGCTAGAGCGCGGGTCTGTTTGGGTTGCCGCTAATTGTGTTCGATATTGTTCAGATTGGTTTAAAAACCGTTCACGGGCGAAAAGTGACCGTTCATAGCTCGAAATTACGTTTTGCGCTGTTCTTTTTTGTTTGAATGTTATTGTTTCTGCCATACAGAACGCAGCGCGTATGCCCGGACGCGATGCTCTCCATTGGTTCATATTTGAAAGGAACGCAATATGGCAACCAAAGAAGAAATCTCGATGGTTGGATTCGAGATCGTCGCATACGCAGGTGACGCCCAGACCGATCTGCTTGCAGCGCTCGATGCTGCTCGCGAGGGTGACTTTGAGAAGGCCGAGCAGCTGCACAAGGATGCCAGCGATGCGCTCATCGGTGCCCACGACACGCAGACCAAGCTGCTTTCGCAGGAGGCCGGCGGTGGCGAGATGGAGATGACCTTCATCATGGCTCACGCTCAGGACACTCTCATGACCACCATGATTCTGGAGAAGCAGACCCGCTTTACCATCGACGCCTACAAGCGCATCGCTGCGCTCGAGGCCAAGCTCGCCTAACGAGTCCTTACAACCAAGTCCCCTTCCAAAAGCTCTGCCGCTACCCGCGGCAGGGCTTTTCTGTTCTCCTCCAAGTTGCGGTGAAATAGGGACTGAATAGGGGCCGACGGGCGCAAAACAATCCCTATTCCACCGCAACTCATCCGGAGATAGTCATTGGGGACAGTCTTGGTGCGCTCTGTTCGTCTTCCCGTTCGTTTTTTGCTCGGTGGGTATACTTCCTTTCGCATTAAGCCCCGGACTGAGGAGGTATCCAAATGCCGGATAACGGGTCAATACAAAAAAGAGACGCGCACGAGATGGCTCATGGGCGTCCTGTCCAGATAACCGAGCACACGACGGTAACCGAGCTGCAGCCCAGTCTGTCCGATGTCGTGTGCGCAAACAAAAAACTGCAGATTGGCTTTATCGTTGCGCTCGTGGTACTGGCGCTGCTGTCGGGCTTTGTAGCTCGTCCGCATTTCGCCGATACCAAAACTTGGGACTCCACCATCGAGGTCATCGATCAAAAGAAGGGTAACGTACTGGCGCTCACGACCTCGTGCGTGGCGCTATCTGCGGGCATTACCGCGCTACCTGGTGATACGGGAACGCCGGTTGCCGAACAGCTCGCGCAGCTTTCAGGCAACCTTGGTATCGTGCTTGCCGTGCTATACCTGGAGAAATATTTGCTCACGATTTTGTGGTCGGTTGGCTTGGGCATCTTAATCCCGTTTTCGTTGGTGCTCTTTGCGGTGTCGCTCGGCATTCACGGGCGCTGGAGCACGAGCGCTGTCCTGCGCCGTGTGGCGACGCGCGTGCTAGTGGTTGCCGTGATCGGTATGGCGCTTGTGCCCGCGAGCGTATGGGTGTCGCAGAAGGTCGATGAAACGTATCGCGTAAGTATTGAGCAAGCTGAGCAAAAGGCTGCGGACGCGGCCGACACTACGGACAAGTCAGCCGAGACCAGCTCAAAATCGAACAAGAAAAAATCCGAGGCCACGGAGTCCAAAAACGTGCTCGAGCAGTTGACTGATGGGGCATCGAGTCTTGTTACGTCGGTGACCAGCGGCGCCAAGCAGATGACCGATGAGATCGTGCGGCAGGTGACCGATCTGATTGAAGGCGTCATCGTGATGATCGTGACTTCGTGCGTTATCCCGCTGCTGGTGCTCGTGGCGTTCCTGTGGCTGGGGCACACCCTGCTGGGGATTGATATCTCCGGTCCCGCGAACTATTTGACGGGCCGCTTTCTGAGTGCTCCGTCCAAGCATGCCAAGAAGGGCAGGCAGTCTGAGTAGGCGGCAAAGCGTTCTTTGGAAGATTAACCGTAAGAAGGGCGGCCGAGACACGTTCTCGTCCGCCCTTTTGTTTGTTGAATACGCGGTCGCTACGTCCGCGCCGGGCTCAAACGGTCAGCAATCATCCGTGAACGGTATTTGTTCAAAAAAGAACAAAGATAAACAAATAAGTCTTGCAGTTGATGTTCGAATGTGTTCAAATAAACACGAACAGTGAAGAACCGCACATTCAGATGCCCGGACCTGAACGCGATTCAACACTTCCAAACAGAAACTACGCACCTGCGTATCTCTCAAGGAGGATGTCATGAGGGTTGTAATCGCTTCCGATGCCGACGGTATGTCGATGAAGGAGTCCATCAAGGAGATGCTCATCGCCGACGGTCACGAGGTCGTCGACTATTCCGAGACCCCTGCCGCGGACTTTGTCGATTCCGCGACCGCCGTTGCCAAGGACCTGCTGGAGCACAAGGATTCCCAGGGCTTCGCATTCGATAAGTACGGCGTCGGCTCCTATATGGCCGCCGTCAAGATAAAGGGCATGGTCGTCGCCAACATTTCCGACGAGCGTTCCGCCTACATGACCCGCGAGCACAACGGCTCGCGCATGGTCACCATGGGCCCGGGCGTTGTGGGCACCGAGGTCGCCAAGAAGATCGCCCGCGAGTTCCTGCGCGCCCAGTACGCCGGCGGCCGTCACCAGATCCGTGTCGACATGCTCAACAAGATGGCCTAACGAGAGCCACCGAGAACTCGAACTTCTACCTCAACTTGTGAATTCAGACGAAAGGACGTTCTGATGAAGAAGACCATCGCAATCGGTTGCGACCATATCGTTACGGACGAGAAGATCTATCTGGCCGACCGCCTGGAGCAGGCTGGCTACAAGGTGCTCGACTGCGGCACCTACAGCCACACCCGTACGCACTATCCCATCTACGGTAAGGCCGTGGGCGAGGCTGTTGCCAGCGGCAAGGCTGACTTTGGCGTGGCCCTGTGCGGCACCGGCATCGGCATCACCAACGCCGTCAACAAGGTCCCCGGCGCCCGTTGCGCCCTGGTCCGCGACATGACCTCTGCCCTGTATGCCCGTCGTGAGCTCAACGCCAACATCGTGGGCTTTGGTGGCAAGATCACCGGCGAGTTCCTGATGGCCGATATCATGCTTGCCTTCTTGGAGGAGCCCTACGAGAAGACTTCCGAGCACGATGCCCTGATCGCCAAGATCGATGCCTGCAATAAGGCCGACGCCGAGGCTCAGGCTGACCCGCACTTCTTTGACGAGTTCCTCGAGAAGTGGGACCGCGGCGAGTACCACGACTAGCGGGTATCCGGCGTAATTAACTAGTCCGTTGACGGCTCGCGTTTCTGTGAGGGGGCGCGAGCCGGTTTTCTATCAGCCCTATTGACTTGGCGGGCTGTCGTAAGAAAGGGAAGGCTCCTATGGAGTTTGTTCTTGATAACGGTTCTATCCGCGTAGCACTGAGCACGGCTGGCGGATCGTTCACTTCTATTGCGGCCAACGGCCGTGAGTACCTGTGGCAGGGCGACCCGGCGGTGTGGTCGGGCCAGGCGCCCATTTGTTTCCCGATCTGCGGCGGCCTTCGAGACGGTCACGCAATGACCATGGGCGGCCGCGAGGTCAAGCTTGCCCGTCACGGCTTTGCTCGCAAACAGGAGTGGAAGCTCGAGGAGCAGAGCGACAACATGGTCGCGCTGAGCCTAAGCTCTGCCGACCATGCCGAGTTGCTCGAGCAGTACCCGTATCCGTTTAAAATCGTTGCTCGTTACACGATCGATTCGGAAAAGGTGGCCGTATCGTACGAGGTGACCAATGAGGGCACCGAGGACATGCCGTTCTTTGTGGGCGGTCACCCCGGCTTTAAGTGCCCACTTGACGAGGGCGAATCCTATGACGACTACGAGCTCCGTTTTGAGCAGCGCGAGGCCGCCGAGCTCTGCACTGCCGTTCCCTCGACGGGCCTGATTGATGTTGAGTGTCGCAGCAAGAACCCCATGATTGGCCAGAACCTGCCGCTTACCCACGAACTCTTTGACTTCGCGGAGACCATCTTTGACGTGCTCGAGAGCCGCGTGGTTACGCTGACCAAGAAGACCGAGGACAAGGGCGTGCGCCTGACGTTCCCCGATATGCCGTACCTGATTGTGTGGAGCAAGCCCGAGGGTGACTTTGTGGCTGTTGAACCGTGGGGTGGTCTGTCCACCTGCTCCGACGAGGACGATATTCTGGAGCACAAGCGTGGCTGCCTGGTGGCCAAGCCGGGAGAGACCGTCACTTGCGGCTTTGAGATCGAGATCCTTTAACGAGTTATCGTATGTTTGGGGCCGCGCGTGCCGTGCCCCGGAACAGGAGTTCAATATGATTCTGACCGTTACCATGAACCCGTCGATTGATACGCGCTATCAGCTCGACAAGCTGATCATCGACGATGTTAACCGTGTGACGCCCGAAAAGACCGCTGGCGGTAAGGGCCTCAACGTGAGCCGCGTGCTGCTGCAGTTGGGCGACGATGTGCTCGCGACCGGTCTGCTCGGCGGCCACATGGGTGCCTATATGGCCGAGCTTATGGATGCCGACGGCGTCAAGAACGACTTTGTGCCCATCGCCGGTGAGACGCGCATTTGCCTGAATATTCTGCACGAGGGTAATCAGACCGAGCTTTTGGAGAGCGGCCCGCAGATCGCCCCGGCCGAGCTCGAGGCCTTTACGGCCAAGTTTGCCGAGCTTGCAGCGAAGGCGGACGTTGTGACGCTTTCGGGCTCGCTGCCGCGTGGTGTCGATGCCGGCTACTATGCCGAGCTCGTCAAGATCGCCGAGGAGGCGGGCGCCAAGGTGCTGCTCGACACCTCGGGTGCATCGCTGGAGGCCGCGCTGGAGTCCGACGCTAAGCCTGAGCTCGTAAAGCCCAACCTGACCGAGATCAACGGCCTGCTGGGTACGTCCTTTACGACTGATGATGTCGATGCCCTGCGCGAGGCGCTCGCCGCCGATGGCCGCTTTGCCGGTATTCCCTGGGTTGTCGTTTCGATGGGCGCTGCCGGTTCGGTGGGCTTCCATGAGGGTCGCGCATTCCGCGCCAAGACGCCCGCGATTGCGGCTGTGAACGCGACGGGTTCCGGCGACTCGACCATCGCCGGCTTTGCGCATGCCATTGCTGCTGGTGCCGACGACGTCACGGTGCTCAAGACCGCCAATACCTGCGGCAAGCTCAACGCCATGGATCCCAAGACCGGCCACCTGGTCATGGACCGCTGGGACGAGGTCTACAACAGCGTTGTCGTGACTGAACTGTAGGGTTACGCGGTTTTACCAAACCGCGTAACGGCGCGACGCTGCAAACGCCCCTAAGCGGCAATCTGACGTTCAATCGTCGGGCATGACCAAAAGGTCAATGCCCTCCTCTTTCACGTCACCTTGCTCGCTTAGGGGCGTTTTCGCTGTCGTTGCCAAGACACCGGCGTTGCCTTGGTCGCAAGTAGTCATTGGGGACGCTCTTTAATGACTAGTCGTTTAAGAACGCCCCTTAAGAATGACCCCAATGACTACACTCAAAAACGGCGCCCGTCGGTGATGTTGCCGGCGGGCGCCGTTGTCGTGTAGACGCTATTTGTTGAGTGCGTGCGTTCGAGCTCGCATGCTATAGCGAGTCGATAAAGCGCTGTTGGGCGGCGCGTCCTGCCTCGTCCCACTTAAAGACGCCGGCGTTGTCGAGCACGTGGCCAAACACCACGCCGACCTCTTCGTGCAGGATGTCGATGGCGTTGTCGGTCGTAAGTTCATCGGCGCGGCGTGCAAAGACATCCTCGGCCCATGCGGCGTGGCTGCGGCAAAGGTCGTCGCCCTCGAGTGCGGCGCCAAGGTCGTAGCTTGCGTCGACCTTGGCGGCCAGCAGGTGCTCGCGGACGGCGCCGAGCTCGGGAACCAGGCGTGGCGGCAAAATGGCCAGGCCCATGACCTCGATCAGGCCGATGTTCTCCTTCTTAATGTGGTGGTACTCGGCATGCGGGTGGAATACGCCCAGCGGATGCTCGTCAGTCGTGATGTTGCAGCGAAGCGCCAGGTAGGCCTCGTAGATTTCGCCGCCGGCATTGCCGCGGGAGTCGACGCGGCGGATGACGGGCGTCACGGTGTTGTGCGCCACGCCATCGGCTGTGTGCGCGACGACGCCAACCGACTCATCGGTCCACTCGCGCCAGGCAAGGATAATCTTCTCGGCGGCGTCGAGCAGCTGGGCGCGGTCGTGCGAACGCAGTCGCAGCACCGAGAGCGGCCACTGCAGCACGGTACCGCTGACCTGGTCAAAACCGGGCACGCTAAACTGCGAGACCTCGGCGGCATGCATCATGGGGAACTCGTGCGCGCCGCCCTGGAAGTGGTCGTGCGACAAGATCGAGCCGCCCACGATGGGCAGGTCGGCGTTGGAGCCAATGAAATAGTGCGGGAACAGGTCCACAAAGTCGAGCAGGCAGGTCAGGCCCTTGCGGTCGACGTGCATCGGACGATGCTCGGAGCTCATGGCAATGCAGTGCTCGTTAAAGTACGCGTACGGGCTGTATTGGAAGCCCCAGCGCTCGCCGTCGAGCTTAATGGGGATAACGCGCAGATTCTGGCGGGCGGGATGGGCGCCGCCGTCGGCTGCAGCGGAGCGTCCGGGATAGCCTTCGTTTTCGATGCAGAGCTGGCAGGCGGGATACTTCTCGCCCGTGTTTTTGGCGGCGCCGGCCGCGGCAATATCGCGCGGGTCCTTTTCGGGCTTTGACAGGTTGATGGTAATCTCGAGGTCGCCCCAGTTGGTGGGGGTGCTCCATTTGATGTTGCGCGCGATGGCGGCACGGCGCACGTAGCCGGCGTCGCAGCACAGGCCGTAGAACCAGTCGGTCGCGGCGCGGGGCTCGTTGACGCCCATGCGTCCGTTGAACTCCTCGTTTACAACCGAAGGCCTTGGCATGAGCGCGCCCATGATGCGCATGGCGATGCGGTCGCGGCCCGATGCCGTGTCCTCGGCGGCGCCGTTGGCAACAGCCGCCTCGGCAAGCGCGGCAAGTGTGCCTTCAAGGTCAAAGTTGGGCAGGGCGTCGGGGTGCAAGAGCGAGAGTTTTTCGACCTGGAGCGCCCAGGCCATGTCGAGCGCCGGGCCCGTAGCACCGATGCACTCGAGAATGGTGTTATACGCCCAGATGCGATCGTCCTGGCCGATCATCGATCGGTGGATAGCGTACTCGATCAGGTTCTGCGCGGCCTCGCGCACGTCAGTCATTACAGCCATGCCGCGTAAGCCCCCTTGTCAGAAATTGCGTAGTGGCGGGCAGAGCCCTCGCCCAGCCAGCCGTTCATCTTGGTGATGAAGGTGTCGACCAGGTCGAGCGGCACGAAGGCCTGGATGGTGCCACCAAAGCCGCCACCGTGGATACGAACGGCGCCGCGGCCGTCGAGCACGTGCTCGGCCAGCGCCAGGGCATACATGGAAGGCTGCTCGGAGCCCAGCTTGGCAACGACATTCTGCAGGTACATGGCAGAGCTGGCGCCGGACTCGCGCGTCAGGACCAGGAACTGGTCGATGTCGCCGGCGTTCAGGGCTGCCCAGCGCTTGTCGACCAGGCCGTTTTCGTACCAGTAGTGAACGGCGCGCAGGCAGGCACGGTCGCCCAGCTTGGCGCGCAGCTCGGGGAGCTTGGCGTCAAAGTCCGCCACGTTTACCTCGCACAGGCGTGCCTTGCCAAACTCGGCGGCGACGTCCTGCATCTCGCGCGGAACGGCGGCGTAGTCATCGGTGGCGGCCACGTGGTCGGCACCGACCTTAACGAGCACGAGCGCATAACCGTGATCCTCAAAGTTGAGCTCGAGCTTCTGGGTTTTAGGCTGAGCCTGATCCTCAAAGTCCATGTAGGCGAGGCCGCCCAAGCAAACGGCGGCCTGGTCCATCAGACCGCAGGGCTTGCCGTAATAGTTGTTCTCGGTGCGCTGGCTCATCTGGGCGAGCGCGACGGGCTCGATGGCGGGTGCGTCCCAGAGCGTCTCCATGGCGCGACCGTATGCCGCCTCGACAGCAGCGGAGCTCGAAAGACCGCCGCCCGAGGGGACGGAGCAGGTGAAGGCAAAGTCGAAGCCCTGGGGCTCAACGCCCAGAGAGGCGATTTCGTGGGCCATGCCGCGGACGAGGCTTGCGGACGTGCCCTTCTCGGACTCCTGAACGTCTAGCGTATCGAGCGTGATCTCAAAGGTGGGGTAGCCCTCATCGGCAACGCGGACCTTGTTGGTGTCGGTCGCTACGGCGATGCCGTCGACGGCGACATCGAGCGAGCCGGCGATAACGTGGCCGCCCTCGTGATCGGTGTGGTTGCCACTGATTTCGGAACGGCCGGGCGCGTGCACGTAGAGCACCTGGCGGTCGCCGATGGGGCCAAACTCCTCCTCAAACAGCTTGGTGAGCGTGGCGAGTGTCTTTTCGTCGGGGGCGGTCATATGGGTCCTTTCCTTGACGCCGGAGAGACTGGTCCGTGTCATTATGAGTACGTTAACAATTTTGAGCACCACAAACCAGACGGTCGCGGCACCGCACGTTAAAGGGTATGTTAACGTACTCATAGCACAACGTATCTCCTTTTTTGAGAATCTGGTAATCGGTAGATTTTCGGCCGTGAACGGTGTGGCTGTATGGACATATGGAGCAAAAGAACCGCTGATAGAAAAAGTAGAGTACGTTAACATGCGTCCCACGATAGCGGGCCTCGGTGCGGGGCGTGTTTCCGCTCGGGCCGACATTCACGCTATTCAAATCTCGCAAGGGTGAAGGTGATCCTGTGGCAAGGCGCCCGTCCAACGATACCAGTTCGCGTCCGGTCTCCATGGCCGACGTCGCCCGCGCTGCCGGCGTTTCGCAGCAGACGGTTTCGCGCGTCGCCAACGGCTTGCCCAACGTTAACGAGCAGACGCGCCAGCGCGTGCAGGCCGCCATGCAAGAGCTCGGCTTTCGTCCGAGTTATGCCGGTCGCTCGCTGCGCGACGGTCGTTACCATTCGGTCGGCCTGTGCGTCAACGATGTCACCAAGTTTGGCAACCTCTCAATGATCGACGGCATCGCCAGCGCTGCTCGCGAGCATAATTGCGCCATCACGCTGGTCGAGATGTCCAAGACCGAGGAGTTTTCGCTTGCTGAGGCCACGCGTCGTATGGCCGCGCTGCCCGTGGACGGCATCATTATCGGCATGAGCCGCATGGCGCCCGATTTTGAGACGTTTGATCCACTGCCGGGCATTGGTACGGTCATTGTTACCATGTACGCGCATCCGCGGGTGACCACGGTCGATTCCGACCATTACGGCTGCTCGTTATTGCTTATGGATCACCTGTTTGAGCTGGGGCACGAGCAAATTCGCTATATTGGTGGCCCGTCGTTCTCGGTCGACGAGCAATTTCGTCGCGCCGGTTGGCAAGATGCACTCGAGCGTAAACACATCGAGCCGGCAGAGCCGCTCGAGGGCGACTGGTCTGCCAACAGCGGCTACGAGGCCGGCAGGTACCTGGCCGAGCACGATCGCACCATGACGGCGATTTACGCGGCAAACGACCAGATGGCAAATGGCGCGATTGCAGCGCTGCGCGATAGCGGTCTGCGCGTGCCCGAGGACGTGAGCGTGGTGGGCGTCGATGACTCGCTCGATGATTTTGTAGCACACAACGAGCTCACGACCGTTCGATTCGATTTGCATCAGCGTGGGCGCGAGGTATTCGAGCATGCGGTTCCCGAGGCGGGTACGGCGGGCAAAACCGTTGCCATTCGTATTCCCGGCCAGCTCATTATTCGACATAGCACGGCAGCGCCGCGCGTATAGTTTTTGCAGGTCAACGGCGGTATATTCCGCCTCAATAACAATCGATAAGGATGCTGGCAGATAGCCGTGGCTATGAAGACGAGTGTTATGATAGACGAGTTCTTTTGTCTATCTAGGAGGCTTTGCCTGATGGAGATCACCAAGGATATCCGCTACATCGGTGTCGACGATCACGACATTGACCTGTTCGAGGGCCAGTACGACGTGTCCGAGAACGGTATGGCATATAACAGCTACGTTATCTTGGGCGATAAAATCGCTGTCGCCGATTCAGTCGACGGCGGTTTTGTTGACGAGTGGCTCGGCAACCTCGAGGCCGCGCTCGACGGCCGTACGCCCGACTACCTGGTTGTCCATCACATGGAGCCCGATCACTCCGCCGGCATTGCCGCCTTTATGGAGCGCTATCCCCAGGCGCAGATCGTGGCTAGCATGGGCGCCTTCCGCATGATGGTCAACTACTTTGGCACCGACTTCCCCGAGCGCAAGATGGTCGTCAAAGAGGGCGATGTGCTCGATCTGGGCGGCCACAGCCTGACCTTTATCGGCGCCCCCAACGTTCACTGGCCCGAGGTGCTGTTCTCTTACGAGGCCACCGACAAGGTGCTCTTTAGCGCCGACGGCTTTGGCAAGTTTGGCGCCAACGACATCGAGGATCCCGAGGGCTGGGCTTGCGAGGCTCGCCGCTACTACTTTGGCATCGTCGGTAAGTTCGGCAAGTTCGTACAGGCCGTCCTCAAGAAGGCCGCCGACCTGGACATCCAGATCATCTGCCCGCTCCACGGCCCCGTGCTGACCGAGAATCTGGGCTATTATCTCGATACCTATAACACCTGGTCGAGCTATCAGCCCGAGGACGAGGGCATCACGATCGCCTATGCGAGCGTGTATGGCCATCTGAAGGCTGCCGTCGAGGAACTCGCATCTGCGCTTGAGGCTCGCGGCCAGAAGGTTTCCGTCTTTGACCTGGCTCGCGACGATATGGCTGAGGCCGTTGAGGATGCGTTCCGCTATGACCGTCTGGTGCTCGCCTCCATCACCTATCAGGGCGAGATCTTCCCGTGCATGAGCACCTTCATCCATACGCTCGCCGAGCACGCCTACCAGAACCGTACGGTGGCGCTCGTCGAGGCCGGCTCTTGGGCGCCTGCAGCTGCCAAGGTTATGACCAAGGAGCTCGAGGGCATGAAGGACATCACCCTGACGCAGAACAAGGTGACCGTGCTGGGCTCGCTCAACGACGCCTCGCGCGCTCAGATCGAGGCCCTTGCCGACGAGCTGTCCAAGTAGCGACACATTCACTTCTGATGCTCAACCACCACAAAGGAGACCTTTGTGGTGGTTTTTGTTTAAGCGCCGGCGATGACGAGGGCTGGACGTGAGCTGTCAGTGGCCTCGGCGATCGAGGTGGCGACGGCATGGTCGGGGTCACGGTCCATCACGATGGAGTCGACATCGGCAAGCTCGGCAAAGCGGTACATGCCGCGTCCGTTAACCTTGCTGGCGTCCATGAGGGCGACGCTTTGATGGGCCGCGGTGATCATAGCCGTTTTGGTCTCGGCCATCTGGGGAAAGTCGGTCGTAAAGCCGCAGCTGGGGACAAAGGCGCCGGGGCACATGACGGCCAGATCGGCATGGACCATTTGGAGCGCCTGCATAGTGAGCGGTCCGTACAAATAACGATGGCCTTTGCGCAGCGCCCCGCCCAGCATGACGACATCGACCGAGGGCATGCTCTCGTCGATGTAATCGGCAATGGTAATGTCGGCCGTGATGACGGTGATACCGTCGCGCTGATCGAGGAGCCGGACGAACTCGAGCGCCGTGGTGCCCGAGTCGACGAGCAGCGTGTCGCCGTCATTGACGAGCTCGATGGCGCTTTGCGCGATGGCCTGCTTGGCGGCGACGTTGACATTGATGCGGCGATCCTGCGTGGAGACGGTCAGACGTTTGTGGAGCGATACGGCACCGCCATGCGTGCGGCGCAGCTTGCCTGCTTCGGCGAGCGCGTCCAGGTCGGCGCGGGCGGTGACGGAGGACACGCCAAAGGTCTGGGCGATTTCTGCTACCTGCACCGAGGCATTATGATCGAGCATCTCCATGATGGCGGAACGACGCTCGTCGGCGAAAGCTCGGGTTGTTGCGTGGGCCATATCTGCTCCATCATCGTCTGAAATTTGCAGGAATTGTGTTGACTCTATTTTCGTTCATTTTCTTTTTGAGTAAGAAAATACCTTTCGATTACTTATCTTTTCTATAAAAGAAAGACGCTGAACGCCAAAAATTCAATATCAAACATGTTCACTCGGCTCAAATTTCTTCCGTTTGCTTTTCAAAAATGACTGTATTGACCTGCATGGGCTCAATATCTCGCACGTGCAAAGCTGCTGAATTTCATACAATGAGCGCAGCAAAACGCAAGGTAAAAAGCCTTGTGAACAACTACGCCCGATGTCCAGATGCGGGCGAGGGAGAGGAGCAAACGCTCATGGCACTTGTTACCACCGAAAAGATGCTCAAGGACGCTCAGGCCGGCCACTACGCTGTTGGCGCTTTCAACGTCGAGAACCTCGAGTTTGTTATGGCCGTTCTGGCCGCTGCCGAGGAGACCAAGTCCCCCGTCATCATGCAGACCACCCCGGGCACCATCAAGACCGCTGGTCTGGACTACTTCTACGGCATGGTCAAGGCTGCCGCCGAGCGCGCTTCCGTGCCCGTCGCTCTGCACCTCGATCACGGCGATGGCTATGACCGCTGCATGCAGGCTTTCCGCACGGGCTACACCTCTGTCATGATCGACGGCTCGCACGAGTCCTTCGAGGACAACATCGCTCTGACCAAGTCCGTCGCCGATGCTGGCCGCGCCATGGGCGTGCCCGTCGAGGCTGAGCTTGGTAAGGTTGGCGGCAAGGAGGACGACGGTCCCGCGGTTGAGGGCGAGAGCCCCTACACCGATCCGGCCGAGGCCAAGGAGTTCGTCGAGCGCACCGGCTGCACCTCCCTCGCAATTGGCGTTGGCACCAGCCACGGCGTGTACACGAGCGATCCGCACATCGAGCAGTCCGTGGTCAAGGCCATCCGCGACGCCGTCGACGTGCCGCTGGTTCTGCACGGCACCTCCGGTGTGCCCGATGAGCAGGTTGCCGAGGCTGTGAAGAACGGCATCTGCAAGGTTAACTACGCCACCGAGCTGCGTCAGGCCTACACCAAGGGCTTCATGGCCTACATGGCCGAGAACCCTGCCTGCTTCGATCCCAAGAAGCCGGCCAAGGAGGGCATGCGTGAGATCACCGAGCTGGTTAAGATCCGCATGACCAACCTCAACTCCGTGGGCAAAGCAGAGTAACAGCAAGGGTACTCCGACTCGCTACATATCCCGGGGAGGGACGAGGGCTTAGTTCCCCAATCGTCCTCGGGCATGCAAAAAGCCTCGCTGCGCACTTCGTGCGGCGAGGCTTTTTGCCCCCTGCGGAAAGATTGGGGAACTAAGCCCTCGTCTCTCCCAGGTTGACCTACTCGAGGTCGTCGCCCTTGTGGCGTTGGGGCGGAAATGGGTGGCGCGTTAGGGCTACTTTGTTGATGAGGGGTTAGTATGCCTGGGCTTGGTTGGGGAATGACTTGTTTAGGGATGCTTGGAGCTTATCGAAGGATGCTCGCAGGTTGAGCTCCTGGTCGGTTGAGCGTTTGGCTTTTGTGGTGGGGGAGTCGAGGAGGCCGTTTCTCTGTGTCGGGGGGAAGGAGAAAAGGTCTGCATGTTTTAGGGATGGCTGCTGTGCTGCGTCATTGGAAGAATGCATGCTTATGCGGCCTCCTCGATGTCCACCAAAAGGTTGCGCACGGGGTATGCTGCTAGGTTCCGTGCGTTGGCAGTATTATGCCGCGGCTGTTGCAAAGAAGCGCTAAAGAAAGGCTTAATCAGGTTTGATGTAACAATGAAACCGCAGGTCAAGGCCATCAAGTAACACTCTTGAAAGGTTGGGGGCTTAAGGGCTTTCTAAGGTTTGTGACGCGGATGTGGCTTGCCTGTGTGGGGCGTGTGGACGGCTCGTTCCTAGCGCTGCGGTGCGGCGGCGCGTACTTGTTCGATGACCTTTTCCATCGTGGCGTCGATGTGGTCTTTTTTGAGCTCGCATTCCCAGACGGTGATGGGCGTCCAGCCCATTTGAGTGAGTGCTGCCACGGCAGCGCGGTCGCGCTCGACGTTGCGACGGAACTTTGCCTCCCAAAACTCAACGTTGCGCTTGGGCTGGCTAGGGTTGCACTTGGGGCAGCGATGCCAAAAGCAGCCGTTGACGAAGATGGCGATCTTGCGCCCGGGGAAGGCGATGTCGGGCTTGCCGGGTACCTTCCATTCCAAACGATAGCCCGTAAGGCCCGCGGCCCGCAGGCGCTGACGTACGAGCAGCTCGGGCTTGGTGTTGGCGCGCTTGTTGCCCTTCATGGACTTTTTGATGGCGGCGCGACGGCGCACCAATTCGCGCTCGTCGGCGGAAAGGTCCGAGGTATCGATGTCGTCGAGCAGACCTGGTTTGGGGTGCTTTTTGCTACGGCGCTTAGGTGCGCGCTTGGGCTTGGTGGCGGGCTCGTCGGTCGCGGTGGCCTCGGCGTCGTTGGCAGCGCCGTTGGCCTCAAGCCGGTCTTCCTTCAACTCAATCAGGGCATCAATGAGTCCCTTGTCGGCGGGCATCCATTCCACCGTGGCAAGCGAGGTGCGCGGAATCCAGCGGATATCGAGCTGGCGGTCGTGCTTCTGGGGCTCATCGGATTCATCGGCGAGTGAGCAGTAGTAGCACTCCATGGAGAGATGGAAATCGGGGTAGTCGTACTCAACGGTATAGAAATCACGCAGGTTGGTGACTTTTACCTGCAACTCTTCCATAAGCTCGCGGCGTACGGCGTCCTCGGGCGACTCGCCGCGCATGAGCTTGCCGCCCGGGAACTCCCAAAGTCCCCGCATGTCGCCGTAGCCGCGCTGCACGGCAAGCAGCTCGTCAGATCCATCCTTGCGAATGATCCCAGCGGCAACATGAATAGTCTTCAACAGGAGTCCTCTCTCAACATCAACACGTGACAGGCTAGCTACCCGTACCTTACACAACGGTAAGGCAAGCGTAAGCCATATCGATGGTAGCCGACTCGGCTTCTTGCGACTATAGATGCCGTAGACTAATCGCGAGAAAGGACTCGGTATGCAAACCACGCACATGGCGACCCCGGTACTGGAGGTCGCGCATCTCGAAAAGGTATATGGAGCGCTGGGCAACGTGACCCGTGCGCTCAACGACGTCAGCTTTACTGTCAACCGCGGCGAATTTGTTGGCATCATGGGCGCTTCGGGCTCGGGCAAGTCGACGTTGCTCAACTGCGTGTCGACCATCGATAGCGCCACGAGCGGCACGATCCGCATCAACGGGCAGGACGTGACGCGCATGAAGCAGGCCAAGCTCTCGCAGTTTCGCCGCGAGGAGCTCGGCTTTATCTTCCAGGACTCCAACCTGCTCGATACGCTCACGGCACGCGAGAACATCGCTCTGCCGCTCACCATTGCCCGCACAAACTCGGCAGAGATCTCGACCCGCGTGCAGGATGTGGCAGCGCGCCTGTCCATCAGTCAGGTGCTCGACAAGTATCCCTACCAGATGTCCGGCGGCCAGCAGCAGCGCGTTGCCGCGGCTCGCGCGCTCGTCACCGACCCCACCATGATCATGGCCGACGAGCCCACCGGCGCCCTCGATTCCAAGAGCGCCCGCCTGTTGCTCGAGAGCCTAGAGGCCCTCAACCGCCGCCTGCGCGCCACCGTGCTCATGGTCACGCACGACAGCTTTGCCGCCAGCTACACGAGCCGTGTGCTGTTTATCCGCGACGGCAAGATCTTCACCGAGCTGCGCCGCGGCGACACCGACCGCCGAGAGTTCTTCGACCGCATTATGGAGGTCGTTGCCATGATGGGCGGTGAGGGCTCCGATGCTCTGTAAACTCGCTTGGGGCAACGTCCGCCGCGCCGGCCGCGACTACCTCGTCTACCTTTTGACGCTCACCCTGGGCGTCACGGTCTTCTATGCCTTTAACACCATCTCGATGCAGGTCGACATCGCCGGCATCGATGAAAAGGGCTTGGCGCAGGTTATGGGCAGCATGCTCGGCAACCTGACGTACTTTTTGGCCGGTGTCATGGCCTTTTTAATGGTGTATGCCAATAACTTCATCATGAAACGCCGCAAGAAGGAGTTTGGCCTGTACCAGGTGCTCGGCATGGGGCGCGGGCGCGTCGCCACGATCATGGCGCTCGAGACGGTGATTGTCTCGGTCGGCGCCTTTGTCGCCGGCATTGTGCTGGGTGTGGGACTCTCCCAGCTCATGACGTTCTTTACGGCCTCGCTCTTTAAGACACAGATCGCCAATTTCCACTTCTTTTTCTCGGTGCATGCGTTCAATCTGACCCTTGCCTGCATGCTCGTAATGTTTGTGCTCACGCTACTGCTGAACCTTCGCGCCGTGCGTCGTACCAAACTCATCGAGCTTATGGGTGCCGAGCGTCGCAACGAGAGCATCAAGACACGCAACTCCTGGATCGCGATTGCCATCTTTGCCGTGGGCGTGGTGCTTGTGGGCGTGGCCTATTACCGTCTGCTACGTGATGGGTTCCCGCTAACCGCGACGGACAGCAAGCTGCAAGAGGCCATGAACCAGTTTGGTATTACAACCGCTATGGTTACCGTGGGCACTTTTGCCCTGTTCTGGGGACTCTCGGGCATGCTCATTAAGCTGCTGCAGAGCCTGCGCGGCGTGTATTGGCGCGGCCTCAACATGTTTACCGTGCGCCAGCTTGCGGCCAAGGTCAACACGGTGTGCTTTTCGATGGGCGTCATCGCGATGCTCCTGTTTTTGGCCATCACCTCGGTGACGTGCGGTATGTCGATTGCCAATGTGATGAACGAAAACCTGGAACGCTATAATCCGGCCGACATGTCGCAGACGTATGTCTATTACACGCCCGATACGCTCGACTTCTACAAAGAGTCTTTCAATCCGTCTGAGGCCGATCGAATGGTGCTGGCCGATAGTACGGTCGATTTGTACTCCGCATGGCACGGCGATCGTATCGATCACGATAACGTTGCAGACGGTATTAAGGGCAAGTCGGCGGACAACAACGACGAGACCGGCAAGAAGGTCAATATCGCCGATGTTGCCGGTGAGCATGTGCAGATCGATTCGTATCTGAGTTACCCGCTTGGCGGTTCGGATCCTTCGGTGACCCCAAGTGAGATGTGCAAGATCATGGGCGAAAAGCTTCCCAAGGCGTTCGGGGGTAGCAATGTCGATGCGATGGGTCTGTTTGTGACGCCGGCGAGCCAGTACAACAAACTGCGCCAGATGATGGGCGAGGAGCCGGTGCACATCGGTCACGACCAGTATCTGCTCACGTGTGATATGGGCGGCGAGCTGGTCGACCTGTACACCAAGTATATGGCTGGCGGCCATGCCCTTACCTTGGGCGGGCATGAGCTCAAGCCCGCAACCGATAAGTCGGACGAAGATACGGCGGCCATCGCCAACTCGGCGATGGGCGGTAATCCGGGTACCGTCGTCGTTGCCGACGAGCTGTTGTCCCAACTTAATCTGCAGCCGTATTCCAGTAGCCTGCTCGTTAACTACAAACAGGGGATGGATACGACCGAGGCAGACGAGAGCATTAAATACACTGTGCTTGACAATCTGCTCGTTGACGGCAAGGAGCCGGGGTCGTGGGGAACCTTCATCACACGCTCCGAGATGTACACGCAAGCAGCGCAAATGAACGGTCTTATTAGCTACCTAGCCATCTACATCGGCTTTGTATTGGTCGTTGCATGCGCGGCGATTCTGTCGATCCAGCAACTCTCCAACGTGGCCGACGGCAGCCGCAGCTATCGTGTGCTGGCACAGATCGGCTGTGAGGACCGCCAGATTCGCCATTCGGTGATGGCGCAACAAGCGGTGTTCTTCCTGTTCCCGTTGGCGGTGGGCTTGGCGCACTCCTTTGTGGCACTTAAGGTGATCATCGAGCTGGTGAGCATTTTCGGAAATATGAGCATCGGCGGCACCGTGGGCCTCACCTGTGCAATCTTCCTGGCAGCATACGGTGGCTACTTCCTGGTGACCTACCTCATGAGCACCGGCATGGTGCGAGCCGCCATCGCCACCCGCTACAGCGAGTAACAAGCGGGCAAAATCGTCGCAAAATCAGAGGTGTATGACCGCCGCGAAGGGACCAGGGGCCCTTTTGCGGCGGTTTTTGCCAACCTGGTGCGTCTCAGATACAAGTGAGTAGACTTTTTTGAACCTGCCGAGCACATCGTGACAAATGCTCAATAAAACCGCAGGTCAGAACTGTGGCGTTTTGGGGCGTGCTTGGTTTCCTGCAAAAAGCCTACTCACTTGGTTTTTCTGCTAGAAGACCGCCACGAGGGAAGGCAACTCCCCCGGGTAGTCATTGGGGACGTTCTTAAACGGCTACCCAAGGAGTGTCCCAAACTGCCGGCAGAAAAGGAGCGTCCCTAACTGCCACATCCGGAGCAAGATAACGCCGCAGGTAGAGGACGGACAGCGAGCGGGTCGCATTTGAGACAAGGTGACGTGAAACGAAAGGGCGCTGACCTTCTGGTCGCGCCCTTGAAGTTGAACGTCAGATTGTCTCAAATGCGACCCGCGCAGCGTCGAGCCGTTACGGCGTCTGGTAAAACGCCGTAACCTACACCCGTTCCGCGATCTCGCGGATGAGGTAGTCGGTCTTTTCCCAGCCCAGGCACGGGTCGGTGATCGACTTGCCAAAGACGCCGCCGTCGACCGGCTGGTTGCCGTCTTCTAGGTAGGACTCGATCATAAAGCCCTTGACCAGCTTGGAGATGGACTCGTTGCGGCGGCAGCTGTCGAGCACCTCCTTGCAAATGCGATACTGCTCCAGCGGACGCTTGCCCGAGTTGTCGTGGTTGCAGTCGATGACCGCTGCCGGATTGGCATAGCCGGCATGCTCGGTATAGCGTTCGGCCAGGCGTTCCAGGTGTTCGTAGTGGTAGTTGGGGTAGGTGCGCCCATCGAGACCGATGTAGCCACGCATAACGGCGTGTGCGAGCGGGTTGCCGTCGCACTCGACCTCCCAGTTGCGGAAGATGAAGCTCTGGTGCGCCTGGGCGGCGTAAATTGAGTTGAGCATAACGGTGGTAGAGCCGGCAGTGGGATTCTTCATGCCGACGGGTACCGAAATGCCGCTCGACACCAGACGGTGCTCCTGGTTCTCTACCGAGCGTGCGCCCACGGCGACATAGCTCAGCAGGTCAACGAGGTATTGGTAGTTGGACGGATAGAGCATCTCGTCGGCGGTGAAGAAACCCGTTTCCTCAATAACGCGCAGGTGCATATGGCGGATGGCCTTGACGCCCTCGAGCAGGTCGTCGGGAGCCTCGGGGTTGGGGTTGTGCAGCAGGCCCTTGTAGCCGGTGCCCTTGGTGCGCGGCTTGTTGGTGTAGACGCGCGGAATGATGATGAGCTTGTCCTTGACCTCTTCGGCGGTCTTGGCCAGTCGGTTCATATACTCGAGCACCGAATCCTCGCGGTCGGCAGAGCACGGGCCGATGATGAGCACCTTACGTGCGTCCTCGCCGGTAAAGACTTTGGCGACCTCGGCGTCAAATGCCTGCTTTTTGGCGGTAAGCTCGGCAGAAAGTGGCATTTCCTCGCGGATCTCCATGGGGATCGGCAGCCTGCGTTTGAATTCCATGGCCATAGGGGCCTCCTCAATCTATAGAAAGAGCAATAAGCGTATTCTCGAATGCTCGGCATTATCCGCTGTCGCACGCTAAAGTGCAAGCCCTTGCCACCCCGAAACCTGCCAAAAGGGACAGGTTTATTTTGGCAGGTTTTATATGGGGGAACGTCGGCGGATACCGGGAGGGAGTGGCGTCGCGCGGGACCCTAAGGCTATTGTCGGTTCCCCAGGAAACACCCTGTGGGCAAAAAATGCCAAATATGAGTACGGTTGCTAGCTTAGTAGCATATTGCCTTCGCAAAATAATAGACATAACAGCAAAATATGTTCATTAACGCAAACACATATAAGTCCGCTATAGGGCTGTTTGATCAATTTAGGGACGCGTGTAAGCCGTGAAAACGGCATTTGGGGCTGTTTTGGCTGTTACTAAAAGGGTAACAGTACTCATATTTGCCATTTTTTGCCCACGGGGCCTCGAAGGGGCTGTCAATCAGGTCCCAGGGGAGGCGGTTTGAGGGCCGCAGAGCAAAAACGGGGGCGCAGGTTGTCCTGCGCCCCCGTTCTCGGGCGTTATTCGTTCCCCGCGGCAGAATTTACGCCGCCTCGTCGAACTGCGAGTTGTACAGATCGGCGTAGAAGCCGCCCTGGGCGAGCAACTCGTCGTGCGTGCCCTTCTCGACGATATCGCCGTCGCGAATTACCAGGATCACGTCGGCGTTGCGGATCGTGGACAGGCGGTGCGCGATAACAAAGCTGGTACGGCCCTGCATCAGCGCATCCATGGCACGCTGAATAAGCTCCTCGGTACGAGTGTCAACGTTGGAGGTTGCCTCGTCCAGAATTAGCGCCGGGCGGTCGGCCAAAATGGCACGGGCAATGGTCACGAGCTGGCGCTGGCCCTGCGACAGGTTGGTGCCTTCCTCGTTGATCATAAAGTCGTAGCCGCCGGCGAGCGTATGGATAAAGTGATCGCAGCGTGCGGCGCGTGCAGCGGCTTCGACCTCGGCATCGCTTGCATCGGGGCGTCCGTAGCGGATGTTCTCGCGGATGGTGCCGTTAAACAGCCACGTATCCTGCAGCACCATGGCAAACTCGCCGCGCAGCGCCGCGCGATCCCAATCTCGCACGTCGACACCCTCGACGCGCAGCGAACCGCCGTCCACATCGTAGAAGCGCTGCAGCAGCTTAATGAGCGTGGTCTTGCCGGCGCCGGTGGGGCCGACGATGGCGATGGTCTGGCCGGGCTGCGCCTCGCAGCTAAAGTCGTGGATGATGGTCTTGTCGGGCGTGTAGCCAAACTTGACATGGTCAAACTCCACGTGGCCGGGGCGCTTCTCGGGAATCTGCGCGTCGGCCTTCTGCTCCTCCTCGGGCGCGGCCAGGAACTCAAACACACGCTCGGTGGCAGCTGCCATCGACTGCATCGTGTTGCTCACGTTGCCCAGCTGCTGCACGGGTTGCGTAAAGTTGCGAACGTACTGGATAAAGCTCTGAATGTCGCCGGGCGTGGCATTGCCGGTCAGCGCGAGCTGTGCACCCACCACGACGACGCCCACGTATCCCATGTTGCCCACCAAGCTCATAAGCGGCATCATCAGACCCGACAGGAACTGCGAGCGCCAGCCACTAATAAAGAGACGGTCGTTTTGGCGGTCGAACTCCTCGATCGAAGCCTCGGCGCGGTCGAACACCTGAATGACGTTCTGGCCGGCAAAATCCTCCTCGATAATGCCGTTGACGGCGCCCAGAACCTGCTGCTGCTCGCGGAAGTACGGCTGCGAGAAGTGAATCATCACCATCAAGATAATCGCGGCGGCCGGCAGCGTGAGCACGGTGACGCCGGTGAGCGGCAGGCTGATCGAAAGCATCATGACGAGCACGCCGATAATCTGCGTCACCGACGTGATGAGCTGCGTCACGCTCTGGTTGAGCGACTGACCCAGCGTATCGACGTCGTTGGTGATGCGGCTGAGTACGTCTCCCTTGCTGTGGCCGTTGAAGTAACTCATCGGCACGACGGCAATCTTGGCGGCGATTTCCTTGCGCATGCGGTAGCAGATCTTTTGCGTGACGCCGGTCATGAGCCAGCCCTGGACCAGGCTGCAGACAGAGCTCGCCAGATACAGGCAGAGCAAAAAGCCGAGCGTCTTGGCGATCCAGTCAAAGTCAACGTCGCCGGTGCCGTTGACCTTGGCGACCAGGCCTTCGAACAGCTTGGTCGTAACCTGGCCGAGCACCTTGGGTCCCACAATGTTAAAGATGACCGAGCACACGGCAAAGGCGACGGCGGCAAACACGGCAATCTTGTGCTGGCCGATATAGCCGAGCAGCTGCCTCATGGTGCCCTTAAAGTCCTTGGCCTTTTCGCCACGGCGCATGCCACCCATGCGGCCCATGGGACCACGCTGGCGGGTGGGCTTGGGAATCTGAGTCTTGGTCTCGTCTGCCATTAGCGCTCGCCTCCTTCCATGACGGCTGCAATTTCTTCTTGGGTAAGCCCCAGCTCCTCGGCGGAAAGCTGCGACTGTGCGATCTCCAGGTACGCCGGGCAGCTGCGCAGCAGCTCCTCGTGCGTGCCGGTGCCCACTACGTGGCCGTCGTCGAGCACGATGATCTGGTCGGCGTGCATGATGGTCGCGATGCGCTGGGCCACGACCACGAGTGCGGCGTCGGTGACGTTTTTGGCGAGCTCCTCGCGCAGGCGAGCGTCGGTCTTGTAGTCGAGCGCACTAAACGAATCATCGAACACCACGACCTCGGGCTTCTTGGCCAAGGCGCGGGCGATGGCCAGGCGCTGACGCTGACCGCCCGAGACATTGGAGCCGCCCTGGCTAATGGGGGAGTCGTACCCGTCCTCGCGCTCGGCGATAAAGTCCTCCGCCTGGGCGACGCGTGCTGCCTGGCGCATGTCATCATCGCTCACCATGTCGCCGGCAAACTTAAGGTTGCTCTCCACGGTGCCCGAGAACAGACGCCCCTGCTGCGGGATGTAACCAATGCGGCGGCGCAGCTCGGAAAGGGTCATGTCGCGTACGTCGATGCCGTCGAGCGAAATGCTGCCGCCCGTGACGTCGTACAGGCGCGGAATCAACTGCACGAGCGTGGACTTGCCCGAGCCCGTGGAGCCAATGATGCCGAGCATCTGGCCGGCGTGCGTGGTGAAGTTCACGCCGCTAATGACATCGGCGCGGGCATCGGGATACTGGAAGCTCACGTCACGGAAGGTGAGCTCGCCGCGCGGCGCGCTGGCCGCGGGCAGTTTGGGCGAGACGGGGTCGTTGATGCTCGTGGGGCAGGTGATGACCTCTTCCACGCGCTCGGCTGCGACCTCGGCACGGGGCAGGATGACCGAAACCATGGTGAGGATCATAAACGCCATGACGATCTGCATGGTGTAGGAGATAAACGCCATCATGTTGCCGACCTGCATCACGCCGTCCGAGACGCCCTGCGCGCCAAACCAGACGATCAGCACGGTGATGCAGTTCATGACGAGCATCATGAGCGGCATCATAAAGCTCATGGCGCGGTTGGTGTAGAGCTGCGTGGTCATCAGGTCGAGCGACGCCTTGTCAAAACGCTCGAGCTCATGCTCCTCGCGGTTGAACGAGCGGATGGGCATAAGGCCGTCGAGCAGCTCGCGGGCGGTAAGGTTCACGCGGTCAACAAAGCTTTGCATTTTTTTGAACTTGGGCATGGTGAGACCCATGAGCACGCCGACAACGGCCGAGACCGCGATGATGGCCACAGCGATGGTCCACTCCAGGCCGGTGTGGTTGGCCAGGACGCGCATGACGGCGACGATGCCCATGACGGGGGCCATCAGGCACATGCGGATAAACAGGGTTGCGGCCATCTGGATCTGCTGAATGTCGTTGGTGCAGCGGGTGATGAGCGAGGCCTGGCTAAACTTGCCCACCTCGGCCGGCGAGAAGTGCATAACCTTGTTGAAGGTCTCGCGGCGCAGGTCGCGGGCGATGGAGCAGGCGGTGCGCGATGCCACGGCACCGGTCAGGATGGTGGCGACGAGCGACACCAGGCACAGCCCAAACATCGTGGTCGCCATGCGGCTCAGGTAGGCGTTCTGCACGTCGGCTGGGTCGATGCCCTGTGCCTTGTACTCGTCCTGTACATAGCTCACGGCGCGCTGGGTGACGATGGAGCCCGACATGGAGCCCATTTTGTCCGCCATCTGGTTGGCGCCCTCGATGAGCTTGCTCTGGTCGATCAGACCGCCTTCAACGCCTAGACGCAGGCTCTTCATGGTAATCTTGCCGCCGTCGGCGTCAATCTGCTTTTGCATGTTCTGCGCCGCTGCGGCTTTTTGCTGCATATCGGCGAGCTGCTCGGGCGTCATTGCGGCCATCTGCTCCGGGGTGGGCATGGCCTGGGCAGCGTTGTTGTCTTTCTCGCTGGACGAGCCCATCATGTCACCCATGGAGTTGGCGTCAATGCCCTGGTTGAGCGAAAGGACGACAGTCTCGGGCAGGCTCATAATGTCGGCAATTTCGCCGCCGTCGGCGCGCTCCTCCTCGGTGCCCTTGTACGTGCGAATGCCATTTTTGTCTGCCTTGCCAAACACCGCCTCCACAGCTTTGGCGTCCTTGGCGCTCATAAAGAGTTCGAGGTCGTCGAGCGATTCGGCGCGGATGGTGTCGGGTACGGGCGAGGCGATACCGCCTTGCTGCACGCCCACGTCGACGATATCGCTCATATAGGTAGGCAGTGCCAGGTCGGCGTTGCAGCTGATTACGATGAGTACGATAGCTGTGAACAGTGCCAGGATATGCTTTTTAAAGAGCTTGAGAATCCTCACTCGGCATCTCTCCTTTCTTGATTGCGGTCGATAATTTCGTTGGCACGTCTAAGAAGGCGCACCATCTCTTGGGTATCTGTTTCGCCGAGCTGCTCGAGGAAAGCCGCGGTGCGGTCCTCGAATTCCCGGCGTTTGATTTCGAGATCCTGGAATCCCTTGTCGGTCACTATGACGTGTACGCGACGACGGTCGGTCTTTGAGTGCTCACGCTCAACCCAACCCTTGGCTTCGAGAGCGCGTAGGATATTGGCGATGCGGGCGTTCGAGACCCAGGCGCGATCGGCGAGTTCGCTCGGCGTGAGCGAACCGCCAGCGAGCATAAGGGCGCGCATGACAGCCATCTCGCCGCTGAGAGCTTTGTCCACAAAGCGCGAAACGCGCTGGTGAATGCCGCCAAACTCGGTAAGGAGCTGACTCCCAAGCTCATGGAAATCGGTATCTTCCACCGAAAACCCCTAACACTAGAAACTATTTTCGGTGAAAGATGATACCCCCATACGCGGGCCTCATACAGTGGGCAATATAAAGAGCGCATAAAGACTTAAAATCATTCAATTGCTGAAGCGTTTTAAAGAATTATCATGCACGCGGTTAGGCGAGGGCTGTCACCACCATGACGACTGGGACTCATATAATCGCCACGTGCGATGCTCCAACTTCCCGCGAGGAGACACCTTATATAAAGGGGGATGGAGTCATGGCATTTGACTTCACGGGCAAGACCGCGATTGTCACGGGCGGCACTCAGGGCATTGGCCTCGAGATCGCCAAGGGCATCGTCGCGGGCGGCGGACATGTCGCGCTCATCGCAAGGAACGCTGCTAAGGGCGAGGCCGCTGTGGCCGAGCTTGGCGAGGGCAACAAGTTTTATCAGCTCGATGTCGCCGATGCGCCCAAGGCGCGCGAGACCGTCGAACAGATTTTCGCAGACCTGCCGCAAACCAACATCCTGATTAACTGCGCTGGCGTCATCAGCACCAAGAAGTTCGACGAGATCGATGACACCGAGTGGCGTCGCACTATCGACATCAACCTCAACGGTACCTTCACTATGATGAACGCCGTGTACCCGCACTTTAAGGCGGCCCATGCCGGCACTATCGTCAACGTGAGTTCCGTTGCAGGCAAGATCGGTGGCGGCCTGCTCGGCACCGCGGCTTACGCGAGCTCCAAGGCCGGCGTCAACGGTCTAACCAAGGCAGTCGCCAAGGAAGGCGGCAAGTTTGGCGTCCGCTGCAACGCCGTGTGCCCGTCGCTCACGTTGACCGATATGACCTCGATTCTCTCTGACGAGAACTCTCAGCGCATCATCAACGGTATTCCTCTGGGCCGCGCCGCCCAGGCCAGCGAGCCTGCGCAGATGGTGCTGTTCTTCGCTTCCGACCTTGCCAGCTTCGTGAACGGCGAGATCGGCGACTGCGACGGCGGCATCGTCCTGGACGGGTAATACCCCACGACGATTATTCGGCGACGGCCCCTGCGACTCGGGACCGTCGCCTTCTTTCTGACATAGGCGCGTGCGGCTACGATTCGCATGCATCCAAAGGAGATATATATGAGTGAATCGACTGCGGTGGAGGCGCCGGCGGCAAAGGAGCCGTTCTTTAAGATGTCCTCCATCCCGGGTGCCAATATTTTGGTGCCGCTTTTGCTGGGCTGCCTGCTCAACACGCTATTCCCCGACCTGTTCAAGACGCTCGGCAGCTTTACGCTTGGCATGACCCAGCAGGGTGCAGGCCCGCTCGTGGGCGCTTTTTTGCTCATCGTCGGTACGACGATTTCGTTTAAGAGTGCTCCTGCCGCCGCTGCACGCGGCGCCATCATCATCGCCGTCAAGCAGATCGTGGTCGTTGCCGTGTCGCTGCTCATCCTTTATGTGTTCAACGACAACCTGTTTGGCATCTCTGCCATGGTGATGCTGGCGGCTTGCACCGGCGCCAACAACGCTATGTACGCTGGCCTGATGGGCACCATGGGCAACGAGGCCGAGCGTGGCGCCGTCGCCATCACCACGCTCGTTGTCGGCCCTCCGGTCACGATGATCGTGCTCGGCGCCGCCGGCCAGGCTCCGATTGGCTGGTCGCTCGTGGGCGCCATCCTGCCGATCGTCGTCGGCATTATCCTGGGCAACCTGTTCCCCAGCTTTAAGAAGATGATGGCACCGGCACTTTCCGCCATCATCGTGCTCGTCTTCTTTGCCATGGGCTCGACCATGACTTTTGGCCAGCTTATCAACGGCGGTCTTCCCGGCATTCTGCTCGGCGTGATCTGCTCGGTGGTCTTTGCAATTCCCGTCATCGCGGTCGATAAGCTCACGGGCGGTACGGGTGTCGCAGGTGCGGCCATTTCGAGCTGCGCCGGAGCCAATGTGGCCACGCCTGCTGCCATGGCAAGCGTCAACGAGGCCATGTACGGCGGTGCGGTGCTCGCGACGGCTACGGCACAGGTTGCTGCCTGTGCAATCGTGACGGCTATTTTGACCCCGCTGGTCACCAGCTGGTGCCACAAGCATTTTGAGGGCCAGCAGAGCAACAGCAAGGCAACGACCGACAAGGCCGCCTCAGCCGCCTAATGCCAAGCGGCAATCAAAGCTAAAAACTAGCTACGCCACAGGGCGGCCACGGGGGATCCCGTGGCCGCCCTGCAGCTTCTGTAGGGTCTCTGGGACACTTTATCCTGCTAAAGCTGGCATAACAGCTAGAGCGAACGTCGTACAAAGGCAAGGAAAAATAACATACAAATCGGTGAACGGTAGTTGTTCGCGCTCGCATTTCCTGCGGGTTTGTAAAAAACGCCATTATGATATAAAAAAAGAAACATATAACAGCCCAGATGGAGAGGGTCACTATGTTATCCTTCTCAAACGGGTGAAATCTTGGGTTTTGGGTTGTAGTTCCAAGGTGGACAAACGTTTTCCCTGCACCAACGTGTGGTGAAGAACGGAAGAAGCCGGTGGTGCAAGCCGAAAATTCAAGAATTCAATAAGCAGCGGTGTGAGAGAGCGCCGCATTACACGTAACTAGGAGCGTGGTTACACAATGCAGGAGGCATGGGAAGGCTTCAAGGAAGGCATCTGGACGGGAGAGGTTGACGTCCGAGACTTCATCCAGAAGAACTACACCCCCTACGAGGGCGACGAGTCGTTCCTCGCCGGCCCGACCGAGCGTACCAAGGAGCTGTGGGGCGAGGTTCTCGACCTGCTGCTTAAGGAGCGCGAGCAGGGCGGTGTCCTCGATATGGACACCAAGACCGTTACGGGTATCGTGAGCCACCCCGCTGGCTACATCGATAACGCCCACCGCGAGAAGGAGACCATCGTCGGTCTCCAGACTGACAAGCCGCTCAAGCGCGCTCTGCACGTCAACGGCGGTATCCGCATCGCTTGCCAGGCTGCCAGCCAGCACGGCTACAAGGTCGACGAGAACGTTGTCGAGCGCTACACCTTCGAGCGCAAGACTCACAACGCCGGCGTCTTCGATGTCTACACCCCCGAGATGCGTGCTTGCCGCTCGGCTCACATCATCACCGGTCTGCCCGATGGCTATGGCCGCGGCCGCATCATCGGCGACTACCGTCGTGTTGCCCTGTACGGCGTCGACTACCTGATCAAGGACAAGGAGGCCCAGAAGGCTTCCACCCCGACGGTCATGACCGCCGACAACATCCGCGATCGCGAGGAGCTGCAGGAGCAGATCCGCGCCCTCGGCGAGCTCAAGATGATGGCCGAGACCTATGGTTTCGATATTTCCAACCCTGCTACCAACACGCAGGAGGCCATCCAGTGGATGTACTTCGCCTACCTCGCTGCCGTCAAGGAGCAGAACGGCGCCGCTATGTCCATCGGCCGTACCTCCACGTTCATCGACATCTACGCTGAGCGCGACCTTGCCAACGGTACCTTCACCGAGGAGCAGATCCAGGAGTTCGTGGATCACTTCATCATGAAGCTTCGCATGGTCAAGTTTGCCCGTACCCCCGAGTATCAGGCCCTGTTTACCGGCGATCCGCAGTGGGTCACCGAGTCCATCGGCGGCATGGGTGTTGACGGCCGCACGCTCGTTACCAAGATGAGCTACCGCTACCTGCACACGCTCGAGAACATGGGCACCAGCCCCGAGCCCAACATGACCGTTCTGTGGTCGACCCGTCTGCCCGAGAACTTCAAGAAGTTCTGCGCCAAGACTTCCGTCGCCAGCTCCTCGATCCAGTACGAGAACGACGACCTCATGCGCGTCTATCACGGCGACGACTACGGCATTGCCTGCTGCGTGTCCTCCATGCGCATCGGCAAGGAAATGCAGTTCTTCGGTGCCCGCGCCAACCTGGCCAAGTGCCTGCTGTATGCACTCAATGGCGGTGTTGACGAGGTCTCCAAGAAGCAGGTCGGCCCCAAGTATCGCGCCGTCGAGGGCGATACGCTCGATTACGACGACGTTGTGGCCAAGTACAACGACATGATGAAGTGGCTCGCTGGCGTGTACGTCAACTCGCTGAACATCATTCACTACATGCACGACAAGTACTGCTACGAGCGCATCCAGATGGCTCTGCACGACAAGCACGTGCACCGCTGGTTCGCTACGGGCATCGCTGGCCTTTCCGTCGTGGCTGACTCCCTGTCCGCCATCAAGTACGCCAAGGTCCACCCCGTCCGCGACGAGAATGGCATCATCGTCGACTTCGAGACCGAGGGCGAGTTCCCCAAGTACGGTAACGACGACGACCGCGTCGACCAGATCGCTCACGACGTTGTGCACCAGTTCATGGAGTACATCCGCATGAACGACACCTACCGCAACTCCGTGCCCACGACCTCGGTTCTGACCATTACCTCCAACGTCGTGTACGGTAAGAAGACCGGCTCCACGCCCGACGGCCGCAAGGCTGGCCAGCCGTTCGCCCCGGGTGCTAACCCCATGCACAAGCGCGATAGCCACGGCGCCATCGCTTCGCTGTCTTCGGTTTCCAAGCTCCCGTTCCGCGATGCTCAGGACGGCATCTCCAACACCTTCTCCATCATCCCGAGTGCGCTCGGCAAGGAGGACCAGGTGTTCTTTGGCGATATCGACCTTGATCAGCTGGGCGAGTAACTATTGTTAGTGCTATACTAACAATAACGATTACTGATTAGCGCGCCGGTTTCGGCCGGCGCCTATTAATCGAAGGAGACACATTATGAAGGTTTCTGAAGTTTCCGAGACCCAGGCCGATAACCTGGTCCACATGCTCGACGCTTACGCCGAGAAGGGTGGCCACCACCTGAACATCAACGTCTTCAACCGTGAGACGCTGCTCGACGCTCAGGCTCACCCCGAGAAGTACCCGCAGCTGACCATCCGCGTTTCCGGCTATGCCGTGAACTTCCACACGCTCACCAAGGAGCAGCAGGACGAGGTCATTGCGCGTACCTTCCACGACAAGTTCTAAAGGGTTCAACTCCTGTAGGATTACTGGGGCCGGTTTTGGGTTATTTCCCAAAACGTCCTCGGACATGCAAAGAGGCTCCGCTGCGCGCGTTGCGCGGCGGAGCCTCTTTGCGTCCTGCGGGATGTTTTGGAAAATAACCCAAAACCGGCCATGTGGGGTCCTGTGTAGTCACCCTTTAGGCGGAACTCTCCTAATTATTTGGATGAGTCGTTTACTTACTTGTACTGTTACCGCTTTCCCGCTGTTGTTGGGGTATGCTTTGTTCGTATGTAAACGTATGACATGTTGATGGGGGAGGGTGCTATGGCTCGCGAGGGCGCTCGTTCTAAGGATTCTGCTAAGCCTGGCATCAAGGAAGTTGCAGCGGTGGCGGGGGTTTCGCCTACTACGGTATCTCGCGTGCTTAATAATCGCGGCTATATTAGCCAAGAGACCCGCGATAAGGTCCATGCCGCGATGAAGCGCATCAACTATACGCCCAACGATATCGCCCGTGCCATGCTCAACGGTCGCCTGAATCTTATCGGTATGATCGTCCCCTATGTCAGCAGTCCGTTTCATGCCCAAGTGGTTCAAGTCATTGAGCATACCCTGGCCGAAAACGGTTTTAAGATGCTGCTGTGCAATAGCGCCAATCGACCCGAGCTTGAGCGCTCTTATATCGACATGCTTCGACGCAATATGGTTGATGGCGTCATCGTCAACTCGCTTAATATCGGTGCCGAGGCGTATGCCGAGATGGGCTTGAGTCTGGTTGGTATCGACTGCGACCTTGGCGAAGCCTCTGTTCAGATTGCGAGCGACAGCTATAGCATCGGCGAACTTGCCACGCGTCGCCTGATCGATGACGGATGCTCACGCATCCTGTGCCTGCGCAGCAATAGCCGCATGCGCATGCCTGCCAATAAGCGTACCGATGCCTACCTCGATGTTGTTGAGCAGGCCGGTTTGCCCGCGCTTGTCCGTGAGGTCGAGTTCGTTAAGCCCGACGACGAAAAGAGCGCGGTCGTTGCGAAGATCCTCGATGAGAACCCCGATATTGACGGCATCTTTGCGGGAGACGACACGATGGCGGCTATCTGTCTTAACGTGATGAAGCAGCGCGGCTTGAGCGCTCCGGATGATATTAAGGTCGTGGGCGCGGATGGTGCCCGCCGCACTATGACATTTATGCCTGACTTAACAACCGTACGCCAAGATATCGATCGCATCGGAGAGCTCGCGGCGCAATCCATCATTGCTCTTATTAACGGCGAAAAGCCCGAATCGAATATCAAGCTCCCCGTTGAACTCATTGAGGGTAAAACCGCGTAGTTCATCCCGTGCCAAAAGAATTCCTCAAAAACCTCTGATGACCGTTCGCCGGCATATGTCAACCGTTTGCCGACGACTGGAACTGCGAAAAGACGTATTGGTGTGAAAACGTTTGACATATGAAAACGATTGACATATCTTGCAGTTGTACCGAGTTAGTATCTCGTGAGAAAGGAAGTCTCGGATGCACAAGGTGTATTACCAGCCTGAGGGAATTTGGGTAGGCGACATCATGCCGTACGGCGAGGACGGCACGTTCTATCTCTATCATCAGCGTGACACGCGAAACCCCGGACCTTTCGGAGAGCCGTTTGGCTGGGCACTCGCGACAACCAAGGACTTCGTCAATTACAAAGACTTTGGCGAGAGCCTTGAGCGTGGCGGCGACGAGGAAGTCGACCAGTATGTTTATGCCGGCACGGTGTTTAAGGTGGGCGACAAGTACCATGCGCTCTACACTGGTTGCAATCGCGATAAGGTCAAGGCACGCTTGATGAAGCAGGTTCTTCTTCACGCAACGAGTGACGACGCCGTCAAGTGGGAGAAGAACATCGCCGAGACGCTGCTTCCGCCCCAGGAGGGTTACGATGACCGCAACTGGCGCGATCCCTTTGTGCTTTGGGATGAGGAGAACGAAGAGTACATGCTCATCCTCGGCACGCGTGTGGGCGAGGACAAGCGTCTGATGACCGGTCGTCTGGTCAAGTTCACCTCCAAGGACCTGGATACCTGGGAGTTCCAGGGCGACTGGTGGAATCCGGGCCTGTACACCATGTTCGAGATGCCTGATCTCTTTAAGATGGGCGACTGGTGGTATCTGGTGTTCTCCGAGTACAGTGATGGCAACAAGACCCGTTACCGCATGTCTCGCTCTATCAACGGTCCTTGGATCACTCCTGCGGACGATTCCTTCGATGGCCGCGCGTACTATGCCGCGCGTACCGCATTCGATGGCGAGCGTCGCGTTCTCTTTGGTTGGGTTCCTACGCGTGACGAGGGCGGCGACCCCAGCTCTTACCTATGGGGTGGCACCTTTATGCCCCTCGAGATCGTTCAGCGTGCCGACGGAACGCTCGGCACCAAGCTCCCCGACAGCATGCTTGGCGCCTTTGGCGAGGCTAAGGCAGTCGAGACCTTTGAGCTTTCCTGCGAGTCGGGCAAGGTCGAGCAGGTGCTCGCCGCGGATGCCGGCTCCACCTACTTGCTCGATGCCGACATTGAGCTCGGCGGTAACGCTGCCGGCTTCTCGGTCAAGTTCGCCGAGGACGCCGAGACCGGTCTTGCCTATGAGTTCCGCGCCAACCTGCGCGAGGGCAAGCTCGAGTTCACGCCGGCTCCCCAGTACCCGTGGTTCCAGGTCAACAACATGGGCCTCGAGCGTCCGTTGTTCTTTAAGGGCGAGGGCGCTCACCATGTGCGTCTGGTCGTTGATGACGATATCGCGACCATCTTTGTCGATGATGTTGCGCTTAACGCTCGCTTCTGCAACAAGCAGGGCCAGGGTGTGGCGCTTACCGTCACCGACGGTGCGCTCAAGTGCGCAAACGCAACGATCGCGTCTCTGTAGCGGCAACGAACCGTTTTATGATTTAGAAAAGGAATGGAGAGGAACATGGACTACAAGGCAGTGTCCCAGCAAGTCGTCGACAACGTCGGCGGACTGGAGAACATCGAGGGCGCCACGCATTGCGTGACCCGTCTGCGTCTGGTGCTCAAGGATACGAGCAAATACAACAAGGCCGAGCTCGAGAACATCGATGGCGTCAAGGGCGTGCTGTACAACAGCGGCCAGCTCATGATCATCTTCGGTACCGGTACCGTCAACAAGGTCTACGATGAGTTTATGGCTCTGACGGGCGTTAAGGAGATCAGCGCTTCCGAGGTCAAGGGCGCCGAGGCGGACAAGAAGGGCAAGTTCTTCTCGGTCCTCAAGGTATTCTCGGACATCTTTATCCCCATCATTCCCGCCTTCGTCGGCGCCGCTATCATCATCGGCCTTAAGTCGCTGATCGTTGCCAACGGCCTCTTTGGCATGGAGGGCAGCCTTGCCGATCACAGCGAGTTCCTCAAGAACCTCGCAAGCTTCTTTGCCATTATCGCCACCACGTTTGACTACCTGCCTGTCCTGGTTATGTACAGCGCGGTGAAGCGTTTTGGCGGTAACCCGATTCTGGGCATCCTCGTCGGTATCGTCATGGTTCACCCGAGCCTTATGAACCGCAACACGTTCGTTATGGACCCGACGGGTGCTGAGTACTGGAACTTTGGTCCGCTCTCCATTCCCATGGTTGCTTTCCAGGGTGGCGTGTTCCCTGCAATCCTGACTGCCTGGTTTATGGCCAAGGTCGAAAAGATTGCCCAGAAGTACATCCCCGAGGTCGTTTCGTTCGTCTTTGTCCCGACCGTTACCCTGATTCTTGCTAACGTCGCCCTGTTCACCGTGTTCGGCCCGCTCGGCAACCTGATCGGCGACGTCCTCGCCGGCGTAATCGATATCCTGTACAACAGGATGGGCGTCTTTGGTGCCTTTGTCTTCGCCGCGTTCCTGCAGCCGCTTGTCGTTACCGGTACGCATCAGTTCATCCAGGGTATCGAGGCAAACCTCGTTGCCACGACTGGCTTCAACTACATCCAGGCCATCTGGTCGGTTTCCATCATCGCCCAGGGCGGCGGCGCCATCGGCATGTACCTCATTCACAAGAAGCATTCCAAAGAGCGCAACATCTGCATGTCGTCCTTTATCCCGACGCTGGTCGGTATCTCCGAGCCCGCAATCTTTGCTGCAAACATGCGCTACTCGATCATCCCGTTCATCTGCGCTTGCATCGGTGCAGGCTGCGGCGGTGCCTTCGTGAAGCTCTTTGAGGTGCGCGCCATCGGTCAGGGTCTGACCGGCGTGCTTGGCCTGCTCATCGTCACGCCCGAGACGCTCGTGTGGTATGTGGCTGGCAATCTCATCGCCTTCATCGTGCCGATCGTCTTGATCTTTGCCTACAACAAGGCAAAGGGCGTGCCGACCACCGATGAAGAGGGCGCTGGCGCTGGCTTCGACGTTAGCTTCTAGTTGAGCCGTTCAGCGTAATGTGCGGATAAGTCCATTTGGGGAAGGGCGTTCGGCTCGTGCGAGTCGAGCGTCCTTTCCCATAGACGAGAAAGTCAACGGCGATGTTTAATCAAAAAAATAAGGTGACACGCGCGGACTATGAGCAGTGGCGTGCCGGACAGGATGAGACGGCGGCTCGCATCGCATCCGACCCCGATAGGCTTTTGTTCCATGTGGAGCCTGAGCTTGGCTGGCTCAACGACCCCAATGGTTTGGTTCAGATTGGTGATACGTATCACATCTATCATCAATACGATCCGTTCGATGCTGCGCATGGCGGTCCAGTGCTTTGGAACCATCTGACGACAAAGGATTTTGTGACGTACGAGAATCACGGCCCCGTGCTGTTCCCCGATTCCGATTTGGATTCGAGTGGAGCGTATTCTGGTTCTGCCTTTGTACGTGATGGCAAGATTCACTACTTCTATACCGGCAACGTTAAGCATTTTGACCGTGATGATTACGACTACGTGTTGACGGGCCGTGAGCAAAACCAAATTCATATGGTTGCCGAGAATCCCGACGAATTGGGCGAGAAGCGCATAGCTGTTGGGCCGGTCGATTACCCCGACGATATCGGTACGCACGTGCGCGACCCCAAGATCCTTGAACACGACGGTATCTACTACATGGTTCTCGGCGCTCGTACGAAAGACGATCGCGGGTGCGTGCTTGTCTATACCTCGCGTGATCTAGAGGACTGGGGCTATGCGACGCGCATTGAGCTGGGCGAGAAGTTTGGCTTTATGTGGGAGTGTCCTGATCTGTTTGAGCTCGATGGCGAGCTTATTCTCGTTTGCTGTCCGCAGGGCGTGCCCGCCGATGGCTGGCGTTACCGCAATCCGCATCAGTGCGTGTGGTTCTCCATCGAGGCCGATTGGGGGGCGCCGAGCTTTAAGATCGTCGGCCAGGGCATGCCTCCGATGGTTGATGCCGGTTTTGATTTCTATGCCCCGCAGTCCTTTGAGGACGCTGCGGGTCGGCGTTTGATGATCGGATGGTCGGGTTGCCCCGATGCGACGACAGAAAGCCCGACGGTGGCGCGCGGGTGGCAGTGCGCGCTGACGGTGCCGAGAGAGCTGAGCATGCGCGGCGGCAAGCTCTGCCAGTGGCCGGCGCACGAGATTGAGAGGATGCGCGGCGATTGCGTTCGTGCTGTAGGCGGTGAGACCGTTGAGGAGCCGGGACGCCTGTTTGATGTCGTGGTTTCGTGCGAGGGAGCCAAGATGATCGAGCTCGAAATCCGCAAGGGTGTCTTTGTGCGTTATACGGACGGGATGCTTACCCTCGATATGGGCGACGAAGGCTATGGACGCGACCAGAGGTCGATCGAGCTCGGCGAACTTCGCGACCTGCGCGTGCTTTCGGACACTACGATGGTCGAGATTTTTGCCAACGGTGGCGAGGCGGCACTTACGAGCCGTACCTATTCGCCGGCGGTTCCGGCGATGGAGCTGCACACCGAGGGTGCGGCGTCGATGGATTTCTACCGCCTCGCTCATTAACCGTGCATGGAGCACGATTGGACTTGTTGGGCGGAATGTGTCGCAGTTGCCGCGGCCAGCTACCGCTTATCGCGTATAGCGACCGTTTGCGGAATAAGTAACACTCCTTAATAAACCGTGTAGAATCTCAGATAAGCACGGAGTTTTCCAGGGAGACGCTGTCCTTTGTTGTGTGCAAGGGACGGCGTCTCTTTGGCGCTTGGACGCCGTTCTGCAGCAGGACGGTGGACGTGCGTCACATATTAAAAAGCCAACGTCGAGATGGGTCGTGATGATAATGGGCAAGTACGTAATCGTGGTTGAGTCTGGGTCGGATGTGACGCCGGAACTCTGCGAGCGCTACGGCATCGTGCGCGTGCCTATGCATGTCACGATTGGTGACGAGACCGTCGAGGACGGCTCGATCGATCCGCTCGAGATTTATTCGCGCTGCAACGAGTTTGGCGTGATGCCCAAGACCAGTGGCTGCGCGCCGGCGGATTTTGCTCACGTGTACGACCGCATTCACGCTGAGCAGCCCGACGCGACTATTTTACATCTTGCATATTCCGAGGCCACGACCTGTTCGCATCAGTCCTCAAAGATTGCGGCCCAGGGGCGCGACTACGTGTTCTCCATGGACACGCGCTTTGTCTCGGTAGGCCAGTCGCTTGTTGTCGTCGAGACCGCCAAATACATCGAGGCTCACCCCGATGCCACCGTCGACGAGATCTTTGCATTTACGAATTCCGTCATGGACCGCGTGCTGCTGGGCTTTGTTCCTACCGATCTTGCCTTTCTTAAGGCGGGCGGTCGCTTGTCCAACGTCGCATTCCTTGGCGCCCATCTGCTCAAGATTAAGCCCTGCATTGAGGTGACGGGCGGCAAGTTCGTGGCGACCAAGAAGTTCCGCGGCTCTATGCTCAAGTGCGCCCGCGCCTTTATTGACCACATGGTTGCGAAGGGCGAGATTGACTACTCGCACATTGGCCTGGCGTATTCGGTGGGCCTTTCCCAGGAGCTGCGCGATGACATGGAGGTCTATGCGCATGATCTGGGCTTTAAGGACGTTACCTGGACTCAGGTCGGCGGCGTCATCTCGAGCCATTGCGGCCCGACCGCCTTCGGTGCGGTGCTCACGCTTAAGGCGTAAAGGCCGCAGGCGAGCGTTCTTCAGCCTGACATCTCGACGTAGCCCCCAGCCATGGTGATGGGGGATAGATTAAAACGTGCCGTTCTAGTCCGAGACGTTTAAACGCAAACGCATGGGCTAGAATGACTCTGGCATTTTAATTGGTTGCATCCAAGGAGAGGCAAGGTAGCGCGAATGGCAGAAATGACGCTTGAGGGTGTGGACGCTCGTCCCGAGGACTCTGCGTTTGCCCTTGGCCGCGTGCATTCGATCGAGACGATGGGAACGGTCGACGGACCCGGCATCCGCTTTGTGGTGTTTGTTCAGGGCTGTCCCATGCGCTGCGCGTATTGCCACAATCCCGATACCTGGTCGGTCAACGGCGGCACCATGGTGACCGTCGAACACCTGATGGATGAGTTCCAGAGTAACCACGAGTTCTATCGCAGCGGTGGCATTACGGTGTCCGGCGGCGAGCCGCTCCTGCAGCCCGAGTTTTTGGCCGATCTGTTTCGTGCTATGCATAACAACCCCGATGGCCGTGTACATACCTGCCTAGATAGCTGTGGCTATGCATTTGACCCCAACCACCCCGAGAAGTTCGATGCCGTGCTCAACGAGACCGACATGGTACTGCTCGATATTAAGCATGCCGACCCGGTCGAGCATAAAAAGCTGACCGGTTGCGATCCCGCACGCATCTTGGCGTTCGGCGATGAACTTGCACGTCGCAAGATCAAGGTCGTTATCCGCCACGTGGTGGTGCCGGGCATTACCGACACGGTGGAGGAGTGCGAGAAGCTCGGTCGCCTCATCGCTCCATGGCACAACGTGGTGGGCCTGGAAATGCTGCCGTATCACACGATGGGTGTCGTCAAGTACGAGCAACTGGGCATTCCCTATAAGCTTGAGGGCGTACCTCAGATGGATACCGCGCGCATGCCCGAGCTGCGCAATGCCGTTATGGCCGGTATGAAAAAGCGCCGTGCGGAGCTCAAAAACGCTATCGGATAGCATGCCATTTTCGTTCCCCAAGGGCACTCATTGGGGACAGACTTAAATGAGTGCCCCTGGGCACCTAGTTGATTGCTAAAGAGCCCCGTCCTAAAAAGACTGCTCTCTGGGTTGCGGTGAGATGCGCAACAGAATCGTGCCATTTGGATAAATACGCTTGTGGTTTCTTTAAAGACACCTTAAACGCTGCTGAATATCTTTGGAAAGAAATGCCTGCTCGGTATCATGCTGCTCGTATATAAACGGTGGCAGTCAGGAGACCACGTGCGAAACATCGCATCGCGGGACGAGTATGTGCCGCAGCATGGCAGCAGATATAAGACGAAGGGCACGTCTTCGCGTGGCCTTGCCGGCGCTCGCATCCGCGTGAGGAAGATTGCTGCTATTGGGATGCTAACGTCGGCGGTTATTATCCTCGGAATTACCGTTAAAACCTACGCCTCGGAGCGAACGGGGCGCCCAGATGCGTCAACGGTACAGCTGCAAAACGAGAAGGTTTCAAAGTCCAAAGCGTCGGCAGATCAAGCTCTGTCGACGGCAGATCTCAAGACGAGACTTTCGAAGGCGGACTTCAACGATATCCCTTCGGGTGATACCGTTCGGACCTTCTCGTTGGTGGATAACAAGACTCCTGCCTTGGAGGATGAGAGCCTTGCCTCGCTCCAGGATGCCCTGTGTCGGGCGCAGGAGCTGGGCGACGTGGGTGTAGTGTTCTACGACCTATCGAGCGGTAGGGGCGTGACGTATAACGCCGATGTCGAGGTGTATGGAGCGAGCAGCTACAAAGCGCTGTATGCGCTCTATATTTGCGAGACGTTGGTCGAATCGGGGCAGGTGTCGCTCGATGGGCCTTTAGCCACGTATGGTGGTTACAGCATGGGCTGGCAGACGGTGCGCGACCTTATCGAGAATGCCGTCGTCAACTCAGACAACGATTCGTTTATCGCGTTACGCGCGGCGTTTGACCATGATGGCTATGAGGATTGGATTGCCAATCTGGGCGTTGATGACGAAACGGCACTGAATCCGATGAGTGATTTTCCGACCTACTGCCCGCGCACTTCTGCGAGGTTATGGCGCGAGATGAGCGAGTATCTGAGCATGGATACCGAGACTTTACAGTGGTTGTCGGGCCTTCTGGCATCAACATCGCGCTCGTTTATTCGCGATGGCATTGCGGACGAGCAGGTTTTGGTGCGCAACAAGGCAGGCTGGATTAGCGAGGATGGTTACTATTCGACATGCGATGCAGGCCTCATCGACATCGATGGCCGTACCTATGTCATGAGCGTCATGACATCGATGCCATGGAGTGACCGTTCGAGCGAGGTTACGGCCGCGATTGCAAAGGCTCTGTTTGATACGCGAGCTGCACTGGCTTAGCGTGTTCGTTTGGCGAGGTCAAACAAAATGCTGGTACCATACCTTGGTTGAGAATTTCGTATAGGTTTGGGGAATGGTATGGCTACCATCGCGATTATCGGTGCGCTCGAAAAAGAGATCATGCAGATTAAGGAAGAGCTGAGCGACGTTTGCGAGGCACGGGAGGCGGGCTTGACCGTTGTGAGCGGTGAGCTCGACGGCCTGACAGTTGTCGCCACAACGGCGGGCATGGGCACGGTGAACGCCGCCGCTGCAACACAGCACCTCATTAGCAAGTATGCTCCGCAGGCTGTTGTGTTTTCGGGCATTGCGGGCGGTTTGAACCCCAAGCTCCATATCGACGACGTGGTCATTGGCAAACGCCTACGCTATCTGGATACCGATACCGCGCTTATCGCCGAGTCCGCACCGGGGCTCGAGGAGTTTGGCTCGACGCCCGCGCTGGTCGATATTGCCGCCGACGTGCTTGCTGAGCGTGGGTTTGTTGACGCTTCGAAAAATGCAGTCGCTTCGAACGAGGGCACCAAGCAGTTCCTGGTCGGCACGATTGCCACGGGTAACCGCTTTGTGACGGGCGTCACCATGCGCAACGACGCTATCGAGGCGACGCATGCCGATTGTGTCGGCATGGAGGGCGCGGCAATTGCCCATGTCGCAACCAAAAATGGTGTCGATTGCCTGGTGTTGCGCGCTATCAGCGATAATTGTGACGAGGCGTACGATGCAATTTGCGAGCGCGAGTTCGATCTGTTCGAGTACGCGCGTGTCGCAAGTGACATCACGCTCGATATCGTCCGCCGCATTGCCGCTGCGCAATAGCGCGTCTATTTGTAAGAACCTACGACCAAGGAGTGTCCATGGCCGATTCCATTAACTATCAGCTTGCCAAGTTCGTTGCCAGCTACGGCAAAGTTTCGCAGATTCCCGAGTCCACCTGTCCCGAGGTGAGCTTTGTCGGCCGCTCCAACGTGGGCAAGTCGTCCATCATGAACAAACTCTTTGGCCGCAAGAACCTGGTCAAGGTTTCGAGCACGCCGGGCAAGACGAGCAATATCAATTTCTTCGAGGCCGACGATGTGCACTTTGTGGACCTGCCGGGCTACGGTTTCGCGCGTCGCTCCAAGGCCGAGCGCGACCGCTGGGCCGAGCTTATCGGCGACTTTTTCGACTCCGAGCGCAGCTTTAACTTGGTCGTCTCACTGGTGGACATTCGTCACGACCCCAGCAAGCTCGACCACGACATGATCGACTACCTACAGGGCAACGAGTTCAACTTTATCGTCTGCCTCACCAAGGCCGACAAGCTCAGCCGTACCCAGCAGGCCCGCCAAGCAGCAGCTATCAAAAAGCAGCTCAACGTCCCGGCCGAAAACGTGATCATCACAAGCTCCCAGACCGGTGTAGGTATCGACGAACTAAAAAAGCGCATCGCCGAGGCCTGCCTCTAGCAAGTGCTCCTTACCAGCAAGAGCCCCTGCCAATAAAAATCAACTATCAGCCCGGCGCCCCTTCAAAGCGTGGGTCCCTGTAGACATCCTCAGCAAAGGTAACGTAGGGACGGTCGGGGGTGTTCCCTCAAAATCATTCCGCAGCGCGAAGGCCCCTTGTCCGTTGCTCCGCAGGAGCAGGACAAGGGGCCTTCATGCGCGAGGACGATTTTGAGGGAACACCCCCGACCGTCCCGGACAGGTAATGGGAAGGATGTCTACAGGTACTCGATTTGAGCGCCCTCGGTGTCGCACGTCAGAATATACGTATCACACTTGGGGAACTGCTCGCGCAGCTTGACCTGCAGGAACTTTGCCACGATGGTGTCGTCGGTCACAGCCATGAGGGTCGAGCCCGAGCCGCTAATCCAGATGGTCTTAGCGCCGCCGTTAAGGCAGGTGTCGCGCACGGCGTTGTAGTCGGGAATCAGACGGCGACGATAGGGCTCCTGGATGCGGTCGTCGTTGGCGGCGGCAATCAGGTCAAGGTCGCCGGTCTCCAGGCCGCGCGTCATGCCGGCGATGCGGCCCATCTGCCACACGGCGGTGGAGAGCGGAATCTCCTGCGGCACGACCTTGCGCGCCTCGCTCGTGTGTACCTCGTAGGGCGGAATCACGGTAATAAAACGCAGGCGATCGCTCACCTCGTAGCGCAGGCACTGGGGGAGCGAATCAGTCGGCGTAAAGGAGCAAACGGCACCGCCCAGGATGGCAGGGGCGACGTTATCGGGATGGCCCTCGACCTCGGTGGCAATGCGGACAAGCTCGGCACGGTCGACGGTATGGCCCGTCAACGCGGCGGCAGCCATGATGCCGGCGACGACGCAGGTGGAGCTGGAACCCAGGCCGCGGGCGACGGGCACGTCGGTCTGAATGTCGATGGCAACGGGAAAAGCCGGCTCGCCCCAGGCGGCCAGAGCATCGACAAAGCTCACATAGACCAGGTTATTCTCGTTTTGGAACTCCTCGGGGCAGCCCGTGATGGTGAGCTTGTCGGCGCGCTCGAAGGTGAAGTGTGAGTAGAGGCTGACGGCCATGCCGAGGGTGTCGTAGCCGATGCCTAGGTTGGCGCTTGTTGCCGGGACGGTGATTTTGATCATGTGGGTCCTCCTGGCGTGCCTGGCTGTTTAGTTCGCTGCTCGGACAGTCCTGCGCAAGACGGAAAGCACATTAAGTGCTTTCCTTTGCGTGCGGAACTCACGACGAACTAAACAGCCAGGCACGCTGTGCGCGTTCGTCATCATCCCGAGGGTTATCTGATGAAAGAAGGTGCGCCGGCTTTCGCCGGCGCCTTATATGGGGTTTAGTTGGTAGCCATCTTTTTTGCTGCAGACTCGACGTAGCTTGCCATCTCGTCGACGTCGCAGACGTCTTCGAAGCGGACAGGTTTGGACTCGAGCTCGGCGAGCTGGGTCGGGGCGACCGTGTTGGTGGCCTGCTCGAGCACGCGTATGGCTTCAAAATCATCCTCGGGAACGTCGAGGCCCAGGGCGTCGCAGCAGGCGCGCGGGAACTTGTAAGGGCTGGCGGTCGAAAGCAGCACGCGGGCCTTGGCGTCCTCGGCGGGGGCGACCTGCTCAAAGACGTGATAGCCGCAGGCGGTGTGCGGGTCGATCACGTAGCCGTTCGCGTCCCAGCAGCTCTTGATGGCAGCGCGAACCTCGTCTTCGCTGGCCCAACCGCAGCCAAAGACGCTCTGAATTTTTGCCAGCAGGTCGGCGGGAACCTCGTAGCGACCAGTCTGTGCCAACTGCTCCATAAGGCCGGCAACGAGCTCGCAGTCGCCATCGGACAGGAAGTACAGCATGCGCTCCAGGTTAGAGCTGATGAGGATGTCCATCGACGGCGAGATGGTCGTGAAGAACGGACGGTTGCGGTCGTAGACGCCGGTGGTCAGGAAGTCAGCGAGCACGTTGTTCTTGTCGCTCGCGACGATGAGCTTGGCGACGGGCAGACCCATGCACTTGGCATAGTAGCCGGCCAGGATATCGCCAAAGTTGCCGGTCGGTACGCAGAACTCCACGGCGTCGCCAGCCTCGATAGCGCCGGCGCGCAGCAGCTGCGCATAGGCGGCAAAGTAGTAGACGACCTGCGGTACCAGACGGCCGACATTGATAGAGTTGGCGCTCGAAAGCACCGTGCCGGCGGCTTCCAGGCGCTCGGCAAGCTCCTTATCGGCAAAGATGCGCTTGACGGCGCTCTGGGCGTCGTCAAAGTTGCCGCGGATGCCGCAGACGGCGACGTTGTCGCCCTCCTGCGTGGACATCTGCAGGTTCTGGACGCGGCTAACCTTGCCCTCGGGATAAAAGACGGTGATGCCCGTGCCCGGAGCGTCGGCAAAACCGGCGAGCGCAGCCTTGCCCGTGTCGCCCGACGTGGCGGTGACGATCATGATGCGCTCGGCGCCGCCGTCCTTGGCGGAAGTGCGGGCCATCAGACGGGGGAGCATCTGCAGGGCGACGTCCTTGAAGGCGCTTGTAGGGCCGCCAAAGAGTTCCATCACATAGGTCTGAGGGGCGTCAACACCCGGCGCAGCGTCGAGTTTGACGAGCGGCGTAACCTCTTCACTCGCGAACGTGCCGCGGTATGCCTCGTCGACACACGCCGAAATTTCTTCGGCCGTGTAATCATTCAGTAACATTCCCAACACATCTTGAGCGATTTCAAAGTACGATTTAGCTGCAAGCGAGCTGATATCGACCTGCTGGGTGCCGAGCTCGTCCGAGACAAACAAACCCCCGTCGGGAGCGATGCCGGTACGGATTGCCACCTTACTTGAGCACGATAAAGTGCGTCCTCGTGTACTATGATAAGTTCCCATATAACACTGCTCCTCGGATGCCTTGGTCCCAATCGGTGAAACCATGGTATCAGAGCACGCAAAATAGGTTCGCAGAGGCTTTTAGAAAGGTAACCTCCAGCCCATGATTAAGATTGCCAAGTTTGGCGGCTCGTCGGTCGCCGACGCCGAACACTTCAAGAAGATCAAGGCCATCGTCGATGCCGACCCTGCCCGCCGTTTTGTGGTGGTTTCTGCCTGCGGTCGCCGCTTTAAGGGCGACACCAAGGTGACCGACCTGCTCTACCTGGTTAACGCGCACGTTAAGTATCACGTGTCGTGCGAGGAGTTGCTCGAGGACATTGGCCAGCGCTATTTTGATATTGCTGACGAGCTGGAGCTTACCTATCCCATCCGCGAGGAGTTCGCGGCCTTTGCCGAGCGCGCCCGCTCGGGCGGTTACTCCACCGAGGAGCTCGTGAGCCGCGGTGAGTACTTCACCGCTCGCCTGATGGCCGAGTACCTGGGCCTGCCGTTCCTGGATGCCGCGACGGTCGTTGCGTTCCATCACGACGGTACGCTCAGCATGAACCGCACCTCCGAGCTGGTGCAGGAGTACGGTCAGCAGGGCGGCTTTGTTATGCCCGGTTTCTACGGCGCGACGCGTGAGGGCCAGATCAAGCTGCTCGATCGTGGCGGCGGCGATATCTCGGGCTCGATTTTGGCTAAGTGCCTGGGCGCCGACCTTTACGAGAACTGGACCGACGTCTCGGGTTTCTATTCTGCGGATCCGCGTATTGTTCCGGAGGCTCAGCCCATTGCGCGCGTTACCTACGAGGAGCTGCGCGAGCTTTCGTACATGGGCGCAAGCGTCCTGCACGAGGAAGCCGTGTTCCCCGTGCGCGAGGCAGGCATTCCGCTGGTCATCAAGAACACCAATGCGCCGCAGGACCCCGGCACCATCATTAGCGAGACGGCTGATGAAGGCGAGGCGGAGCCCATCATTACCGGCGTGACCGGCAAGCGCGGTTTTGTCGCCATCAACGTCGCCCGCGACCGCACCAAGCCCCGCGTCGGCTTTATGCGCCGTGCGCTTTCGGTGTTCGAGCGCTATGACGTTTCCGTCGAGCACATGCCCACCGGTGTCGACCGCTTTGGCGCCGTGGTGCAGGAGCGGGACGTTCACGATTCACTGTACTCGCTCGTGGGCGACATTCAGCAGGAGGTCGAGCCGCTCGAGATCGAGGTTGTCGAGGGTCTGGCACTTATCGCGACCGTCGGCCGTAACCTGCGCGGTCGTGCCGGCATCTCGGGCCACCTGTTTGGCATGCTTGGCCAGGCTGGCGTGAGCGTGCGTATGATTTCGCAGAGCTGCGACGAGATCAATATCATCATCGGTGTGGAGGAGAAGGACTTTGATCTGGCGATTCAGACCATTTACCGCGCCTTCTCCGACGAGAACGGCATTGTGAAGGTCTCCGATCTGGAGGCTCCCGCGCCGGTCGATCCCGCTCTGGTCGCGCTCCACAAGTAGCTGCTATCCCAGTAGATTTTTGGACTTGCCTCAAAAATCTATGGCGGGGCGTTTCGTTTCGGTTTCGTTTCGACGGGGCGGGTTTCGTGCCCGCCCCGTTCTTGTATACACTGGCAACAATAATCGGCCTGCTTGGCGTGCGGGCAAAAGCCACAACCTTTAAAGGGGGAAGCATGAAACAGTACACGGTTGCTATTTTGGGCGCGACGGGAGCCGTGGGCACCCAGATGCTCGAGTGCCTCAACGAGCAGGAGTTCCCGGTTGGCAAGCTCAAGCTGCTGGCGAGCGCGCGCTCTGCGGGCAAGACCGTCGAGTTCCGTGGCGAGCAGATCGTGATCGAAGAGGCTTGTCCCGAGGCCTTTGAGGGCTGTGACATTGTGCTTGGAGCTGCCGGCGACGACATCGCGAAGGAGCTACTGCCCGAGGCCGTCAAGCGCGGCGCCGTCGTGGTCGACAACAGCCATGCCTTCCGCATGGATCCCGAGGTGCCGCTGGTTGTGCCCGAGATCAATGCCGACGACATCAAGTGGCATCACGGCCTTATCGCCAACCCCAACTGCGCGACCATTATCGGCCTGGTTCCCACGTGGCCGCTGCATCAGCTCGCTGGCGTGAAGCGCATGATCGTCTCGACGTACCAGGCGGCTTCGGGTGCTGGCGCCCCCGGTATGGCCGAGCTCGAGGCTCAGCTGGCCGCCCTGGGCCGTGGCGAGGAGATTCCCGAGCCGCGCGCGTTTGCCGCCCAGCTCGCGAGCAACCTGATTCCGCAGATTGGCGGCGTCAAGGAGGAGGGCTTTACCTCCGAGGAGATGAAGTTGCAAAACGAGGGCCGCAAGATCATGCATCTGCCCGAGCTGCGCGTGAACTGCACCTGTGTGCGCGTGCCCGTGCTGCGCTCGCACTCCGAGAGCATCACGCTTGAGTTCGAGCGCGACATCACGGTGGAAGAGGCCCGTGCCGCGCTGGCTGCCGCTCCGGGTGTCAAGCTAGTTGACGACATGAGCGCCGAGGATGCGCACGACCGCTTCCCCATGCCGATGGACACCTCCGACCAGGACCTGATTTGGGTCGGTCGCGTACGCCGCGACATCTCGAACCCCGAGGCCGCGCGTGGCATCACCTTCTGGTGCTGCGGCGACCAAATCCGTAAGGGCGCGGCAACCAACGCCGTCCAGATCGCCAAGCTGCTCTGCGAGTAACGGTGGATCTGTCCGGCGGGGGCCGGGCTTGGTTTTCAGAACGTCCTCGACCATGTGTGGCGCCTTGTCCTGCTCCTTCGGAGCCGCGGACAAGGCGCCACACTGGTCTGCGGAGTGTTCTGAAAACCAAGCCCGGCCCCCGCCTGCGGTGACGCTGCTGCAAGCGGTCTGCGATGGGGTCGTTGTTGGTTGGGGCCGCTGGGCCGATGTGGGGGCGCGCGGCTGTTGCGGGCCCTGGTCCCGGCGGCGGCCTCGGCGCTTCGCGCCTGCCGCCTTGGGGGACTTTGGGGTCGTGCGGCAACTGCGGCGCTGCACGCCTGCTGCTTTGGGTGACTTTGGGGTCGATTGGGGTTGTCTGCACAGTTCGCGGTATTATGTTTGCGGAGTTTTGAAAGGAGCCGCTGGTGGTCACGACGACGTTTGCTTCGCCTTTGGGCGAAATCCTGCTTGCCGCTGATGGCCGCGGTTTGACGGGGCTTTGGTTTGAGGGGCAGGAGCACTTTGGTTCTACGCTGCTCAAAGAAGATCCCGAACATGTTGAAGGCGCCGACGCGGTTTCCGGTACCGGTGGCATGTCGTCGGTAAGTCCCGCAAATGGTGCGGCCTCTTCGGTGCTTGAGCGTTCTTGGGCTTGGCTGAATGCTTATTTTGCAGGGCAGGAACCTCGGTTTACGCCGCCGTTGCATTTGATTGGCACGGCGTTTCAGCGTGAAGTTTGGTACGAGCTGCTTTCTATTCCGCGTGGCGAGGTCGCCACGTATGGCGAGATTGCCCAGCGTGTTGCGGCTCGACATCGTGTACCGGGAAACGAAGATCCCGTTGTGTCTCCTCGTGCGGTGGGGGCTGCGGTCGCGCGTAATCCCATTTCGATTATCGTGCCGTGCCATCGCGTGGTTGCCGCCGACGGGTCGCTCAACGGATATGCCGGCGGGCTTGACCGCAAGGAGTGGCTGCTTCGGCTCGAGGGCGCGTACGAGGAATAACGTTCGAGCACTTTGCATAGTCAAGACGCCGTGAAAGAACGGGATGCGCTTTCCGAATGGCGTCCCAAACGGAAACCGTGTCCCGGAATACAGCCTTAGAGTGGGATGCCGTTTCCGGTTGAGACCACTTGCTTGGACATCTTTCTACGCCCGCTTCTGCAGGGCATAGATCGACTTATCCATGTTGAACAGGTAAGCCGCGACGCAGACGATGAAGAATGCCGGCAGATTACCGAAACCGAAGACTTCGCAGCCAATCAGGATGGGTGCGAGCAGCGTATTGGTGGCGCTGCCAAAGACGGCTGCGTAGCCCAGCGCGGCGCAAAGCGCGATGGACATGCCGAGTTGAGCCTCGTTATGGCGACATCTGGGTAACAGAAAGGCCCGCGTTCCTCAGAGGCAAGATAGGCAATTCTGCTTTTGAGGTAGATCTCAATTCTGCCGACCGCATCAAACATTAACTGCCGGAGGGCTCGGTCAAATTCATACGTGTAGATGATGGTTTCGAATGTTGTGCCTTCGCGAAAGATGGTAATCCCGGACTTGCATTTGGTTTTGTAGGGAAACCAGTAGGCCGACAGTCTGTAGTGGCCGACTTCGACCAAAGCTCGCTCGAGTTCGCTTTGATCAGAGCACTTAAGACCCCTGTATTCTGTCAATAGTGCTATTTGTTCGTTGATGGATATCCGCGACTTCCGGTATTTCATTTAAGCCTCTTGATGGAAAAAGAGCTGGAGTTGCGCATCGTTGAGAGGCTTTCCAGCTTTAGCAAAACAAACTTATAAGATGCGACGGGCCGCGTCAAGATAATTACCGGACGGCCTAGGAGGCGGCTGGTTGACTGGCCTAAAACCTGATGCGCGGAGCGGCGCTCCACGCTATTCAGCGCGCTTGATAGGATGACGAACCACAGTCTTAAGTTTCTCCGGTGCACATTTGCGTGGATCGGAGAGATAGATTTCGTGATGTAAACGGGTATCTGAGAAGTCGGGGACATAGCCCTGCTCGATCGTGTATTCATGCATAGCGTTTACGGTCGCCGGTTCGTTGTCGTAGGGCCCGGTGTGCATGCATTGAACGCAGAGGCCCTCGTCAACTTTAAGCAGCTCGACGGCGGAAAAGTCCAGTTTCTTTTTGGTCGTGGCTTCCGCGACTGCCCAGTCAAAGTCATCTCGGGTGACGAAATCGGGCAGGCGGATGCACGAGATAAAGTTGAAATTATCTTTGCGTACATAATCGATGTCGCCGCTCGGCGACTCTTGCCACCAGAAACCCTCGAGCGGCGGTACCACAAAGTCGAAATAGCCCTCGATACTCCTTGAGCCTTTCTTTGACATCTTGACGGTATAGGAGATGCCGTAAAGCAGCGGTAGGGCGTTTTGATACTCGCCACCTTCGGTATTTGGGTCGCCCTTTCCGCGAACGGCAACGTAGCTCATAGGCGGGACAGTTACGATGCTCGGCTTGCTTGCAGGTTTGTAGAGCTCCTTGCATTCCTTCTTAAAGTCGAACGCCATGTTGGCCGCCTTTCTGCGTATTGGCCTGCTTAGATAACGGAATCATATCATAGAAACGAACAGTTGTTCGAATGATTTTGCTGACAGATAGAGATGCGTGCGTTGTGTTTGGCGGTCGGCCTGACCCCGTCGATGATTTCTCTGCCTTCCCGGCGCTTGCCTGCGCTCCCCGTTTCCCCATATAAAACCTGCCAAAATGAACCTGTCCCTTTTTGGTCGGCGTGAAATGGGTAATACTAAAGAGTTATCCGACCAGATGGGAACCGATCGATGGCCTATATCGAATTCAAAGACGTCATCAAAGCATACGGCGAGGGCGATGCTCGCATCCATGCGCTCGACGGCGCGAGCTTTACCGTTGAGCGTGGCGAGCTCGCCATCATTCTTGGTGCTTCGGGTGCCGGCAAGACCACGGCGCTCAACATCCTGGGCGGTATGGACACGGTAACCTCTGGCACCGTAACGGTGGACGGGCGCGACGTGAGTTCTGCTAACGAGGCGCAGCTCGTGGAATACCGCCGCGCCGACGTCGGCTTTGTCTTCCAGTTCTACAATCTGGTCCCCAACCTGACGGCGCTCGAAAATGTTGAGCTTGCGGCGCAAATCTGCCCCGATTCGCTCGATGCCGAGCAAACGCTTTGCCAGGTTGGCTTGGGTGAGCGCCTCGCCAACTTCCCCGCGCAGCTTTCGGGCGGCGAGCAGCAGCGCGTGTCCATTGCCCGCGCACTGGCAAAGAACCCCAAGCTGCTTTTGTGCGACGAGCCCACGGGCGCACTTGACTATAAAACCGGCAAGCAGATCTTGCAGCTGCTGCAGGACACTTGCCGCAAGCAGGGCATTACGGTCATCATCATCACCCACAACTCCGCGCTGGCGCCCATGGCCGATCGCCTGATCCGCTTTAAGAACGGTCGCGTGGAGAGCGAGACGGTCCAGCAAAATCCCGTGCCTATCGAGACGATCGAGTGGTAGCGCCCATGGACCAAGACCGCCAAAACAGCCTACGCCGCGACGCGCAGAACACGGAGCGCGAGCAGGATTTTACGACCTACCGCACTGCCCAAAGCTCAAACGATATGGTGCCGACGGTTTTTCGCCGTGGCATCTACCGCACAATCCGAGGCAGTCTTAAGCGCTTCTTGTCAATCGTGGTCATCACCGCGCTTGGCGTGAGCGTGATGTGCGGCCTTAAGGCGGGTTGCGAGGACCTGTGTGATTCGGTTGATGCCTACTTCGACCAGCAAAATGTCTATGACATTAACGTGCAGTCGACCTATGGCCTGACTGACGATGATCTCGACGCCATACAAGAGGTCGATGGCGTCGAAACGGCCGAGGGCATCTACACCGAGACCGCCTACACCGCCGTGGGCACAACGCGCGAGCGCGTGGTCGTGCAGAGTCTCTCCAAGGAGAACATCGATCAGCCGGTGCTCGTGAACGGCGATTTGCCCGAGAGCGCTGATGAAGTCGCGGTGACTTCGAAGTTCCTGAAGGCATCGGGCAAGAAAATCGGCGATACGGTGAGTTTTGCCGCCAATGACGTGAGCTCGTCCAATCAAAGTGCCAAGGACCAGTTTGCCGCGGGCGATTACACCATTACGGCCGAGGTCCTCGACCCCACTGATGTAAGTTCTGACTCGACAGTCAACGCCTTTCGCGCTGCTTCGGCGGCGGACTATAAGTTCTATGTGAGCGAGGACGCCGCGACATCTTCTTCCTACTCCGCGGTCCACGTGATCGTCGAGGGAGCCAAGAGCCTCAACTCCTATTCGGATTCCTACGCGGCAAAGATCAATGAGGTCAAGGGCAATATCGAGAAGATCCGCGAGGAGCGTGAGAAGGCGCGCGCCCAGGAGCTGACGGTCGACACGCCGGCGAGCTTGGACGCGGCTGAGCGTCAGGCGAATATGCTCTTTGGGATTGAGCAGGACAACATCAATCGCATGGCAGAGGGCAGCGAGGAGCGCGTGCAAGCGCAGACCGACCTGGATCAGCGCCGCGCCGCCGCCGACCAGCAGTTTGCCGATGCCCGCGCCGAGCTTTCCGATCTGGGCGAATGCACCTGGTACATCCAGGACCGCGGCAATATCGCAAGCTACTCGAGCGTGGAGAGCGATAGCTCGTCAATTGAGGCTATCGCCACGGTGTTCCCGTTCATCTTCTTTATCGTCGCCGTGCTCATCAGCCTTACCACCGCCACGCGTATGGTCGAGGAGGAGCGCACGCTCATCGGCCTGTATAAGGCGCTCGGCTATTCGCGCGGGCGCATCCTGTCCAAATACGTGGACTATGCGCTGTGGGCTTGTCTGATCGGCGGCGTGCTCGGCAACATCATCGGATTTGTGGGCCTGCCGCTGTTCCTGTTTACGGTGTTCGACGACATGTACTCACTGCCCCAGATGCTGCTTTCGTACGACATCGTGTCGTCGCTCGTGTCGGTGGCGCTGTTTGCCGTGGGCGTGGTGGGCGCCACGATTATCGCCTGCCGCCACGAGATGGCCGAGACCCCGGCCTCGCTTATGCGTCCCAAGGCCCCGCGCGCTGGCTCGCGCATCTTGCTTGAGCGCATCGGCTTTATCTGGCGCCGCATGGGCTTTTTGAACAAGGTCGCTGCACGCAACCTATTCCGCTATAAAAAGCGCGCCTTTATGACCATCTTTGGCATCGCGGGTTGCACCGCGCTTGTGATCTGCGGTATGGGTATTCGCGACACGTCGGTCGCGCTTTCGCCCAAGCAGTACGGCCACATCACACGCTACGATCTGCTGGCGGTCGCCAATCCCGACGATTTTTCGCAGACGTGCGCGGCGCTCGACGAGCGAAGCGCGGTCAAGGATTCCGGTGTGACCGTAACTTCGACGCTGCCGATCATGACTGACAACGTTACCTTTACGTTTGGCGGCAAGAGCGAGACCGTGCAGCTGATCGTGGTGCCCGATGACCGCACGAACGATCTGGACGACTACGTTCGCCTTGAGGATGAGTCCAAAGAGCCGCTGTCTTTGCGTGACGGAGACGTGTATCTGAGCAAGAGTTCACAGCTGGTACTGGGGATTCAGCCGGGCGATACGGCGCACGTCCAGGATTCGTCGCTCAATGTTGCTAAGGTCAAGGTTAGCGACATCTCGCTCAACTATCTGGGCAACACGCTTTACATGACGCAGGGCACCTATGAGCGCGTGTTCGGTCGAAGCGCACGCCTCAACGGTATCTTTGTGCTGCTTAAGGGCTCGTCGGCCGACCAGATTGCGTTTAGCAAGAAGCTTAAGAGCGACGGTTGGCTCACCATCTCGAGCACGGCCGAACATTGGCAGAACTACGAGGCGAACTTTGCGATCATCAATTCGGTCGTGGTGCTCGTGACCTTTATGGCGGCATGCCTGTCGTTTGTGGTGGTGTTTACGCTGTCCAACACGAATATCTCCGAGCGCGAACGCGAGCTGGCGACCATCAAGGTGCTGGGCTTCCGCCGTGGCGAGGTGCACCATTACGTCAACAAGGAGACGTTGATCCTCACGGCAATTGGCGCCGCGCTGGGCGTGCCACTGGGCGGCTTGCTGGCCGAGAGTTTTACGTACATTTTGCAGATGCCGTCGCTGTACTTTGACGTCGAAGTCGAGCCGCTAAGCTACGTGCTCGCCGTGGTGCTTTCCTTTGGCTTTACGTTTATCGTCAACCTCGCCACCAACCGAACGCTCAACAAGATCGACATGGTCGGCGCCCTCAAGAGCGCCGAGTAACCTGTCCTGGGATTCAAGTTCTAGCGAGCTGCCGACGCGCCCGCAGCAGTATTTTTGCATAAACCGCTCCGCCAAATGCATACTTTGACGGGGCGGTTGCTTTTTGCCCACAGGTACCCCAGGGGGCGCCGTGCAAATTCCGGAGTATTCAGCATCCCGGGGTCCGCGGGCGCGGGGGCGGGGGTGCAAAACTGCGCTGAAAGCCCCGATTCTGAGCCCCAACGCCTCTAGAGCCGCTCGTTTTTTACAGGATGCGGCCCATGGTGCCTGCCTTTCGCCCAAAATCCAGTATGCAGGCACCCTCGGCTGCTGAATACTCCCAAAAATGCACGCCGCATCCTACCCCAGGCACCCGTAGCAAGAAGACGAATAGCCTCGGCCTCCCTAGTTACCGCAGGAGGCCCCAGGGCTTACCTCCCAAATCTTTCCGCAGGACGGAAGGACCCCGCCGCGCGAAGCGCGCAGCGGGGTCCTGACATGTCCGAGGACGATTTGGGAGGTAAGCCCTGGGGCCTCCGGTGGGAGCGATTTCGGCCGAGGCTATTCGTCGCCGAAGCTGATGCCCAACGCCTTGGCCTCGCGCACCAGATCACTCTGGGGATCGACATACTTGAGCTTGCCGGCGACCTCCTCGAGCGGCATGTGGCACATCTTGCCGTCGCGCAGGGCGATCATGTAGCCAAACTCGCCGCGTAGGCAGCCAAGTGCGGCCTCGACGCCGCACTGGGTCGCAAAGATGCGGTCCTGGGCGTCGGGCTGGCCGCCGCGCTGCGTGTGGCCGGGGATGGCGACGCGGGTCTCGCGACCGGTCTTGGCTTCGATCTCCTTGGCGATGTCGTAGACAATCGAGGGGCTCGTGCGCTCGGCGAGCTTTTTCTTGTACTCCTTCTTGGACAGCGCCGCGTCCTCCTTGGAGATAGCGCCCTCGGCGACGGCTACAATCGTAAAGCGGCTGCCGGTCTCCATACGATGCTCGATGGTCTTGATGACGTTGTCCATGTCGTAGGGGATCTCGGGAATCAGGATGACGTCCGCACCGCCCGCGACGCCGGCGTACAGCGGAATCCAGCCAACCTTGTGGCCCATGATCTCGATAACGAACACGCGGCCGTGACTCGAGGCAGTGGTGTGGATGTCGTCGATGCACTTGGTGGCGACGTCGATGGCGCTCGTAAAGCCAAACGTCAGCTCGGTGCCCCAGGTGTCGTTATCGATGGTCTTGGGCAGGGCGATAACGTTGAGGCCCTCTTCGCGCAGGCGGTTGGCGGTCTTGGTGGAGCCGTTGCCGCCCAGCATAAACAGGCAGTCGAGCTGCAGCTTATGATAGGTGTGGACCATTGCGGGTACCTTCTCGACGCCATCGGCCTCGGGAATATCCAGACGCTTGAACGGCGTGCGGCTCGTGCCCAGGATGGTGCCGCCGCGGGTGAGGATGCCGCTAAAATCGGCGGGCGACATGACGCGGAACCTGCTGTAGATAAGGCCCTGGTAGCCGTCCTCAAAACCATAGATCTCGATAGGTTCTTCGCTATTGGTCATAAGCGTTTTGACGATGCCGCGCATGGTGGCGTTGAGCGCCTGGCAGTCGCCGCCACTGGTAAGAAGACCGATCCTAAGCATGATGAATCCTTCCGGGCAAGTTATAACATGCGCATAAGTTTACCCCTGCACACTGTTGATACGGGGGTAAACGTGTTAGCTCAAGCGTATGGAAATGTAAGCAATGTTAGAAATGCGCAAGCCGGTGGGCAACGCGGAATTAAGCACGGAATGAAGAGTGCGGTGCTGGCACATCGGGGTATGCTGGAGGGGATCATCAGCCCAGCGAAAGGGGAGAGCATGACGGATCAGGAAGCGCCCGAGCGCGCACATGTGACAGCCGACGATATCGAGGCCGCCAACGACCTTATCGACTTTATCGAGGCATGCCCCAGCATGTTCCATACGGCGGCGACCATTATGGCCGAGCTCGACGAGGCGGGCTTTACCTACCTGCCCGAGAATGCGGCGTGGGACATCGAGCCGGGCGGGCGTTATTACACGCAGCGCAACACCTCGAGCGTTGTTGCCTTTAAGGTGGGCGAGGACCTGGCCGCGACGTGGGGCGAGGACGGCGTTGCCGGCGACTATCATTTTCAGCTCACGGCGTCGCACAGCGATTCGCCGACGTTTAAGGTCAAGGCTGTGCCCGAGCTCGATGGCGCAGGTGAGACGTTGCGCCTGAACACCGAGGCCTACGGCGGCATGATCGACTACACCTGGTTCGATCGCCCGCTGGCGCTCGCGGGCCGCGTGCTGGTGCGCGAGGGCGACCGTATTGAGAGCCGCCTGCTTGCCACCGAGCGCGAGGTCGCCATTATTCCGAGCCTTGCCATCCACATGAACCGTGGCGTTAACGAGAGCTTTGCTCCCAACCGAGCCGTCGACTTGTGCCCGCTCATCAGCGCCGGTGACCTTAAGCAGGGCGACTTTGATGCCCTGATCGCCGATGAGTTGGACGTTGAGCCCGAGCAGATTCTGGGCCGCGATCTGTTCCTGGTCAATCGTCAGGATGCACGCATTTGGGGCTGGGCCGACGAGTTTATCTCGACGCCCAAGCTTGACGACCTGGCCTGCGCCTACACCTCGCTGCAGGCATTTTTGGGTGCCGAGAACGCGCACGACGTTTCGGTTTTCTGCTGCTTTGATAACGAGGAGGTTGGCTCTGAGACCAAGCAGGGCGCCATGTCGACGTTCTTGGCCGATGCGCTGCGCCGCATTAACGGATCGCTGGGCTTTGACGACGAGTCGTACCATCGCGCCCTTGCCGCCTCGATGCTCGTGAGCTGCGACAACGCACATGCTGTGCACCCCAACCACGCCGAGAAGTGCGATGCCCGCAACCAGGTGGTGCTCAACGGCGGCATCGTCATCAAGGAAGCCGCCAACCAGCGCTACTGCACCGATGCCTTTAGCCGCGCGGTGTTCCAGGCCATCTGCGATGACGCCGACGTACCCACACAGGCCTTTGCCAACAAGAGCGATATGGCCGGCGGCTCCACGCTCGGCAATCTGTCCAATATGCAGGCGAGCATGCATGCCGTGGACGTGGGCCTGCCGCAGCTTGCCATGCACTCGAGTTACGAGACCGGCGGCGTGCGCGACGTGATGTACGCCATCCGCGCCCTCACGGCCTTCTATGAGCGCAACCTAACCATCAACGGCGCCGAAAGCGTGGAGCTCTAAATGCGAGCCGAAGAAATGAAGGCCGAGCGTGGGGCTCAGCTTATTGATCGGGGTTTACAGCTGTTCGTCGACGCTTGCCATGAGTCAGGGGTCGACGTGTCCAAGGCGCGACCAACGAGTGCTGAAGAACTCAAGCGTAACGCCTATTCGGACCGCTATGACGAGGAGACGGACTGGCTCTAATAAGCGAAGTGTCGAAAACGCTAGATGTATGTTTGATATCACTTTGGCGAGAGTGTCGCAGACAGAACTACCGGTATGGCGCAAGCCAACCTGACCCCATTGCAACCTACCAAAAAGGGACAGGTTCATTTTGGCAGGTTTTATCTGGGAAAATGCCTCAATGCCAACAGCTGGACAGAATTGTTATGACACCGCAGGTTGAGCAAACGTCAGCGAGCGATGTCCAGAGCGAGCAAGGTGACGTGAAAGAGGAGGGCATAGGCCTTTTGGCCATGCCCGACGATTGAACGTCAGATTGCCGCTCTGGCGGGCTCGCAGCGTCGAGGGGTTTCGGCGTTTGGAAAACGCCGGAACAATCAGTGTTCAATCCAACAGCGCAGGGTTTCGCCGACTTGCAGGTGACGCAGGTTCTCCGCGGCAATGTCGACCACATTGTTGAGCGTGGCTGCCAGGTGGAACCAGCCGGAGACGTGCGGCGTGATGAGCATGTTGGGTGCATCCCACAGCGGGCTTGTCGCGGGCAGCGGCTCGGGGTCGGTGACGTCGACCGCGGCGCCGGCGAGATGTCCCGACTCCAGGGCGGCAACCAAGTCGTCGGCGACCACAAGGTCGCCGCGGCCGCCGTTGGCAAAGAAGGCGCCCGGTTTCATCGCGGCGAAGAACTCGGCGTTCGCCAGGCCGCGGGTCTCGGGTGTGCTGGGCATAAAGGAAGCGACGATGTCAGCCTCGGCCAGGCGCTCGGACAGGGCGTCCATGCCGTCCATGTCCTCAAACACAATGGGATAGACGAGCGGATGGCGCTTGATGCCGCGGACGTGCGCGCCCATGCTGCGGCAGAGCGTGGCAAAGTGGCCGCCGATATCGCCTGCGCCCAGCACCAGCACATTGGCGTTTTTGAGCGAGGTGACCGGCCCCAAATCCTCCCAGCGATGCTCACGCTGCAGATCGTGATAGCCGGGCAGGCGCTTCATCATGGAAAGGACCATGGCAAACATGTGCTCGCTCACGGCTTGGCCGTAGGCGCCGATTGAGCAAGACAGCTTGGCTTCAGCCGGCACGGTACCGGCGGCAAGGTAATCGTCATAGCCGGCGGTCTGCAATTGCAACAGCTGGAGATGCTCGCATGCCGTGAGCATGTCAGGGTCGATGTTGCCCAGAATTACGTCGGCGTTGGCGACCTGTTTACGCGTGGCGGCGTCGGCACTCGTGTAGATAAAGTCCTCGCCCGGAGCGCTCGACTCGAGGACCGCGCGGTGACGATCGTTGACGGGCAACAAAACCAGGATGTTCACAAGCAGTCCTTTCCGCTCAACCTACCAAAAAGGAACAGGTTTATTTTGGCAGGTTTTATCAGGTAAAACGTTCAAATAAAACGCTGGTCTTCGCGATGGTTAACATATCCATCGCGAAGACCGGCGCATCTACTGCTACCAGCTCAGCAGCTCGTAGCCGTCCTCGGTCACCACGAGCTGTACCTCGCATTGGGCCGAATCGCTACCGTCCTTGGTGCGCACGCACCAGCCGTCGCCCTTGCTGATCTTGATGTCGGGCGCTCCGGCGTTGACCATGGGCTCGATGGTAAAGACCATACCCGGGGCCATGATGGTGTCCACATCGGGTGCCTCGGTGGTAAAGCCCACAAACGGGTCCTCGTGGAACTCCTTGCCAATGCCGTGCCCGCCGTACTCGCGCACCACGCTAAAGCCGGCGTCCTCGACCGTCTTTTGCACGGCCTCGGCCATAACGGAGAGCGGCAGCCACGGCTTGACGGCCGCCAGACCCGCCTCCACGCTGGCGCGGGTGACGTCGACCAGGCGCTGACGCTCGGCCGAAACCTCGCCGATGCAGAACATGCGGCTCGAGTCGCTAAAGTAGCCGTCCAAGATCGTGGAGCAGTCCACGTTGATGATGTCGCCCTCGTGCAGCACGTCCGTATCGCAGGGGATGCCGTGACAGACCACATCGTTGATCGAGGTGCATACGCTCTTGGGGTAGCCCTCGTAGTTGAGGTCGGCCGGCGTGCCGCCGTGCTCGACGGTGTAGTCGTAGATCATCTGGTCGATCTGGTTGGTGGTCATGCCCGCGGCGATATGCTCGCCTACGTAATCGAGCACGCCCACGTTGATGGCGGCCGAGCGCTTGATGCCCTCGATATCGGCGGGCGTCTTGTAGAGCGTGCGGGGTAGAACCTCCCAGCCCTCTTCCCACAAGCGCTCGAGGCGCTCATCAAAGGCGCTATGGCATTTCTTATATTTTTTGCCGCTGCCACACCAGCAAGCATCGTTGCGGCCGGGTACGGGTCCGTTGTCAAACATGGCTAACTTCCTTTCATTCGCAGCTAGTATAGCCCACCCACGCGTCCATAAAAGTTGCGGTGATATAGTTCCGATTTAAGCGGTTTAACAGCACAAATAGGAACTATATCACCGCAACTGATGGGGCGGGATGGTGGGTAATGGCTGCTGCGTGGTTTTGCTAGTAGCTCACCTGGCAGGGGATGCCGAGGGCGCGCACGCGTGCAGCGATCGTGTCGAGCACCTCGGGTGCTGCCTTGGCAAGGCCGGCGACCGGTGTCTCGCGCGCCACCGTGTAGATGGTCGCTTCTTGTGGGCGAATGCGCTCAAGCGCCGCGAGCCAGGGGGCAACGTACTCCTCGCCGGTGTTGTCAATGGGCTTGCCTTGATACTCGCCGGTCAAAAAGATCGTCTGGATAATAACGTGACCGTCAAAGCTTGCGAACGTCTCGATCTGGTGCTCGACGTCGTAGGGGCCAACGGGCTGGTCGAGCAGCTGGATAAACGCCGAATCGGCGGTATCGAGCTTAAGAATGTTGTCGTCGACCATCATGAGCGCGTCGTGTACCTCGGGGCGGTCGGCGCGCGTGCCGTTGGAGAGCACGGCGATTTTGGAGTTTGGGGCAAGCTCGTCGCGCAGCGCGACGGCGCCGGCGATGGCCTGCGGAAACTCCGGTGCGGCGGTGGGCTCGCCGTTGCCTGCGAAGGTGATTACATCGGGGAGCTCGCCCTCGGCTGCCATCTCGCGCAGCTTTACCTCGAGCGCGTCGAGTGCCACGGCAGCTATGTTGTACGGCTCATGGCAGGGGCGCTCAGCGTTGAGACCGTTTTCGCAGTAAATGCAGTCGAACGTGCAGATTTTGCCGCTGGCCGGCATCATGTTGACGCCGAGCGAAAGGCCCAGGCGACGGCTGCGAACGGGCCCAAAGATGGGGCTGGCATTTAAAAACGTAGACATAGGCATATGCTCCTCAAGACAATTGTGCCTAAGCATAGCATCGGCTCCAAAGCAAGGTGCGGGCTCTTGCTTTACAAGTTTCGTTTTTTCACGTCGCTCATTATGCCGTGCCATGAAAAGCCTCGGGTCGGGTACAGTTAATCTGTTAACAAGGCGTAAGGCAATGCGGGTCCATCCAACCGCGCTGACGTGCAACTGGATGAGCATTGATGATGGGGGCACAACATGAATTTTACGGTCGAGAATGCGGGCACCACGATTGCCTGTCGCGAATATGCCGGCCCGGATGTGTCGCCTGATAATCCTGCCTTGGTGTGCGTACACGGCGCTTGTGTCGACGGCACATTTTTTGACGGTATCGCTTGCGAGCTCAGCCGCAACTACCGTGTAATTGCCTACGACCGCCGCGGCTGCGGTGGCAGCAGCGATGCGGCAGACGGCAGCTATGATCTTGTCGCTCAGGCCGCCGACCTGCAAGCCGTGATCGAACACGTTGGCGCTCCGGCAAATATGCTTGCGCATAGCGCCGGTACGTTGGTGGCGCTGGAGCTTCTTCGCATCGAACCCCATCTCGTCTCCCGTGCGATTCTGCATGAGCCGGCTGTGTCGGCCGAAGGCGTCGGTATGGGCGCAGCTCCGGTTTTGCTCGATATGATTGCGGCGGGGAAGGTTTCAAGGGCGCTCCGGCTTTTCTTGGGAGCTCTCGGCGACTTGGACCCCGAGGCTCCCGGGACGACCGAAGCGGAAGTCAAACATGCCCTGCGCAATGGTCGTTGCTTTATGGCCAATGAATACGGAACAAATATGACATATGCTCCCGACTGGGAGCGCGCCCGCGCGTCAAAGGCGGTGTCGGCCGTGTTCTTGGGCGAGCTTTCGGTCGGTACGCCCCGCGAGGCGGGCACGAGGATGGCGGCTGAGCTTTTGGGCTGTCCGCTCGTAATGGTTCCCGGCGCGCACAACGGCCTGCGCGATCGCCCGACAGCGGCTGCCCAGACTGTCCGTGGCATCCTGGGGCTCTAACAGCTGCAAAAAAACAAAACAGGCTTCACTCGCAAACGTTTCGGCCGTGTTAACAAATATGCTCGAGACCTCACGTCTGCGGCTTCAATCGCGCCGTCTGCCAGGTCATAAAAATGTAACAGTATTCACGTGCTTACCTGCATCGGCAAGGTGTTACCCTTGTAGCATTTGGAACCCACCGCTACCATGCGAAATTATCGAAAGGGCCCCATATGCTCAATAATCACGAGGCAAATCTAACCGACGAGGAGGCTGCCGCTGAGGTCGCCCGCGTCGCGAAGACCTACCCCGTGGTGCGTTTGCTGTCGGCCGATCAGATTAAGAGCGAGCCTAACTGCCTACTCGCCGGCGATCGCTGCCCTTGTCTGCGTCAGTCGAGTCTTGAGGCCTTGGCAGACTCCGATGAGGTGTCGGAGCAACTGCTCAATGATGGTACTGAGTACCGCGCTCGCCTGCGCCCTCTGAAGGTCGAGGGCGAGCCTCACGTCCTGCTGATGGTGCGTCCGATTGATGAGCAAGAGGCTGCAGAAGAGGACCTTGTCTACACCGACGTGCTGACGAGTGTGCGCAATCGCCGATATTACGAGGAAAAGCTCCGTAGCGCCCGCATGAATGCCGGCGTTGCGGTGATCGACCTTGATGATTTTAGGGTCTTCAACGATACGTGTGGCCGTCATGCCGGCGACCTTGCGCTCGGTGCTGTGGCGACAGCCATACGCAGCGGAATTCGTTCGACTGACGAGCTTGTACGCTATGGCTGCGACAAGTTTGTGGTCGTCATGCCCAATATTCCCTCCGATGACTTCACCCGTCGCCTGCACCAGGTGTCCGATGCCGTTCATGCCACGATTGTTCCGGGCCATGAGTACGTGAGCTTGACGGCATGTGTTGGTGGCGTTCGCATTCATGGCGAGACGGTCGATGAGGGCGTTGGCCGCGCTGTCCAGTTATTGAGCCGCGCTAAGGCAAAAGCCGGTACGGTCGTGACCGACGCCGATTCCATCGAAGCCTTCCAAAGCGAAAAGCCTTTGGTGCTTATTGTCAATGACTCCGACATGAACCGAGCCATTCTCAACGAGATGCTCAAGGACGAGTATTGCATCCTCGAGGCCGACAACGGTCGTACGGCGCTCGACATGGTCGACCGCTATGGCGATGAGTTGTCGCTCGTGCTGCTGGATATTGTCATGCCGGGCATAAGCGGCTTTGAGGTGCTGGCCGATCTGTCGCGCCGATCGGGTATCGACAATCTGCCTTTCATCATGATTTCGAGCGAAGATTCCGATGATATGGTTCTGCGCGCGTACGAGCTGGGCGCCTCGGACTATATCAACCGCCCGTTTGACTCCCGTGTCGTGCGCCGCCGTGTAAGCAACACCATCCGCCTATACGCCAAACAGCGCCGCCTGACGAGCCTGCTGTCCCAGCAGTACAACGAGCGCGTCAAGAACAGTCGCATGCTCATCGACATCATGGCCGGCGTCATGGAGCTTCGCAACGGCGAGAGCGGCAGGCACGTTACGAACATCGAGAAGCTGACCGAGCTGCTGCTTGACTGTCTGGTCCAGCGTAGCGACACGATCTCCCTTGACAATGAGGAACGCTCTACGATTGCCCTGGCTTCGGCGCTGCACGATATCGGCAAGATGTCGATTGACGATGCGATTCTCAACAAACCCGGGCGCCTTACGCCCGAGGAGTTCGAGATTATGAAGACGCATACCACGATGGGCGCCGACATGTTGCTTGAGCTGGGCCGCCATCACGTCGGCAATGCGCCTATGGAATATGCGTACCAGATTGCGCGTTGGCACCACGAGCGCTGGGACGGCAAGGGTTATCCCGATGGCCTTAAGGGCGACGAGATTCCCATTGCCGCGCAGGTGGTTTCGGTGGCCGACGTGTATGATGCGCTGACGAGCGTGCGTGTGTACAAGGACGCTATCCCGCACGAGGAAGCAATCCAGATGATCCTGGACGGTAAGTGCGGTACCTTTAACCCGCTGTTGCTCGACTGCCTGCTCGAGGTGCAAGACCGTATTGCCGAGACGTTGGCACGCCCCGCCGATGTTGTCGCGTTTCCCACGATTTAGTTTGACCAAAGGAGTTTCAATCCATGATTTCCATGCGTGAGGCGTATGAGAAGATCGGCGCTAATTATGATGACGCGTGCGCTCGGCTGATGGGCGAGGAAATGCTTGCCCGCTTTGCCCTCAAGTTTTTGGATGACGAGAGCATGGACAAGCTGGAGGCCGCCATGGCGGCAGGAGACGCCGAAGGTGCGTTTATGGCAGCGCACACGCTCAAGGGCGTGAGCCAGAACCTGGGATTCGATAATCTGTACGAGCCGGCGGTCGTGGTGACCGAAGCGCTGCGCGGTGCCGATGCCGTTGACGGCGCCCGCGAGGGGATGCATGCGCTGCAGCAGCAATATGCGGCTACGATGTCGGCCCTGCGCGAGGCGGCTGAATAAGAGCTAGCGAGCCTTGGGCTGCTTGCCGGCTACATATAGGTAAAAGGGCGCCCCGCCGGACCATGTGGCCGGCGGGGCGCCCTTATCTGTTTTGTGGTTTGCGAGCTAGCGGGCCTGCTTGACCTTGGCTGCCGCCTCGACAAACGACTTCCAGAGGTTAAAGTCGGTCTCGAGCGTCTTCCACGTGTACTCAGGGTGCCATTGCACGCCCAGGCAGAAAGGCTGGCCTTCGACCTCAATACACTCGGGAACGCCGTCGGTTGCCTTGGCGACCAAGCGCGTGCTTTTACCCAGACGATCGACGCAGCAGTGGTGTGCGGAGTTGGTCTGGATCAGCCTGTGCCCGCCAACCGCGCGCTCCAGCAGCGAGCCCGGCACGACCTCGACGGGATGCACGGGGTCGTTGAGCACGTGGGTATGGCGCCACTGCGTGCGGCCCTCGCGCGCGCCCAGGCTCGGCACGTCCATGCACAGGGTGCCGCCGGTGGCGACATTAAGCAGCTGCGTGCCGCGGCAGGTGGTAAAGAGCGGCTTCTTGGCGCGAAGTACCTCGTTAACCAGCTTAAACTCAAAACGGTCGCGAATCTCGCAGCACAGCGTGGGGTCGTAAGGACGCTCGTCGCCCCAGCGTTTGGGGTTGACGTCCGGACCGCCGGGAATGGCGATGCCGTCGGCGATTTCCACGTAATGACGGATAACGTCGACGTCTTCGGTAATGGACATCTGCAGCGGCAGACCGCCGGCGGCAAGAATGGCGTCGACAAAGACACTTGCGATTTCCTCGTTGGGGGAGAGCATCTCGGTTAAAAACGGCTCTGCCTCTTCCCAGCGCGGTGCGACGAGGATGAGTGGGCGGTCGGCGGGGGCGACGTCGACGTGCGGGGTGTATGACGATGAAGTGCGGGTTCCGATCATAGGTGTTGCTTTCGAATCTGAAGGTGACAGGGCGCATGAGAGACGTGGGACAACGCTTCCGATGGATTTGTCCCACGGGGTGGCTGGCTAGTGACCCTTGATGGAGTTGAGGAAGTCCTGGGCGCGCTTGGTCTGGGGGTGGTCGAAGAACTCGTCGGGCGTGCCGGTTTCCACGATCTGGCCGTCGGCCATAAAGACGACGCGGTCGGCCACGCGGCGGGCAAAGTTCATTTCGTGCGTGATGACGATCATCGTCATGCCCTGCTGGGCCAGACGGACCATGACCTCGAGCACCTCGTTGATCATCTCGGGGTCAAGGGCGCTTGTGGGCTCGTCAAAGAGCATGGCCTTGGGCTGCATGGCGAGTGAACGGGCGATGGCCACGCGCTGCTGCTGGCCGCCCGAAAGCTGTGCGGGCACCTTGTCGGCCTGCTCGGCCACGCCCACGCGGCTCAGCAGGTCCATGGCGCGCTCACGAGCTTCCTCCTTGGACACGCCCAGCACGTCGACCGGTCCCAGCATGACGTTCTGCAGTACCGTCATATGTGCAAACAGGTTGAACTGCTGAAACACCATGCCCAGTTCGGCGCGCATGCGGGCAAGGTCCTTGCCTTCCTGCGGCAGGGGTTCGCCCTCGATGAGGATCTCGCCCGAGTCGATGGTTTCCAGACGGTTGATGGTGCGGCACATGGTCGACTTGCCCGAGCCCGAGGGGCCGATCACAACGACGACCTCGCCGCGGTCGACCGAGAGATTGATGTCGTTGAGGACGTGCAGATCGCCATAGTGCTTATCGACGTGTTTGAGCTCGATCAGCGGCTGATTGCCGGTGGAAGAGGTGCTCTGTGCCATGGTGCTCGGCTCCTTATGACTCGAAATGGTAAAGCGTTAGCGGATGATGGTCGCGCCGGTCTTGTGCGAAACATAGACAGCGGCCTTGTTGATCGCGACGTTGATGAGGATGTAGATGACCGCGATAACCAGGTAGACCGACACGAGGGCGTCGTAGTTGGTAATGAGCACGCGGGCATTTTGCATGAGGTCGGGGTAGCTCACCACGTAGGCGACGGTGGTGTCTTTGACTACGACCACAAGCTGCGAAATCAAGGACGGAATGATAAACCGAATAGCCTGCGGCAACACGATTTTAAAGGTGATTTTAGCCTTGGAGAGACCGAGCGCCTGGGCCGCCTCGACCTGGCCGCGCGGCACGGCGTTGACGCCGGCGCGGAAGATCTCGGCCAGCACGCCGGCGGCAGCGAGCGCGACGGGAAGCGTGAGCATCCAAAACGACGGCAGCGCGATCTTGTACTGGGGCAGCACCAAAAAGAAGAAGTAGATGAACAGAAGGCTCGGTACGCCGCGGAAGAAATCGGTGAGCACGCGGCAGACCAGCTGCAGCGGCTTAATGTCGCTGGTACGGCCGAGCATAAGGGCTAAGCCCAGCACCAGCGCGATGGCGCCAGCGGTGAGTGCGACCTTGACGGTGCCCTCAAAGCCGGCAAGCAAGAACTTCCAGGTAGTGAGGTGCGTAAAGAAATACCAATAGTGGACCGAAAGCTGGCCGGTCACATAAAAGCGCTGCAACACGAGGACGACGAGCGCGGCGACGGCAACAAGCGAGATGGCGGTGCCGATGCGAATCTTGGCGCGCATCTTGGGGCCGGGAGCCTCGTAGAGCGCATCGCGCATGGTGAGCGCGGAGGTGGAGTGCTTGCTCATCGGAGGATCCTCACCTTCTTATCGATATAGTTGCCAATGTGGCTCACCACAAAGGCCGTGCCCAGGTAGCCGAGTGCCGAGATAAAGAACGCGGCGACGCCGCCGAGCGAGCGGGTATTGATGTAGCTCACCACGCCGGTAAGCTCTTGCGGCTTAAGCGGCACCTGACTGCCCAAGGCAGTGGTGAGCATGACGGCGATAAAGAGGTTGGTCATGGGCAGCACGCTCGAGCGCAGCGCCTGCGGAATCACGATCTTGGCGAGGATGCGGCTGAAGCTCATGCCCAGCGAGCGGGCGGCTTCGACCTGACCGACGCCAACGGTGTTGATGCCGCTCATAAAGTTCTCGGAGCCAAAGGCCGAGCCCAAAAGGACCGTGGCGACGATAACGCAGGTGCGGTAGGGCAGAACGACCTTGAGCGGCGGCAGCGCGTAGACGACGATGATGAGCAGCGCGATGCCGGGGATGTTACGGAAGACCTGGACATACAGGTCGCCAAAGACGCGCAGCGGCTTGAGCGGCGACACGCGCATCACGGTGACGGCGACGGCCAGCACCATGGCGATGATAAACGATTCAAGCGTCATGCCCCAGGTTGCTAGCAGCGCGTCGATATAGTTCTGGCCATAGAGCGACCAGAGTTCGGAGAGACTCATGCGGACCTCCCGCCGATAAGGAAAGGGGCTCCCGTGTGTACGGAAGCCCCGACAACTCAGTGAGGAAACAGTTTACCGCAATAAAGCGCATCATGCGTTTCCGTATGGTTTCGTTGCGGCCGTTACCAGGCTCGCTGCCTAGGCGCCGATCTCGGGCAGCTCGGGAACATTGGTGTCGCCCGTACGGTCGCCGATGCAGATCTGCCACAGCTCAGTCCAGGTGCCGTCGTCCTCGATCTTCTTAAGGAAGTCGTTGACAAAGGCGACGCCGTCGGAATCGAGCGGCAGACCGATGCCATAGGGCTCCTTGCTGCCGAAGGGCTTGCCGGCAATCTTGTACTTACCGGGCTCGCGGACCAGGGCGCTCTGCTGCATGTTGTTATCGATGACGTAGGCATCGACGCGGCCCTGCTGGAGTGCCTGGCGGGCCTCCTCGTCGGTCTTGAACTCCTGCTGGCTGGCCTTGGGAGCGAACTCCTCCAGGATGGCGGGGCCGTTGGAGCCGGACTGGACGGCGACGTTCTTGTCGGCCAGGTCGTCGACGCTCTTGATGTCGTCGTTATCGGCGAGCACCAGGATGGCCTGCTGGGTGTAGTAGTAGGGGCCGGCGAAGGAGACGAGCTTCTTGCGCTCGTCGGTAATGGTGTAGGTGGCAAAGACGGCGTCGACCTGGCCGTTCTGCAGGACGGACTCGCGCGTGTCCGAGGTCACCTGGGTGATCTCGACCTTGTTCTCGCCCAGAATGTAGTTGGACAGGAGCTGTGCGATACCGGCATCGAAGCCGCGGGTCTGACCGTCTTTCTCGTTGAGGAGGGAGAAGAGCGTGGAGGTCTGAACGCCACCGATCTTAAAGACGCCGGCGTCCTTGACGGCCGTGGCCCAGGTGCTGGCGGCGATGGCGTCGTCATCGGCCTTGGGGCCGTTGTCGACGAGCTTGTCGAACGCCTTGGCGTCGAGCGTGGTGGAAGCCTCGGTATCTTCGGAGCTCTTGGAGGAGTCGGCGGCGGAACCCTTGTCGGCCTCGGCGCTGGTGTCGGAGCAGCCGGCAAGACCAAGGCCGGCGACGGTTGCGAAGGTGGCGGCAACGAAGCCGCGGCGGTCGAGAACGACCTGCTGGGAGAGGTTCTTGCTCATGGTAGAACACCTTTCTCAATAAAATCCCTAGCGGTTGAGTAGAGTTATACCCTATCGCGCTCAAATGGGTCAACACGAAATAACTCAGAAACATACTTACCTTATGGGTAATTCTACCTACCAAAAAGGACAGGTTTATTTTGGCAGGTTTTATCTGGGCAAACGTCGCTTATTGCAGCTGAGATAGCGCTTTGCAGACGGCGTGGCCGCTCGCGGCGGTCGCTATAATGGCGGCAACGCGACACATATATGAGTAAGGAGATCGCGTATGAACGGTTATTCGTTTTTCGCACCGACCAAGGTGCTGTTTGGCGCGGGCAAGTTGGGCGAGCTGGGCACGCAGAAGCTGCCCGGCACCAAAGCGCTCATCGTTACGACCGGCGGCAACTCGGCCAAGCGCTTTGGATACCTGAGACGCGTGGAGGCCGAGCTCGAACGCGCCGGCGTGGCGCATGAGCTGTTCGATCGCATTGAGCCCAATCCCCTGCGCGAGACCGTAAACGCGGGTGGCTGGATGGCGCGTGCCCATGGCTGCGATTTTGTGCTGGCGCTCGGCGGCGGCTCGGTCATGGACGGCAGCAAGGGCATCTGCGCGATGGCGGCCAACCCGCATACCGATGCCGAGGGTAACGAATGCCCTGGTGACATCTGGGATTTTGTGAATGGCGGTACTGCGCTCGGCCTGCCGATCCCCAACGATCCGCTGCCGCTTGTTTGCGTAACCACCACGGCGGGTACCGGCTCCGAGGTCGATGCGGGCGGTGTCCTGTCCTGCGAGGACAATGACGAGAAGCTTCGCCTGGGCGATCCGCGCCTGTTCCCGGTGCTTTCGATCGTTGATCCCGAGCTCATGGTGAGCGTCCCGGCGCGTCTGACCGCCTATCAGGGATTCGACGCTCTGTTCCATTGCGTTGAGTGCTACATCTCAAATACCAACACGCCCATGGGTGACATGGTTTGCCGCGAAGGCATCCGCCGAGCCGCCGCGGCGCTGCCTACGTGCGTCAATAATGGCGATGACCTGGAGGCGCGCTCGAGCCTTGCGTTTGCCAACACGCTCGGCGGTTATGCCATGGATGCCTCGGGCACCACGGGCTCGCATGGTCTTGAACATGGCATGAGTGCGCACCATCACGACTTGCCGCACGGTGCCGGACTCATCATGATCGCGCGCGCCTACCACACGTGGATGACCAATCACGGCGCCGCACCCGAGCGCTATGTCGACATGGCGCGTCTGATGGGCAATGCTACCGCCAGCGATCCGCGCGATTTTGTGGTTGAGCTTACACGCCTGATGGAGGCTTGCCATGTGGCAGACCTCGCCATGAGCGAATGGGGGATTACGGCCGAAGAGCTGCCTGCCATCGCACACAATGCCCTGACGACCAACGGCGTCCTGTTCAGCCACGACCCCGTGACGCTGACCGACCCCGACGTCGTCGAAATTCTCAAGCTAAGCTACCGCTAACCACCACAAAGGGGACACTTTGGCGGTTCGTCTCAATCTGTAACATCTGCAGCCGTTTTTGCCGAGTGACTGTTACAGATCGAGATTTGCTCTTCAGGGGAATTCGAATGTCTCGATCTGTAACATCTGGACGGACAAAAGGTCTCTATCTGTTACAGATTGAGACAAACGTCGGGGACTAAGACGTCTTGTCTCGATCTGTAACAGTTAGACGGGAATTCGGGCCCTAGATGTTACAGATTGAGATAATCGCGTCGCGAAAATAAAAACCTCCGCAGGGGTGCTTCCCTTGCGGAGGTTTTCTTACTTGTTGAGTAGTCTCACGGCTTCGGCGGCCATATTCTCGACCGTCATGCCGTTTTGAGCGAGCAGTTCGTTGGGGTCGTAGCGGTCGGGGAAGCCCTTGGCGATGCCGAAGGTGCGCGTGCGCACAGGTGTGCAGGCCAGATAGCACGCGACGCGCTCGCCCCAGCCGCCGTCCAAGACGCCGTCCTCGAGGGTGACGACGACGCGATGCTCGGCGGCAAGGCTGTCGAGGAACTCGCGGTCGAGCTCGGTCGCAAAGCGCGGGTTGACGAGTGTGGCTTCGATGCCGTACTCGGCGGCCAAGCGGTTCGCCACGCGCTCGCCCAGCTCAAAGAAGTCGCCGAGTGCAAGCACGGCCACATCGCGGCCCTGACGCACGACGCTGTAGCGCGCGACGCCGTAATCGGCGTCCTCGGCAGGTGCCAGATCGGGGCGGCTTACCAGGCCGATGCCCGGTACACGAATCGCCACGGGATGCTCGCGGTGGTCGAGCGACCAGCTCAGCATGGACAGATATTCCTCCATGCAGGCAGGTGCAAGGTAGCGCATGTTGGGAAGTCCGCCCAGCATGGAAATATCAAAGAACGAAAGGTGCGTCTCGGACGTGGTGCCAAAGATTGACGCACCAAACACCAAAATGGTTGCGGGGGCGTCGTTGAGGCACAGGTCGTGCCACAGCTCGTCGTAGGCGCGCTGCAAAAACGTGCCGTACACACCAAAGACTGGCTTGGCGCCCGAGCGCGCAAGCGCGGTGGCAAAGGTCACGGCGTGCTCCTCGGCAATGCCCACATCGACGAACTGTTTGCCGGCGGCAGCGCGAAGCTCGGGCGTAAAGCCCATGATGTAGGGCGTGGCGGCCGTGATGCCCACGACCTGCGAATCGCGCTCGATGGCGGCGCTGAGCGCCTCGCCCGTAATGTCGGCATAGGTGCGCGGCGCAGGCTCGCTCGGATGGCCCGGGCAGAGCTTGCGTCCAGTTGCCATGTCAAACGGACCCACGTGATGCCAGCGTTCGGGGTCGTTCTGGGCTGGCTCAAAGCCCTTGCCCTTGGCGGTGGAGACGTGCAGCACGATGGGATGATCGATATTGCGCAGTTCCTGCAGCGCGTCGACGAGGGCCAACACATCGTTACCGGCGTCCAGATAGCGGTAGTCGAGCCCCATCGCGCGGAAAACGTTGCGCTCACAGGTGCCGTTGCTGGCGCGCAGCTCGGCCAGGTTGCGATACAGGCCGCCATGGTTCTCGGCAATGGACTGGTCGTTATCGTTGACGATGATGATCAGGTTGCTATCGAGTTCGGCGGCATTGTTAAAGCCCTCAAACGCCAGGCCGCCCGAAAGCGAGCCGTCGCCAATGATGGTGATGACGTTGTACGCATCGCCCGCCAGGTCGCGAGCGTGCGCTAGGCCGCAGCCCAGGCTCACCGAGGTCGAGGTGTGACCCATGGCGAACAGGTCGTGCTCGGACTCGTCGGGATTGGCAAAGCCAGAAGCCTCACCATAACGCTCCGGATCGATATAAGTGTACGCGCGCCCCGTCAGCGCCTTGTGGGCGTAGGTCTGGTGCGAAACGTCAAAGACAATCTTGTCGATGGGGGAGTTAAACACGCGATGAAGCGCAACCGTAAGCTCAACGACGCCCAAGTTGGGGGCAACGTGTCCGCCGACAGCGGCGGAGCTTTCGAGGATGGCGTGGCGAATCTCGTCGCAGAGCTGCGGGAGCTCGGCACGATTAAGAGCCTTGACGTCCTCGGGCGTTGTCGTTTGCGTAAGCAGCATCGTTGTGGGTTACTCCATGCGAATCGAGCGCCGGCGCTCCCTCGGCCGGCACAATTGCACAAGACAGTCTCGCACATTTTGGCGTTTGATATGTGACGGCGGCGCGGTAATTCGCCAACTGGTGGGGCAAAACGTTTTGTCCGATGCCATACTGATGTGTTCCATGATGTTTTTATCGATTGTGCACAGGCCGTGGCTTGTCGCCGTGAGTCGCTGGAAGGAGGCAGCATGTCCGGTGTCGTTCGTGCCGAGAAAATCGCGTGCGAAGTAGACCATGCTGCCCGTCAACTGGCACAGGCGGGCCGTCTGGACCTGACGCGCGAGTTTATCCAGCATGGCGATGTGACGGTGTATACGCATGTGACCTCGGTGGCGCGGGCAAGTCTGTCCTTTGCCGAGCGCCTGGGCCGCGTCGGTGTCTCGGTCGACCGTGCCTCGTTGCTGCGCGGAGCCTTGCTGCACGACTACTTTCTCTATGACTGGCACGATCCCGATCCGAGCCATCGCCTGCACGGATTTCGGCATCCGTTTTTTGCCCTGGCACGTGCCGAGGAAGATTTTGAGCTGACGCCGCGCGAGCGGAATATCATCGTGCGGCATATGTTTCCGCTGGTGCCAGTGCCGCCGACGTGTCGTGAGGCTTGGATTGTGTGCCTGGCGGATAAATGGTGTGCGCTGCGCGAGACGGTCGCCGGCCGTCTGCCGCGCAAAGACGGCGCGAACGATTTGAGCGAGGGCTCGAGCGACGGCTTGAGCAAAGATTCGAGCGAGAAGAGGAGAGGGTAGACGGTGGGGACCGCGATCGACATGGCATTTGACGGCGCGACGCTTGCCGCCTGTCCGCTCTCGGCGCTGGTGCTCTCGTTTGCCTTCTACGGTTTTTGCGGTTGGGCATGGGAATCGACAGTCTGCGCCATGCTCAACCACGGACGATTTGTCAACAGTGGCTTTTTGCTGGGACCGTGTTGCCCCATCTATGGCGCGGGCGGCATTGCCTGCTGGCTGCTGTTGCGCGGGATTCCTGACGCGTCGAGCCAGTTTGTCGCTGCAGCGCTCGTATGCAGTGTGATTGAGTACAGCGTGGGCGTGCTGTTGGAAAAAACGGCAGGCGCGCGCTTTTGGGATTACTCGCACCTGCCGTTTAACCTGCATGGACGCATCTGCCTGTACTGGGCCTGCGCGTTTGGCTTGGGTGCGCTGTGCATTTGCCGTTTAGTGGAGCCGGCATTGCTGGGGCTGCTTGGCCATCTGCCGGTGCTGATTGTGCGGCTGTCCGCCTTTATCGTCGCGGTCGCGATGATGGTCGACGCGGTGTGCTCGTTGGCGAGCTGGCGGCGTCTGTCTGATCAGCTGGAGCGCGTCCGGGCCGACCTTGCCGACCGCATCAATGAGTCGCTTGCCGATGCCTCGGACTCAATGCTCGAACGTATTCCCGATTCTACGATTGACTCGGTGGCACAGACGCACATCCGTAGCCGTGCCGTTAACGCGTGGCTGGCCGAGCTGGGTGACGCCGCGCTCGATGCCCTGCGCGAGAAGGCTTCGATGCCGATGTTTATCGCGGATGGTGCTCGCGGCCTGGCGCTTGCCGCCCGCCGCGTGGCCGATGCCGCGCCGAGCATGCCGCGCCCGTCGCTCAGTCGTCGCCTTGCCGGTAAGCGCATGAGCCGTCCGGTGCCAAGCGTGTCGCTCAGCCGACGCGACCTGCGCTTCTTCAATGCCTTCCCGCGCTTGCGTATCAACCGCTACGAGGGCGTCATCCGAGCTACCGACCTCCGCGACCGAGCTCGCGAGCTGTTCCGGCGCTAGCCGGGACGGGCGCGCTCGCGGCTTCCTTGCTCGCGTATTTCCCGTTGGTTTCGCGCCCGTTGCCGCGCCGTTTCCAAGATTGCGGCACCGTTTCCATTCGACAACGCAGCGTTTAACAACGCCGTATCTGGTCTACACCAGTTGCCCCTCGGCCGCATTATGGGCGCCGACAACGTTCATGCGATCAAGGGGGAGCGAATGTACGATACGGGATCGACAACGTTTATGCTCATCTGCACCATGCTCGTGTTTTTAATGACACCGGGTCTGGCGTTTTTCTATGGCGGCCTGTCCAGGCGCAAAAATGTCATCAACACCATGCTTATGTGCTTTGGCGCCATTGGCCTGGTTGGTGTGCTGTGGATTGTTGCCGGCTGGTCGCTGGCCTACGGCGGCGACGGTTCCAGCCCGTTTATTGGAGGCCTTGACCAGCTGCTGTGCCTGCCGGTGCTCAACCAGGTGCTGCAGGCGGCCGAGGGCAATGCCGCGGACGGTGCCGTCTACCCGGAGATTATCAACATCGCCTTCCAGATGGCGTTTGCCATGATCACGGCGGCTATCGTCACGGGCAGCCTGGCCGGCCGCGTTAAGTTTGGTGCCATGACGGCCTTCCTGGGCATTTGGCTGCTCGTGGTCTATGCGCCGCTCGCCCACATGGTCTGGGGCGGCGATGGCTCCTTTATCGGCGACATCATCGGCGCGCTCGACTTTGCCGGCGGCGACGTGGTACACATTTCGTCCGGTCTGACGGGCCTGATTCTCTGCTTAATGCTCGGCCGCCGTCGCGGCTTTGGCATGGTGAGCTATCGTCCGCATAACGTGCCGTTTGTGGCGCTGGGCGCCGGCCTGCTTTGGTTTGGCTGGTTTGGCTTTAACGGCGGTAGCGAGTTCAAGGCCAACGCCGTGGCGGCGCTTGCCATCCTCAACACCGTGACGGCCAGCACGGCGGGCATGGTCTCGTGGCTTGCCGTCGAGCGCGTGCACACCGGTCGTCCCACGCTGGTGGGCGCCAGCACCGGTCTGGTTGCGGGCCTTGTGGTGGTCACGCCCGGCGCAGGCTTTGTCGAGCCGTGGGCGGCGCTGGTCATGGGCCTGATCGTATCGCCCGTCTGCTACCTGGCCATCAGCCATCTTAAGACCAAGTTTGGCTACGACGATGCGCTCGATGCGTTTGGCTGCCACGGTATCGGCGGCATCTTGGGCGGCGTGCTCACGGGCCTGTTCTGCGTGCCGGAGCTTTCGTGGACCGGTAAGGGCGGCCTGTTCTACACGGGCGACGTGTCGCTGCTCGTCTCGCAGATCTTGGGCATTGTGGTGACGGTTGCTATTGTGCTGGTGCTCGACTTGGTGATCGCCACGGTGGTCAAGGCGCTGTTCCACGGCAGCCTGCGCGTGGACGAGGCCGACGAGGCGCTGGGCCTGGATGCGAGTCAGCACGGCGAGAGCGCGTATCCTTCATTTAGTGGTCTGGACTAGCGGTTTCTAACGTTCTGTCAGACTAACTCTTAAAGAGAGGAATTCACTATGAAGAAGATTACGGCGATCGTTCGTGCTGAGAAGCTTGAGGTTCTTAAAGACGCGCTGTTTGCTGCCGATGTTCGCGGTATGACTATCAACCAGGTGCAGGGCTGCGGTGCACAGCATGGCTGGAAGGAATACGTTCGCGGCAACGAGTTGCTTGTCAACACGATCCCTAAGGTACAGTTCACCCTTATTTGCGCCGACGAGCATGTCGACGGCATTGTCGAGATTATCTGCAACGCTGCTCGCACCGGAGCCGTCGGCGATGGCAAGATCTGGGTCGAGCCGGTCGAGGAAGTCATCCGCATCCGTACCGGCGAACACGGCCCCGCCGCGGTGTAGGACAATCTTTCGTCTGACGGGCGTGCCTCTCTTGGGGCGCGCCCGTTCTCGTCTACAATATCGTGCAGACGAAGGAGAGGCATGCCCATGATCAAGATGTTTGCGAGTGACTTAGACGGAACGCTGCTGAACGCCCTGCACGAGGCGGATGGGACCATCCGCCGTGCCATTCGCGAGCTGACCGAGGCTGGCCTGCATGTGGTTCCCGCGACCGGACGCTCGACGTTGCCAATCGGCGAGCATGGCTTTACAGGTCTGGCGCTCGACGCCTGCTGCTCCAACGGATCCATCGTGCGCAACAGCCACGGCGAGGTGCTCAAGACCTGGACCATCGATCCGCAGATCACCGAGGAGCTGCTCAAGGAGTTCCCGGATATCTGTTTTGACTGCTCCACGCCCGATGGCATGTTCTCGAGTGGATCGTTCGAGATGCACCAGGCAGGCTTTAAAAAAGACAGTCCTATCAAGCGCATCGTGATGCGCGGCATGCGCGCGCGTGGCGGGTATCACGAGGAGCAGTATTTCGATCAGTCAATCGGCGACATCCTGCGCCACGATGTGTGTAAGATCAACTGCCGCGTGACCTCGCCCGAGCTGGAGCGCGACCTTAAGGCATATTTGGCCGAGCGCTCGGACCGTGTAGTCAACGCGCCGTTTGACCCGGTGATGTTTGAGATCACGGACGCGGCGTGCAACAAGGGCGAGAGTGTGTCCTGGCTGGCGGGCTACTACGGCATTGCCGAGGACGAGGTCGCGGTCTACGGCGACGGCGGCAACGACATTGCCATGCTCAAACGCTTCCGCCACAGCTACGCGACCAAAAACGCAAGCGATGCCGCCAAGGCCGCCGCGAGCGCGACCATCGGCAGCTGCATGGTCCACGCCGTCCCCAAACACATGCTTGCCACCATGCGCAAGCAAAACTCTCGCACCGTCATCGAATAATGTGGCAAAGGGACGGTCCCTTTTTCACGAGGATCCTGCACCTTTGACATGCGAACATATATTCGTATATATAACTAAGTTTTGATAGAATCGGTATCGTTGACGGCAGTTCTATGTGCCGGGCAGCGCCCTCCATCTGATGGGAGGTGATGCCCATGACCGATTTGATTGATTTCGTGAGACTTCTGACCGCTTTGGTCTCGTTCTTCACGGCGCTTGTCGGCCTTTCCGAGGCACTCAAGCAGCGTTCGAAGCGCAACAGAAGGGGTCGCCGCCGCTAAGGCGTTGACCCCCTAATGCAAACAACGGCGCTGCCCAGCTTTCCAGAACTTGGGCTGCCGTCGACACTATTCTACCCACGAATGACATTTTGAACAATCGGCAATGCCGCTTCAAAAGCCAGGCACAACTGGCACAACCTAGGCGGTCGCTGAATGTGACAAAGGGACCGTCCCTTTGTCACAACCCAAATATTGCCTTTACGTGTTGATGCACACGGTGTGCAATAATACTCGCACTGTGCAATAGCGCACAGGCTGAGTAACAAGGAGGACGCTTGTCCCAGCTCGAGAAATGCGATCGCCGATCCCTTCGCTCGCAGCGTGCCCTTCGCCAGGCACTTGCCAGCGAGCTTGCCGAAAGCGGCGACCTTTCGCGCATTAACGTCGCGTCGCTCACCGAGCGTGCCGGCCTTACGCGCCGCACGTTCTATTCGCACTACCGCGATATTCCCGACTTTATCAATCAAATCGAGGACGGCTTGCTGGCCGAGATCCGTGAGCGCATTGAGCTCATCACCGCAGCTCAGCTGCCCGATCTCTATCACAACATCGATGAGCTCGAGCCGGCGCCCGGTTCGGTTGAGCTGCTGCGCTATCTTGCGGCTAATCGCGACCTTATCGGGGCCCTGCTGGGCCCGGGCGGCGACCAGGCCTTCATTAAAAGAATCATCGACACCGCTCGTGAGGCTGTGGTGCCGCGTGCGCAGACGGGCATTTTGGGCCTGGCGCTGGGCACGTTCTTTGACTATTACGTTACCTACGTCGTGAGTGCCGAGGTCGGCATGATTCAGCGCTGGTTTGAGCGTGGGCTTACCGAATCGCCCGAGGCCATGGCGCGCATTATGACGGTGCTCGCTTTTGTGCGCCCTGGTGACCTGTATGGCCAACCCATTGATATCAACGTGCCGGAATACGGCATGAAGCTATTGAACCTACAGCTCGAGGACGCGGCCGACACCGCCGCAGCTGTCGAGTCAAACAACTAAGAGGAGAGACAATGAGCAAACTCGTCGAGGGCATCAAGGACCGTATGGTCGCTGCCGCGCGTGAGGCTGCACCCGCCGTGGTGGATGCCGCGCAGAAGGCCGCGACCGCGGCTGCCGAGAAAGTTGCCGAGGCAGTTGCCGATGCCAAGAACGCGGCAGGGGAGACGTCCGCCGCCAGCGAGCCCGCCGCCGCCCCCGTAGCCGTCACCGCCGCCCACGCCCCCGAAGGCGCGATCTTCAACCCCGAGAACGCCCGTGGCAACCTGCACCTGGGCATCGACGTGGGCTCTACCACCGTTAAGCTCGCTGTGCTCAACGACGACAACCAGATTGTCTACGCCAAGTACCAGCGCCATCACACCGATGTCCGCGCCTGTGCCCGCGACTTGTTCGAAGGCGCCGCGACCGTGTTGCCGACGGCCCAAATGACCTGCGCCATTACCGGCTCGGGCGGCCTGCTGCTGTCCCAGTGGCTCGACCTGGAGTTTGTCCAGGAGGTCATCGCCAGCAAGCGCGCCGTCGAGACCCTCATCCCGGCCACCGATGTCGCTATCGAGTTGGGCGGCGAGGACGCCAAGATCATCTATTTCGACAACGGCATCGAGCAGCGCATGAACGGCACCTGCGCCGGCGGCACGGGCGCGTTCATCGACCAGATGGCAACCCTGCTGCACACCGACGCGAGCGGCCTCAACGAGCTCGCGGCCAACGCCACCACCATCTATCCCATCGCCAGCCGCTGCGGCGTTTTTGCCAAGACCGACGTGCAGCCGCTGCTCAACGAGGGCGCCCGCCCCGAGGACGTGGCTGCCTCCATCTTCCAGGCCGTCGTGACCCAGACCATCTCGGGCCTGGCATGCGGCCGTCCCATCCGCGGCAACGTCGCCTTCTTGGGCGGCCCGCTGCAGTACCTCTCCGAGCTGCGCCACCGCTTCTACCTCACGCTCAACCTGGACGAGGAGCACCGCATTGTGCCCCAAAACGCTCACCTGTTTGTGGCGAGCGGCGCCGCCATGGCGCATGAGTCCAACAAGCTCAGCACGTTCCCGCAGCTCATCGAGGCCATCGATGCCCTGGGTGACACACAAGGTGCCGAGGTCGAGCGTCTGGATCCGCTCTTTGCCAACGACGAGGACTTTGCCGAGTTCAGGACCCGCCACGACACCGAGGTCGTCCCCAAGGGCAAGCTCGACGGCTACACTGGCCGCGTGTTTATCGGTATCGACGCCGGCTCCACCACTATGAAAGCCGCACTCGTGGGCGAGGACGGTCAGCTGCTGCACACCTGGTACGGCAACAACAACGGTGACATCCTAGGCACGGCCAAGGTCATCATGGCTGATTTCTACAACCACATCCCCGCCGGCTGCACCATCGGCCACGTGACCACCACGGGCTACGGCGAGGCGCTGCTCATCGAGGCCCTCAAGGCCGATTCCGGCGAGATCGAGACCGTCGCGCACCTGCGCGGCGCCAAGGCATTCCTGCCCGGTGTCGAGTTCATCCTGGACATTGGCGGCCAGGACATGAAATGCCTGCGCGTGAAGGACGGCGTCATCGAGCACATCATGCTCAACGAGGCCTGCTCGTCGGGCTGCGGTAGCTTTATCGAGAGCTTCGCCGTGTCTATGAACATGGACGTGCGCGCGTTCGCCGATGCCGCCATCCATGCTAAGGCCCCGGTCGATTTGGGCAGCCGCTGCACGGTCTTTATGAACTCGCGCGTCAAGCAGGCGCAAAAGGAAGGCGCCACGGTGGGCGACATCGCGGCCGGCCTGTCCTATTCCGTCATCAAGAACGCTCTGTTCAAGGTCATTAAGCTGCGTGACCCCAAGGAGATCGGCAGCCAGGTGATCGTTCAGGGTGGCACCTTTATGTCCGACGCCACGCTGCGCGCGTTTGAGCAGCTCACCGGCGTGCACGCCGTGCGTCCCGACATCGCCGGCTGCATGGGCGCCTACGGTGCGGCCCTGCTTGCCCGCGATCGCGCCGGCGCCGACGGCACCTCGACCATCCTTTCGGCCGAAGACATCGCGCACCTCACCGTGGCGCAAAAGCATGTCCGCTGCGGCCGTTGCTCCAACAACTGCCAGCTCACCGTCAACGACTTTGGCGGCGGCAGGCGCTTTATCACCGGCAACCGCTGCGAGAAGGGTGCCGGCCACAAAAAGCAGAAGACCGAGGCCCCCAACCTCTTCAAAAAGAAAAACGAGCTGCTGTTTAACCGCGAGGTGCTGAGCCCCGACGAGGCCCCGCGTGGTACCGTCGGCATTCCGCGCGCGCTCAACATGTACGAGAACTACCCCTTCTGGCACGCGTTCTTTACGCGCCTGGGCTTTAGCGTGCAGCTGTCCGACCAGTCGAGCAAAAAGACCTACCAGGCGGGCATCGAGTCCATGCCGTCCGAGAGCGTGTGCTATCCGGCCAAGATGAGCCACGGCCATGTGATGAACCTTATCGACCGCGATGTCGACTTCATTTGGATGCCGTGCGTGCGCTGGGAGCGCAAGGAGGATCCGACCGCCGGCAACTGCTACAACTGCCCCATCGTCATGAGCTACCCCACGGCGCTGGCGCTCAACATCGACGAGATTCGCGAACAGAACATCGAGTTCCTGTATCCGTTTGTGCCCTATCACGACAAGACCGAGCTCAAGCGCCGTCTGTACCAGGTGCTCGCCGTCGACCGTGTGGCCGATGCGCAAGCCGGCCGCGGTCGCGTGCGCGGTCCCAAGATCACGCGCTCCGAGGTCGATGCCGCCGTTAACGCTGCCTTTGAGGCCGACGCGCGCTTCCACGAGGACATCCAGACCATGGGCGAGGAGGCCCTTAAGTGGGTCGAGGACCACGGTGGTCACGGCATCGTACTCGCCGGCCGTCCCTACCATAACGACCCCGAGATCAACCACGCCCTGCCTGAGCTTATCTCGAGCTTTGGCTTTGCGGTCTTTACCGAGGATTCGCTCGCGCACCTGGTGAAGCCCGAGCGTCCGATTCGCGTCGTCGATCAGTGGATGTATCACAGCCGCCTGTACGCCGTCGCCCGTTTTGTGACGATGCGCAACGACCTGGACCTGATCCAGCTCAATTCCTTCGGCTGCGGCCTGGACGCTCTGACCACTGATCAGGTGCAGGAGATCCTGGAGGCCAGCGGCAAGATTTACACCGTGCTCAAGATTGACGAGGTGTCCAACTTGGGCGCCGCGCGTATCCGTATTCGCTCGCTCATGGCGGCGCTCAAGGACCAGGAGGCCGAGCGCTTGGCCGAGGCTACGGCCGCGGGCGAGACTTACGAGCAGGGCGATGCCGCGCCGGTGGCGCCCTCCACGGATGCCCCCGCGTTCGCGAGCCGTAAGTACACGTTCGAGGCGCAGCGCGAGAGTGCTTCGACCGCGTGGCCCAAGGTGCCCTTTACCGAGCAGATGCGCGAGGAGGGCTACACCATCCTGTGCCCGCAGATGGCGCCGATCCACTTTGACCTGGTCAAAGAGGTGTTCCGTGGTGCTGGCTACAACTTGGAGCTGCTGCCCTCGACCGATCACGATGCCGTCGAGGCCGGCCTGCGCTATGTGAACAATGATATTTGCTATCCGTCGATCCTGGTAACGGGCCAGATTATGGAGGCCATCGAGAGCGGTCGATACGACCTGTCCAAGACAGCCGTGGTTATCAGCCAGACCGGCGGCGGCTGCCGTGCCACCAACTACATCGCACTCATCCGCAAGGCCCTGCGCGAGAGCGGCCACCCCGAGATCCCGGTGATCTCGCTTTCGGCCGTGGCGCTGGGCGAGGACAACCCTGGCTTTAAGATTACGCCGGCGCTGCTTAAGCAGGCAGTCTACGCGGTGCTCTTTGGCGACGTGATGATGCAGATGCTCTATCGCTGCCGCCCGTACGAGGCTACGCCCGGTGCCGCCAACGCGCTCTACGAGGAGTACATGGCGCGCGCTCGCAAGCTGGCGCCCAAGTTTAACCGCCACAACTACACCAAGCTGTGCCGCGAGGCCATCCGCGCGTTCGACACCATGCCGCTCGTGGGCGAGGGTACCAAGCCGCGCGTGGGCGTGGTCGGCGAGATCCTGGTCAAGTTCCATCCCACAGCCAACAACCACGTGGTCGATGTCATCGAGCGCGAGGGCTGCGAGGCCGTGGTGCCGGGTCTGCTCGACTTTTTCCTGTACTCCATGAGCAACGCCGAGCTGCAGAAGGACGAGTTGGGAAGCTCCGCTACCACGCGCGCTGGTATGCAGGCGCTCATCAAGCTCGTGGACTGGATGCGCACGCCGGTGGAGGAGATGCTCGAGAAGTCCTGCCGCTTCGAGGCGCCCGAGCGCATCGGCACCATGGCCGACAAGGCCCGCACGGTGCTTTCGGTGTGCAACAACATGGGCGAGGGCTGGCTGCTCACGGCCGAGATGCTCGACCTGATCGATCATGGCGCACCCAATATCATCTGCACGCAGCCCTTCGCGTGCCTGCCCAATCACGTGGTGGGCAAGGCCGTGATTAAGGAGCTGCGCCGCCAGCATCCCGAGAGCAACATCGTTGCGGTGGACTATGATCCTGGTGCGTCCGAGGTCAACCAGCTCAACCGCATTAAGCTCATGATTAGCGTGGCCAAGGAAAACATGCGCGCCGGTAAAGGCTTTAAGCTCGAGAAGGTGGCGCCGCTCGCGATGGACGAGGTCACCGGCCAGATGCGTGCCCATGATGGCTGCGTGAGCTGTGGACCGGCCAGTGAGGAGGCCGTTGCATCGGTCGCCAAGCGTCTGGGGCGCGGTATTAAGAAGTAGTTGGCCTACTTCGAGCCGGATATAAGACAAACGGGTGGTAGTCGTACCGGCTACCACCCGTTTTTGCTGGACATGGAACCCTGAGATAATGAACAGGTGTAGCCGTTCGCGGTAAAAAACCATCCGTTTATAGAACCCACCCCCAGCGCGCGTCATCCTTACGGTTGAATAAATACACATCTATGGAATTACGTAAGAGAGGACTGTTCCTATGAGCTACAAGACCGTTTGCGTCGCCGGCGGTGGCGTGCTGGGAAGCCAGATTGCCTTTCAGGCTGCCTACTGCGGCTTTGATGTAACGATTTGGCTGCGCAGCGAGGGCAGCATCGGCCGCACCCAGCCCAAGATCGATCATGTGCGCGAGGAGTACATCGCGGCAATCGAGGGTATGGCGGACGGCACGGGCGAGTGGTGCTCCGGTATCGCCGATAGCGGCAAGCCCTTCGACAAAGAGGCGGCACTCGCCGCCGTTGAGCGCGCCTACTCCACACTCAAGCTGGAGCTCGATCTTGCCAGGGCAGTGTCCGACGCCGACCTGGTCATCGAGTCTATGGCCGAGGACACCCAGGCAAAGATTGATTTCTACAAGAAGCTCGCCCCGGTCCTCCCGCAAAATACCGTCGTCGTGACCAACTCCTCCACGCTGCTACCGAGCACCTTTGCCAAGTATACCGGTCGCCCCGAGAAGTACCTGTCGCTGCACTTTGCCAATTCCATCTGGAAGAACAACATGACCGAAGTCATGGCCCAGAGCCAAACCGACAAGCGCTGCTTCGACGAGCTCGTCGACTTCGCCAACGATATTCGTATGCTTGCCCTGCCCGTCAACAAGGAAAAGAACGGCTATCTGCTCAATTCCATGCTGGTGCCATGGCTGCTTTCGGGCCTCGACCTGTATGTCTCGGGTGTGAGTGACCCCAAGAGCATCGACCTCGCGTGGACGCGCGGCACCGGCGCTCCCAAGGGCCCGTTCCGCGTATTCGACACCGTGGGCATCCAGACGGCGTACAACATCGTTATGCAATATCAGAAGGTCCCGGGCCTGGTGAGCCCGCTGCTCAAGAAGATGATGATGCCCTACAACTTTAAGGCCATGGCGTCCGTCCTCAAGAAAATGCTCGACGAAGGCAAGCTGGGCGAAAGCTCGGGCGAGGGCTTCTTCAAGTACTAAGAACGATCCCTCGGGGTCGGAGGAAAACGGATCATTTTCGGCCGCCAGCAGTGAGAAGATGGACCCAGAAATAGAAAGGAGTGGCAATGGGCTGGCTCGGGCTTTGAAGACAAGTTATTGCAGGCCCAGGGCGATTTCTCGCTCAATGCAGGCCAGCACAGCGTGACGTATCTGCCGAGTTCTGACACGGCAGCGACTGGTCGCTACCAGGTACTGCTGTACGACAACAACTTTGGTGCGGCCGAAAGCTATCCCAAGTTCGACTGGGGTCAGCTGGGCGCCGCGGTGGTGACCGACTACAGCCGCGGCTCGCATTCGTTTGGGCGCATCTTTACGGTGGACGAGATGGCACGCACCTACGAGCTTGTGGACCAGATCGCAGTGCCGTTCTCGGGTTATGTGAGCAGTGCGCAGCGTGTCGGCGGTTCGAATAGCACGCTCGTGGCATCGGGCATGGCCAAGACCTTTGCCGAGTACGACCGCTACGGTCTGGCCATCGCCACCTACGAGATGGAAGCCGAAAAGTACATCTACCGCGTGTACAAGTACGAGCTGTAGCGCTGCGCTTAGGTTTGACCAATGGAGTATGAAAACACGCCGTTCGCCGATGCCCCCTCCGCGAGCGGCAGCCATATGGTTTGATGTCAGAAACATATAGTTGTCGCCAGCCTGCTGGCGACGTTCCCCCTGATATCGGAGGTTCCAGGTATGTTTCGCGCTCCGTTAAACAACTATCGGTTGGGCTAACATGGGCCGCCGTGCTATTTCGATAACCCTTGCAGTGGTCTGCCTGGCTGTGCTCCTGGGCGCTACAGGGCTGTTTGCTATAAGCCGAGAAACGTCCTACATGCAGAAATGCGCTTCCGAAGGGTTTGCCGTTGACGGTTACTATCGGGATGACAAAACGAGTCGGGAAAGCCTGGCTTTTCATGAGGAGGACAACTGTCGATGGCAGCTGGTCGACAAAGACGGAATCTGCACAGACGGGCAGTTTAAGCGTACGGACGATCCCAATATCCTGGTATTAAAGAAGGAAAACGGCGAAGAATTCGGCACGGTTCACGTTGCGTATATATCGCGCCGACGCAATCAGGGGCAGATTTACCTAATTAGAAATACTAAGGTGACCCGATTTTATCTTGTGAGCACCGATCCGGCGTTTACGGTGGAGTCTGGCGATGTCGATGCGGACGTCTGATTCACGGCAATAAAACAGCGAGCGGGGCGCGGACGTGAACTACGTCCCGCTTTTTGCATGTGCCTGCGTCGCGTCTGAGCCTCGCCGCGACTTGCGCCTGTGCGCGGGAGCCATCCCATGCTCCGCATTAATCCACATCAAACTCCACGCGATCGAGTTCGGGCACGTTGAGGTCGATTAGCTTGCGGGCGACGTGGCGGTCGTGCGTTCCGAGCGCCTCGCTCGTTGTCACATGGGCGACAGTTTGGCGCTCGACGATGCCTTCCTCGTCACCTTCGGTAGCCGAGGTCTCGACGGCGACGGTGTAATCCTTAAAGCCCGGCAGCACCGCGGCAAGCTCGCGCGTGGTTTCGGTGACACCGTAGCCGTCCTGCACGCCGGTCTGCGCCGAGCCAATGGACCCCGCCGTCATAACGATGCAGGGGATGGCAAAGATGGCCGTTCCCACGATGATGCGGCGGCGCACTTTGCGTGACAGCTCGTCGACCTCGGTGTCTTCCTCAGCGGTCACAATACCGTCGCCGTTCAGGTCGCGCTTGAGCGGCACGCGCAGAAGAAGCAGCACGGCTTCGGCAGCCAGTGCGATAAAGACCACGTTGATGCCAAACTCGTAGAGTGCCGAGAGAAACAGCGACCCGCTTGCGATGGCGATGCCATAGCCCGCCGCGCACAGGGGCGGCATGAGCGCGGTCGCCACGGCCACGCCGGCGATGAGCGTGGCGGGTTCCTGGTCGCGCGAGTTGCCCAGGCCGCCCGCAAAGCCGCCCGCGAGCGCGACGGCAAGGTCCCACACGGTGGGTGTCGAGTTGTCGATAATGGCGGCCGTGGTGGTGCCAAGGGGCGAGAGCTTAAAATACAGCGTGGACGTGACTAGGCAAAAGACCATCTGCAGTGCGAGGCTGGCAATGGCCTCGACGGTGATCTCGCGGTCGAGCGTGGCAATGCCGTATGCCATGGCAAGGACCGAGCCCATGAGCGGGCAGATGAGCATGGCACCTACAATGGCGATATCCGAGTCGATATCGAGGCCGATGCTTGCGATGAGCATGGCGATGATGAGGATGCATAGGTGGGAGCCAGTCAGACGCGCCCCGTTTACAAAACGCTTGCGGATCACGTGGTAGGGCGCGCGACCCTCGCGAATGTTGAATGCGCGCTTTAGGAAGCGGGTGGCGTTCTCCATGGCTTCGCTATGGGCAGGGCGTATGCCATGGCGCCGGTGATGGCGTTCGCGTAGTCGCTTGATCTGTTGTTTGTCGAGTTCCATGTCCACCTCGTTCCAGCGCGGTCCGCGCAAAGCGCCCGTTGTCTTAACTCTACACCGTGGCGGGCGGGGTGTCTGTTGGATGCGGAATCCGATAGGGCGGATGACGCGGGAGCAAATGCAAATCACAGGCTCAATTCGATCCCGCAAGAATATGATGCACCAGCTCCTACATATGTGACGAAATTGTGAAGCACGAGAGCGCGAATTTCAAAAAAGCGCTGGTCGCCAATGTTGCGCAACAGAATTCAAAAATCGACAGCTACCGTTTGATACGTATGGATACATCCGTGTCAAAGGGAGAAAGCCATGGCAAACTACAGTCCACAACACTTTGAGCCTCGGGCTAAGGCCGTCAACGTCAAGGGCGTTGCCAACCGCGCCGTCGCAACCGTTTTGACGGCGGGCCTCATCGCTCAGCCGCTCATGTCGCCGCTGGCGGCAATCGCCGCACCGTCAACCGGTAACGGCGATTCTGTTCAGGGGGGGGGTAGTTCTGTAGAGAATGCCGTTGCCGCCGGTAACCAAGCGGTCGTAAAGACGGCTGCCCAGCTGGCCGAGGAGTCGGCAAAGCAGCTCAAGGACGCTCAGGCCGCCTACGATGCCGCCCAGAAGAAGGCCGACGCGGCGGGCCAGTCTCAAAAGCAGGCGCAGCAGCAAAAGAATCAGGCCTCGCAGGCTGTGAGCGACAACGAAATCGAGCAGAACGCAGCAGAAGTCGCCGCGCTCCAGGAGAAGATTGACGAGCTCAAAGCCGCCGTCGAAAAGACCGAGCAGCAGCAGAAGAAGCTGGGCGACCTGAACGATCAGCTCGATCAAGCCAACAAGAGTGTCGAGGATAAGACCCAGGCGCTCAAGGACGCCAAGGCAAAGCAGGATGAGGCCAAGAAGGCCCTCGATGATGCCCAGGCCAAGCTCGAGGCCATGGGTATGGACGAGTACGAGGCCGCCAAGAAGGCCGTCGAGGACGCACAGGCAAAGCTCGATGACGCCAATAAGGCCGTTGCTACTGCACAGGCCAATCTGGACCAGGCCAAGGCTGCCGAGGCTAGCGCCCAGCAGGAAAAGAAGGACACTGAGGCCGCTCTGACGACTGCCCAGGCCAAGAAGCAGGAGACTGCCGCTGCGCTCGCAGCCGCAACCACCGCGCGCGATAACGCCCAGCAGAAGTTCAACCAGGCGCAGGCCGCGCTCGATGCTGCCGTCTCGGGTACGGGTGTCGACCTGAGTGCGCTTGAGGCCGCCAAGATCGCTGCTGCTGGTGAGCTCAAGACCGCGCAGGCGGAGCTCAATGCCGCGACGGATGCCGACGCTACCGCCCAGGCGAACCTGCAGGCGGCCCAGAATACCGCCACCGCCGCGCAGGAGAAGGCCAACGCCGCCAACGCTGCCGTGGCATCTGCCCAGTCTGCATACGATGCGGCAAACAAGGAGTACAAGGACGCGGCCAGTAAGCGTGACGCCGCGAAGACGGCATACGAGCAGGCCCAGCAGACCGAGGCCGACAAGAAGGCGGAGTACGACCGTCTCGTCGAGATCCGTCAGCAGAAGCACAACGAGTTCAATCAGGCTCGTGCTGAAGTAACCGATGCGAAAAATGCATACGATGCCGCAACCGCCGAGGTCGAGAAGCTTAACCAGCAGATTGCCGACCTCAAGTCGAACATGACCGTAGACCAGAATGTAATCAGCCAGGGCATGTTCGGCTTCATGAACTACATCATCGGCGGCAGCCAGTTCACAGCCACGCAGAAAAAGAACGCCCAGGAAGCCGTATCGATGCTGACCGGTGCCGCTGACAAGGCCGAATGGTATGACCAGTACGTCGATCATGACATGTCTCGCGACACCAACCCGCTCTCCCTGGAGCAGATGCGCAACGCCTTGACATATCTCGACACCCAGAACAACCTCCGCAAGGCGAACGGCCAGTCGGCGCTCAGCGTCAGCCTCCGCATGACTGCGGCAGCCGCCCTTAATGTATCATATTCATCGAACATCTGGGGACACTCGGGCTGCTACTGGGACAATGGAGAAAATCTTGCCGGCGGCGGCGGCGCATATACCGGCGGCGAGACCGAGGATACGCTTGGCTGGCCATATACCGGTCTCTACACTCAGGAAAAAGAGGCATTCGATAAGTACGTCGAAAAGAATAGTGACCTTGGAAACCATCGATATGATTCCTACTATATCTACCAGCACTACAGCAGCATCTACCATGAGTGCGGGCACTATCTCAACATTATCGATTCCGCTACGGTGGCTATCGGCATCGCGACCGGTAGCGGTAAGAACACCGATTCCGAGGTAACCATATTCGATTACAGCGCTGATGACACTCAGGCTGATTTCACTGTTTCCGAGTTCAAGAAGCTCGTCAACGACTACATCGATTCTGCCTATAACGCTGGCGGCACGCAGGCGCAGAAGGCGCAACTCAAGGAGCTCCAGAGCAAGCTCGCCGAGGCGCAGAAGAACTATGGAACTACTAGGGAAGCTTACTTCGCAGCTGTAAACGGGCAGGATGCCGCCCAAGACGCTTTCACCGCAGCCGATGTGAACATGAACACCGCCAAGGGCGAGTACGAGAAGGCTCAGTCCGGCACCGCCGCCGCGAAGACGGCATACGACGCCGCCGAAGCCAAACTCAAGGGTATCGACGTCAAGACGCCCCAGACCAAGCTCAACGCCGCCAAGGGCGAGGCCGCTACTGCCCGGGCAGCTCTCGATAAGGCAAACGCCACGCTTGCTGACAGCAAGACGAAGGCAGCCGATGCCGCTGCTCGCAAGGCGAAGGCTCGCAGCGCCCGCGATGCTGCCAAGGTAAAGTCCGACCAGACCAGCGAGGCGTATGACAACGCCACGGCTTCGGTCAAGGACCTTACCGCCAAGCGCGATGCCGCCCAGGCGGACCTTGCGAATAAGCAGGGCTCGCTTGACGAGGCAAAGAAGGCCGACGATGCCGCCCAGGCTGGTGTAGACAAGGCCCAGGCCGTAGATGTCCAGGCCGCGACTGCTCTTTCGGACGCCAAGCAGGCGGTTGCCGCCAAGGCGCATGCTGTGTCCGACGCGCAGGCCAAGGCCAAGGCTGCCGAGGGCGAACTGGCCCGCGCAAACAAGGCCTTCGAGCGCTTCGCCGGCGCTCAGAAGGCGGTCGACGACGCCAAGGCCGCCTATGACGCTGCCGTCGCCGGTGTCGCCGATGCCCAGAAGCAGCTCGAGGCCGCCAACGAAGCCGTCGTCGATGCGAACTTCGAGATCGTCAAGGCCAAGGCCGAGCTTGCCAGCGATGAGGCACTCAAGGCCGATCTTGAGGCTGTCGACCACAAGGCATCCCTTGCCGCGGGCACGACGGGCAACGAGAAGCTGGTCAAGCTTAACGCTGCCTACGCTCGCTATAAGGCTGCCGTCGATGCCGCCGCTGGTCTCAAGGCTGCTCTGAGCGATGCCGATGCCAAACTGTCCGATGCCAACGACGCCTATGCCGCCGCGCTTGCCGAGCTTGGCGATGCCAAGGATGCCCTGGCTGCCGCACAGGCCGAGTACGACAAGTATCATCCCAAGGCTGAGCCGCAGGCCAAGCCTCGGGTTGCGCAGGCTGCTGCAAAGGCTCCTGTCGCCAAGAAGAAGGCTGCGGACGCTGCGCTCGCCCAGACCGGTGATACCTCCGCGCTTGCGGGCGAGGTCTTCGTTATCGGCGGTATTACGCTCGTGGCCGCGGGCGTGACGCTGGGCGATCGTCGTCGCAAGCACATGTAGTGATTCGGGCGTAGATTCTGCAACGAATTTCGCTTCATAGCAGGAACGCTTCGATAGCTTAACCGATAAGGCCGGCGCGCTGTTAAACGCAGCGCGCTGGCCTTTCTTTGTTTCGATATCAAAAAGCCCGGTCGGTAGCCGCGAAAGCTACCGACCGGGCAAATCGTAGGCAATATGGTTGCTGTCGAGCAGCTGCTCAGCTTAGCCCAGCAGGCTTAAGCCCACGGAGACAAACGCTAGGATAACGCCGACGATGGACTCGCCGCCGAGCAGGCCGCTGGCGACAACCAGGCCCTGTTCCTGGAAGGCGGCGTCCTTGGCAGCCCTCTCCTCGTCAGAAAGACCAGCGGTGGCGTCGCGGTGGGCGGACCACTTGTCGTAGGCGAGCTTGACGCAGGAGCCCAGGAATGCCGTGAGTGACATGTAGAACGGCAGGTACACGCCCAGGCCGATCATCATGGCCGGAATGCCGAGCCAGTACATGACGATGCCGGCGATAAAGCCGCCAACGAACCACGGCACGCTCGGGATGCCCGAGACCATGGTGGCGACGACGCTTGCCTGCGCGGCGACAAAGCTCTTGTCGGGGCCAAAGGCGTCCGGGCCATAGGCGGTGACGAGCGCGACCATGACGGCGGCGGCGACCAGGGCGCCCACGATGCCGCCAATGGCTTGGCCGATCCACTGCGCACGCGGGTTGGTGCCCAGCACGGCGCCGGCCTTAAAGTCGTTCATGACGTCGCCCGCAAGGCCGCACGCCACGGCTACGATGCCAGCGATAAAGAACAGCTTGACCTGAGCGATCTGTGCGAAGGCAGCCACGATGAGCATAACGATGAGGCCAAAGATTTCCATGGGGTCGATGCCCGTCTGGCCGCAGCTCTGTGCGCTCATGATGGTGGTGACAAAGGTGAACAGCGTCACGATGACGGCCGGAACGGGGCCAAGGTCAAGCACGATGGCGATGATCACGGCGATGGCGGCAGCGCCCAGGCCGATGATGCCGGCGTCGAGCTTAAGGGAGCCCGAGATGAGCGACTGCTCGTCGGTGTCGGTGGAGCTGTCGGCGGCAAGACCGCGGACGATACCGGCGACCTGCGGCAGGATGTCCTTGAGGACGACGGCGACGCCAAAGCCCATCATGAGGCCCATGCCCAGGGACTTGACGATGCCCTGTGCAGTCACAACGTCGAACAGACCGGCAGCGGTGCCGCCCACGATGATGCCAAAGTTGCCCAGCAGGGCGCCGGCAAACCAGAAGGCGACCGGGGCGAAGCCCACGAGGAAGCCGACGGAGAGCAGCATGGGCGAGTTGTAGATACCAAAGGTCACGCCGGGGATGTTGAGCGTGCATAGCATACTGGGCACAATGCCCAGGGCGTCGCGCAGCACGCTATAGATGCCGGCGATGGCCATGGAGCCAAAGAGCTGCTTGCCGGTTTTGCCGCCGGCCTCGGTTGCGCGCAGGGTCTGAGCTGCGGCGTTGCCGGTGGGGAACTCAAGCGCGGCGTCCACGATAAAGTGACGGTGGATGAGTGCCGTGGCCAGCAGGCCCAGGATGGTGCCGGCGAGTGCCACGATAAACATGTCGAGCCAGCTGATCTGGTCTGCATAGCCCAGCATCCAGGCGCCCGGGATGGTAAACGCCAGACCGCCGGCGACCATGGCGCCTGCGGACATGATGGTGTGGGTGACGTTGGCCTCGTTGAGGCTGGCGTTGCCCATGAGCTTAAGGAAGAACAGCGAGATGACGGCTGCGAAGACGATCGGCCAGGGGAGTGCGCCCATCTTGAGGGCGGTATAGGCCGAGCTTGCCGTGATGATTACGCAGCCAAGGACGCCGATGACGACGCCGCGCAGCGTGAGTTGCCCGCGCATCGAAGCGCGGTTCGAGGGATTGCTCATATAAAACTCCTTTGCGTATATCCGCTTCCCCCGGGAGCGTCGTTACGGATACGGCGCGGGAAGTCGGGTTACCAAGGGCCGCCGCATGAGCTCGCAAACGACCGCGCACCAGTATAGCCGCAAGCTAGTCATTTTGGGATGACTGGTTTAGGTAGGCGATATACTGCTGGGCAGACGAAAGGAGCGCCGACGATGCTTAATGGGTGCGCATATATATTGACGGTCGACGTGGGCAACACGTTCATTCGCTTTGGTCTGTTTGCAGAGGATTCGGCCGCGGCGCAGGGATGTCCGCTTGAGACGTGCGAGATCACCACGCCATCGAGCATCACAGCCGACGAAGCGCGCATGAGGCTCGCGCAGGTCATGTGCGCACTGGCAGCCGATGCGGGCATGCCCGGCGCGCTCGTGCCCACGGCGGCCGTGCTGAGCTGCGTGGTGCCGGCGCTCGAGCGCCCGTGGAAGGCGGCTCTTTCCCGTACCTGCACGGGGCGCGTGCTCACCGTGGGGCCGGGCCTCAAGACCGGCATACCCGTGCACTACGATGATCCGGCCGAGATCGGTCCCGACCGCATCGCCGACGCCGTGGCTGCCCGTGCCGTCTACGGCTCGCCGTGCATTGTGATCGATCTGGGTACCACGACCAATATCGAGGTCATCGATGCGCGCGGAACCTTTGTCGGCGGCGTCATCGCGCCGGGTCTGGCACTTGGCGCCCGCTCGCTTTCGGCCGCTGCGGCGCGCCTGCCGCAGGTCGAGCCCTCGGCACCCACGCATGTGATCGGTCGCAACACGCGCGAGGCCATGCGCTCGGGCGTGGTCTTGGGCGAGGTGGCCCGCATCGACGGCATGCTCGACATGGTGCTTGCCGAGATGCGCGCGACCAAGGCGGTGGGGAAGGGCAGCGTGCCCATTGTCATTACCGGCGACGATGCCGAGGCGCTCGCGGCGTTGGTCGGCCACAGCCTGACGGTAGACGACGCACTGACACTGCGGGGTCTCGCTGAGCTGTATCGCATCAACCAAAAGCCTCGTCGCGCATAAAGCTGAGGACGTCGGCGGGAGAGGAAACAGCCCCACCTTTCACCTGCTACAATGGGTCAAAATGTTGCGATTACGGAGGTGTCTGCCATGTCGGACGATCTTCATCAAACCGCGTCGGGCAAGCGCCGCGACGTTATTAGCTGGGACGAGTTCTTTATGAGCGTGGCCATCGCCGCGCAGCGCCGCAGCAAGGATCCCAATACGCAGGTGGGCGCGTGCATCGCCAGCACCAACCACCGTATCCTTTCGGTGGGCTACAACGGTACGCCCTCGGCACTCAACGACGACTTTTTCCCGTGGGGCACGAGCGACGACCCGTTGCAGGATAAGCACAACTACGTGGTGCATGCCGAGGCCAACGCCGTGCTCAACTACCGCGGCTCGCTCAAAGACCTTGAGGGTTCCACGGTCTACGTCACGCTGTTCCCGTGCCACGACTGCGCCAAGATCCTGGCGCAGGTGGGCGTGGGCGAGGTCGTCTACCTGGACAACAAGTATGCCGATACCGACGACGGCCGTATCAGCCGCCGCATTCTCGACTCCTGCGGCATCAGCTACCGCCAGGTCATCGTCGATGTCCAGATTGGTACCGGGGGACAGGCTCAGCAGTAGCGCGTGCCAACGCCAGCTGGCGGCAAAACAGCCAAAAGAGCCCCGTCCCAAATTGGCTACTCGTGAAAGTCGTGTCCGCGCGCATGGACGGCTCGTGAGCGGGTACACGGCTGTAGTAACATAGCTCTGTCCGCGGGCGTGCCCGCGTTATTGTGAGAAAGGAGCCCCTGTGGCTGTTAACGAAGAGCTGCTTAAGAAGGTTCTTGAGGAGATCCGCCCCAACCTGCAGGCTGACGGCGGCGATATGGAGTATGTGGGCGTCGACGACGAGGGCGTCGTCCAGCTTGAGCTTCAGGGTGCCTGCGCCGGCTGCCCTATGAGCGCACTGACCCTGTCCATGGGTATCGAGCGTATCCTCAAGGAGCATGTGCCCGGCGTTACCCGTGTTGAGCAGATCAATGCCTCCGGCGAGACCGACGATCTGTACGACGAGTACGCGCCGTTCTAAGATCCGAAAGCTGCGGACGGCATACTCCGCATAGACGTTACGCCCAAATATGCGGCTGCGAGCGCAAGGCCCGCGGCCGCATTTGTATGTAGGGAGCAGGGGGACCGATATGCTCAACGACCTCTACCATATGCTTGATCCCGTCGCCATTTCGGCGGGGCCCATCACCATCTACTGGTACGGCTTGGCCTATGTGGTCGGGGCTTTGCTCACGGCGGTCGTCATGTATCGCACGCAGCGCCGTTGGGGTTTCAACATCACGATCGACGACCTGACGAGCGTCGTGGTCGGCGTGGTCTTTGGCCTTATCATTGGCGCCCGCCTGTTCTACGTCATTTTCTACGGCGACGGCTACTACTGGACGCATCCGCTCGAGATCTTTGCCACCAACGAGGGCGGCATGAGTTTTCATGGTGGCCTGGTGGGCGGCATCATCGGCGGCGTGCTCGTGTGCCGCATGTACAAACTCGATGCGTGGACTTTGGCAGACCTCGCGGTCATCGGTGCTCCGCTGGCCCTGTGCCTGGGGCGCTGCGCCAACTTTGTCAACGGCGAGCTGTGGGGCAAGCCGACCGATCTGCCCTGGGGCGTGATCTTTGGCGGCACCGCGGGCGATATGCCGCGCCATCCATCCCAACTCTACGAGGCATTTCTCGAGGGCATCGTGCTCTTCTGCATTCTGCAGGTGCTCAGCCGCAAAAAACCGCTGCTGCCCCAGGGTACGTTTATGGGTGTGTTTGTGATGGGTTACGGCATCGTCCGCTTCCTCATTGAGTTTGTGCGCGTACCCGATGCCCAGCTGGGCTATCTGCTGGGCGGCGTCATCACCATGGGTCAGCTACTGAGCCTGCCACTCGTGATTGCGGGCCTGGCGCTCATCATCTTTGCCCTTCGTCGCGACCGTCCCCAGCGCATCTACCTGGACGCCTAACCACCAAAACCACCACAAAGGGGACAGGCACCTTTGTGGTGGTTTACTGGGCAACGATGACGGAACCGTAACGTTTCCCCAGATAAAACCTGCCAAAATATACCTGTCCCTTTTTGGCAGGTTTCTAGAAAGGCTATTCGGACTGTGAAGGATTCCGACCTCTCCGCAACGGCTGCGCGTGACGCCGCCCGCATCGTTTGGTTTAAGCGCTATCCCGCCAAACAGACGCTCATCGCATTTTTGCTCGCCCTGCTGGCGACCACGGCGTTTTCCATCGATCCCGCCCCGGTGTCGAGCAACGCAGTCTTGGCGATCGATCCCAAGGCGACGGGCGCGCTCTACGTGTGCTACGAGGTGCTTCTCTCGTTTGCCGGCCATACCGACGCAGTGATGCTGCTCGCGCTTGCCTGTTTGCTCACACTGCCGTTTCGCTATGTGTTCTTTGGCCGCGGTGACGCTTGGCGCCCGTCGGTCGTGCTGCCATCGCTGTTCTTTGCCGTTTGCATGGTGTTCGGCCGTAGCTACGACCTCACCGATTCGGCTGAGATTGTGCTGGGCGACAAGGCACGCGTTATCTGCGCCTGGATTGGTGGCGCGGGCTGGATGCTTCTGGCGATTGTGGCCTTCTATCTGGCTTTTGAGTTTTTGGATTGGTTGGGCTCCCGCCGCATTCCGTTTTCGGAGGCGCATTTTGGCCGCGTGTGGCGTGTTGTCCACGCCGTGCTCTCGGTTCATCCCTTTGTCGGGCCGTTTCTTGTGCTCATGATTGTCTGGGCGCCCACGCTTATCGCCTCGCTGCCCGGCCTCTTTATGGGAGACACGGGCGCGCAGGTCCGCCAATGGTTCAACTACCCCAACGGCACGAGCGATTACCTACGCCTGCTTAACCCCAACGTGCTACTCAACGGACATCATCCGGTGGTGCACACGGCCATCATCGGCTCGTGTGTGCAGCTGGGGCTTTCGCTATTTAACAGTGCCAATGCGGGCCTTGCCATCTACACTTGTGCCCAATTCGTCATCACCGCCGCCTGCATGTCCTATTCCATATCGTCGCTGCGCAAGCTGGGCGTGAGCCTGCCGGTCCGCGGCGTCATCTTGCTGTTCTTTGCGTTTATGCCGATGTTCTCCAACTACGCGGTGCTGCTGACCAAAGATGTACTTTTTGCCGATGCGTTTTTGGTACTGCTCGTTCAGACCGTCAAGCTCGTGGCATGTGGCCTACCCCGTCGCGATGCCAATGCCGAGCGTGCGGGCGAACAGAAGCCCGTGCTCTTTGCGCGCCATGACTGGCTGCTGCTCGTGCTGGGTGCCATGGGTTCCACGTTTTTGCGCAATGGCGGCCTGGTCTTTCCGTTGGCGGCCTGCGTGATTGCGGCGGCGTTTTGCGCCTGGGATGTACATGTCGCTCGTCGTGCGGCTAAGCAGATGGGCACCACGGTCTCATGCGCCACGTCGCGCTTCCGCTGGGTCGGCGTGCTCGTAGTGCTTGCGCTCTGCCTTGTCTCCAACATGTATTTCACCAAGGTATTTATGCCGGCGCACGATATCACGCCGGGCTCCAAGCGCGAGATCCTCTCGATTCCGTTTCAACAGACGGCACGCTTCGTCCAAAAGCACGATGGCCTCAACTCGGGCGTCAACCCCACGGTTAAGGAGGACGGCACCATCGTGGAAGCTCCCTGCGACGGCTTGGTGACCGATGAGGAGCGCGCTGTGATCGATTGCGTGCTTAAGTACGAGAACCTGGGCCGTCGCTACAACCCCGACAAGTCGGATGCCGTCAAAAACTGCTTCAATGAGTACGCCTCACAGGAGGACATCAAGGCCTATTTTGAGGTGTGGGCCCAGATGTTCAAAAAGGATCCCGAGTGCTATATCTCGGCGCTCATCAATAACTACTACGGCTACTTTTATCCGAGTGCCCGCGATGCGTGGGTCTACAGCACGGCGCGCAGTGCCGAGATTATGGCGAAGCCCGATAACCTCAAGTACTTCGACTTCCATCCGGTCGATAGCAAGGTCGTGCGCTGGTGCAACCACCTGATCAACCTGTATCGCGTGGCAGTACAACGCGTCCCGTTTATCTCGCTCACCATGAGCTCGGCCACCTACGTGTGGATTATGATCGCCGTGGTGGTCTACCTGTTGCGCCGCCATTCGTGGCGCGCGCTGGCCATCTGGATACCGCTGCTGGGCGTGCTCGCCGTGTGCCTGATCGGTCCATGTAACGGATCGACCTACATGCGCTACCTGTATCCGGTCATCGCCTGCATGCCCTTTGCCATCGGCGCCACCATCGCCCGCAGCGACCTCCTCTGGTCCTAATTTGGTGCAAAGGGGACAGGTTACTTTGCACCAAGGGGCTGCATCATCACGACGCCTTCATTTTGGGGTTTATCTCGCAGGCCAGTAGGTATATCATAACGACGTTTGTTTATATTGCCCGAGCATCTGCGCTGGGCTTTAGGTCGAAACCGATAGGAGACACGTATGTCCGGACACTCTAAGTGGGCCACAACCAAGCATCGTAAGGGCGCGCAGGACGCCAAGCGTTCCGCCCTCTTCTCCAAGCTCAGCCGCAACATCACCGTTGCTGCCCGTCTCGGCGGCGACCCGCTGCCCGAGAACAACGCCAGCCTCGCCGCTGCCGTCGCCAAGGCCAAGGCTCAGTCCATGCCTAAGGACAAGATCAAGTCCGCTATCGATAAGGCCTTTGGTTCGGGTGCCGACGCCGCCGTCTACGAGAACATTGTGTACGAGGGCTACGGTCCCGCCGGTGTCGCCGTCTACGTCGACTGCCTGACCGACAACCGCAACCGCACCGCTGCCGACGTCCGTTCCGCCTTTTCCCACGCTGGTGGCAACCTGGGCACCTCCGGCTCCGTCGCCTTCCAGTTTGAGCGCAAGGGTCAGATCGTCGTCGCCAAGGAGATCCTGGACGAGAACGCCAAGAAGGAGACCATGATCGCCAACGGTGCTGCCGGTGACGAGGATGAGTTCATGATGGCCATCGCCGAGGCCGGTGGCGAGGACTACGAGGACGCCGGCGAGGAGTGGATCGTCTGGACTACTGCCAACGAGGTCATGGCTGTCTCCAAGGCGCTCGAGGAGCAGGGCGTCCAGGTCAAGGGCTCCGAGACCACCATGGTCCCGACCACCCCGACCGAGGTCTCCGGTGCCGACGCCAAGAAGGTTCAGCGCCTCATCGACCGTCTCGAGGAGCTCGACGACGTCCAGGACGTCTACAGCACCATGGACATGACCGACGAGGTCATCGCTGCCCTCGAGGAGGAGTAGCGCCCGCACGGATTGAGCCGTGCATATCTGGGCATAATGAAGCGAGCATGCAAGCCTCGTGGAATAGATGAGCCGGATCCGCGTGCAATGAGGCACCGGACCCGGCTCTTTTATAATGATGCGAATCGTTTTGCATTCCTTGGATCGAGATTTGAAGGGAGCGCCGCATGCGCGTGCTCAAACGAGCCCTGGCGATCGTGTATCTTGTCGCCGCCGTTGTGGCGCTGGGTACGTTGGTCTGCCAGTTTTGGGGGCCATATACCTATCGCTTTATGCTGCTGATGCGCGATCCGCTGCCTCGCATCGTTGTTACGGCGTGCGGCGGTGTCGTGGCGCTCGGCGTGCTCGTGTGTTTCTTCCGCCTGATGTTTGCTCGTCGCGAGCCGTCCTGCGTGCATCCGGCGGGGGAGCGTAATATCGAGGTCACGCTCGCTGCCCTCTCCTCGTGTGCTCGCACCGCGGCAGAGCGCGACGACCGCGTGATGGTCGAGCATGTCGAGGCGCGCGTGCAGGGCTCCGACGAATCGCGCGTCCGTTTTAAGGTCGACGCCATCGCGCTCGACGACCGGGATGTGGCCTCCCTTGCGGCCGCGATGCAGCAACGTATCGAGGAGGCCTGCGACACCATGCTCGGCACGCCGGGCACGACTGCGCGCGTTCGTTTTTTGCCGTCCAAGACTACCGTCCAGACCGTGGAGGTTTCCGGTGAGTGATACCAATCAAGACAAGACCGTCCGCACTCCGCGCCTGACTATCGATCAGAGCGCTGCGCCGGCTAGCGAGGTCGTCGATCCCAAGGTGGAGGGTACCGAGTCGCATGACGCGGTCGCCAATGATTTTGATGAGGCCATGGGTCTCATCAAGGGTACGGGGGCAGCCATCTGGAGCTATGCCGTCCGTCATCCCAATACCACGCTTGGAGCCGTCGCTGGTTTTGTGCTCGCCGTACTGGTGCTCACGCTCGGCCTGTGGGATACGCTCGTCATCGCATTCTTTGTACTGATCGGTGCCGTGATTGGCCAGATCCGTGACGGCGAGAACGGGATCGTCAACTTCTTCGGTCGTCTGTTTAGCGGCCGCTAGCATGTATTCGACCGCCGCGTGTGCGGTGGGCATAAGGAGGAACCATGGCTTTTAACACGAAGGTCGATGTGGCCGATACCGAGCTCGAGGCAGACGAGACCGTCGCCGCCGAGGCCGAGGACATTACGCTCGAGGACGAGGCACTCGTCGAGGCCGAGCCCGCAGACGATGCGGACGAGGATGATGAGGAAGTGGACGAGTCCGAGGATTCGCTGACCTATTCCAACGGCGTGATCGAGAAGATCGTCGCCATGGCCACCCGCGAGGTGCCGCACGTCCTGGGCATGAAGGGCAACCTCATGCACTTTGTGCAGGAGCAGTTTGGTGCCGAGAACCTGACCAAGGGCGTGACGGTCGAGGTCACCGATGACAACCGCGTGGTCGTCAACATTTCCGTCATTATCGAGTACGGCGCCTACGCGCCCGCGATTTTCGACGACGTTAAGGCGCGCGTGACCGAGCGTCTGGCCGCGATGACCGGTCTTGAGGTGGCAGGCGTCAACCTGCGCATCGAGGATGTCATCACCCCCGAGGAGTACGAGCACCGCACCAACCAGCACGAGTAACCTACCAAAAAGGGATGTTTATTTTGGCAGGTTTTATCTGCGAAAACGTCAAACGGCCGGCCGCACGGATGTATGTGCGGCCGGCCGTTATTTGTATGTCCCCGATGTAGGCATACCGCTCGTCTAACTAGGGGTTGCAATCGTCGTGTTCCGCGTTACCCTAATGGGCGCATTGTTTCCAAATTGTTAACGAGGGGTTGCCGTAATGGCTGACGAGCACGAAACAGAAAGCCAGGCATGGGCGATTGAGGCTGCCGCGGCAGAGGCGGCATCGCGAGCTGCCGAGGAGGTACATCGTCCTCCCGTGGTGCCGATGGAGCGCGTGGTTGATCGCACCGATATCGAGCGCGGCGAGCGTGCCGGCCAAAAGCGTAGCCAGGAGCCAGGCTTCCCGCGCTTTTTCGCCGAGCTCAATCTGGGCCTGATTCTTACGGCTTTTGCCATCGTTGCGTTTAAAACCCCTAATCACTTTGCTTTTGGCGGCACCTCGGGCGTGTCGGTTATTCTGTCCACGCTGTTCCCGACCCTGCCCGTCGGCGTCTTTATGTGGATTATCAACGCGGTTCTCGTCGTTTTGGGCTTTATCTTTTTGGAGCGCAAGGCAATTCTGTGGAGTGTCTTCGCCTCGTTTGCGCTGTCCGCCTATGTTTCGCTTTTCGAGCTCTTTATCCCGACCAGTGTCTCGATGACGGGCGATATGTGGCTCGACCTGTGCTTTGCCGTGATTCTGCCGGCGCTCGGCAGCGCCATCGTCTTTGATATCGGCGCCTCGACGGGCGGCACGGACATCCTCGCTATGATCCTCAAACGCCGTACCACACTCGAGATTGGTCGCGCGCTGTTGCTGGTCGATATCGGCATCGTGACCATCGCGGCCTTTTTGTATGGTCCGCGTATCGGTCTGTATTGCGTGCTCGGCCTGTTTGCCAAGACGCTTGTGGTCGACAAGGCCATCGAGAGCATTCATCTTCGTAAGGTCTGCACGATCATTTGTTCCGAGCCCCTTAAGGTCGAGGAGTTTATCGTCAAGCATCTCAACCGCACGGCGACCATCAGTCGCGGCTACGGTGCCTTCTCGGGCAAGTGCGTGACGGTGATCATGAGCGTGCTGAGCCGTCGCGAGGCCGTGCAGCTGCGCCGTTATGCGCGCGAGGTCGATCCGGGTGCCTTTATCACGATCGTCGACAGCTCCGAGATCGTCGGCAAGGGTTTCCGCGGAACGAACTAACGCGGACGCACTCATCAAACAATCGAAAAGCGCCTCGCGCGTTGCAAATACGTCATCTAAGAGTATTTGTCCCCACATTGGGCGATAATGATGCCAATGACATCGTTTGCGATCCAGGTGATTCGCTCTAGATACGAAGGGATGATTTCGATGTTCTGTTCGCAGTGTGGCGCCCCCATGGGCGATAACGACAAGTTCTGCGGCGTGTGTGGTGCCCCCAATGCCGGTGCTGCAGCTTCCGCCCCTCAGGGTCAGCCTCAGCCTCAGCAGTTTGTTCCTCAACCTGTCGCGAACGCGTCCAAGGGCTGCACGGCTCAGGCGTTTGAGGATATGACCAAGACTCCGGGCGTGCTGCAGCGCGTGTGCCAGATTGCCTTTTTGCCGGCGCTTATCTGTGTCGTGTCGGTACTCGTGCTGTTCATCCCCGTTATCGGCGGTATTGCGGCTGCCATCGGCTTTTTGGCTGCCTACGTGGCGAGCGTGTGCGGTTCGGGCTTTGGCATCGAGTGGGGTCGCGACCTGTCGCTTAAGATCGATGACGGCATGGGTCGTCCGTTGATGCGTTCCACGTCGTTTGGTCTCGGAATCTTTTCGAGCGTTATTTCGGTCGTGCTCGAGGTTATCGCTGCCATTCCCATTATCGGTGTAGTGCTTTCGCTGGTGGAGGGCGTGGTAATTGGCGCCGCGGGCTCGTATTCTTATTACGGCTCTTATGCGCTCGAGGCTGCGCTGTTTGGCTCGCTTGGCCTGCTTGTCCTGGCGCTAATTGCCTCGGCGATTCTGGGTGTCTTCTTTAAGATGTTCGCCGACATTGCCGTGATGCACTTTGCGGTGACCGGGCGCGTCGAGAGCGCGTTTTCGCTCGATAAGGTCTGGGCGGCCTTTAAGCACAACAAGACCAAGCTGTTCTGTGCTTCGTTCCTTCCCGAGTTTTTGACGGGCCTGGTTTCCAACGCCATTACGTGGATCTTGACAGCTGTCTTTGGTGCCATCGCCGGAATTGGCGCGTACGGCTATTACTATCGCCCCACGGGTATCGAGGCGATTGTTACCGCCGGTGGTGTCACGCTCGTATTGTTCCTGGTGCTGATTGCATTCGTCACGGTGTTCCTTACGGTCTTTGGCAAGATGCTCAAGCACCGTGCCGTTGGCTATTGGGCTGCACGTTATGCAAGCGAATGGGCCGATGAGGACAAGGACGACGTCCTGACTTTTGTGTTGCCCTTCGAGAAGAAGTCCGCTCCTTCGGGTTACGGTGCTCCGGATGCTTCGCCGGCACCTGTACCCGCTCCCGCGACCGAGCCTGAGCCGGCGCCCGAGTCTGAACCGGCGCCCGAGCCTGAGACGGCATCTGAGTCCGAGCCTGCGCCTGAGCCTGCGCCCATGACGGACCCGGAATCCGCGTCCGAGCCAAGCTCCGATGGGGGCCCGCAGGACGAGTAGCCACGCCGCCTGCTATTTGGGGACGGGCTAGAAATAGCGCTTGATAAATGAGCGGGGGCGGACGTGTCGAAACGTCCGCCCCCGCTTTGACATCGCGATGTGGCTATGACTGCGAGATGCCAGCGAATCGACTACTCGTCGTGCTTCTCCTCGCGGCGTGCAGCAGCGCGTGCGTCGTGGATGCCCTTGATCGCGGCATGGCGAGCCGTTCGGGCATCATGGATGGCGTCGCGAGCCTCGGCGGTCGTCGCCTTGGCAGAGCGCAACTTGGCGGCCAGATCGGGGTTGGTTTCGGCGACCGCGGTAATCGCGGGGCCGTCGAGCTCCTCTTGCGTGGGCTCGGCCAAAAAGTCGATAGCATACTGGGCGGCCACCATGGAGCCCTTTGCCAGCACGGTCTCGTCGATCTTGTAGAAGCAGGAATGTTGGGCGTACGTGGCGCCAATCTTGGGGTTGCGCGTACCTACAAAGGCGAGCACGCCCGGTACGCGACGCAGGTACTCCGAAAAATCCTCGCCCGAAAGCGTGCCGCGATAATGGCCTTGGCCGGTGGGGCCCAGGCACTTGATTACAGCCTGACGGCAGCGCTCGCTCGAGGCGGCGTCGTTTTCGACCTTGTAGTTGGCGATGGTGTAGTCGGTGAGCTCTGCCTCGGCGCCCAAGGCGGCCGCGGTATGCTCCACGATGCGGCGCATAAGCTCCGGCATTTCCTCGTGGGTCGAATCGCCGTAGGTGCGCACCGTGCCGGCGAGGTAGGCCGTGCCGGCGATAACGTTGCGCGCGGTGCCGCCATGCAGCTCGCCGACGGTGATGACGGCCGGCTCGTAGGGGCTGATCTCGCGCGAAACGATGGTCTGCAGGGCGTTGACGATCTCGGCGGCAACCATGACGGCGTCGTGGCCGCGCTGGGGCATGGCGCCGTGGCATGAGGTGCCGCGGACGTCGATGCGGAACCAGTCGGTATTGGCCATGCGCGGACCGGGCTCGCAGCTCACGGTGCCGGCGTCGACCTCACTCCAGATGTGCGCGGCGTAGGCGCCATCGACGCCGTCGAGCACACCCGTGCCGATCATGAGCTTGGCGCCCTGGCCGTTTTCCTCGCTGGGCTGGAATACGATGCGGACTTCGCCGTGGATGTCGTCGGTCATATGGCGCAGGATTTGCAGCGTTCCGAGCATCATGGCGATATGGCAGTCGTGGCCGCAGGCGTGCATGCAGCCCTCGTTGACGCTGGCGAACTCTTCGCCGGTCTGCTCGGTGACGGGCAGGGCGTCGATGTCGGCGCGCAGCAGGATGCGGCGGCGTGGCGTGCCGTCCTCGCGATAGGCGTCGGGCGCGGTGCCGCGAAGGGTCGCCACAAGGCCTGTCTTAAGGGGACGCTCGTAGGGGATATTCATGGCATCGAGCTGGTTGGCGATGTCGGAGGTCGTGCGCTCCTCGGCGAGGCTCAGCTCCGGGTGCTTATGGAAGTGCCGGCGCTGCTTGATGATATAGGGTTCAAACTCGGTAGCGATATCTTTGATGGCTGCGGTGACGTCGTCAGCCGCGCGAACCTCGGTTGCCGCCATGATCTGCTGTGCCTTGGTCTTCGTCATGATCGATTTGCTCCTTGCTGGGTTGATCGCAAAATCGTACAGGCTCCCTCCAGTATGACACCTGCCACTTGGCGTGGCAAAGCAGCCGTTTGCCGCTTGGGGTTTTGTAACAAGAGTGGGGGAGTACACTCGGGGGTGTTGAATTTCCTGCCAGAGATGGGGATGCCCATGCAACATATCGATCGGATTATCCGCTCCAAGAACGTCTTTACCGCGCAAGACGGCATCGATACCGCCCGCGAGTTGGCGATTGCCATCGCAGGCGACCGTATCGTCGCAGTCGGTGCGCCCGATGACGTGATCGCCGCCGCTCCCGCCGCCACGTCGGTTATCGACTACGGCGAGCAGTTTGTCTGCCCCGGTTTCCATGACGCTCATCTGCACTTCTTCCATACCTCGGTCGGTTCCTCGCCGTACATGCTCATGGATATGGGCACGTCCGAGGCGGCGCTGGTGCAACATGCGCTCGAGTTTTCCCAGGACCTGCCCGACGACGCTTGGGTTGTGACGCAGGGCTGGCGCGACTACCGTTGGGACCCGCCCGAGCATCCAACCAAGGCGTCGCTCGATGCGGCATTCCCCGATCGTCCCTGCGTTATGTATTCGGGCGACGGGCACACGCTTTGGCTCAACAGCCGTGCACTCGAGGCGCTCGGCGTCACGCGCGACAGCGAGCCGCCGGCGGGCGGCAGCTACGACAAGGACGCAAACGGCGAGCTCACGGGCATTGCTCACGAGGCGGCTGCCATGCAGCTGCTGCCGCGCTGCCTTGAGTGGCTGGGGGAGGATCGCATTGCAAGCGCTTACGCCGATCAAATGAGGCGTATGGCCGAGCAGGGCATCACCTCGATCTGCGATATGTCGCTCATGCCCATGCCGGGTTGCGATTTTATCCGCGACGACGTCTACGACAAACTGCAGGCAGCCGGCAAGCTGGGCATCCGAGCCCATCTGTTCCCCACGCTGCTGGATGACCAATCGCGCTTGGAAGAGCTACAGACCCGTTACGCGAACAACGTGCTGCTCTCGGCGCCAGGCTTTAAGCAGTTCTTCGACGGCGTGTCGAGCGAACACACGGCATATCTCACCGAGCCCTATACCAACCCGCGCTTCCAGGGCGATCAAGGTCGCCTGACGGTTCCTGCCGAGCGCATGCGCAAGCTAGTTCTGGCGGCCGCGGAGCGCGGCCACACCGTGCGCATCCACGTCATCGGCGACGGTGCCATCCATGCCGCGCTCGATATCTTTGAGGAGGCGGCAAAGCTCTACGGCCTGCCCCAGCACGGTCATAACACGCTCGAGCATCTGGAGAACCTTCTGCCCGAGGACATCGACCGCCTGCGCAAGCTCGACGTGGTTGCCTCGAGCCAGCCCTGCCATATCACGCTCGATCCGGGTGGTCCGGAGCGCGACCTGGGCCTGGAGCGCAGCCGCATCATGTGGCCATTTGCGACCTATAAGCAGCGCGGCATTCGACAAGCCTTCGGCACCGACAGCCCTATCACGCCCGTTACCAGCATGAATGTGCTCTACACGGCTATCACGCGCCAGGACCCCAAAAGCCACTGGCCCGAGGGCGGCTGGTTACCGAGCGAGCGTATCGACGCGGCAATGGCCCTGCGCAACTACACCTTGGGAAGTGCCTATGCGGCAGGCGACGAGCAAAACCTCGGCAGCTTGGAGCCCGGCAAGTACGCCGACCTGGTAGTCCTGGACCAAAACCCGCTCACCGTTGACCCCCAAGAGCTCCAAGCCACCAAGGTTCAGGCCACCTACCTGGCAGGCAACCTCATCTACGAGCGTTAACCCCACATCTCACCCCTCAGTTGCGGTGAAATAGTCCCTAAAATCGGCCTTCAAGCCCAAAAACAGGAACTATTCCACCGCAACTTAAAAGAGCGCGTCCCAACAACGTGCCCCTATCTTGTGCGTTCCATCCGCATCGCCATTTTGCTGCACTGACTTCTCTGAATTCCGGGCCCTAGTTAGTCAACCTGGCTCCCGGGGCGGACCGGAGGCATGAAGTTTGTCGCGAGTTCCGCACGCAAAGGAAAGCACTTAATGTGCTTTCCGTCTTGCGCAGGACTGTAGAGCAGCAAACTTCATGCCTCCGGTCCGCCCCGGGAGGCACCGCTAAGTTATCCCCCGGCATTCAGAAAATCTAAGTGCCAAAAAATAAGATTTTTTGACTCCGTGTTGTATAACCCGCCATTCGTGGGTACCATTCAACGCGTACGCAAACAAAAAGGGTTAATTCGCGTGGTATAACCGCGCGGCCCAAAAAGGAGGAAACAAGCATGTCGTCTTTGAAGCCGCTTGCAGATCGCGTCCTGGTCAAGCCCGACGAGGCCGAGCAGAAGACCGCTTCTGGTCTGTATATCGCCAGCAACGCTCAGGAGAAGCCGCAGCGCGGCACCATCGTTGCCGTGGGCGCCGGCAAGGTCAACGACAAGGGTGAGCGCATCCCCATGGACGTCAAGGTTGGCGACGTTGTCATCTACGGTAAGTTCGGTGGCAACGAGGTCAAGGTCGACGGCGAGAAGTATCTGCTGATGCGCGCCGACGACATCTACGCCGTCGTCGAGGCCTAGTCTCGTCAGAATCTCTGATTCGTCTTTGAACGCGCCCGCCGCATAGGACTCGGAAGCGGCGACGCGAGTCACATTTCTTTTGGAGGATTACCTACCATGGCAAAGAACATTACGTTCAACACCGATGCCCGCGCTAAGCTTGCCAAGGGCGTCAACACTCTGGCCGACGCCGTTACCGTCACCATGGGCCCCAAGGGTCGCTACGTTGCGCTGCAGCGTACGTTCGGTGCTCCGACCATCACCAACGACGGCGTTTCCGTCGCCAAGGAGATTGAGCTCGAGGACAACATCGAGAACATGGGCGCCCAGCTGGTGAAGGAGGTTGCCACCAAGACCAACGACACCGTGGGTGACGGCACCACCACCGCAACCCTGCTCGCTCAGGCCATCGTCAACGACGGTCTGCGCAACGTTGCTGCTGGCGCTAACCCGCTGGCCATCCGTCGCGGCATCGACAAGGCCGTCAACGCCGCCGTCGCCGAGATGAAGAAGCAGGCCAAGCCGGTCGAGACCAAGGAGCAGATTGCTTCCGTCGGTACCATCTCTGCCGGTGACCCCGAGGTCGGCGAGAAGATCGCCGAGGCCATGGAGGTCGTGGGCAAGGACGGCGTCATCACCGTCGAGGATTCCCAGACGTTCGACATCACCATCGACACCGTCGAGGGCATGCAGTTCGACAAGGGCTATGTCTCCGCTTACTTCGTCACGGACAACGACCGCATGGAGGCCGTGATGAAGGATCCGTACATCCTCATCACCGACCAGAAGATCTCCAGCGTTCAGGACATCATGCCCGTTCTCGAGGCTGTCCAGCGCGCTGGCCGTGGCCTGCTCATCATCGCTGAGGACATCGACGGCGAGGCTCTGCCTACCCTGGTCCTCAACAAGATCCGTGGCGCCCTCAACGTCTGCGCCGTCAAGGCCCCGGGCTACGGCGATCGCCGCAAGCGCATCCTCGAGGACATCGCCGTCCTCACCGGTGGCCAGGCTGCCCTGGACGAGCTGGGCGTGAAGGTCGCTGACATCACCGCCGATATGCTCGGTACCGCTAAGTCCGTCACCATCTCCAAGGACAACACCGTCGTCGTCGGCGGCGCTGGCTCCAAGGAGGCCATCGACGCCCGTATCGCTCAGATCAAGGGCGAGATGGAGAACACCACCTCTGACTTCGACCGCGAGAAGCTCCAGGAGCGCCTGGCCAAGCTCTCCGGTGGCGTTGCCGTCATCAAGGTCGGCGCTGCTACCGAGTCCGAGCTCAAGGAGATCAAGCATCGCGTCGAGGACGCCCTGCAGGCTACCCGCGCTGCTGTCGAGGAGGGCATTGTCGCCGGTGGCGGCGTCGCCTTCATGGACGCTGCTCCTGCGCTCGACGCTGTCGAGATCGACGACCCCGAGGAGAAGATCGGTGTCGACATCGTCAAGAAGGCTCTGACCGCTCCGGTCGCCACCATCGCCAAGAACGCTGGCTTTGAGGGCGCTGTCGTGGTCGACAAGGTTGCCGAGCTGCCCGCCGGCCAGGGTCTCAACTCTGCCAACGGCGAGTGGGGCGACATGATCGAGATGGGCGTCCTCGACCCCGTCAAGGTCAGCCGCGTCACCCTGCAGAACGCTGCCTCTGTCGCCAGCCTGATCCTCATCACCGAGGCTACCGTCTCCGATGTGCCCAAGAACACTCAGCTTGAGGACGCTATCGCTGCTGCTACCGCTGGTCAGCAGGGCGGCGGTATGTACTAAGGCCGACAAGGTCTAGAACTCCCACCGGGAATCCGGGGGCGTGACGGGGTTTCTCTCCGGAACGTCCTCGGACATGCAAAGAGGCTCCGCATCGCGCTTCGCGCTGCGGAGCCTCTTTGCGTCCTGCGGAATGTTCCGGAGAGAAACCCCGTCACGCCCCCGGATTCCCTGCGTTTACGGCCTTGAGGTCGGCGTGGGCGGAGATCGTGGCTGATGGGGATACGTGTCCCGGTCGCTGTTTCGCGCTTTGCGCGAAAGGCGCGTTACTTTGGCGTGGACGGAGAACGTGGTTATCGCGTTAACTTGTCCCGGTCGCATTTCTGGAGCGTTCCCCCCACCATAAATTAGCCTCAGCATACTTGCACGAATACCCTCTCGTGCTACACTTGCAATTGCTGTTTCAGGGCGGGGTGGAATTCCCCACTGGCGGTAAATTGGGCGGTGCCAAAGGGGTGCCGTGGCGCAGGCGAGGACCTGCGTCGAGCCGATGAGTCCGCGACCCGTGCGTGTGTTGGTTCGCATGCCGGCTGAACTGGTGAAACCCCAGTACCAACGGTTAGAGTCCGGATGAAAGAGGCAGGTGATCTTATGTCTGAACAGTCGCAGCATATCCATTTTGAGAACACGAATAGGTGGAGCACCAAACAGCTCGTTACCATGGCGCTGATGTGCGCCTTGGGCGCCCTGTTTATGTATGTGCAGCTGCCCATCCTTCCTTCGGCGCCGTTTTTGACGTATGACCCGTCGCTGGTGCCGGCGATGGTGTGTGGATTTGCGTATGGTCCCGGCGCCGGTACCGCTGTTGCCGCTATGGCTATCGTTATCCATGCGCTTACCACGGGCGATTGGGTCGGTGCGCTTATGAACTTGGTTGCCACGCTGGGCTATATTCTGCCTGCGGCTATCGTCTATCAGAAGATGCACACCTACAAGGGTGCCGTGATTGGCCTGGCGCTCGGCGTCATTGCCGCTACGGCGCTGTCTATGGTCGCAAACCTTACCATTGGCGTATGGTTCTGGTATGGCTCGGTCGATGTGATCGCTCCGCTCATGATTCCCGCCGTGCTGCCGTTCAACCTTATCAAGACCGTGCTTAATTCGGTATTGACGCTTGCGGTGTACAAGGCGGTCTCCAACCTCATCACGCCTAAAAAGGACCAGGTCAAAGGCCGCGCATGATTGAGTGTCGGGGCGTTTCCTTTAGCTATGACGGTGCCGCCCAGGCGCTTGACGGCATCGATCTGAGCATTAAGGACGGCGAGTTTTTCTGCATCCTCGGTGGCAATGGGTCGGGTAAGTCGACGCTTGCCAAGCATCTGAATGCGCTGCTGCAGCCCGATGCGGGCACGGTACGCATCAACGGCATGGATGCGTCCGACCCCGAGCTGGTCTACGACATTCGTTCGACCGCGGGCATGGTATTCCAGAATCCCGATGATCAGCTGGTGGCAACGCTTGTCGAAGATGATGTTGCGTTTGGTCCCGAAAACCTAGGCGTGCCATCGGCGCAAATTGCGCAGCGCGTGCGCGAGGCGCTGAAGGGTGTGGGCCTGGTGGGCTTTGAGCGCCATGAGACCCACGCGCTTTCGGGCGGTCAAAAGCAGCGCGTGGCGCTTGCCGGCGTGCTCGCCATGGAACCGCGCGTGCTCATATTGGACGAGGCTTCCTCGATGCTCGATCCGCGCGGACGCAAGGGCCTTATGAAAGCGTGCCGCGCACTCCACGATCGCGGCATGACCATCGTGATGATTACGCACTTTATGGAAGAGGCTGCCGAGGCCGATCGTGTCGCCGTGTTTCAGACGGGACGAGTTGCCATGCTCGGTAAGCCCGAGGAAATCTTGACGCGGGCGGACGAACTTGCGCAGCTCAACTTGGATATGCCGGCGTCGTGCTGTCTAGGTAGGGCACTTCGTGCGAAGGGTGTGCCCGTTCACGCGCAGGTGCGCGAGGCGGATATGGTTACCGAGGTTGCGCAGGTCTATACCGAGCGAAGTGGAGCAGACATCGCGGGGCAGTCTTCCGTATCCCAGTGGGAAATCGCTGACGGCACTGTTCCGGTTGGCAACGAGGGGAACGCGTCGGAGCCCGTCATCGAGCTATCCCATGTTTCGTACAGTTATTCGCTCAGTCCGCGCGAGCGCCGCCGCTGGCATAAGCGCTCGGCCACTGCGGGCAAATCGAGCAAACAGGCTCTCTGGGGAAACGACCCCAGCAGCCCGTGGGCGCTGCGCGATGTATCGCTGACGGTGCGTCGCGGCGAGTTCCTGGGCTTGGCAGGTCATACCGGTTCGGGTAAGTCGACGCTGGTCCAGCATCTCAACGGTTTGATTCGCCCTCAGGAGGGATCCGTTCGCGCGCTGGGGCTCGATCTGTCAAACAAGAAAGACGCCGCCGCGGTTAAGGCCAAGGTCGGCGTGGTGTTTCAATATCCCGAGCGTCAGCTGTTTGCCGAAACCGTGGCGCAGGACGTGGCGTTTGGTCCGCACAACCTTGGCTTGTCGCAGGCCGAGGTTGCCCGCCGCGTTGAGACATCGCTCTCGCGCGTGGGCCTCGACCTTTCCACGGTCGGCGACAAGAGTCCCTTTGAGCTTTCGGGCGGTCAGCAACGGCGTGTGGCATTCGCCGGCGTACTCGCCATGGAGCCCGAAGTCCTGGTGCTCGATGAACCCATGGCGGGGCTCGATCCGGCTGCGCGCAGGGATTTCCTAGGGCTCATCGACCGACTTCACCGCGATGGCCTGACCGTTGTCATGGTTTCGCACAGCATGGATGACCTGGCCAATTGCTGCGACCGTATTGTCGTGATGAACGAGGGCGCGGTGTTTGCCGAGGGCACGCCCGCTCAGGTGTTTACGCATGCCGATGAGCTCAAGTCGATCGGCTTGGGCGTTCCCGCCGCCCAGCGTATGGCGCTGGCGCTTACGGAGGCGGGCGTGCCGCTGCGTCGCGGCGGGCTCTATACGGTTGAGTCGTTGGCCGACGAGTTGGCAGATTTGCTGATCGGTCGCCCAGACGGTTCTTCTAACGTCTCGGACATTGCTAAATCCAAGACGGTCGCGCGAGAGGAGGGCTGCTGATGGAGGCGTTTTCGTTTGGCAGTTACTATCCCGGCGATAGTGCAATCCACCGCCTGGACCCGCGAACCAAGTTGCTCTTGGGCTTTGTGTTTCTGATCACGACGCTCACGGTCAGTGGCTTCCGCGGGCTGGCCCCGGTCGCAATTTTCGTTGTGCTGACCTATGCCGTGTCTCGGGTGCCGGTTCGTCGCGTTCTGTCGTCGATGGCGCCGCTGCTGGCGATCGTCGTCGTGGTCGCGGTGCTCAACTTGTTTACCGATCAGAGTGGGCGCATCCTGTGGCAGCTCGGCTTTCTGCAGATAAGCGAGGGCTCGCTGCGTTCTGCCGCCTTTATGGCGTGCCGCCTGACTCTGATGATGGCCGGCATGAGCGCCATTACGCTCACCACGCCCACGCTCGACCTCACCGCGGGCTTTGAGCGTCTGCTCGCACCGTTTGCGCGCGTGGGGCTCCCTGCGCATGAGCTCGGCATGATTATGGGTATCGCGCTGCGCTTTATGCCGCAGTTTGCCACCGAGATGAAGCAGACGGCGGACGCGCAAGCAAGCCGCGGTGCGCGCGTGACGGGAGGCCCGCTCGGCGGCGTGCGTATGCTCGGCAGTGTGGCGATTCCGCTGTTCACGGGCGTGTTCCGTCATGCCGAGACGCTTTCGGCCGCCATGGATGCCCGTTGCTATCATGGCGAGCAGGGCCGCACACGTTTGCATGCGCTTGCATTTGGTCGCAGCGATGCGTTGGCGGCGGTGGTGACGGCGTTGCTGCTCATCTGCGTCATCGTCATCAATCTTCAACTTGTTTAGGCGCGATTCGAGCGCAAGAAAGGGGTCCCTATGACCGAAATCGACCGCACGGCCCAACTCGAGCGCGCCTGCACATACCTCAGGCGCATCCCCGCGTGGTTTCTGGCTACGACTGATGCGAACGATGGACATCAGCCGCGCGTAAGGCCGTTCTCGTTTGCCATGGTCGATAACGGCAAGTTGTGGTTTTGCACGTCGCGCGATAAGGACGTGTGGGCCGAGCTCAGCGCGAACCCCAAGTTTGAGCTTTCGGGCTGGAAGCCGGGGGAGTGCTGGATCGTATTGACCGGCGAGGCCGCGCTCGAGGACGATGTGGTCGTGAGCGACCGCGTTCGCGAAGCGGGTTTTAAGCACATGGTGGGCATTGGCGAGGAACACGAGAGTGCCAACGACGGTCGCCTTGCTTTCTTTTCGGTCCGCAATATTGCCGCGCGCTTCTGTGATATCGACGGCAGCGAGGAGCGCCTGGAGCTCTAGCTCGCACAAACCAGGTTCCCAAACTAACTAGTACAGGAGGAAACGTGGACGGATTGAATACGGTGTTGGAGTATCTGACGTCGGTGCCGGCATGGTATCTGGCGACGAGCGTTGACGGACAGCCTCATGTGCGTCCGTTTTCGTTTGCGCAGATCCAGGATGGCAAGCTGTGGTTTGTAACAGCGCGCACCAAAGATGTGTGGCAAGAGCTGCTGCAAAACCAGCGCTTTGAGGCCACGAGTTGGTGGCCGGGCCATGGCTGGCTCATCTTGCGCGGGCGTGCCGGCTTGGATGACCGGGCTTTAGACGAAATGCGCGAAGCCGGGTGGAAGCATCTAGAGCACCTGGGCGAGCACTATGAGGGGCCTAACGACCCCACGCTCGTCTTCTTTAGCGTCGAGGATCCCGAGGCTTTTATCTGCAATCACGACGAATGGGTGCCGGTCGAGCTCTAGCCGGCTGGCTCATCCTAACAACTTGGTTTTCGCATGGGCGGGCCCCGTATTGCCCGGTGCCGTTAGGAGCGCCGGTCAATACGGGGCCCGCTCCATTTGTCAATTCCTTCAAGCGAATGTGTCGGGATTGTTTCAATGCATGAATATGCAAGCCATTTACGTGTTCATGCATCTTTTGGTGCTAAAGTTTCAACCCACTTCATAACGACCACTGCGAAATGCGCATCGGTGCATAAATCGCAGACAAGGAGTCTGATATGTCATTGAAGGTTGGAATCGTCGGCGCGGCTGGATATGCCGGAGCCGAGCTCATTCGCCTCGTGCTCGGCCATCCCGAGTTTGAACTTGTTGCCATTACGTCCAACGCCGATGCCGGCCAGCCGCTGTCCGCGGTGTATCCGAGCTTTGCTGGCGTGAGCGATCTGGTTTTTACCACGCATGACGCCCCCGAGCTTAAGAGCTGCGATGCGGTTTTTCTTGCCGTGCCGCACACGGCTGCCATGGCACAGGTGCCCGCGCTGCTTGCATCGGGCGTCTCCTGCTTTGATCTTTCGGCCGACTACCGCCTGAACGACGCGTCCGTCTTTGAGACGTGGTATGCCGCCGAGCATACGAGCCCCGAGCTGCTCAAGACCCGTGCCTTTGGCCTGCCCGAGCTATTCTGCCGGGACTTGGAGACCGCTGCTTCCAGCCATGCCGCTGGCAGGCCCGTGTTGGTCGCCTGCGCCGGTTGCTATCCCACCGCAACGAGCCTTGCTGCCGCTCCCGCCGTGCGCGCCGGCTGGGTTGCCCAGAGCGGCCCCGTAATCGTCGATGCCATTAGCGGCGTGACGGGTGCCGGTAAGTCCTGCAACGCCCGCACCCACTTTTGCAGCGCGGACGAGAACCTGGAAGCCTATGGCGTGGGTAAACATCGCCACACGCCCGAGATTGAGCAAATCCTTGGCTTAACCGATCGCGTCGTCTTTACCCCGCATCTGGCACCGCTCAAGCGCGGCCTGCTCTCCACGGTGACGATGCCGCTTACGCCGCAGGCTATCGATACCTTGACCCTTGAGGACGTTGTCGACTATTACAAGCAGTTCTACGCTGGACGCACCTTTGTGTGCGTGCTCGATGCCGGCCAGCAGCCCAAGACGGCTTCGGTCGTCGGAACCAACGCCGCCCAGATTGGCCTCGCGCTCAACAAGCGCGCGGGCGTGCTGGTGGCGACGGGCGCCATCGACAATCTGTGCAAGGGCGCTGCGGGCCAAGCGGTCCAGTGTGCCAATATCGTCTTTGGCTTTGACGAGCGACGAGGCTTGCCCACAGTGGCGTGCCCGGTGTAGCACATTCGATTGTTAACGATTTGGTAGTCGGGCATCGAGTGGGGCGCCACTCTTAAGCTGGTCTCATGATTACGACTGGCATGGCGCACCAACCGATGTCCGTTATTTGTTTGACATAAGGAGTCATAAAGACGATGAATACCGAGCTGTTTGATATCAAGATTCGCGCCGTCGAGGGTGGCGTTACGGCTGCGGCTGGTTTTAAAGCTGCGGGCATCCACGCTGGGTTCCGCAAGAACCCCGAGCGTCTGGATTACGCGCTCGTCGTGCCCGATAAACCCTGTCCCGGTGCCGGCGTGTTTACCACCAATCGCTTTTGCGCGGCGCCCGTGCAAGTGAGCCGTGCCAACCTGGGCGGTGCCGACAAGGGTTACGGTATCATCGCCGGCGTTTCGGTCAACTCTGGCAATGCCAACGCCGCCACGGGTGAGACCGGCCTTGCATGCGCGCGCGAGACGTGCAGCATCGCATCGCAGGTCATCGGCTGCGAGCCCCAGCAGATTCTGGTTGCCTCCACGGGCGTGATTGGCCAGATTCTGCCGATCGACACGTTTGAGACCGCCATTCCTGCTGCCTACGAGGCGCTCTCCGCTCACGGTGGCCCCGATGCCGCTCGCGCCATCATGACGACCGACACGCACTCCAAGGAGTACGCCGTGACCTACGTCAGTGAGGCTGCGGGTCATGCGGGCAATGTCTATACGGTGGGCGGAATGTGCAAGGGCTCGGGCATGATCATGCCCAACATGGCCACCATGATCGCGGTCATCACTACCGATGCCCCCGTCGAGCCGGCGGCGCTCCACGCCCTGTTGCTCTCCACCGTCAAGCAGACCTTTAACAAGGTAACGGTCGATTCCGACACCTCGACCAACGACACCTGCATCATGCTTGCCTCCGGCGCCTCTGCCGCAGATGCCGAGCCTATCGTCGAGGGTTCCGATGCCTTTGACGAGTTGGCATTTGCCGTGCACGAGGTGTGCGAGAGCCTGGCGCGCAATATCGCCGCCGATGGTGAGGGCGCATCCAAGCTTGTTACGGTCAACGTTACCGGCGCCGTGAACGACGAGGAAGCCGATATCGCCGCCCGTGCCGTTGCCAACTCGCCGCTCGTTAAGACCTGCATCGCCGGCCACGACTGCAACTGGGGCCGTGTTGCTATGGCGCTTGGCAAGTGCGGCGTGAAGTTTAATCAGGAAGACGTTTCCGTCGACATGATGGGCATGCCTGTCTGTCGCGACGGTCTGACTGTTCCCTTTGATGAGGACGAGGCTCTACGACGTTTCGAGGCGCCCGAGATCGTGATCTCGGCCGACCTGGGCGCAGGCGACGCGGCAACGACCGTGTGGACCTGCGACCTCACGCATGAGTACATCTCCATCAACGGCGACTACCGTTCCTAGATTCCGGGCACGCTGCGCATCTTGCCGCGATTGCGGACAGCGGAGCACGGCGCGATAACGATACGAAAGACGAGGCAGATTATGAAATTCGCACGCGATTGTCGTTCGAGCGAATCCAACGAAGCAACCGCGCAGCTGCTGTTCGAAGCGCTGCCGTGGATTAAGAACCTGACCGGCAAGACGGTTGTTATCAAATATGGCGGAGCCGCCATGGTTGATGAGCAGCTGCGCCGCGACGTGATGAGCGACATCGTTTTGCTTAAGATCATCGGTATGCGCCCCGTCATCGTGCACGGCGGCGGCAAGGCTATCAACGAGGCGCTGAGCCATTACGATATTCCCGTCGAGTTTAAGAACGGCCAGCGCGTGACCACGCCGGCGACTATGGATATCGTGCGCGAGGTGCTGGGCGGCAAGGTTAACCAGGAGCTGGTTGCTGCCATCAACCACCACGGCAACCTGGCCGTGGGCGTGTCGGGCAGCGATGCCGGTACGCTCATTGCCGAGCCGCTCGACCCCGAGCTCGGTCGCGTGGGCAAAGTGACGCACGTTAACACCGACTATATCGAGCGCTTACTCGATAGCGAGTACATCCCCGTCATCGCCACCGTCGCGGCGGGGGAGGACGGCGGTTTCTTCAACATCAACGCCGACACCGCCGCCGGTGCCGTTGCCGCGGCGCTCCACGCGCATAAGGCAATCTTTTTGACCGATGTCGATGGCCTGTACAAGGACTTTAGCGACAAGGACTCGCTTATCTCCAACCTAACGCTCGACGAGGTTAACGAAATGCTCTACGGCGGCGAGGTCGATAAGGGCATGATTCCCAAGCTGCGTGCGGCCGTCGATGCGCTTACCGGCGGCGTATTTCGTGCCCACATTATTAACGGTACTACGCCGCATTCGCTGCTCCTGGAGCTGCTGACCGATGCCGGCGTCGGCACCGTGATCCATTCCACCGAGACGGCTTACGAGTTCGATACGCATCCGCATCCGCTTTCGACGTTTGCTGCGCGTCTGACCGAGAACCTTGACGAGGTCGAGAAGCTTCAGACGGTCTAGCTGACCCGCAGCCGCCCCATTCCTGCACCCATAGCCCCGCGCCGTCTGGCGCCCAACGAAAGGCATCCCATGTCACTTACAACTCAACAATCGCTTGAATCCCATTACGTTATGCATACCTTTGGCCGCTCTCCGGTCGAGTTTGTCGAGGGTCACGGCATGAAGCTCACCGGCGACGATGGCCGTGAGTACCTCGACTTTCTTGCCGGCATCGGCGTGTGCAGCCTAGGTCATGGCGACCCGGCTGTGCTCTCGGCGCTCGAGGCACAGACCAAAAAGCTCATGCATGTCTCCAATTACTTTTACATCGAGCAGCGCGGACAGGTCGCGGCGCTGCTGTCCAAGCTTGCTAACGACGACGTAGATGGTGCGCGCGTGCTTGCCGACGCCATTGCCGCCGGCGATGAGACCACGGCAGCTGCTCTTGGTGCCCCGGCTGCGGATGAGCAGGTTTGGGAGACCTTCTTTGCCAACTCTGGCGCCGAGGCCAACGAGGGCTCGATGAAGCTCGCGCGCCTGTACGCCAAGCGTGCCGGTAATGGCGGCAACACCATCGTGTGCATGCGCGGCGGCTTCCACGGCCGTACGCTCGAGACCATTGCCGCCACCATGCAGGATTGGCTGCAGGACAGCTTCCGCCCGCTGCCGGGTGGCTTTGTGGCCTGCACGCCCAACGATGTCGATGAACTGCGTGCGATCTTTAAGCAGCTGGGCAGTGAAATTTGCGCCGTGATGCTCGAGCCGATCCAAGGTGAGAGTGGCGTGCACCCCATGACCGAGGAGTTTATGGCGGCGGCGCGCGACCTGGCACACGAAGTGGGCGCCGTGCTTATCGCCGACGAGGTCCAGTGCGGCATCTTCCGCTCTGGCAAGCCGTTTGCATTCCAAACCTATGGCGTGGAGCCTGACATCATGAGCCTTGCCAAGGGCATTGCCGACGGCGTGCCCATGGGTGCCGTGGTGGCAAAGAAGGAAATCGCCGACGTCTTTAAGCCCGGCGATCATGGTTCGACCTTTGGCGGTAGCTGCCTGGCCATCACGGCGTGTGCCGCGACGCTCTCCGCGCTCGTGCGCGGCGATTATGCCGACCATGCTGCCAAGGTAGGCGCCTATATGGAGGCAAAGCTCGCTAAGCTGCCGCACGTGACCGAGGTGCGTGGCCGCGGCTTGATGCTCGGCTGTGATTTGGATGATGCTGCGGGCGATGCGCATGATATTGTTGCCCGCGCGCTGGCCGCCGGTGCCGTGATTAACGCTACGGGTGCCCATACGCTGCGTTTCCTGCCGCCGCTCGTCTGCGAGGAAGCCGACGTGGATAGTCTGATTGAGATCCTGTCGGGTGTCTTGGGCTAACGCGGTGCAATAACTCAATTTGGACCGGGTTCCGGACTGCTGACGTGCCCTATGCGGCATGATTCAGCGGTCTGGAGCCCGTTTTGCCTTAGATTTGCTAAGGCAAGGGGGACCTGCTGACCAAAAAACAGTAAATATGAGTACTGCTACCGATTTGGTAGCAGCAGTTTTGGACTAATAAGGCCAGATATCAAGTCGAAATGGCGATGAATACACGATTTTGATCTAACTGTTAGTCCTTATAATGGACATATGTTGCGTAACTTAAGCAAATACTGTCTTTTTATATGTTGCAAACAAAGTAGCAGTACTCATTTTTGCCATTTTTTGACCACGGCCTTTGTGACAGACGTGCTGGCGGGTTCGAATCCCTCTGCGATGGGCCCAAAAAAGAAAGGCTCCCATTGCTGGGAGCCTTTCAAATCAGTGGTGGGCGATGAGGGATGTCCGCGTGCGGCTGGCGCCGCCCGCTTCCGCTTCGGGCCTGCGGCCCTCGCGTGCTGCGCTGGAAAACGCTTCGCGTTTCCTCAGCTCCGCACCCTGGCGGGTTCGAATCCCATGCGCTGGGCCCAAACAAAAAACGGTCCCCTTGCGAGGACCGTTTCCAATTCAGTGGTGGGCGATGAGGGATTCGAACCCCCAGCCTTGTGCGTGTAAAGCACCTGCGCTAACCGTTGCGCCAATCGCCCGTGCGGAGAGAGTATAGCAAAACAATCGCCCCATTCACCTCATATCCATTAAAGGTAACTCGCGCGTGTCACAGCGGAGCTGATTCAGTTGAGATTGCCTGAACATTCCGCCCCTCTTTACGCCCTCGGGTATACTCAAAAGCTACTGATTCGATTTGATGCCCAGCAACAGCAGAGGGGATAGTATATGTGCGGTTTTGTCGGTTTTGTCGGTGGGACGGATAACCAATCCGAGGTGCTCACCAAGATGATGGACCGCATCGTCCATCGCGGTCCCGACATGGGCGGCCAGTTTATCGATGGCCGCGTTGCCCTCGGCTTCCGCCGCCTGTCGATCCTCGACCTGACCGAGGCCGGCGCTCAGCCCATGGCCAATGAGGACGGCAGCGTCGTCATTGTCTTCAACGGCGAGATCTACAACTTCCAAGAACTCCGTTCCGAGCTCGAGGCCAAGGGCTACAAGTTCCACTGCGGCGCCGACACCGAGAGCCTCCTGCACGGCTACGAGGAGTGGGGCGAGGCCGTCCTCGATCGCCTGCGCGGTATGTACGCCTTCGTCATCTGGGACAAAAAGAAGAATAAGCTTTTTGGCGCCCGCGACATCTTTGGCATCAAGCCGCTCTATTACTATCCCATGGCCGATGCGGGCGACGGCGCTCCGGGCGTGCTCTTTGGTTCCGAGATCAAGAGCTTCCTGGACTACCCGCACTTCCACAAGGCGGTCAACAAAAAGGCTCTGCGTCCGTACATGACGCTGCAGTATTCGGCGACTGAGGAGACCTTCTTCGAGGGTGTCTACAAGCTGCCGCCGGCGCACTACTTTACCGTCGATATCTCGACCGGCAAGATGAACATCGAGCGCTACTGGGATTGCGATTACTCTGCCGTCGAGAAGCCGTTCGAAGAGTATGTCGATGAGCTGGACGAGGTCGTGCACGAGAGCGTCGAGGCCCATCGCATCGCCGACGTCAAGGTCGCGTCGTTCCTCTCCGGTGGCGTCGACTCCAGCTACATCGCCGCTTGCCTCATGCCCGACAAGACCTTCTCGGTGGGCTTTGACTACAAGAACTTCAACGAGACCAACTACGCCAAGGAGCTTTCCGATAAGCTCGGCGTCGAGAACGTCCGCAAGATGATTACCGCCGACGAGTTCTTCGGTGCGCTTGAGGATATCCAGTATCACATGGACGAGCCGCAGTCCAACCTGTCTTCCGTGCCGCTGTGGTTCTTGGCCGAGATGGCCCGCAAGGACGTCACCGTCGTGCTTTCGGGCGAAGGCGCCGACGAGCTCTTTGGCGGCTACGCCTACTACGAGGACACGGTCCCGGTCCGCAAGTACAAAAAGATGGTGCCGCTGCCCATCCGTCGCGCGCTCGGTAACCTGGCGCTGCATATGCCGTACTTCAAGGGACATAACTTCCTGGTCAAGGGTGCCGAGATCCCTGAGAAGTCGTTCCTGGGACAGGCTCTGGTATGGCCGGAGCGCGAGGTCGACGGCGTGCTCAAGCCCGAGTACAACACCGGCGATGGCGCCTTCGAGCTTGCCGCTCCCATCTATGCGCGCGTGAAGGGTCAGCCCGAGCTGGTCAAGAAGCAGTACCTGGACATGAACATGTGGCTCCCGGGCGACATTCTGCTCAAGGCCGACAAGATGTGCATGGCACACTCACTGGAGCTGCGCGTGCCCTTCCTGGACCGCAAAGTCATGGAGTTCGCCGAGCACATTCCCGACCGCTACCGCATCAACGAGAACGGCAACAAACAGGTACTCCGCCACGCTGCCAACAAGTCGCTGCCCGATGAGTGGGCCACCCGTCCCAAGGTGGGCTTCCCGGTGCCGATTGTCTACTGGCTGCGCGAGCAAAAGTGGTACGACTATGTCAAGGAGTACTTCACCGCGCCGTGGGCAAGCGAGTTCTTCAATACCGACGAACTCATGCACCTGCTCGATCTGCACTTTGCGGGCAAGGGCGATTTCCAGCGCAAGATCTATACGCCGCTCGTGTTCTTGGTGTGGTACAAGCGCTTCTTTATCGACGAGGACCAGCCCGCTGTTCAGGCTGCCTAGCCTCGGCTGACGAACGCCTGCGCGTAACGGCTCCTCCGGGAGCCGTTTTTGCGTGGGTGCGTTTCAGTTACTATAAAACCGTCCCTGCCAAATGGCTGAGAAAGGTGAAAGATGCACCATTCGGATTCCGCGACCGTGACCACGGTCGATACGCTTGCCAAGCTTCTCGATGTGTGCGGCGAGCTGCGCGCATCAGAGCAGGTTGACGAGCGTGCCGTGACCGGCTGCTCGTTTGATTCGCGCGCGGTCTCGGCAGGTGACGTGTTCTTCTGCAAAGGTGCTGCCTTTAAGCCCGCGTTTTTGAGCATGGCGCTCGATGCGGGCGCCGTCGCATTTGTGTGCGAGGAGTCACTGGTCGAGTCTCTGGAGCCGCTGGCGCAGGAGAGCGGTGCTGCGATGCTGGTTGTTGATAGTGTTCGCACGGCCATGGCCCTGTTGCCGCCGGAGGTCTACGACCGTCCCGACCACGACGTCAAGATCGTGGGCATCACCGGCACCAAGGGAAAGACCACGGCCGCTTTTATGCTCCAGTCCATCATCAAGGCGGCGGGCGAGTCCTGCGGCATGATCGGCTCGGTGAGTACCGACGATGGCATCGAGTGCTACGAGAGCACCAATACTACGCCCGAGGCCCCCGAGGTCTGGCGCCATATCGCCAACTGCCGCACGTCCGGTCGCCAGTCCATGGTCATGGAGGTTTCGAGCCAGGCGCTCAAGTACCAACGCGTCGAGAATCTGCCGTTTGACGTGGCGTGCTTCCTCAACATCGGCCGCGACCACATCTCGCCGATCGAACACCCCACGTTTGAGGATTATTTTGAGAGCAAACTCAGGATCTTTGACCAGGCAAAGACCGCCGTGGTGAATCTGGGCACCGAAGAGGTCGACCGTGTGCTGGAGGCAGCGTCGACGGCCGAGCGCTTGGTGACTGTTGGCGTCGAGCATCCCGAGGCAAGCCTGTGGGCGAGCGACGTACGCATGGTCGGCTTTAGCATCGAGTTCAACTTGCATGGCCTGTGTGCCGGCGAGTCCGAGGCGGGGGAGAAGGTCCTGCTGGGTATCGCGGGAGACTTTAACGTGGAGAACGCGCTGGTCGCTATCGCCGCTGCGCGCGAGATCGGCATCGGTATCGATGCCATCAAGAAGGGCCTCTCCAAACTGCGTGTGCCGGGCCGTATGGAGGTCGTGGAGTCGAAGGACGGCCGCGTGATCTGCGTCGTCGACTATGCGCACAACCAGCTTTCGTTCCGTTCGCTTTTCTCGTCGGTCAAGCGCGCGTTTCCCGCCAGCCCGGTCATCGCAGTGTTTGGCGCTGCCGGCGGCAAGGCGCAGGAGCGCCGCGAGCAGCTTCCGCGCGAGGCCGCACCATATTCCGACCTGATGATTTTTGCCAATGAGGACCCGGCTCACGAGGACCCGATGAAGGTCTGTCGCGAGCTTGCCGAACATGTTCCCGACGATACGCCGAACAAGATCATCCTCGATCGCGAAGCCGCTGTGCATGCGGCGTTCAAGGCGGCGCGCGAGGAGTACGTCAACCCCGATGCTCCCACCATTGTTTTGCTGCTGGCAAAGGGTGACGAGGAGCTCATGCACGTGGGTGACGAGTTCGTGCCCATCGAGAGCGACCTTTCGTTGGCCAATCGCCTGATCGATGTTACCCAGTTTGACTAATGAACCATGATGGCGGCGGCGCCCTGAGTGCGCTGTCGCCATAAGCGTGTTCCCTCAATCAAAACATGCCGTCCAAGTCCAAACCCTTCTACGTAAACGGAGTAACCATGTCCCACAATACCCTGCCGACCGTCGCTGAGCTTTCGGGCGAGATGCGCGAGCGCTTGGCCAAGGTCAAGTACGTCTTTACCGACCTGGATGCCACGATGCTCGCACCCGGCTCGTGCGTGCTACGCGACAACGACGGCAACCCCTCGACCAAACTCGTCGAGGCCGTCGTGGCGCTCGCTCGCGCTGGTATTCAGGTGGTTCCCACCTCGGGCCGCAACCGTACCATGATCCACGAGGACGCGCGCGTGCTCGGCCTCAACTCCTACATCGGCGAGATGGGCGGCCTGGTCATGTACGACCTCAAAGCCAACGATTGGGAGTATCTGACCGGCGACATGCCTTACGACCCCGCCTGCGGCCTCACGCCGCACCAGGTGATCGAACAGACCGGCGTGTGCGAGAAGATCCTCGCCCGCTGGCCGCACAAGATCGAGTATCACAACGACATGTCGACCGGCTACAAATACCGTGAGGTCACCGTCGGCATGCGCGGCGATGTGCCCGACGATGAGGTTCAGGCCATCCTGGACGAGGCCGGCTGCGGCCTGGTGTGGGCCTGCAACGGTCACCTGACGCATCTGTCCAAGCCGACGACGCTCGAGCTCGATCGCGTCGAGGACGGTCGCGCATTCAACATCAACCCCGCGGGCCTCAACAAAGGCGTCGCCATTGCGCGCTTCTGCGAGCACCTGGGGATCGAGCGCGAGGAGACGTTGGCGCTCGGCGACTCCGAGTCCGACTTCTACATGGCCGATCACGTGGGCACGTTCTGCCTGGTCGAGAATGGCCTGACGAGCGCCGGCGCGCCCGAGTTCCTGGCTGCTTGCGAGAACGCTTTCGTTACGCGAGGCAAAATTGTCGACGGTTGGGCGGCGACGGCAGAGCTGCTGGTCGCGGCGCGTTCGTAGCGCGGCGTCGCCGCACTTGGACATGTCTTTTCGAGAGAGACTGGTGAGGTAATGTCCGATATCGAGAATCCGGCAGGCGACACGCGCCCGATTGGCGTGTTCGATTCTGGTTTGGGCGGTCTGACGGTTGCGCGCGCGATCGCGACGGCGCTGCCGCACGAGTCCGTCTACTACTTTGGCGACACCAAGCGCTGCCCCTACGGCACGCGCACCGAGGATGAAGTGCGCTCGTTTGCGTTGCAGGCGGGTCGTTGGCTTTCGAAGCACGACGTCAAGATTATGGTCATCGCCTGCAACACGGCGACCGCTGCGGCCTTGCGTCTGGCCCAGCAGGTGCTCGACGTTCCCGTGATCGGTGTGATCGCGCCGGGTGCCCGTGCGGCAATCAACAGCACGCGTACGCGTCGCGTGGGCGTGCTCGCCACCAACCTCACTATTCGCTCGGGCGCCTACACGCGCGCCATTCAGGACCTGGATGCCGGTGTCGATGTATACGGCTGTCCTGCCTCGAGCTTTGTCGAGGTTGTCGAACACGAGCTCGCCTCGGGTGCACATCTGCAGGAACAGTGGCTTGAGAACGAGGACATCTTCGATACGCCTGCCGTGCGTGCGCTGGTGGGTGCCACGGTTGAGCCGCTGCGCGACCACGGTATCGATACCGTGGTGCTCGGCTGTACGCATTTTCCGCTGTTGGTGGGACCTATCCGCCATGCGCTGGGGCCTGGGGTGCGCGTCGTGAGTTCCGCCGAGGAGACCACACGCGAGCTGACCGATATCCTCACGCGCCGCGAGCAGCTGGCGGGCGACGCCGCCGAGCCGCAGCATCGTTTTGCCACGACGGCCGATAACATTGCCGAGTTTGCGGTGGCGGGTAGCTTTATCTTTGGTCAGCCGCTCAAGAGCATCGAACATATCGATATCGATGAGCTGAAATAGATACAAGGTCACCGACCAAAGGCTCACTTTCATCTTTTGCCGAAAGGAAATTTCTATGGAGTACATGCAGGTCAACCGCGCCAACGGTCGCGCCGCCAACGAGTTGCGCCCCGTTAAGCTCACCCGTGGTGTCATGAAGCACGCCCACGGCTCGTGTTTGGCCGAGTTCGGCGACACGCGCGTGCTGTGTGCCGCCACTATCGAGGAGGGCGTGCCGGGCTGGCGAAAAGGAGCTAAGGCCGGCTGGGTGACCGCGGAATACGCCATGCTGCCGGCGTCGACCGGCAAGCGCTGCAAGCGCGAGCACGCCAACCGCAAGGGTCGCTCCATGGAGATCGAGCGCCTCATTGGCCGCAGCCTGCGTACCGTCGTCAACATGAAGGCGCTCGGCGAGTACACCGTCACCGTTGACTGCGATGTGATTCAGGCCGATGGCGGCACGCGTACAGCGAGCATCACCGGCGCCTGGGTGGCGCTGCACGACGCCCTCGCCATGTGGGTCGAGGCGGGCAAGATCGAGCGCATCCCGCTTATCGGCCAGGTGGCTGCCATCTCCATGGGCGTTGTCGACGGCAATACGCTGCTTGACCTCGATTATTCCGAGGACAGCCATGCCGAGGTCGACATGAACCTCGTCGCCACCGACACCGGTGAGATGATCGAGCTCCAGGGTACCGGCGAGCAGGCGCCCTTCGACCGCAAACGCCTCAACGCCCTGCTCGACCTGGGCGACAAGGGTATCGCTGAGCTCATCGAGCTTCAGCGCCAAGCCATCGCCTAACCTGCCAAAAAGGGACAGGTTTATTTTGGTAGGTTTTACCTGTGGAGACGTCTGGACACAAGACTGCCGTTGATTGAGAGGGGAGAGGCGGAGTCCCTCGTTGCCCGCGGCTCGGCATTGCTTTAGAGACAAGGAGGCCAGTCATGGCACTTGAGAAGATTGACATCGACACCCTCGACCCGGCGGCGACCATCGTCGTGGCAACGGGCAACGCCCATAAGCTCACCGAGATCGAGGCCATTTTGGGCAAGGTCATGCCCGAGGTGCGCTTTGTGGCGCTCGGCCAGCTGGGCGATTTTGAGGACCCCGAGGAAAACGGCACGACGTTTTTGGAGAACGCCATCATCAAGGCGCAGGCTGCGGTCGAGGAGACGGGTCTTATGGCCATTGCCGACGATTCGGGCTTGGTCGTTGATGCCCTGGACGGCGAGCCGGGCGTGTATAGCGCGCGCTATGCGGGCGTGCACGGCGACGATGCCGCCAACAACGCCAAGCTGCTCGTTAACCTGGAAGGCGTGGCCGACGAGGATCGCACCGCGCGCTTTATGAGCGTCGTTGCGCTCATCGACACGGACGGTTTGGTCACCTATGGCGAGGGCGCCTGCGAGGGCGTTATCGCGCACGAGGGCCGCGGCGATCACGGCTTTGGCTACGACCCGCTGTTCCTGCCGGTCGACACGCCGGGCAAGACCATGGCCGAGCTGACGGCGGACGAGAAGAACGCCATCAGCCATCGTTTCCATGCGCTCGAGCATCTGTCCGCCAAGCTGACGGGCGAGGAGTAGACCGTGCGTGCGGTGGTGCAGCGCGTGCTCAACGCCGGCGTGACGGTCGACGGCGAGTGCGTGGGCCGCATTGGACGCGGCTACCTGGTGCTGCTGGGTGTGGGCCATGGCGATACGCGTGCCGAGGCCGACAAGCTGTGGGGCAAGCTCCGCGGGCTGCGTATCAACGAGGACGAGAACGGCAAGACCAACTTGGCGCTTGCCGATGTCGACGGCGAGGTGCTCGTGGTGTCGCAGTTCACGCTGTTCGCCGACTGCCGCCACGGTCGCCGCCCATCGTTTACGGATGCCGGCGCCCCCGATGTCGCCAACGAGCTCTACGAGTACTTCCTGACGCTCGTTCGCCAAGATGTCGAACACGTGGCGCACGGCATCTTTGGCGCCGATATGAAAGTCGATCTTGTCAACGACGGCCCATTCACCATCGTCTTGGACACCGATAGTCTGTAAGTAGTCAATTTGGGAGCGGGCTTTTTTAGCTACTTGCGTATGGCAACAGCGGGGTGCTATAGTATTAGAGTTTTGTCTATCTTAGGGGTATTATCCCCTTTTTGAATTGCACCTTCTGGAGGCCCTGTTCATGGAAGAGATGGAAGTCAATCACGTCGACGACATCCACGAGAAGCTGACCGATATGGTGGGCGATCGCGTCAAGGTTAAGGCCAACATGGGCCGTACCCGCGTCGTCGAGCGCATGGGCACCATCAAGAGCGTCCACCCGGCCGTCTTCATTGTCGAGGTCGACGAGCGTCGCGGCCGCAAGTCGCGTCAGTCCTACCAGTATATCGATGTGCTCACCGGTCAGGTCGAGCTGTTCGACCCTGAGAGCGGCGAGCATATCTTTACCCCGCTCGGCAATCAGCTCGAGGAGCACTAACGGTGACCGATCGGTCCCTGACTCTTTCCGCGCCGGCAAAGATTAACCTCTACCTGGGGGTTCATACCGAGCGCGATGACCGCGGCTACCACAGGGTCGATTCCCTGATGGCAGCCGTCGGTCTTTCCGATACCGTGACGGTCACGCCGGCGCAGGCGCTGACCGTTCAGACGGTTCCGGCATCAGATTTTCCCATGCAAAAGAATACGGCGTATCGGGCTGCGGCTGCTATGGCCGATCATTATGGTCGCGAGGCAAACATCTGCGTGACGATTGAGAAGCGCATTCCATTGTGCGCCGGCTTGGGCGGCCCCTCGACGGATGCGGCCGCGGTCATTGTCGCCTTGGCGGAGCTCTGGGGCATTGATCGCACCGACCCCGCGCTCGACGACATTGCGCGGGGCATTGGTGCTGACGTCCCGTTCTTTTTGCACGCGAGCCCTGCGTTCTACGTAGGTGGGGGAGACGTGCTGGCAACTGAGTACCCCGCGCTGCCCGCGACGCCCGTCGTGCTGGTCAAGCCGCGCGAGGCAAGCGTTTCGACAATTGAAGCCTATCGACGTTTTGACGAGGCCCCGGTGCCTGCGGACAAGCCCGGCGCGATAGCTTCTGCCTTGCGTGCTGGTGATGCCGAGACGGCATATGCACTCATCCATAACAATCTGGGTGTCATTTCCGCACAGATGGAGTCGCAGATTCAAACGGTCCTCGACTGGCTGCGTAAACAGGACGGAACCGTTGCTGTAGATGTGTGCGGATCGGGTGCCTGCTCGTTTGCCATTTGCGACACCGCTGCCACGGTCGAAAGGCTTGCCGATGCTGCCCAGCAAAATGGCTGGTGGGCCTGCGCGACTGAGTTTATTCCCAACACGGTTCAAATCGACGCGCCAAAGAAATAAAAATTTCTCTAGCACGCGGCGAAAATCTTTGTTACTATAGTCGAGCTAACGGGTTGTGGCTCAGTTTGGTAGAGCACTGCGTTCGGGACGCAGGGGTCGCTGGTTCAAATCCAGTCAACCCGACCAGAGCATGAGGAGGGACCGCTTCTTGCGGTCCCTTTTTTTAGCTAGTGTTGTGATACCGCGATACCCGCGGTATACTCATTCGAGCTTGTCTCGCTGTATTGTGGAGGTCTACATGTTTGGACTGAGGGCTCCTGAGCTCATCATTATTCTCGTCGTTGTCCTGATTATCTTCGGGCCCAAGAACCTGCCGAAGCTCGGCAAGTCCCTCGGCTCTACCGTCAAGAATATCCGCGAGGGTATGGAGGGCGACGATAAGGCCGAGACCAAGCAGGCCGAGGAGGTCGTGGTCGAGCAGTCCGAGGAGGACAAGGAGATCGCTGAGCTCGAGGCCAAGCTCGCTGCTGCCAAGAAGAAGCAGGCAGAGGACAGCGACGCGGACGCAGAGTAGTCCCATCCCTTTGGGGTGAGCACCTGACCGGCTTGCCCGCAGGCTAGCCGGTCTTTTTCGTTTTGTTGACAGTTGATTGTTTGATCAGAGTTGGGGAGATATCCGTATGGACGCAAGCCAGATCGTACTGACCGCTGAGGGCCGCCAGAAGCTCGTCGAGGAGCTCGCCTGGCGTGAGGGCGATTACGCCAAGGAGATCGTCGAGGACATCAAGGAAGCCCGCGCGTTCGGCGACCTTTCGGAGAACTCCGAGTACGATGCCGCCAAGGACAAGCAGGCCCAGAATGCTGCTCGTATCGCCGAGATCCAGGCCATTCTTGCCAACGCTCAGGTTGCTGCCACCACGGGCGATCTGACCGTCTCCATCGGTTCCACCGTTTCGCTGATTGATCCCAACGGCGAGGTCATGGAAGTCACGCTCGTTGGTACCACCGAGACCAACTCGCTCGAGCACAAGATCTCCAACGAGTCTCCGGTCGGTCACGCCATCATCGGTCACGGCGAGGGTGATTCCGTCGAGGTCGTTACGCCTTCCGGCAAGACTCGCGTCTACACCATCGCCAAGATCGCACGCTAGACCACGGTCCCGCGTAAAGGTATGTTTTCGCTCCCTGGGACCGAATCCTGGGGAGCGTTTTAGTTTGAGGAGCTAACTTATGGCAGAGAACCAGAACGCCGCCGATCAGGCATCGACGCTCAACGACGAGCGCGCCACCCGCCTGGCCAAGCGCGCCGCCCTGTTCGAGGCGGGCCAGAACCCCTATCCTGAGCACTCTGAGCTTGAGGACTACGTCGCCGATATCGAGACTAAGTACGCCGATCTTGCCGATGGTGAGGACACCGAGGATGTCGTGAAGATCGCCGGCCGTGTGGTCACCAAGCGCGGTCAGGGCAAGATCATGTTCATCGTCGTGCGAGATGCGACTGCCGAGATTCAGCTGTTCTGCCGCATCAACGACATGGACGAGGCTGCCTGGAATACGCTCAAGGCCCTCGACCTGGGCGACATCCTGGGCGTGACCGGCGTGGTCGTGCGCACCCAGCGCGGTCAGCTTTCCGTTGCCCCTAAGAGCGCGACCCTGCTTTCCAAGGCCGTTCGTCCGCTGCCCGAGAAGTTCCACGGTCTTTCCGACAAGGAGACCCGCTATCGCCAGCGCTACGTCGACCTGATCGCCAACGACGACGTTCGCGAGACCTTCCGTAAGCGTTCGCAGATTCTCTCCACCTTCCGTCGCTTTATGGAGTCCGACGGCTACATGGAGGTCGAGACCCCCATCCTGCAGACCATCCAGGGCGGCGCTACTGCCAAGCCGTTCATTACCCACTTCAACGCGCTCGATCAGGAGTGCTACCTGCGTATTGCCACCGAGCTCCATCTCAAGCGCTGCATCGTCGGTGGTTTTGAGCGCGTGTTCGAGATCGGCCGCATCTTCCGTAACGAGGGCATGGACCTTACCCACAACCCCGAGTTCACCACGATGGAGGCCTACCGTGCCTTCTCAGACCTCGAGGGCATGAAGGCGCTCGCCCAGGGTGTCATTAAGGCGGCTAACAAGGCCATCGGCAACCCCGAGGTCATCGAGTACCAGGGCCAGACCATCGACCTTTCTGGTGAGTGGGCCAGCCGTCCCATGACCGACATCGTCTCCGACGTGCTCGGCAAGCAGGTCACCATCGACACGCCGGTCGAGGAGCTTGCTGCCGCCGCGCGCGAGAAGGGCCTGGAGATCAAGCCCGAGTGGACTGCCGGCAAGATCATCGCCGAGATTTACGATGAGCTGGGCGAGGACACCATCGTCAACCCGACCTTCGTGTGCGATTACCCCATCGAGGTCAGCCCGCTCGCTAAGCGTTTTGAGGACGACCCGCGTTTGACTCACCGCTTTGAGCTGGTCATCGCCGGCCACGAGTACGCCAACGCATTCTCCGAGCTCAACGACCCGGTCGACCAGGCTGAGCGCTTTGCTGCCCAGATGGCCGAGAAGGCCGGCGGCGACGATGAGGCTATGGAGTATGACGAGGACTACGTGCGCGCCCTCGAGTACGGTATGCCTCCCGCGGGCGGCATTGGCATTGGTATCGACCGCGTGGTCATGCTGCTTACTAACCAGGCTTCTATCCGCGACGTCCTGCTGTTCCCGCACATGAAGCCCGAGAAGGGTTTCCAGTCCGGTGCCGCTGCCGCCAAGGCTGCAGAGGCCGGCAACGCCGCGAGCCCATTCGTTAAGTCGCTTAAGCCCACGCTCGATTACTCCAAGATCGCCGTTGAGCCGCTGTTTGAGGAGTTCGTCGACTTTGATACCTTCTCCAAGAGCGATTTCCGCGCTGTGAAGGTCAAGGCATGCGAGGCCGTCAAGAAGTCCAAGAAGCTGCTGAACTTTACGCTCGACGACGGTACCGGTACCGACCGCACCATCCTCTCCGGTATTCACGCTTATTACGAGCCCGAGGACCTGGTCGGCAAGACCTTGCTCGCCATCACCAACCTGCCTCCGCGCAAGATGATGGGCATCCCCAGCTGCGGCATGCTCATCAGTGCCATCCACGAGGAGGATGGCGAGGAGCGTCTCAATCTGATCCAGCTCGACGCTTCCATCCCCGCCGGCGCAAAGATGTACTAGGGGGTTACGCGGTTTTACCAAACCGCGTAACGGCTCGACGCTGCGCGGGCCGCATTTGGACAATCTGACGTTCAACTTCAAGGGCGCGACCAGAAGGTCAGCGCCCTTTCGTTTCACGTCACCTTGTCACAAATGCGGCCCGCTCGCTGACTTATGCTCAACCTATGGTGTCATCTCGCCCCAAAAGGACCTTGCTCGCTCTGGCGGGCTTTCGCTGTCCGTCCTCTATCTGTGGTGTTGCCCTGGTTGGCACTTAGGGACGTTCCTTTTCTGCCGGCACTTGGGGACAGTCCTAGTCGTTGGGGATCTACCGACGCATTGGGGGTTTGCGCCTTCCATGCATGACAGCCGTCTCTTTTATGTTTCCTTTAGCCGTTGCTGCCTAGGATGGGGGTTAGTCGGTAGGAAGGGAGCGTCTATATGGACGACGCGAGCGAGCGTTCAATCGAAGAGGACATGCTCGATCAGTTCAATTACTTTGATGATGAGGACGAGGAGCTGATCGACCGTCGCGAGCCAGCGCCGCTTGATTCCTTTGATCTGGTCGATGAAGAGACTGATGAGGTTGAGGACGAATCAACGGAGTTCCCACAGTCTTCGCGCCTTAACTCGCTGCTTTCGAGAGCCCCCATGCACCACGGCGTTCGTGCCGGCGCGCTTCATATGAAAACTGATTGGCACCAGATCGTGACGGCAGGCGATGAGCTTGCCGTCGATGCGCCGCTCACCGACAAGTCATCCATCATCTGCCGCACCGGCATGCTTATGCTGGCAAGCGGAACAGGTGCCTGGCGCGTGCGCGATACCATGAATCGTGTTGCTGCCGTACTCGGCGTCACGATTCACGTCGACCTGAGTCTTCTGTCGTTTGAGTGCACTTGCATCGAAGATGGCCACTGCTTTAACGAGGTTGTCAGCCTGCCCACAACGGGAGTCAATACCCATCGCATTTGGATGATGGAGAGCTTCTTAAAGGAAATCGAGACGTATGGGCGCCGGTTTACCGTGCACGAATACCACGAGATGCTCAGGACCGTTGAGAGCTCAAAGCCCGATTACTCTCCCTGGCAACAGGGCCTTGCGGCAGCCTGTGCTTGCGGCGCCTTCGTCTTTTTGCTCGGCGGCGGCCCTATCGAGATGGCCTGCGCGTTTGTGGGCGCGGGTGTCGGCAACTTTGCCCGCTCCCATATTCTCAAGCAAGGCCTTGGTCAGTTCAGCGCGCTGACGACCGGTGTTGCGCTCGCTTGCGTTTCGTATCTGCTGGCATTGCTCGGCCTTGGCCAGGTCGTACCGGGGGCAATGTCGCACCAAGAAGGCTATATCGGCGCCATGCTCTTTGTGATTCCCGGCTTTCCCCTCATTACGGCAGGCCTCGACATCGCTAAGCTCGACATGCGAAGCGGCATTGAGCGTCTTTCGTATGCTGTGTCGATTATTGTGATGGCGACCCTCGTAGGCTGGATGGTTGCCGAATGTGTGGGGCTGGCGCCGGATGACTTCGCCCCGCTCGGCCTCTCACCGTTGGCTCTTACGCTCTTGCGCATACTGATGAGCTTTATCGGTGTATTTGGCTTCTCGGTTATGTTCAACAGCCCGGTAAAGATGGCCGCGGCGGCTGGGTTGATCGGCGCCGTTTCCAATACCCTGCGTCTGACCCTTGTCGATGCGCCGACGATGATTCCCTTCCTGGGCCTCAGCACGGGAATGCCTCCCGAGGCAGCAGCGTTTATCGGCGCGCTGGTATCGGGTCTGCTGGCAAGCTTGGCCGAAGTCAAGCTCACCTACCCGCGTATCGCTCTCACGGTGCCTTCGATTGTCATTATGGTGCCGGGTTTGTATCTGTATCGCTCGATGTATTACATGTGCACCTTCGACACAGTCAATATGCTCGGCTGGTTTGTGCGCGCAGTGCTCATCGTGGCGTTTTTGCCCGTTGGCCTGGGTGTGGCGCGTACGCTCACCGACCCTCGCTGGCGCCACACCAGCTAATTGGTGCAAGGGGGGACAGGTCACTTTGCACCAAATGAGTTGCGGTGAAATAGGGACTGAATTGCTGCTCAAAGGGTCAAAACAGTCCGTATTCCACCGCAACTTATGGGGTCGGGGGATTATTGGTACCCTGCATCTTCATAAACTCAACGCTTACGAAGCGCAGGGTTTTCGTGCTAGGCTGGTTCCACCACATAAGTAGTCGCAGACGCACGTACCACGGGCGGGCGAGATGAAGTCCCAACAGCTCCATCTCGCCCGCCCGTTTTTGTTGCGTAGTGCCGCGGCGTAACACAGAAAGGAATCTGCCCTTCATGCCTATCAACAAACGAGAGAGCCTGCTGTTCACCTTTATCATGTGCTTTTGCATGGTGCTCTGGATGAGCATCTACAACGTTGCCCTGCAGCATGGGTCCATCAACGGCGAGGTTGTTGCCGCCGCGTGGCTCGGCTTCCCCGTTGCCTACGTTTTTGCCATGTGCTGCGACTGGTTCGTCGCCAGCCCGCTCGCCAAGGGTTTCGCCTTTAAGTACTTGGTCACGCCGGGCAAGAGCTCGCCGCTTGCCATGACGCTCGCCGTCAGCTCCTGCATGGTCGTTCCCATGGTTATCATCATGTCGCTGTACGGTGCCTGCGAGGGTCTGACGCACATGCCCGGCGGCATCCTTGCGAACCTGTATTCCGTGCCCGCGATCTGGATGATCAACATCCCGCATAATTTTGTAATGGCGCTGCCGTGGAACCTTTTGGTAGCCGGTCCGATTTCCCACTTCGTCTTCCGTCGCGCCTTCCCTGTGGGGACGGTTTTCGAGGAGGAGCATGCCGAGCTCTTGGAGCAGGCTATGGCTCCTGAGTGCGAGTAGCTCGCTTAGGGATCTGCTGAGCGCGGGCGACTTGCTTGGTTGGAGCCCTAAGCGTGGATAGCTCTCTCGGCGACATCGCGGGCGTGAGCGGTGCGCATGACCGGAGGGCCCGTGCTGCTCCGTTGCCCGACGTGCTAGCGCGCAGAACAATCTATTGGTGCATTCGGCGGCTGCTGAAGCGTTTCGGCAGCCGCTTTTTATACGGAGTTTAAATACAACAGTCTGTTGTATTACGTAGAGTGGTATATCTCTAGCAGGAAAAATGCGAGAGACGGAGCATTATGGCGTTGCTAGTAGGACTGGACGTAGGGTCGACGACGACCAAAGTTTACGCGATGCACGAGGATATGACCGAGGCGTGGTGGGGATATCGCCGCCACGGGGCGTGTCAGACAGCGAGCGTGCGCGCCATGCTCGGCGAGCTCGCCGAGCGCTTTCCCCATGAGTCGCTGCGCGTTGCGGTGACCGGCTCGGGTGCGCGCGATATCGCGACCGCGCTGGGCGCCTCGTACGTTCAGGAGGTGGTCGCCAACGCGCTCGCGATCAGCAGGTTCTATCCGCAGACGCGCTGCGCCATCGAGCTGGGCGGCCAAGACGCCAAGATGATCTTCTTCCGCACCAACGATAAGGGAGACATCGAGGTTGCCGACATGCGCATGAACGGCTCGTGCGCAGGCGGTACCGGTGCATTTATCGACGAGATGGCAAAGCTCATGGGGGTCGGCACCGAATCGGGCGAGTTCGAGCAGCTCGCAAGCCGGGGAACGACCGTCCACGAGGTCTCGGGCCGCTGCGGCGTGTACGCAAAGACCGATATCCAGCCGCTGCTCAACGAGGGCATTCCTACCACCGACCTGGCGCTTTCGGCGCTTCACGCGGTCGCCCGCCAAACGATCGGCGGTCTGGCCCAGGGTATCGACATCGAGCCGCCGGTAATCTTCGAGGGCGGTACGCTCGCCTACAACCCCACACTGGTCCGCGTGTTCCGGGAGCAACTGAATCTATCGGACGATCAGGTTATCGTCCCGCGCGATCCGCAGATCATGGTCGCGCGCGGTGCCGCCCTGTCGCTGACCGACATGTTCGCATCGTCCCAACCGATCGACCTTCCCGACGCTTTTGTCCGGCTGGATAAGCTCGAGACGGTCGCGCCCGCAAGCGGGGAGGGACGTCTTGCCCAGCCCTTTTTTGCCACACCTGCCGAGCAGGCGGATTTTACGGCACGCCATGGCAAAGAGACGCCGGCAAAGGGTCCGGATGCGTATGCGCCCGGAGAGACGGTGCGTGTGGCGCTCGGTATCGATTCGGGGAGCACGACGACCAAGTTCGCCCTGGTCGATGAGGCGGGTGAGCTTGTCGATTCGTTCTACGCGTCTAATAACGGCAGACCGCTCGACGTCGCCCAACAGGGTCTTGTCAGCTTGAAGAACCGCTGGGAGACAGCGGGAGTCACGCTTGCGATCGATGCCGTGGGCACCACGGGATACGGCGAGGAGCTTTTCGCGCGCGCGTTCCACGCCGACTACCATACGGTCGAGACGGTCGCGCACGCCCGCGCCGCGTGCGCATGCGTTCCCGATGCGACCTTCGTGCTCGACATCGGCGGACAGGATATGAAGGCCATCTGGCTCAACCACGGCGTGCTGACCGATATCGTCGTCAACGAGGCGTGCTCTGCGGGCTGCGGCTCGTTCCTCGAGGGTTTTGCCAAAAACCTCGGAATAGCCGTTGAGGATATCGCGACCGAGGCATTTTCGTCCAAAGCCCCCGCCGTTCTCGGCAGCCGCTGCACGGTGTTCATGAACAGCAGCGTCGTTTCCGAGCAGCGGCGCGGTAAGGGTCCGGGCGACATCATGGCCGGTCTCTGCCGTTCGATTATCGAGAACGTGTTCACCAAGGTCATTCGCGTTTCAAATCTCAACCGTCTGGGCGACAAAGTCGTCGTCCAGGGCGGCACGTTCCGAAACGACGCGGTGCTGCGCGCATTCGAGCAGTATCTGGGCAAACCCGTCACGCGTACGCCCCACCCGGGGCTGATGGGCGCTATCGGTATCGCCCTGCTCGCGCGCGAGGAATGCCGCAAGGGCGACGCCGGCACGTCGTTTATCGGGCTCGATGCCGTGGAGCGCTTCGAGCATCGCGAGTTCGGCGGCGTTACCTGCCGTCGGTGCAACAACCGCTGCCAGCGCGCGGTCGTGGCATTTGGCGACGGCTCGCTTTACGTCACGGGCAATCGCTGCCCGCGCGGCGGCGCCATCTCATGGGATGAGCTCGTGCGCGAGGTTCCCGCGGCGGAGGAGCTGCGTCCGCAGGGTGCTTGCGAGGCACAGGCACCCGGCACGGGGCGCGACCGGACCGCGGCTGCCCCCAATCTCTTTGTCGACCGCGAGAAGCTGCTGTTCGAGTCGTACCCCACGGTTCCCGTCAGCGGGGGGTGCGATGTCACGATCGGCATTCCCCGTGTGCTCGAGTTCTGGGACACCATGCCGTTCTGGTCGACGTTCTTCAGCACGCTCGGCTTTAAGGTGCGCGTCTCGGGACGCAGCACCAAGGCGATGTACGAGCGCGGTCTGGCGCACGTCACATCCGACACCGTGTGCTTCCCGGCCAAGCTCGTCCACGGGCACATCCGCAATCTCGTCGACGCCGGCGTCGACCGCATCTTCATGCCCATCATCACGACGGTGCCCACCGAAAACACCGCCTCTACCAGCGAGTGGATGTGCGCCGTCGTAAAGGGATACCCCTACGTGATGCGCAATTCCGATAACCCGGAGGAGCGTTTCGGCGTTCCGTTCGATACGCCGCTGTTCCACTGGTACGACGAGGGCGACCGAAACCGCCAGCTCAAGGCGTGGTGCAAGGAGACCTTCGATATCGATGCCGACCTGGTTGCCAAGGCGACCGAGCAGGCGGACCGCGCGCAGGAGACGTTTGAGAACCAGCTGCAGCTGCGCGGCAGGCAGGTGCTCGAGAACGTGCACGAGGACGGCGGCTACGCGGTGGTGATCGCTTCGCGCCCGTACCACAACGACCCGCTGGTCAACCACGGGCTGCCCAAGCTCTTCTCTGAGCGCGGCATCCCCGTGCTGACGCCCGATGCGGTGCCGGGGGTCTGCAACGTCGATCTTTCCAACAGCCGCATCGACATCGTGAACAACTACCATGCGCGCATGCTGTCGTGCGCGGTCATCGTCGCATCGACGCCCGAGCTCGAGCTCGTGCAGATGGGCAGCTTCGGCTGCGGCCACGATGCGTATCTCACCGACGAGATCGCGCGCATGATGGGCGAGATGGGCTCCAAGGTTCCGATGATGATCAAGCTCGATGAGAGCGACGTCGCCGGTCCCATGGGCATTCGCGTGCGTTCGTTTATCGAGTCGGTCAACCGTCGTCGCGCGGAGGAGCGTGCCGAGGGCGCCCGGGTGCACGCGGTCCATCCGCTCGACGACCCGTATAAGGTCAAGTACACCAAGCGCGACCGGCACGACAAGATCGCGCTGGTCCCCAACACCTCCCATGCGTTCTGCAGGCTCATGACCGCGGCGATGCGCAATCAGGGCGTGCGCGCCGAGGCCCTTGATATCGGGCGCGAGGATGCCATCCGCCTGGGCAAACGCTATGTGCACAACGACATCTGCTTCCCCGCGCAAATCGTGATCGGCGAGGCGCTCGCGGCACTCGAGAGCGGTAAGTACGACCCGCACGACGTCGCCGTGGTGACTGGCAAGTATATCGGCGACTGCCGCCTGACGCACTACATGCCCCTGCTGCGCCGCGCGCTCGACGACGCGGGATACGACTATGTCCCGGTGCTCACCAACGACGACGTCGATGCCCACAATGCGCATCCGGGCTTCAAGCTCGGCCTTGGCCCGAGCATCCAGATCGCCTACGGTCTTCCCATGATCGATGCCCTCGAGGCCATGCTTAGGCGCATCCGTCCCTACGAGCTCGAGAAGGGCGCGGCGGACGCTGCGTTCGACCGCGCGCTCGATGAGGTTATCGAGGGCATGGAGCGCTCCGGGCTGAGAGGCCAGGCGACGGGCTTCAAACGCGCGCTTGCGATCATGGACGCCGTTCCGTACGACCGCTCGAACCCGCATCCGACCGTTCTCATCGTGGGCGAGTACCTGCTCAATTTCCATCTCGGCGCCAACCACGAGATCGAGCGCTACCTCGAGGACAACGGGCTCGAGGTCATCGAGGCGCGCATGACCGACGTGATCCGCAAGACCTATTTCTACAAGCATGCGCAGTCGCGCGAGTTCCACGTCGACCTGTCGCTGCCCGAAAAGGCCTGGTACGCCACGGCGGACAACCTGTTCGAGCTCGCGCACGACCGTTGCGACCGCCTGGGCGCGGCGAGCCCGCTCTACGAGCCGCCGACGCGCATGCCCGAGCTCGTGCGCGCGAGCGATAAGATCCTGCACCATACGTTCGATGCGGGCGAGGGCGTGCTGATTCCGGCGGAGATTCTCGAGCACGCCAAGCGCGGCTGCCGCAACTTCGTGATCCTGCAGCCGTTCGGGTGTCTGCCCAACCATGTCGTGGGGCGCGGGCTCATCCATGCGCTCAAGGAGCAGTATCCCACGGCGCAGTTCCTGCCGCTCGACTACGATCCCGACGTGAGCTTCGCCAACGTGGAGAACCGTCTTCAGATGCTCATCATGAACGCCAAGGCGCAGGGGTGCGGTGAGGCGCATGGCGAGACCGCGTAAGGACGCCGATGCGCCCGATGCACGCACCCGTATCATCGAGGCGTTTTGGGAGCTCATCGAGAACAACAGCATCTTCGAGCTGTCGGTTGGCGAGGTGACCCGCGCCGCCCAGTGCAATCGCGGAACGTTTTACTACTATTTTCACGATTTCGATGAACTCGTCGCCATCGCCATAGCCCAGCTGCTGCAGGATAACGAGCTCATCACCGATGCCCTCTGGCATTTTTCGAGCGAGGGCGACCTTTCGGCGTTCGACCGGCGCGACGTCCGCTGCCTGCTGCGGCGCATCGTCATCACCATGAGGGCGGGTGCCGCCGAGCAGGTCGTGCAGGGCATCCATACGATCATCATCGACCGCGTGAGAGAGATCGTCCACCCCGACGGAGAAGAGCTCAAGGCAGATTCGAGCTTTGCGGTGGGCTTTCTGGTCTCGGGCATCATGGGCTTTGTGATGGCGGTCGGCTTTGCCCGGGAGGGCGGCGAGGAGATAGACCTCGAGCAGCCGGGGGACAGCGCGTGCGCGTACCTGAGGGCGGTCGCCATGCAGACGGTGGAAACGGTCGCGCAAGTCGAGGGCGTCGATACATCCGAGCTGCTCGAACGCGTCTCCAAGGAGGCCGATGCCTATCGCGCATCGCGTGCGACGAGTCCCGACGTGGTGAAAGACGCCTAGGGTTTCTCTTGCGGGGCGCCTGTCGCGCATCGCGCGGTGAGTCCCGCGATGCGGTCATAACCTGCATTCATGTGAGCCGGGTTTATAGATATTCCTCCAGCTGTTAACATAGACAACCTGTGGGTAAAGAGACAAAAGCGCCGCCGACGGGCGGGCGTTTTGATTTCGATGAACTCATGTAAGGAAACGAGCATGTTAGATAGATTTACCGATCGCGCGCGCAAGGTCATGTCCATGGCCAAGCAGGAGGCGCTCGATCTTCATTCAAATAAGGTGGGAACCGAGCATCTGCTGCTCGCGCTCGCCAAGGAGGACGAGGGCATCGCCGCCGAGGCGCTGCGCTCGCTCGACATCTCCTACGACGACATCATGGACACGCTCAAGGAGGTCCAGACCACCGTTCCCGAGCCCAGCGAGGAGACCGAGGCCGCCAAGCTCGCCTTTACGCCACTCGTCATCAGCGTGATGGAGCGCTCCTTCCGCGTGGCGCGCGAGAACAACCAGACCTATGTGTCGACCGAGCACCTGCTCATCGGTATCGTCGAAGAGGGCAACGGTATGGCCATGGACATCCTCATGCGCCTGGGCGTGTCGTCCGCTTCCATCAAAAAAGCCATCGAGAAGCTTACCGCCAAGGATCAGGACAAGAAGCGCCCACTCGCCGGCGCCGGTGCTGGGCGTCCCGGTGCGGGCCTGCCGTTCTTTAGCGGCTCGGACGCCTCGCAGCAAAAGGGGAGCGGCACCGACACGCTCAAGCAGTTCGCCACCAACCTTACGCAGAAGGCACGCGACGGTAAGCTCGACCCCGTGATCGGTCGCGAAAAGGAAGTCCAGCGCATGATGGAGATCCTTTCGCGCCGCACCAAGAACAACCCGCTTATCTTGGGTGACCCCGGCGTGGGCAAGACGGCCATCGTCGAGGGCCTGGCACAGCAGATCGCTGCCGGCAACGTGCCCGAGAACCTTATGAACCAGAACATCTGGACGCTCGATCTGCCGGGTCTTGTCGCGGGCGCCAAGTATCGCGGTGAGTTCGAGGAGCGCCTCAAGAACGTGATCCAGGAGGCAACCGAAGCCGACGACGTCATCCTGTTTATCGACGAGATGCACACCATCATCGGTGCCGGTTCTGCCGAGGGATCCATCGATGCAAGCTCCATGCTCAAGCCCGTGCTCGCGCGCGGTGCCTTCCAGATTATCGGCGCCACCACGGCCGAGGAATTCCGCAAGTACCTCACCAAGGACCCGGCCTTCGAGCGTCGCTTCCAGACCATCGATGTCGAGGAGCCGAGCGTCGAGGACACGGTCAAGATCCTGACCGCGCTCAAGCCGCGCTACGAGGAGCACCACCATGTGCGCTATACGCAGGGTGCTATCGAGGCCGCCGCGAACCTCTCCGACCGCTACATCCAGGATCGCTTCCTGCCCGATAAGGCCATCGACCTCATTGACGAGGCCGGCGCCCGCGCCCGCATCGCCGCCAACCGCGCGCCCGAGCCGGTGCGCGAGGCCGAGCATCGCGTGGAGGAGCTTAAGGCCGCCGCGCAGGAGGCCACCGAGAGCGACGACATGAACAAGGCCGCCGAGATCACCGAGCAGCAAAAGGCTGCCGAGATTGAGCTCGCCGAGGCCAAGGCTGCCTGGACGGCCGAGCTCGACGCCAGCCCGCTCACCATCGATGTCTCCCAGATTGCCGACATCGTGTCCGTGACCTCGGGCGTGCCGGTTTCCTCGCTCACCGAGAGCGAGAGCCGGCGCCTGCTGCAGACCGAAAGCGTGCTCAAGACGCGCATCATCGGCCAGGATGAGGCAGTCGAGGCCGTCGCCAAGGCCGTGCGCCGCAGCCGCTCGCCGCTCAAGGACCCGCGTCGTCCCGGTGGCAGCTTTATCTTCCTTGGTCCCACCGGCACAGGCAAGACCGAGCTCGCCAAGACGCTCGCCGAGTATCTCTTTGGCAGCAAGGACGCGCTCATCAGCTTCGATATGTCGGAGTTTGGCAGTGAGTTCGAGGTCTCCAAGCTCATCGGTAGCCCCCCGGGCTATGTGGGCCACGACGAGGGCGGCCAGCTCACCAAGGCTGTTCGCCGTCACCCGTACTCGGTCGTGCTGTTCGACGAGATCGAGAAGGCGCACCCCGACATCTTCAATATCCTGCTGCAGGTGTTGGAGGAGGGCCGTCTGACCGATAGCCAGGGCAAGACGGTCGACTTCCGCAATACGGTGATCATCATGACGTCAAACGTGGGCGCCCGCGAGATCGCGCAGGATGCGAGCGTTGGCTTTGGCACCACCGGCGAGCAGGGCCTCACCTCGAGTGAGATCCGCGGCCGCGCGATGGGCGAGCTCAAGCGCCTGTTCCGCCCCGAGCTGCTCAACCGTATCGACGACATCGTGGTGTTCCAGAAGCTCTCGGGCGAGAACCTGACCAAGATTGCGCACCTGCTGGTGGACGATCTGCGCCAGCGCCTGATCGCAAACGGCATGAACATCAAGCTCACCGATGCGGCCTATGACAAGATCGTGGCCGAGGGCACCGACCTCACCAACGGTGCGCGTCCGCTGCGCCGCGCCATTCAAAAGCTCATCGAGGACCCGCTGTCCGAGGAGCTTCTGGCCGGCGAGTGGGGCGAGGGCGATACCGTCCTGTGCGACGTGGCCGATGGCAAGTTTGTCTTTAGCCACGGCACGGGCGAGATCCCGGCACAGCGTCCGGCGGGCACACTCGGTGGCGATACCGTCCCGGCGGCACCGCACACCGGCAACGCCTCGCCCGTGAGCGGCGGCGTGACCTCGGGCCCCGGCGGCATGATGCAAGCCGGTTCCGGCGCGCTGTAGGGCGTGGCGACAATTTGATCTGTGCAATCGAGGCGCTCCGGAAAGGGCGCCTCGATTTGTAGAGCTGCGGAAGTTGTGACCGTTGCGCTATACGGTCCACCGTTAGCCGATGATGCGAGAACGCTCGGCGTTTTCGACTGGTTTATGCAAACGAAGTCTGGGAATATACAAGTCGCATGTCTTACTGTCTAACCAGTTGCGCCAAGGAGGCACCATGGACTACAAGATCACCGGCTACGAGCCCGCCCAGCTGTTCCATTTCTTTGAGGAGGTCAGCGCGATTCCCCGCGGGTCTGGCAACGAGAAGGGCATCAGCGATTTCTTGGTTGCGTTTGCCAAGGAGCGCGGCCTCGATGTGTACCAGGACGAGGTCTACAACGTCATCATTCGCAAGTCCGCATCTGCCGGTGCCGAGAATGCCCCGACCGTGATGCTGCAGGGCCATATCGACATGGTGTGCGACAAGCTGGGCTCCGTTGAGCACGACTTTACGACCGATGGTATCGACCTGGTCGTCAAGGACGGCGTCCTCACCGCTAACGGCACCACCCTGGGCGCCGACAACGGTATCGCCGTCGCGCTTATGCTTACCGTGCTCAACGACGATTCGATTGCTCATCCGGCCCTCGAGTGCGTATTCACCACCGACGAGGAGACTGGCCTGGTCGGCGCCGAGACGCTCGACAAGTCCCAGATTAGCGCCCGCACCATGATTAACCTTGACTCCGAGGAAGAGGGCGTTGCCACCGTCAGCTGCGCCGGCGGCGTCGTCGTTACCTACACCTGCCCGATCGCGCGCGAGCATAAGACCGGTAGCACCCTCACGCTTGACATCTCCGGCCTGCTGGGCGGTCACTCCGGCAGTGATATCCACCTGGAGCGCGGCAACGGCAACCTCATCATGGCCCGCATCATCGACCGCCTGATGGTTGCCGGCGAGCCCGCCATCGTTAGCTTTAACGGTGGCACCAAGGACAACGCCATCAACCGTGAGTGCAAGGCCGAGCTGGTCTACGCCGACCACGCTGCCGCCGAGGCCGCGGCCCAGATCGCAAAGGGCATCATCGCCGACGTCACCGCCGAGCTCGAGGTCTTCGACCCCGGCTTTACCTGCACCGTCGAGATTGCCGACGACACCGAGGTCGAGGCCATGGACCAGAAGTCTGCGCTTGCCCTCATCCGCGCTCTGCGTCTTGCCCCTAACGGCGTGATTCGCCGCAACGTCGCCACCGACGGCTCCGTCGAGGTGTCCTCCAACATCGGTGTGGTTGCCACTTCTGACGACGAGGTCAAGATCATGCTGTCCCCGCGCTCCTCGATCACCTCGCTGCAGAACGAGTTCAAGGACCGCCTGCAGACACTGGCCGATGTCCTGGGCTTCGACGCCAAGTTTGAGTTCGAGTATCCCGGCTGGAGCTATGCCGAGCATTCGCCGGTCCGCGACGTCTTTGTCGAGAGCTATCGCGAGCTCTTTGGCTCCGAGCTGCGCATCGAGTCCATTCACGCCGGCCTTGAGTGCGGCCTGTTTGCCGAGGCCCTGCACGGCCTGGACGCCATCGCCGTGGGCCCGACGCTCTCCGATGTCCACACCCCGGACGAGAGCATGGAGCTCGCTTCTGCCGAGCGCTTCTACGAGCTGCTCATCGACGTCCTCAAGCGCCTCGCTGCGTAAAGGTTGCGCTAGCAGCAGTCTGAGCTACGTGCTAGCGGATTGCAAATGACATTACGAGAGGGGGCATCCGAGCTTTTGCGACGGGTGCCCCCTCTCTTCTTTTAAGAAATGGGAAATTGATTGGCGTCTAGCCCATATCCGCCTTGATGAGGTCGAGGGTGCGCTGGCAGTTTTCGCGGACGGGGCCGAGCATATGCTCGCGCAGGTCCGCCATGCCGGGCAGGTCGGCGTATTCGTCCATGACCTCTTCCATGCAAATGGGTACCTCGTAGGCGAGGTCCATCATGGTCGCAAAGCAAAACTTCTCGGATAGCCCGGCATCGGTAAGCGCCGCCTCCAGCGCGGGATCGCCCATACCGTGGTATCGGCGGATAGCGCCTGGACCGATTCGCCCCACACGATTTTCGCCGCCAACGCTCATGGCGAGGCGCGCTTTTCGCCGCATACGTTCGTATGCTAAGCCCGATGCGACATCGTACATGGGTGCGAGCGCCGCGTTTGTGCCTTTGCCTAGGATGAGCGAGTAGTTTTTAGCGTGTGCGTCAGGCGCTCCGATAATGGCGTTATAGAACAACATATAGGTAAAAAGCACAAGATTCATGTGGTGGGGGACTGTGTTAATCAGTCGTTCTTGGATGTCTCGTGTAGTTGGTCCTCCGTCGGCGGTGTATTTCTGGGTTGGCAATACACCGAGTGCCTGGCAAAAGTCCTCCTGATGCAGCCTTTCGATATTTCCGCTGCTATTGACCATTCTGTCGTACCGTTCAACGACGAGCGCAGCTTCGTCTTCAAATGTGCAATAGGAGACGTTGGCAGTTGGAATGCCAACACGCCGAGCTGTTTTCATGCAGACGAATTCGTTTAAGGCCTGATGTTTGAACCCAACGACACCATTTTTGAAGATATGGGTAGTGGGGGATGACCCTAGACATTCGCACCATTGTCCATCATGCCAAGCTAGTGCAAATTTGCCTTGGTTGCCGCCCAGGGACCAGCTTTCGTTGGAGCCCATCCATGTCTCTCTTTCGTCATCGCGAATTGCTTTGAGCTTGTGAGCGATTTGAGAATTGGTAAGCGGGCGGTATGCTGAGACCCTGCCGTGGGCGGCATCTAATTGATCGGCTCGACAAAACTGAACGGCCCCCGCGCAGTCAAGACCGATATGGCACAAGAGGGCGACGGGGTTGTTGGATGCAACATCATGCTCGGTGGCAATAGCGCGACGCTGCTCTTGACTGTCGGGCAAAAGGCCAAATAGGAACGGGCGGACGATGTTATGGCCATATGTGCGATTGGAAAGCGGCATTGTTAACGATAGCGGTGCTCCGCGATAGGTTGGGGCGTATACAAAGCTGCAGAGTCCATGCTCGTCTTGCCGGAGGGTGCCGGCGATTTCGCCACAAATGAGGGTCGCAAGCTCCATTTCTGCCATTTATTTCACAACCTTACAGCCAAAGGAGAGGTCTGAAGTGCCGGAAAGGCCTTGCTCGGCTGCGATTTGGGCCAGCAAGGCACCATAGAAAGCTGGCGTTCCTTGTCGAGCGGGTCGTCTGCCTACGCTTGGCTTTGGCAGGGCATTCGAGTTCGCGATAGGGAGGTCCGCTATCGTCATCGGATGTTCGGAGGGCGATGCGATGGAGTCGTTATCGCTTTGCGCAAAGAGACCTATGCCGAGTGCGTTAAAGACGGTCAACAGCTTGTCGAGCCGAATGCCCGTGGCATCTCCCAGCTCGAGCGATGCGAGCAGGCGCTCCGAAACACCGGCCTTATTAGCGAGGGCGGCACGGGTGAGACCCTGAGCCTCGCGTGCCTGGCGCACGTAGATGCCAGCTTGGCGCGGTGTGGTGATGGGAAGGGTATCCACGGCGATCTCCTAACGTGCAGACTTTTGCATCATAGTATGACATGCAAAAGTCTGCATGAAAAGGCCTCATGCAAAACTCTGCATGAGGCCTCATCCGGACGTTTAGTTTTGAAGGGTGTTTTACAGCGCCAAAATCCCCAGATGCTCCAGCAAAATCTTGAGGCCGATGAGGACGAGCACGACGCCACCCACGATGGTGGCGGGCTTTTCGTAGCGCGCGCCAAAGGTGTGGCCGATCGCTACGCCGGCAACGGAGAAGACAAAGGTCGTGATGCCAATGAGCGACACGGCGGGAACGATATCGACCGAGAGCGCGGCAAACGAGATGCCCACGGCAAGCGCGTCAATCGAGGTGGCGATGGCAAGGATTAGATATTCGCCCAGGTCGATCTTTTCGGCATCCTTGCCGTCGCCTTCGTTCTCGTCCTCAGTAAAGGCTTCCCACAGCATCTTGCCGCCGATAAAGGCGAGCAGGATAAAGGCGATCCAGTGGTCGATGGGGCTGATGATGCCCATGAACTGGCTACCAAGGGCCCACCCAATTACGGGCATGCCGGCCTGGAAACCGCCAAAGAACAGGCCGAGTATCACGGCGACCTTAAGGTTGATCCTTTTCATGCCAAGGCCCTTGCAGATGGATACGGCAAAAGCGTCCATAGAAAGGCCGATAGCGAGCAACACAAGCTCTGCGAGTCCCATAGTCTGGCTCCCTCTCTGCGGGCGGGCCCGCGTGTACCTCTTGGGGGAGTAACAAAAAAGACCCGTGGCGTACGCGTTGCGCGCACAGCCACGAGTCTCGTTCATTAAGGCAAGCCAGGCCGCATTGGCCAGTGTGTTGACTTGCCGCGCCACCGGAGGCGAACCCGATCACGCGACTACTCCCTCATTTATGCGAATCCCGATGCTACCACATGAACAGCTGATTTAGGTTGGGCTCTCAGCTGTGTTCGCTCATTCTGTAAGCATCGGATTTCGCAAGCGCCGCAGGGACAAACCGTGAGAAACTATTTAGCGTTTATGGAGCGTATACGATGGGAGCGATGCCTTGGATAGGAACGAGCTGCAAAAGCGTATGGAACAGGCCATCCGCCTGACGGCACCTGGTCAGCCGATCCGCACCGCCCTCGACATGATCATCGCCGGTCACCTGGGCGCCCTTATCTGCGTCGGCGACACCGAAAACGTGCTCGCTGCCGGTAACGACGGCTTCCCGCTCAACATTTCGTTTACCTCGAACCGCCTGTTCGAGCTTTCCAAGATGGACGGCGCCATCGTTATCGATGGCGACCTCACTCAGATCCTGCGCGCCAACTTCCACCTCAATCCCGATCCCTCGCTCGCCACGAGTGAGACGGGCATGCGTCACCGTACTGCCGCTCGCATGTCGGTGCTCACCGATGCCATCGTGATCTCGGTTTCGGCTCGTCGCGCCGTCGTCAACGTGTACGTCCACGGCAAGAGCTACGAGATCCAGCCCGTCACCACCATCATGAGCTCGGTCAACCAGCTCGTCGCTACGCTCCAGACTACCCGTCAGTCGCTCGATCGCTCCCTGCTGCGCCTGACGGCCCTCGAGCTCGACGACTACGTCACACTCGCCGACATTACCGGTATTTTCTCGAGCTTCGAGATCATGCAGCAGGCAAAGACCGAGCTTAAGGATTGCATTGTCAAGCTGGGTAACCAGGGTAAGCTCGTGCAGATGCAGCTCGAGCAGCTCGCGGGCTCCAGCATGGATACCGAATACGACTTGATGATCCGCGACTACGCGAGCGATTCCTCTGAGGCCAACGCCGAGAAGATTCGCGCCAAGCTGAGCCGTATGACGCCTAAGGACCTGTCCGACCCGCAGCACGTGGCGGCAGTTCTGGGCTATGACGACTTGGACGAGGACTCCGTCATGACGCCACTGGGCCTGCGCACGCTTTCGCGCGTGTCCGTCGTGCGCGACGGCGTGGCCGAGAAGATTGTCGATGAGTACGGCTCACTGCAGGAACTCATGGACGACATCAGCGAGGATCCGGAGCGCCTGGGCGACTTTGGCGTTAACAACCCTGCCATTCTTGCGGACTCCCTGTACCGCATGAAGGGCACCAAACAGGGGAACGCATAATGGCGCCCGTATGCGCCGTGGTCGTTGCCGGTGGCAGCGGCCAGCGCTTTGGCAACCCCGGTGGCAAGCAGCTCGTCAATGTAGCGGGTCGTCCGCTTATGAGCTGGTCCATCCGTGCATTTGACCGTAGCGATAAGGTCGGCCACATCGTGGTGGTGTGTCCTGCCGAGCGTCGTGCCGAGATGCGCCGCCTGGCCATCGACCCGTTTGGCTATGACACGCCCATCAGTTTTGCCGATGCCGGCGAGACCCGCCAGGATTCCACCCGTGCCGGTGTGCATGCGGTTCCGGCGGGTTTTGAATACGTCGCCATTCACGACGGCGCTCGTCCGCTCATCACGACCGAGGCCATCGATCATGCGATCGACGTGCTTGTGGACGACCGCTCGCTCGACGGTGTCGTGTGCGGCCAGCCCGCGATCGACACGCTCAAGATCGTCGACGGCGATAATATCGTCGAGACGCCGCCGCGCGAACTTTATTGGGCCGCACAGACGCCGCAGATCTTTAGCGTCGACGCCATGAAGCGCGCCCACACCGCAGCCATCGCCGAGGGCTTTATCGGCACCGACGATTCTTCGCTGGTCGAGCGCATGGGTGGGCGCGTCCGCTGCGTCCAGAGCCCGCGCGATAACCTTAAGGTGACGGTGCCCGAGGACCTGCGTCCCGTAACCGCGATTCTGCTCGGCCGCATGGCCGAGGGAGAGGACCTTCCCCATGTTCAGTAACCTGCGCATTGGACACGGCTACGACGTTCACCGTCTGGTGGAGGGGCGTCGATGTATTATCGGCGGGGTCGACATTCCCTACGAGCGCGGTCTGCTGGGCCACTCGGATGCCGATGTGCTCGCGCACGCGCTGGCCGACGCCATTCTGGGCGCCTGCCGCGGGGGAGACATCGGCAAACTGTTCCCCGACACCGATCCTGCCTACGAGGGTGCCGATTCGATGGTGCTGCTCGCTCGCGTGATGGACTATGCGCGCGAGCTGGGCTTTGAGTTTGTCGATGCCGATTGCACCATTGCCTGTCAGCAACCCAAGATCACCCCGCACCGCGATGCCATGCGCGCCAACCTTGCCCATGCCCTGGGCGTTGACGTCGAAAACGTGGGCGTTGCCGCCACTACGACCGAAAAGCTCGGTTGGGAAGGCCAAGGCGAGGGAATTGGCGCCTGGGCCGTCTGCCTGCTACAGAAAACCGTTAAGGAGTAACGAATGCGTATCTACAACAGCGCTACCCATAAAAAGGAAGAGTTCCAGCCCATCGAGTCCGGCAAGGTCCGCATGTACGTGTGCGGCCCCACGGTCTACGACAACATCCACATCGGCAACGCCCGCACGTTCATCAGCTTCGATGTGATTCGCCGCTGGCTCATCGCGAGCGGCTACGAGGTCACGTTTGCTCAGAACCTCACCGATGTCGATGACAAGATCATCAAGCGCGCCAACGAGCAAGGCCGTACGGCTGCTGAGGTCGCGACGGAGTTCTCCGACAAGTTCATCGGCGTCATGCGCGCCGCCAACGTGCTCGATCCCGACGTGCGTCCCCGCGCCACCAAAGAGATCGGCCCCATGATCGCCATGATCAAGACGCTTATCGAGCAGGGCCACGCTTACGCAGCCGATAACGGCGATGTGTACTTTGCCGTGCGCAGCGATCCCAACTACGGCCAGGTCTCGGGCCGCAACATCGACGACCTTATGGTGGGTGCGCGTATCGAGGAGAACGAGGACAAGAACGACCCGCTCGACTTTGCCCTGTGGAAGGCCGCCAAGCCCGGCGAGCCCAGCTGGCCGAGCCCCTGGGGCGAGGGCCGTCCCGGTTGGCACACCGAGTGCGCCGCCATGGTGCATCGCTACCTGGGCACTCCGATCGACATCCACGGCGGCGGCTCCGACCTTGCCTTCCCGCATCACGAGAACGAGTGCGCCCAGGCCACCTGCGCCTGGCACCAGGGTTTCTCCAACACCTGGATGCACACGGGCATGCTGCTGGTTGACGGCGAGAAGATGTCCAAGTCGCTCGGGAACTTCTTTACGCTGGCCGAGGTGCTCGAGCAGCACTCTGCCGCGGCTCTGCGTCTGCTGATGCTGCAGACGAGCTATCGCTCGCCGCTCGACTTCTCTTGGGAGCGCCTGGAGGGTGCCGAGAACTCGCTCACGCGTATCGCCGGTACGGTCGAGAACCTGCGCTGGGCTGCAAGCCACGCGACGGCCGACGCCGATGAGACTGCCGCCGAGGCGTTTGCCGCCAAGGCCGCCGAGACCCGTGCCGCCTTTAAGGAGTGCATGGACGACGACTTTAACACCGCCGGTGCCATGGGGGCCGTCTTTGGCTTTGTCACCGAATGCAACCAGTATCTGGAGCAGGCGGGCGATGCTGTCGACAAGGCCGCCGCGCTTGCTGCCGCCGATACGCTGGTCGAGCTGCTCGACACGTTTGGCGTTGAGCTTCCCGAGCCCAAGGTCGAGTTGCCGCTGGGCCTGCTGGGCGTTGCCGCTGGCCTGGTCGCCTACACGGGCGACGACGTGGACGAGGCCGCTGCTAAGATTCTCGAGGCCCGCGCCGAGGCCCGCGCCGCCAAGAACTGGGATCTGGCAGACGCCATCCGCGATCAGCTCAAGGACCTCGGGCTGACGATCGAGGATGCTGCTGCGGGCACTCGTATTAAGAGTCTCTAGTATTTGTCGACCGTTCGAGGTGCGGCAGATTGCCTTGAAAGAGGAGGGCATAGACCTGGTGGTCATGCCCGACGATTGAAAGGCAAGGTGCCGTGGCTCGGACGGTCGATTCTTGTTCGTTATCTATTTAAGGAGGTCGCTTTATGGCCGACAATCGCAAGCGTGCGCCTCGTGGCGGCAAGCAGGCCGCTTCTGGCTCGCGTCCGATTCGCCGTAACGATCGCGCTGCCGCTCCCAAGGGCCAGCGCGATCGCAACCAGGTCGCACGTCCGCAGCGCGATCGCAACCGCGACGCTGTCCAGGCTCCCAAGGGTGAGTTTATCGAGGGACGACGTGCTGCCGCCGAGGCGCTGCGCACTGGTTTTCCCGTCAAGTGCGCGCTCATCGCCGAGGGCGGGGAGCGCGATGCCGCCCTGTCGCGCCTGGTCGACGACCTCAACGCCGCGGGTGTCCGCATTAAGTATGTGCCGCGCGCGCAGCTCGACGCACTGTCGAGCCATGGCGCTCACCAGGGCATTGCGCTCGAGGTTGGCAACTTCCCCTATGCCGATGTCGCCGATATCCTCGACCGCGCGGGCGACGGTCCGGCGCTTGTCATCGTACTCGACCATGTGACTGACGACGGTAACTTTGGCGCCATCGTGCGCTCCGCCGAGGTCGTGGGCGCGGCCGGCGTCGTCATCGCCAATAAGCGTGCCGCCGGCGTGACCGTGGGCAGCTACAAGACCTCAGCCGGCGCCGTCATGCATCTGCCTATCGCGCAGGTTCCAAATATCGCCCGTGCACTCGACGACCTCAAGGCCGCTGGCTTTTGGGTGGGCGGTGCCTCCGAGCACGCCGAAGGCAGTTGCTGGGATGCTCCCTTCGAGGGTCGCGTGGCGCTCGTCATGGGCTCCGAGGGCGACGGCATCTCGCGCCTGGTGCTCGAGAAATGCGACTTCTTGACCAAGCTTCCCCAGCGCGGTATGACCGAGAGCCTCAACGTTGCCCAGGCGACCACGGCGCTATGCTTTGAGTGGTTACGTCGCAACGCCGGCGAGCTCATGGGGGAGGAGTAGCGCATGTCCAAGAAGAACCGCGCCAAGTCCAAGGCCAAGCGCTTTGGCGAAGGCTCGGCCAAGCCGATTGTTTCGGCCGCGACCTACGGCGTGGGCGGCAATGCGTTTGCGCAGGCCATCGCCGATCCGGTTTCGACGGTGCATTCCAATAAGCCCGAGCTGCTGGTGGTCGACGGTTACAACGTGATCCACTGCACGCCGCGCTACGAAAAGCTCGTATACGACCATTCCGACGATCCGTATTCCAGCGACGTTCACGATATGGCGCGCACCGCCCTCATCAACGATGTCGCCGCGTTTGCCCAGGGCCGCTACGAGGCTGTGATCGTGTTCGACGGCGCGGGCAATATCTCCAGCGAGCGCCCCAACCTGCCGGCCCGCGGCGTGCGCATCGAGTTTTCGCCGACGGGCGTCTCTGCCGACACCGTGGTGCAGAAGCTCTGCATCGAGGCACGTGAGGAGGGCCGCGCGTGCTCCGTGGTATCGAGTGACGGCACAATTCAAGCCGTCGTCATGGGCAAGGGTGTCACGCGTATTTCGAGCCGCATGCTGGTGGACGAGATCAAGCAGATCGATAACGACGTTCACGAGGCAGAGGAAGCTCCGCAGATCAAGATGACTCTGGGCAGTCGCCTGAGCCCCGATGCCCTGGCCAAGCTCAAGGCCCTTCGCGGGAGGTAGGTGAGCTGACGGCGCGACGCTGTCTCGCTAACTCCATTCAGCGATGTCGATCATTCTACGGAGGCGCCATGTAAGCGCCTCTTTTAGATATGGCAGCCTTGCCGCGAGCGCGTCGTTTCTGGACAGAATCTCGATTGCCTCGTCAACGAAGCCTTCGAGTTTGTCGCCGTCAAACCAGCTCATGTCCTCGACGAGCAACATTTGTTTGGCGGGGCTTGAATGAAATTGCGCACTGGTAAAACTGTGCTCTCCCGCCCTAAGCTCCTCTAGTGATATGTTGCACCAGAGTGATGAGCCCGAATCGAAGATGGGGGCTGGTCTGCAGACCAGTGAGTTGACGTTTCGCACGAGGCCGAAGTTGCGCCAATGACGATCGTAGTTGGCAATGATGTCATCGCATACGATCATGCGGCCAAGGGCGTCTTTTATATCTGTCGCTCCAAGCTCCTCGCAGTTTGCTACATACCGTTCGTAATCGGTTAGTCGCTCGTCTGCATTTGCATGCTGGTTTACATAGAACGCAGGGACATATTCTTCTTCGTCAGTTAAGAAGACACTGCATGTGCTCAAGGCGGAAGTGCCCGCGCCTTCGAGCGAATAGGGTACATAATCGTAAGTGTTCAGGATGCGACGGTGAAGTGCAGTCGCCACCATCTCGTTATAGGGTTCCTGGTTTAGATGCGCTCCTGCTTTATGCAGAATTCGACGCCCGCCCTCGCATGTCCAGTACTTTTGAAGATTGCCGTCCGACGTGTTATCGGGCTTTGCGGCAGCCGCTTTTCCCTCTGGGGCAAAGGGCGCAATGGACAGTGAGACGTCATCAAAGGCGTTATTGAAGAAGTTAATGTCCTCCCAGGCGAGACCGGAACTTTGGGGCCTTATCCAATACTGGTCGGATAAGGAGAGGCCAAGATTTCGCTGTACGAGTTCATCGGGAACATCGACTGCGGCTTCTGCAAGCAGGGAGGCTAGCCCAATGCGTGCGAGCGGGATACCGCGGCCGCGCCACCAAGTGCGGAAAGAGTCGAGCGATACGGGGCTATTAGGGCCAAATACCCCAATAGGGGCGTGGGCGTAATCGACGTCGGCACCGATGTGGGTGAAGTCTTTTCGCGATGTGTTGTAGACCAGCTGAGCGACTTCATACGTGCGGTTCATGAGGGTGAACGCGATCTCGCTCTTACCGTAGCCGCGGCGGGGACGTCCCCCCGTTTTGGTCACGGAGCGGAGTCGCGTGTCGACGCTGTCTTTGTCGATGAGCCATACGCCAGAAGCCTTGCGGGCCTCAAGTGCTCCGTTTTTTATGAGCTCCTGCACCCTGCGCGGAGTGATGCCGAGTAGCTCGGCGGCTTCCTTGGTGGTAAGCATCTCAAAACCCTTCGTCAGAACGAATAGTTTTATCTATTCCATTGTAATTAAAACTATTCGTTCTGACGAAGGGTTTTGAGATGTGGTCGGTCGAAGGGTCTGTTGCGCCCCGTCCGTAATTCCTTTATTCTTAATTGGCTTCGCGCGAGAGCGCCAAGTGTGCCAGTGTGGCGCAACGGTAGCGCAACTGATTTGTAATCAGTGGGTTGCGGGTTCGATTCCTGTCACTGGCTCCATGAGAGTTTCGGGCTCTGTCTCTATATGGGACAGAGCCCGTTTCTTGTTTTGATAGGTTGTCGGGCACGGTATTCGTCTCATTCCCGAGTTTGTCTCGATCTGTAACACCAAGACGGTTATTCCGCTTTTAACTGTTACAGATCAAGACGGAAGGTTGAGGGTCCGTCCATTTATCTCAATCTGTAACAGTTAGAAGGGAAATATCGGTCTAGATGTTACAGATTGAGACAATGACCGGGACCACTTTGAAATGTCTCGATCTATAACACGTAGGGGAGAAATACCGTTCTTACTGTTACAGATTGAGATTAAAGACACCTCCTGAAGCGGTTGTCTCGATTTGTAACACGTGGAAGCCCATAATCACCCTTACTGTTACAAATTGAGATAGAAGCGGAGCGTCGGAAGGAATGTCTCGATCTGCAACATGTAGGAGACACTCTACGCCCGTAAAGGAAAGAGGCGGGTCCTGTTCAAAATGAAACAGGACCCGCTTTATGTGCGCGGCTATATTCGATTACCTCGTGCCGCGTCAAAGTGGCAGGAAAAGTAAACGAACGCCGGTTGCTTCCACGGCGGATGTCGCTACCCTAATACCATGTGCGCGCAGATCGCGCGTCGGTGCCCGGATTGCATCGGGGCACCGTCCATACGTCGGGAGCGGGGAAGGATCATGGAATCCACGGAAGACGCCATCGAGATCGAGGACGCCGAGGAGCGGGGCGCGACGGCCCCCACGGCCCCTGCGGGGAACTCCGGCCTGATCCACCGGCTGTTCGGCGGGTATGCCGAGCTGCTGCGCATCCCGCATGCGGCGCGCTTCACCGTTGGGTCGGTGGTCGCGTGCATGCCGCTCGCCATGATCAGCATGTCCATTACCATCGGCGTGCAGCAGATCTACGGCAACTACACGATCGCCGGCGCGCTCTCGGCCGTCTACTCCGTCTCGTCCGCGCTGCTCGGGCCGCAGCTCGGCAAACTCGCCGACCGGTTCGGCCAGCGAGCGGCGTCGATCCCGGCCATCATCATCTGGGTTATCGCCTCGCAGGTCTTCATCGCAGCGGCGACCGCGCACGTAGACGAGTGGATCCTCTTCTGCATCGTGCCGTTCCTCGCGTTTACGCCGCCCTGGGGCGCCATGAGCCGCACGCGCTGGCGCTACCTGCTGCGCGGCGACGAGAAGAAGATCTCCACGTCGCTGTCGCTGTGCTCTGCGTTCGACGAGTGCATGTGGGTCATCGGAAACCCGCTGTCGTCGACGCTCGCCGTCATCTCCGCCGCGCTCGCCATCCGCTTCGGGGCGGTCTGCGCGGTCATCGGCGCCATCATGGTGCTCACCGAGGTCACGACGCTCCCACCGTCGCAGTCGCAGCTCACCCGCCACAGCTGTGCCGAGCGCCGCGAGGTGGCACCCGTCGGCGGCGTGCTCGACGCGGGCGCGGACGCTGCCACGGGCGCAGACGGCTCCAGGCGCGCCGGCCGCGCGAATCCCGTCACGCGCCCGCAGTCGATCTGGGGACCGGGTATGGTCGCGCTGTGCGCCGTGTACTTCGGGCTCGGCGCGTTCCAGAACGCAACGAGTGTCTCCATTGTGGCGTTCGCGCGTGAGGTGGGCATGCCGCAGGTCTCGGGCCTCGTGATTTCCTGTTTCTCGTTTAGCTCGCTCGTCGGCGCGCTCTTCTCCGGCGCCATCCGCTGGAAGACCCCGCTGTGGCGGAGGTTCTACACCTGCCTCGTGGTGCTGTGCTGCGGCCTGAGCCTGTTCGTCCTCGCACCGAGCCTGTGGGTGATTGGCGCAATCTACCTGGCGGCTGGCCTGTGCCAGGCGCCGACTTTCGTCAACGGCAACGAGATCGTGATGCACCTGGTGTCGCCCATGCGCTTTACCGAGGCTGTCGCGTGGACGGGGACCCTCTGCGCCATCGGCTCGTCGTGCGGCTCTGCCATCGCCGGGCCGTTCATCGACGCGTACGGGCACACCGGTGGGTTCGCGACCGTCGCCGTCCTCGCCGTCGTGACGCTCGGCATCGCGCTCGTCGGTCTCAAGCAAATTAAGTCCTCGACCACGAAGGCCGTTCAGGCGTAGCATCTAATGCAGTATCGATTTGGTATCAGAACGATTCAACCAGAGATATTTGAAGCAATTCAGGCCGAAAAGAAGCCTCTGTATATCTCATCCCACTGCTCTCGTCCGGAGGTTGGAACATACTGTGACCAAGGTCTCCCGTTGCATCCTGGCCGAGAAGGCGACGATGGTGGTCGACCACATCGCGTACCACAAGCTCGATGAGCGGTACGACTCCACCATCTTCGCCGAGCGCATACCCGGCAACGTCGGCCGCGCGCTGGAGACGAGCCGCTGTATCCAGGACTACGTGTTCTGGGATTCCGAGGGCGAGCGCTGTGACGTGGTGCACAGCTACGAGGATTTGCTGACGGTGATCCAGGGAACAGATTAGGTTCTGGCTCGCGTTAATTTTCGATTGGGGCGTTGGGATGCACACGTAGGGGAGGAAAACCGTTCTTACTGTTACAGATTGAGATGAATCAGGAGGCCGCCGCGAATTGTCTTGATCTGTAACAGATAGGGGCGGGAAAGACCTCTTACTGTTACAGATCAAGACGGAAGGTTGAGGGTCCGTCCATTTATCTCAATCTGTA